>NZ_LGDD01000288.1 GCF_001279695.1 Streptomyces sp. WM6378
TCCTGGCATCTTCAGCCCGTCATGGGGTCCCCCCTGGCCCTTGAGGCCTTGGGGGAGTTTGAGGACGAGCGCCCTTCAGGCGCGAACGGGGTCTGGGGCGGAGCCCCAGTGCAGTCCGGCCACTCCGATACCCCGCCCCCGGATGGGCTAGGTCATTTGCGGCACATCCCCCACCCGCGTCCCCATGTCGATGACCGCAAACGCCGCCCCCTGCTGATCCGTAAGCGCCGCCATCCGCCCGAACGGGCTGTCCACCGGCCCGAAGTGGAGCCGGCCGCCCAGCTTCTGGGCCGTGGCGACCGCCGCGTCGCAGTCCGGGACCCCGAAGAAGACCTGGATGTACGCCGGGATCTCCGGCGGGAACTCGGAGCCCATGGCCATCCGCCCCAGCGCCGGATGCCCCGCGCCGAGGCTGAAGACCTTGTAGTCCATGGCCGCGCCCGCGCCGGCGTCGCCCATCTCCATCTTCTGGACCTGGAACGGGAAGACCTTCGGCAGGAACCCGTCCACCTTCGCCGCGTCCCGCGTGAAGACCTCCGCCCAGGCGAACGACCCCGGCTCGCCGGCCTTCTCGAAGCCCTTGTGCTCGTCCGGCTGCCAGACGCCGAAGACCGCGCCGCTCGGCTCCTTCGCGATCAGCATCGTGCCGAACGTACCGACCCGCATCGGCTCCATCACCAGCTCGCCGCCGGCCGCCTTGATCTTCTCGCCGGTGGCCGCCGCGTCGGGCGAGGCGAAGTACAGACACCACTGCGACGGGGCGTCGGCGCCCGGCATCGGCGGGACGACGGCCGCGACCGCCTTGCCGTCGGAGTAGGCCTGCGTGTAGTTGCCGAACTCGCTGGCCGCCTCGCCGAAGGTCCAACCCAGCACCTCCGAATAGAAGGTCTTGGCGCCTTCTACGTCAGCGAACATCGCGTCCACCCAGCAAGGGGCGCCTTCGGGGTACTCGGTCATGTCGATCGACTCCTCTGTTCCGCGCTGTACGACGGCCGGGCCCTTCGCGACGGCACTCTACGTGCGCGTCCGATGACACTCGGGCAGCCACTTCGCGACACGTACCGCACGGGCTAAGCCAGCACCTCGCCGAAACGCCGGGCCGTTTCTCCCAGCACGGCCACCCCGTCCCCCGCCCACAGCTCCTCGTTGAACAGCTCCACCTCGATCGGGCCCGAATAGCCCGCCGCATCCACCAGCGAGCGCCACCACGCGAAGTCGATCGAGCCGTCCCCCAGCTGGCCGCGACCATTCAGGACGCCCGCCGGCAACGGCGTGACCCAGTCCGCCAGTTGGAAGGCGTGGATCCGGCCGGCGGCGCCCGCTCGGGCCACCGCCGCGGGCGCGGTGTCGTCCCACCACACGTGGTACGTGTCCACCACCACCCCCACCTGTGACGCGGGGAAGCGCTCGGCCAGCGCCAGCGCCTGGTCCAGTGTCGACACCACGCACCGGTCCGAGGCGAACATCGGATGCAGCGGCTCGATCGCCAGCCGCACGCCCTGCGACGCGGCATGCGGGGCCAGGCGGGACAGCGCGTCGGCCACCCGCTCCCGCGCGCCCGCCAGGTCCTTCGACCCCGCCGGAAGGCCGCCCGAGACCAGCACCAACGTATCCGTGCCCAGGGCCGCCGCCTCGTCGATCGCCGCCCGGTTGTCGTCGAGGGCGGCGGACCGCCCGGCCGGGTCGACCGCCGTGAGGAAGCCGCCGCGACACAGCGAAGTGACCTCAAGTCCCGCACCCCGCAACGATTTTGCCGCCGCGTCGAGCCCGTAGGCGGCGACGGGCTCGCGCCACAGGCCGACCCCGCGCACCCCGAGCCGTACGCACGCGTCCATCAGCTCCGGCAGGGAGAGCTGCTTCACCGTCATCTGGTTGATGCTGAAGCGGGAGGAGATCGAAGGAGCCGTCATCGTCGCCAGCGTCGTCATTGGGATACTCCGTACACGTTCAGAAGCGACTTCATGCGGGTCTCGGCCAGTCCCGGGTCCGGGAACAGCCCCAGCCCGTCCGCCAGTTCGTACGCCCGGGCCAGATGCGGCAGCGACCGCGCCGACTGCAACCCGCCGACCATCGTGAAGTGCGACTGGTGCCCGGACAGCCACGCCAGGAACACCACCCCCGTCTTGTAGAAGCGGGTCGGGGCCTGGAAGAGGTGGCGGGACAGTTCGACGGTGGGGTCGAGGAGGGCGCGGAAGCCGTCCGCATCTCCCTTGTCCAGTACGCGTACCGCTTCCGCCGCCAGCGGGCCCAGCGGGTCGAAGATGCCCAACAGGGCGTGACTGAAGCCCAGTTGGTCGCCCGTGATCAGTTCGGGGTAGTTGAAGTCGTCGCCCGTGTAGCACCGTACGCCGTCCGGAAGGCGGCGCCTCAGCTCCACCTCGCGGCGGGCGTCGAGGAGGGAGACCTTGATGCCGTCGACCTTGTCGGGGTGGGCGGCGATGACCTCCAGGAAGGTTTCCGTGGCCGTGTCCAGGTCGGCCGAGCCCCAGTAGCCGTCGAGGGCGGGGTCGAACATGGGGCCCAGCCAGTGCAGGATCACCGGCTCGGCGGCCTGGCGGAGCAGGTCCGCATACATCGAGAGATAGTCCTCGGGGCCTCGGGCCGCTGCTGCGAGGGCCCGCGATGCCATCAGGATCGGCTGTGCCCCGGCCTCCTCGACGACCGAGAGCTGCTCCTCGTACGCCGCTCGCACCTCGGCGAGGCTGCCGTCCGCGAGCTGGTCCGTGCCCACGCCGCACGCGATGCGGCCGCCAACTGCCTTGGATTCGGCGGCACTTCGGCGGATGAGCTCCGCCGCCGCCGGCCAGTCCAGGCCCATGCCCCGCTGGGCCGTGTCCATCGCCTCCGCGACGCCGAGGCCGTGCGCCCACAGGTGGCGGCGGAACGCGAGCGTGGCGTCCCAGTCGATCGTGGCGGGGGAGCCGGGCGAGGTGTCCGCGTACGGGTCGGCGACGACGTGCGCGGCCGAGAGGACCGTACGGGAGGTGGGCGGCGGGCCCGGGGGAAGCGAGAGCGGGGTCGTGCGGGGCTCGTGCGCCCGCGTCGTGCCGTCGGGGCGCGGCAGCAGAAGGCTCACAGCGCGATCTCCGGTACGTCGAGGCGGCGGCCCTCGGCGGCGGAACGCAGCCCCAGCTCGGCGAGCTGGACGCCGCGCGCGCCGGCGAGCAGGTCCCAGTGGTACGGCTCGTCGAGCGCGACGTGCCGCAGGAACAGCTCCCACTGCGCCTTGAAGCCGTTGTCGAACGCGTCGTTGTCGGGGACCTCCTGCCACTGCTCGCGGAACGACTCGGTGGCGGGCAGGTCCGGGTTCCAGACCGGCTTCGGGGTTGAACTGCGGTGCTGGACACGGCAGTTGCGCAGGCCCGCGACCGCCGAGCCCTCGGTGCCGTCGACCTGGAACTCGACGAGTTCGTCGCGGTTGACGCGTACCGCCCAGGAGGAGTTGATCTGCGCGACCGCGCCGCCCTCCAGCTGGAAGATCCCGTACGCGGCGTCGTCGGCGGTCGCCGCGTACGGCTTGCCGTGCTCGTCCCAGCGCTGGGGGATGTGGGTGGCGGTGTGCGCGGTCACGGAGGTGACCCGGCCGAACAGCTCGTGCAGGACGTACTCCCAGTGCGGGAACATGTCCACGACGATGCCGCCGCCGTCCTCGCGGCGGTAGTTCCACGACGGGCGCTGGGCGGACTGCCAGTCGCCCTCGAAGACCCAGTAGCCGAACTCGCCCCGCACGGACAGGATCCGGCCGAAGAATCCGCCGTCGACGAGGCGCTTCAGCTTCAGCAGGCCCGGCAGGAAGAGCTTGTCCTGGACGACGCCGTGCTTGACGCCCGCGCCGCGTGCCCGCCGGGCGAGGTCGAGTGCGCCGGTCAGGCCGGTCGCCGTGGGCTTCTCGGTGTAGATGTGCTTCCCGGCCGTGATGGCCTTCCCGATCGCCTCCTCGCGGGCGGACGTCACCTGGGCGTCGAAGTAGATGTCGACGGTGGGGTCGGCGATGACGGCGTCGAGGTCGGTCGACCACTCGGTGAGGCCGTGCCGGTCGGCCATCGCCTTCAGGGCGTGCTCGCGACGGCCGACCAGGACCGGCTCGGGCCACAGCGTGGTGCCGTCGCCGAGGCCGAGGCCACCCTGCTCGCGCAGCGCGAGGAGGGAGCGTACGAGGTGCTGGCGGTAACCCATGCGTCCGGTGACGCCGTTCATGGCGATCCGCACGGTCCTGCGTTCCGTCATGTGATCCCTCCGGGGGCTGTGCCGTGCGTGGTGGGCGCGGGTGGGCAGGGTGAAGCGGAATCCGGTAGAAAGTTGATAGCAAGCGCTTTCTACAGGGCGGGACGCTAGCCTGCGCACAGCGCCTCGGACAAGAGGCCGAAAGCTTGAGAACCGGTGCTTGAGAGCCGGTGTCCGGACCCCGCCCGGACACCGGCTCTGCACGGCGCGATCACGGCCCGACCGTTCGGAGGCAGAGATGACAGCGACCCTGGCGGATGTGGCGGCTCGGGCCCGGGTGTCCCCGGCGACGGTCTCGCGGGTCCTGAACGGCAACTATCCGGTGGCGGCGGCCACCCGTGAGCGGGTGCTGCGCGCCGTCGACGAGCTGGACTACGTCCTGAACGGGCCCGCCAGTTCGCTCGCCGCGGCCACATCGGACCTGGTCGGCATCCTGGTCAACGACATCGCCGACCCGTTCTTCGGCATCATGGCGGGCGCGGCCCAGGCCGCGATCGGTGAGGAGCGGGGTGCCCGCGAGAAGCTCTCCGTCATCTGCAACACCGGGGGCTCACCGGAACGCGAACTCACCTATCTGACGCTGCTTCAGCGCCAGCGCGCGGCCGCCGTCATCGTGACGGGCGGCGCCCTTGAGGACCCGAAGCACGCGGCGGCGGTGGGCGCGAAGCTCGCGCGGCTCGCGGACGCGGGCACCCGCATCGTGCTGTGCGGCCGGCCGCCGCTGCCCGGCGACAGCGTCACCGCGACCCTCGCCTTCGACAACCGGGGCGGCGGCAGGTGCCTGGCGGACCACCTCATCGGCCTCGGTCACCGCAGAATCGGTTACATCGCCGGGCCCGCCGAGCGCACCACGACCCGGCACCGCCTGGAGGGTCACCGGTCCGGCCTGGCAGCGGCCGGCCTGCGCCTGGACCACCTCGTCGTCCACGGCTCGTACGACCGCCGCTCGGGCTACGACGCGACGCTTGAACTCCTGCGCAGGGAGCCGGAGTTGACGGCCGTGGTGGCGGCGAACGACACGGTCGCGCTGGGTGCGTGCGCGGCCCTGCGGGACCGGGGGCTCTCCGTCCCGGACGACGTCTCGGTAGCGGGCTTCGTGGACCTCCCCTTCAGCGCGGACGCGGTCCCGGCGCTGACGACGGTACGGCTGCCGCTGTACGAGGCGGGCGCGAGGGCGGGCCGCCTGGCCCTGGGCATGGAACCGGCTCCGCCGGGGGGGATCGCGACGGTGCACGGGGAGCTGATGGTCCGGGGCTCTACGGCGGCGCCGCGGGGCGCCTGAGGGGGTGGGGGGTGAGGGCTTTGCGCAGTTCCCCGCGCCCCTGGCAGGGTTGGTGCTGGCCCGCACCGGGGTATTTCAGCCTGTCCGGCGTTTGAGGACGAGCGCCCTTAAGGCGCGAACGGGGTCTGGGGCGGAGCCCCAGGAAACCCGGCTTCCCTTCTCAACCCCCGGAGGGTCTCGGGAAGGGGCGGGGTGGGGGAATCAGCGCGGTCCGGCCGCCAGCGCAGCGCACCCCCGCAGGGAGGCGAGCCGATCCGTGACCGCCTTCCCCGCCGCGCCGTCCTGCGGCACCGGCACACCCCGGTTGTCGACGACCGCCGGAGCGAAACCCTGCTTGACGACCTTGCCATGGGCGACCGTCAGCGTCGCAACCCCGCTGTCATTGGAGTGCGGATACGGCGACGTCCCGTACCAAAGCAGGTTCCCCAGCCCGTAGTTGACGTAGGTCGAACCCCGCATCCCCGACCCCAGCATCACATGCGCATGCGTACCCACCACCGCCGTCGCCCCCGCCGCCGACAGCTTCGCGGCGATGGACTTCTGCTCGGGTCCCGGGCAGCTCTGCCCCTCCGTACCCCAGTGCAGATACACCACGACGACGTCCGCCTCCGCCTTCGCCCGCTTGACCGCCGCGACCAGCTTCGCGGGGTCGAGCGCGGAGGCTATGCCCGGCTTCTCAGGCCCGGCGCGGAACTTGTCGTTGGTCAGGTCCATGACCTGGCTCGCCGCGACGACGGCGAGCTTCACCCCGCGGATGTCCTTGACGTACGGCCGGTACGCCTCTGCCTCGTTCGCGCCGATGCCGAGTACCGGGATGGGGGCGTGGTGGACGGCGTCGAGGGTGTCGGCGAGACCCGCGGGCCCGTAGTCGACGGCGTGGTTGTTGGCCATCGACACCGCGTCCACGCCCGAGTCCTTGAGCGCGGTCAGGGCGCTGGGCGGGGTGCGGAAGTGGTACAGCTTCGGCTCTTCGGAGCCGCGCGTGGTGATCGCCGTCTCCAGGTTGACCATCGCGAAGTCGGCACTCGCGACGGTCCTGGATATCGGGCCGAGGGCGGGGTCGGCGGGCGTGCTGTTGAGCCGGGGCGCGGTGCGCTCGGTGAAGTGGACGTCGCCCCCGAACGCGAGGGTGATCGTGCCGGGCGGAAGGTCCGGCGTGGGCTCGGCCGTGACGGCGGCCGCGGGGTTCGCGGGCCCGGGCTTCTCGGCGGCGGGAGCGGCCGAGGGCGCCCCGGAGCACCCCGCGGAGGCCAGCAGGACGCCGAGCGCCAGCGCGGAGGCCTTGGCGGTGGCGGCGCGGCGCGGGAGGGCGCGGGCGGGGGTGGTGCCGGGGGCGGGCATGCGGGCCAGAGTATTCGCGCGGGCGTGCGAGCCGGGTCCGGGGGTGCCCTTTCCGACCCGCCCGCCCAAAGACTGAACAACCAATTGACGGAACCGACCGGACGGAACCGACCGGACCGGACTGACGGACGGAACCGACGGACGGGCCCGATCGGGCGTACGCAAGGGCATGCGCGGCGGGGATGGGGGAAGTGATGCCGGGACACGATCGGAGGCACTAATGGCAGGTTTTCTCGACCGGGCCAAGGAGCAGGCCCAGAGCGCCCTGAACCAGGGCAAGCAGAGGGTGGACGACGTTCAGCAGCAGCGCGCCGGAAACGATCTGCTCAAGAAACTCGGCGCGGCGTACTACGCCGAGCGGCGCGGCAGCGGCACGCCGGACGTCACGCAACAGGCCCTCGCCGCCCTGGAGGCCCACATCGCCGCTCACGGGGACGGGTTCCTGCGCGGCTGAGCCTCCACTCCCGTACGGGCCCGATCACGGTGTCCGTGCGGGAGTGCGCCGGTCCGCAAGAGCGGAACGGCGCGACTGGACCGTGGCTACTTCTTCGCCCCGCCGAGGATCTGGGTCAGGAGCTCGCCCAGGCCGCCCCCGCCCGCAGCGGGTGCCGCACCGGGTGCCGCACCCGGAGCCGTCGGCGACTTCGATGCCGCCCGCTTCGTCAGGACCGCCAGCGCCACGGGCAGCAGCACCTCCAGGGCCCGCGCCACCGTCGCCGGCGGCAACCCCGTCTTCTTGGCCACCGCGTTCGCGACCGGCCGGGCCACCTTCGCCAGCACCCCGGCCGCCAACCCGCCGCTCAGCATCCCGCCGAGCCCGCCGCCCAGCGTGGCCACGCCCTGCAAGGGGGCTTCCTCCGGTAGGGCTTCCGGCGGGGCCTCGGCCACCGCTTGGCGGACCTCCTCGGTGGTCTCCGGCGGCAGCCCGCCCGCCAGCGTCGACATCGTCGTACCGACCACGTCCTGCGCGCCCGCCGCATCCGTACCGAGCAGCCCGGCGATCTGCTGGAGCCCGTCGTCGCCCAGTTCGTTCAGGACGTCCTGCTCGAAGGACGGCTGAGACGGCGCGGCGGACTGCGGTGAAGGATTGTCGCTCATGCGGCAAACGCTACGTTCACCCCGCTTCGTCAGCACCTCGACGGCCCGGAAAAATTACTGCCCGCAGTCGTGCAACCTTTCCGGGGTGACGGAGGTCTAAGTGGCGTCAGTGCTTCAGGGGAGGGATCCGGGGGGATTTCGGGAAGCGCTGACGGGGAGGGAAAACAAGGGGCCCGGTCGACGGACCGGGCCCCCTTGAATTCGCCTGAATTCGCCCGCACGCGAAGCGCCCGGTCCCGGACTTCCCTTGTACACAGCCGTGTTGTCCGCATTGTCAGTGCGGGGCGGTAGCGTCGGGGCATGTCGAGTCTCACGGGTGCGGCGGTTGTGGAGGGGGTCCTTGAGCGGATCACGTACGCCAATGAGGAGAGCGGATACACCGTCGCGCGCGTCGACACCGGCCGGGGCGGCAACGACCTCCTCACGGTGGTCGGCTCACTGCTCGGCGCGCAGCCGGGGGAGTCGCTGCGGATGGAGGGCCGCTGGGGGTCCCACCCCCAGTACGGCAAGCAGTTCACCGTCGAGAACTACACGACCGTCCTGCCCGCCACCATCCAGGGCATCCGCCGCTACCTCGGCTCCGGCCTGATCAAGGGCATCGGCCCGGTCTTCGCCGACCGCATCACCCAGCACTTCGGCCCCGACACCCTCGACATCATCGAGCAGGAGCCCAAGCGACTGATCGAGGTTCCGGGTCTCGGGCCCAAGCGGACGAAGAAGATCGCGGCCGCCTGGGAGGAGCAGAAGGCCATCAAGGAGGTCATGGTCTTCCTCCAGGGAGTCGGGGTTTCCACCTCCATCGCCGTCCGCATTTACAAGAAGTACGGGGACGCCTCGATCTCCGTCGTCAAGAACCAGCCCTACCGGCTCGCCGCCGACGTCTGGGGCATCGGATTCCTCACCGCCGACCGGATCGCCCAGGCCGTCGGCATCCCGCACGACAGCCCGGAGCGCGTGAAGGCGGGCTTGCAGTACGCGCTGTCCCAGTCCACCGACCAGGGGCACTGCTTCCTCCCCGAGGAGCGCCTGATCGCCGACTCCGTGAAGCTGCTCCAGGTCGACACCGGCCTTGTCATCGAGTGCCTGGCCGAGCTCATCGCCGAAGAGGGCGCCGTGAAGGAGAAGGTGCCGGGGCCGGACGGGGGCGAGCCCGTCGCCGCCGTGTACCTCGTGCCGTTCCACCGCGCCGAGCTTTCCCTGGCCGCCCAGGTGGGGCGCCTGCTGCGGACCGGCGAGGACCGGATGCCGGGGTTCGCCGGGGTCGACTGGGGCAAGGCGCTCGGCTGGCTCGCCGGGCGCACCGGGGCCGAGCTCGCGCCGGAGCAGCAGGAGGCCGTCAAACTGGCTCTGACCAGCAAGGTCGCGGTCCTCACCGGCGGGCCGGGCTGCGGCAAGTCCTTCACGGTCCGCTCGGTCGTGGAGCTCGCCCGCGCCAAGAAGGCCAAGGTGGTGCTCGCCGCGCCGACCGGGCGGGCCGCCAAGCGGCTGGCCGAGCTGACCGGCGCCGAGGCCTCCACCGTGCACCGCCTGCTCGAACTGAAACCGGGCGGCGACGCGGCGTACGACAAGGACCGGCCCCTCGACGCCGACCTGGTCGTCGTCGACGAGGCCTCCATGCTCGACCTGCTGCTCGCGAACAAGCTCGTGAAGGCGGTGGCACCTGGTGCCCACCTCTTGATGGTGGGCGACGTCGACCAGTTGCCCTCGGTCGGCGCCGGGGAGGTGCTGCGCGATCTGCTCGCCGAGGGCGGTCCCGTCCCCAGCGTGCGGCTGACCCGGATCTTTAGGCAGGCCCAGGAGTCCGGCGTCGTCACCAACGCCCACCGCATCAACTCCGGTACGCAACCCATCACTTCGGGCCTGAACGACTTCTTCCTCTTCGTCGAGGACGAGACCGAGGACGCGGGCCGCCTCACCGTCGACGTCGCGGCCCGGCGCATCCCGGCGAAGTTCGGGCTCGACCCGCGCCGCGACATCCAGGTGCTCGCCCCGATGCACCGCGGCCCGGCCGGCGCAGGCACCCTCAACGGCCTGCTCCAGCAGGCGATCACGCCCGCCCGGCCCGACCTGCCGGAGAAAAGGTTCGGTGGAAGGGTGTTCCGCGTCGGCGACAAGGTCACCCAGATTCGCAACAATTACGAGAAGGGCAAGAACGGCGTCTTCAACGGCACCGTCGGCGTGGTCACCTCGCTCAACCTCGACGACCAGCACCTGACGGTCCTGACGGACGAGGACGAGGAGGTGCCGTACGACTTCGACGAGCTGGACGAGCTGGCCCACGCCTACGCCGTGACGATCCACCGCTCCCAGGGCAGCGAGTACCCGGCCGTCGTCATCCCGGTCACCACCGGCGCCTGGATGATGCTCCAGCGCAATCTGCTCTACACGGCGGTGACGCGCGCCAAGAAGCTCGTCGTCCTGGTGGGGTCCCGCAAGGCGATCGGCCAGGCGGTGCGTACCGTTTCCGCAGGCAGACGCTTTACCGCACTCGCTCACCGGCTGTCAGGGGGCACTTTGGTGTGAAAGATCACCCAGGACTTTCCTAACTGGGGCGAAGGGGGCAGGATGAGCAGGTTGAGCGGCACTGAGTGCCGTGAATAAGCCCAATGGGCGACCCCGAGTGCACTCTGCTGAGCCAAATGGGGGATGGTAGAGACAGTCAGGGCACCTCGAAGAAGAGGCACTACGTCGGTGAGGGATGACGTGAGCGAGAACGCGAACAACGCTGTAGTACTGCGGTTCGGCGATGGCGAGTACACCTACCCGGTGATCGACAGCACCGTCGGCGACAAGGGCTTCGACATCGGGAAGCTCCGAGCCCAGACCGGACTGGTCACCCTCGACAGCGGATACGGCAACACGGCCGCCTATAAATCCGCCATTACCTACCTGGACGGTGAGCAGGGCATCCTGCGCTACCGCGGGTACCCCATCGAGCAGCTGGCGGAGCGCTCGACCTTCGTCGAGGTCGCGTACCTGCTGATCAACGGCGAGCTTCCGACCGTCGACCAGCTCTCCAGCTTCAAGAGCGAGATCACCGGGCACACGCTGCTGCACGAGGACGTCAAGCGGTTCTTCGACGGCTTCCCGCGTGACGCCCACCCGATGGCGATGCTGTCCTCGGTGGTCTCCGCGCTGTCCACGTTCTACCAGGACAGCCACAACCCGTTCGACGAGAAGCAGCGCCACCTCTCCACGATCCGGCTGCTCGCCAAGCTGCCGACGATCGCGGCGTACGCGTACAAGAAGTCGATCGGCCACCCCTTCGTCTACCCGCGCAACGACCTCGGCTACGTCGAGAACTTCCTGCGCATGACGTTCTCGGTGCCGGCCCAGGAGTACGAGCTGGACCCGGTCGTCGTCTCGGCGCTCGACAAGCTGCTCATCCTGCACGCGGACCACGAGCAGAACTGCTCGACCTCCACCGTGCGTCTGGTCGGCTCCTCGCAGGCCAACATGTTCGCGTCGATCTCGGCCGGCATCTCGGCGCTGTGGGGCCCGCTGCACGGCGGCGCCAACCAGTCCGTCCTGGAGATGCTGGAAGGCATCCAGGCCAACGGCGGCGACGTGGACTCCTTCATCCGCAAGGTGAAGAACAAGGAGGACGGCGTCCGCCTGATGGGCTTCGGCCACCGGGTGTACAAGTCCTTCGACCCGCGCGCCAAGATCATCAAGGCTGCCGCGCACGACGTCCTGTCGGCACTCGGCAAGTCCGACGAGCTGCTCGACATCGCGCTGAAGCTGGAAGAGCACGCGCTGAGCGACGAGTACTTCGTCTCGCGCAACCTGTACCCGAACGTGGACTTCTACACGGGCCTGATCTACCGCGCCATGGGCTTCCCGACCGAGATGTTCACGGTCCTGTTCGCGCTCGGCCGCCTCCCGGGCTGGATCGCCCAGTGGCACGAGATGATCAAGGAGCCCGGCTCCCGCATCGGCCGCCCGCGCCAGATCTACACGGGCGAAGTGCTGCGCGACTTCGTGCCGGTCGAGGCTCGCTGACCTCACGGTCGCGGTTGACCTCTCGGGCAACCCCTCAGTCGCAGCCGAACTCCCGGTAACACGCGGGGAGTTCGGCGCCAGAAGTCGGAAAGCGCCCCGCTGCCGATCCCCCCACGGGTCGGCAGTCGGGGCGCTTCCCTGTTTCCCGGTGCGGATTCCCCCCACGGGATCCGAGCCGGGGGTCTAGGCGGTCTGCCGGGGTACGTACCTGTCGGGTGGGCCGCTCAAAGCTCCCGACGTACGTGCCCCGGCCAACGCGTTGCCTGGAACGTCCCCCAAGACATTCCATGGACGTCCCCCAAGACATCCGTGGCATCGCCCACTTAGACTCCCGACCCCTCCCGATGGTTACCTCAAAACCTCTGTGATCTAGATCTCTTTGTGGAGGTCAGGTGAAGGAACGCAACCGTAGGCTGTTGGTTACCACGAACACCGATGAGAACGCCATAGCCGCACCCGCGATCATGGGATTCAGCAGGCCCGCGGCGGCCAGGGGGACCGCGGCCACGTTGTAGCCGAATGCCCAGAAAAGGTTGCCTTTGATCGTGGCCAGGGTCCGGCGGGACAATCGGATCGCATCGGCGGCAACCCGCAGGTCACCGCGTACGAGGGTGAGATCGCCGGCCTCGATGGCGGCATCCGTGCCGGTACCCATCGCGAGACCCAGATCGGCGACGGCCAGAGCGGCCGCGTCGTTGACGCCGTCCCCCACCATGGCGACCGTGCGGCCCTGCTCCTGAAGGCGCTCGACGACGGCCGCCTTGTCCTCGGGGAGGACCTCCGCGTACACATCGGCCGCCTCGATCCCCACTTCCGCGGCCACGGTTGTGGCGACGCTGTGGTGGTCGCCGGTGAGCAGGACCGGGGTGAGCCCCAGCGCCCGCAGCCGGGCGACGGCCTCGGCGCTGGTCTCCTTCACGGTGTCGGACACGGCGAGCACGCCCCGGGCGGCCCCGTCCCACGCGACGGTGACGGCGGTACGCCCCTGGGCCTCGGCGGCGCTCCTGGCCGCGGCGAGCTCGGGCGGCAGCTCCGGGGCGCCGTCCCGGCCCACGTACACGCGGTGCCCCTCGACGACTCCCTCCACGCCCCGGCCCGGCAGCGAGCGGAAGTCCTCGGCCGGCGGCAGCGTCCCGGCCCGGTCCTCGGCGCCGGACGCGATCGCGCGGGCGATGGGGTGCTCGGAGGCGTGCTCCAAGGCCCCGGCCAGGCGCAGGAGTTGCTTCTCGTCGATGCCCTCGACGGTGTGGACCTCGTACAGGCTCATGCGTCCGGTGGTCACCGTGCCGGTCTTGTCGAGGACGACGGTGTCCACGCGGCGGGTCGACTCCAGGACCTCCGGGCCCTTGATCAGGATGCCGAGCTGGGCGCCCCGGCCGGTGCCGACCATGAGGGCGGTCGGGGTGGCGAGGCCCAGTGCGCACGGGCAGGCGATGATCAGTACGGCGACGGCCGCGGTGAAGGCGGCGGTGGCGTCGCCGGTGACCAGGAGCCAGGCTCCCAGGGTGGCGAGCGCGATCACGAGCACCACCGGCACGAAGACGCCCGCGATACGGTCGGCCAGGCGCTGCACCTGGGCCTTGCCGTTCTGGGCGTCCTCCACCAGGCGGGCCATGCGGGCGAGCCGGGTGTCGGCGCCGACCCGGGTCGCCTCGACGACGAGCCGGCCCCCGGCGTTCACGGTCGCCCCGGTGACGGGGTCGCCCACGCTCACGTCCACCGGCACGGACTCGCCGGTCAGCATCGACGCGTCGACCGCCGAGGCGCCCTCGACGACCGTGCCGTCCGTGGCGACCTTCTCGCCGGGCCGTACGACGAAGTGGTCCCCGGTACGCAACTGGCTTACGGGGATGCGTACTTCGGACCCGCCGCGCAGCACGGCGACGTCTTTCGCACCCAGCTCCATCAGGGCGCGCAGGGCGGCCCCGGACTTCCGCTTGGCGCGGGCCTCCAGATAGCGGCCCAGGAGAATGAACGTGACGACGCCCGCGGCGACTTCGAGGTAGATCGTCCCGGAGCCGTCCCCGCGGTTGGTGGTGAGGCTGAAGCCGTGCCGCATGCCGGGCATGCCCGCGGTGCCGAAGAACAGGGCCCAGAGCGACCAGCCGAACGCGGCGAGCGTGCCGGTCGAGACCAGCGTGTCCATCGTGGCGGCGCCGTGTTTGAGGTTGGTCCACGCGGCTCGGTGGAAGGGGAGGCCGCCCCAGATGACGGCGGGGGCGGCGAGGGTGAGGCTGAGCCATTGCCAGTTGTCGAACTGGATCGCTGGGATCATCGCCAGCGCGACGACGGGCGCGGAAAGGATGGCCGATACGATCAGCCGCCCTCTCAGCGCGGCGAGCTGCATCGTGCTGCGGTCGTCACCCGGGTGCGGCGGGGTGGAGGCTGCTGGGGGCTCCGCCCCCGGGCCACCGTTCGGGTCGTCTCCTGTCTGCGGCCCGGTGGTCGTTCCTGGGGCTCCGCCCCAGACCCCGTTCGCACCTGAAGGGCGCTCGTCCTCAATCGCCGGACGGGCTGGATTCGCCGTGACCAGCACCGAATCCTGCGAGGCGGAACGGGTAGGCACAACCGGCGTACCGTCCGCAGCCGTACCTGGCGCCTCCACTGGCTCGGCCGTGTACCCCGTCTTCACCACCGTCGCCACGAGGTCCGCCACCGTCACCCCGGGTTCGAAGGTGACCCGAGCCTTCTCGGTGGCGTAGTTGACCGTGGCGCAAACCCCCGCCATCCGGTTCAGCTTCTTCTCGACGCGGGCCGCGCACGACGCGCAGGTCATCCCGCCGACGGCGAGTTCGACCACGTGATCCGGGGTGGTGGTTTGCACGATGGGGCTCCAGAAAGGGGGCCGGGCCGCACGGTGCCGGCGGGAAGCCGGCCGGGTGCGGCCCGACGGGAAGAGGCGGAGGGGCGGAGGGCGCCCTCCGGGTCAGGCGCGGCCGAGCAGTTCGTAGCCCGCCTCGTCGACGGCCGCGCGAACCGCCTCCTCGTCGAGCGGGGCCGCCGAGATCACGGTGACCTCTCCGGTGGCGGCGACGGCCTTCACCGAGCTGACGCCCTCGATCTCGGAGATCTCACCGGACACCGCACCCTCGCAGTGACCGCAGGTCATGCCGGAGACCTTGTAGACGGCGGTGACGGCGCCCACCTGGACGCCGGCCGCCCCGCCGCCCTGGCAGCCTCCGGCGGGCGAGCAGCAGGAACCGGTCGCTACGGGGGTCTCGATCTCGGCGGTCATGGCGTTCTCCTCTTCGCGGGCGTACGGATCCATGGTGCATCAGGGGGCCAAGCGAAAGCCGGGACACCCTCACGCACCTCAGAATATACCCCTAGGGGGTATTAGGCGAGCCTACTCGGACGCGGTTCGGGTGATTCTGGGTGATAACGACGGAACCGCCTGCCACGGTGCGCCCGGGTCACTTCGTGCGGCGGCCTCTGTTGCCGGGCCGCTGGGCGACCCACGCCCGGATCGTGTCCGCGAACCAGTACGGCTTGCCGTTCTCCACGAGGTCCGGCGCCGGCAGGAGTCCGTGTTTGCGGTAGGAGCGCACCGTGTCCGGCTGCACCCGGATGTGCGCGGCGATCTCTTTGTAGGACCAGAGCCTTCGGTCGGTCATGTGGGGCACCTCCCTGCGTGCGCCGCAGCGGCGGCCGGAAGGCCGTCGGGGGAGCTGCGACGTGAACGCTTGGCGATCACTCAGCCTGTGCCCGTTGAACGACGGAGAGTGAGGCCGGATTAGCCCCTGTCGACCGCCTGTGACGCAAGACCCGCGTAATCGAGACATGTGTGACGGGAGCCGGATGCTTGTAACGCATGTGATGAACAAGGGCTGTTGGGGCGAATGGGTGAACAGCCTCAAGAAGCGGCCGCTACTTGTACAGGGGCGGGCGGTCCGGCAGCTCCACGCGTACCCGCTCTCCCGACTGCTGCGCCCGCACCCCCGCCTCGCAGACCAGCGCCGCCGCGTAGCCGTCCCAGGTGCTCGCGCCCTCGGTGCGGCCCTGCCCCGTCGCGTCCACCCAGGCCTGCACCTCGCGGTCGTACGCCTCGGCGAACCGGACCGTGAAGTCCTGTGGAATGTCGTGGCCCGCCCTTCCCCAAGGTCTCGACTTCGCTCGACCAGGGGAGGCCCCAATCGCCGCCCGCGTGACGAGCCCGCCGCTCTCGCCGATCGAGGCGGTGCCGCGCTCGCAGACCGCCTCGCACCGCACCTCGTACCCGAAGCCGCAGTTGACGAAGATCTCGACGTCCACGACCACGCCGCCGGACGTCTCGAACAGGACCAGTTGCGGATCGCCGAGGCCCTGAGGCGCGTACGAGGTGGGGCGGGGGCGCAGGACCTGTACGGCGGTGATCTCCTGGCCGAGCAGCCAGCGGGTGGCGTCCGCCTCGTGCACCACCGAGTCGCGGATCAGCATCTCGGTGGTGAAGAAGGAGGGCGATGCCGCGTTGCGGTGGCGACAGTGCAGCATCAGGGGGCGGCCCAACTCGCCGTGTTTCAGGGTGAGTTGGAGGTCGCGATACTCGCGGTCGTGGCGGCGCATGAAGCCCACCGTGACCAGGCGGTGGCCGAGGCGCTGTTCCGCCTCCATGACGCGCAGGGTGCCGGCCGGGTCGGGGGTCAGGGGCTTCTCGCACAGGACCGGCAGGCCGCGCGCGAAGGCTTCGAGCAGGGCCGCTTCGTGGGCCGGGCCCGAGGAGGCGATGAGGACGGCGTCCACGCCGGGCGCGGCCATCGCGGCGGCCGGGTCGGTGTGGACGCCGCACCCCTCGATGCCCGCGGCCACCGCGCTCGCGCGCTCCAGGTCCAGGTCGGCGACGGCGGCCACGCGGGCGCCGCCGATGACGGAGTCGATCCGGCGCACATGGTCGGCGCCCATCCGGCCGGTGCCGATGACGGCGATGCCCAGGGTCATGTCAGGCCCCGCACGAGCGGAGGAAGGCGCGGGTGCGCTCGGCGATCGGCAGGGGCTTGTCCGGGTCGCAGGGGTACATGTCCTGCTCGACGATCGCGAACAGGTCGACGTCCAGATTCTGGGCGGCGGCCAGGACCGGTTCGAGCGCGGGCACGCCGTGCGGGGGCTCGCACATCACGCCCCGCGCGACGGCGGGCCCGAACGGCGTTCCCTCGGCGCGGACTTGGGCAAGGACCTCCGGATCGACCTGCTTGAGATGGAGGTAGCCGATCCGCTCCCCGTACGTCTCGATCAGCTTGACGCTGTCGCCGCCGCAGTACGCGTAGTGCCCGGTGTCCAGGCACAGCGAGACCAGGTCGGAGTCGGTGGCGTGCAGGAAGCGGGCCACGTTCTCCTCGCTGTCGATGTGGGTGTCGGCGTGCGGGTGCACGACGACGCGCAGGCCGTAGCGGTCCCGCACCTCGCGGGCGAGCCGCTCGGTCTGGCCGGCGAGATCGCGCCACTGCGCGGCGGTCAGCGTGCTGTCCTCCAGGACCTCGCCGCTCTTGTCGTCGCGCCAGAAGGACGGGATGACCACGAGGTGCCCGGCGCCGGCGGCCTGCGCGAGCGCGGCCACGTCCGCGACGTGCGCCCAGGTCTTCTCCCACACCGTCGGGCCGTGGTGCAGCCCCGTGAAGACGGTCCCGGCCGAGACCCGTAGATCGCGTACGGCGGTCTCCTCGGCGAGGCGCGCCGGGTCGGTGGGGAGATAGCCGTACGGTCCGAGTTCGATCCACCGGTAGCCCGCGCCCGCGACCTCGTCGAGGAAGCGCTGCCAGGGGACTTGGCGAGGGTCGTCGGGAAACCAGACGCCCCAGGAGTCGGGGGCCGAACCGATCCGGATGCGGGTCTTCGCCGTCGTCATGGGGGCCAGCCTTCCGGGGCCGCGGGAGGAGTGTCAAGGCTACGTCCGAATGTAAGGACAAAAGATTGACAGGGGTGGCGAACGACGACTAGACCTGGGTGCACCGGCGACCCGGCGACCCGAGGGGACGTGCATGGACGAGGCTCCGTACGGCACCGAGAACGGCAGTGAGCGCGACCCTGCGTACGACCTGATCACCATGGGCCGGATCGGAGTCGACCTCTACCCCTTGCAGACCGGCGTGTCGCTGGCGAAGGTCAGCTCGTTCGGCAAGTTCCTCGGCGGCTCGCCCTCCAACGTGGCGGTCGCCGCGGCCAGGCTCGGCTGCCGCACCGCCGTCGTCACCCGCACCGGGCGCGACCCCTTCGGCGAGTATCTCCGTACGGAACTGGGCGAGTTCGGGGTGGACGCGCGCTGGGTCACCCCCGTGGACGGGCTGCCCACGCCCGTCACGTTCTGCGAGGTGTTCCCGCCGGACGACTTCCCGCTGTACTTCTACCGGCTGCCCAAGGCCCCCGATCTGGAGCTGCGGGAGGGCGAGTTGGACCTCGCGGCGATCCGGGCGGCGCGGATCTTCTGGGTGACGGGGACGGGGCTGTGCGCCGAGCCCAGCCGGAGCGCGACGCTGGCCGCGCTGGGGGCGCGGGGCGCCCCCGAGAAGGTGGCCACCGTCTTCGACCTCGACTGGCGGCCCATGTTCTGGGCCGATCCCGAGGAGGCCCGGATCCATTATCGCGCTGCCCTCGCTCACGCCACCGTCGCCGTGGGCAACCTCGACGAGTGCGAGGTCGCGACGGGGACGCGCGAACCCCGGGCCGCCGCCGAGGCACTCCTCGCCGCGGGGGTCGAGCTCGCCGTCGTCAAGCAGGGCCCCAAGGGCGTGCTCGCCGTGCACCGCGACGGCACGGTCGCCGAGGTGCCGCCGGTGCCGGTCGACGTGGTCAACGGGCTCGGCGCGGGCGACGCGTTCGGCGGGGCGCTCTGTCACGGGCTGCTCGCGGGGTGGCCCCTCGAACGCGTCATGCGGTACGCCAACGCCGCCGGGGCCATCGTCGCCTCCCGGCTCGCCTGCTCCTCCGCGATGCCGTACCCCGCCGAGGTCGAGCGCGTCCTGGAAGGCGGCCGGGCGTGAGCGCCGAACTCGGACCCGGCGGGCTCGCCCGGCTGCGGGCCCGCCACCCCGAAGCCGTCGCCGAGGCCGCCGCCCGCCGGGTGCGCAGACCGCTGCTCCGCGGCGACGGCGGGCGGCTGATGGTGATCGCCGCCGACCATCCGGCCCGGGGCGCGCTCGGCGTCGGCGCCAACGGGCTCGCCATGGCCGACCGGGGCGACCTGCTCGACCGGCTCCGGCTCGCGCTCTCGCGGCCCGGCGTCGACGGCGTGCTCGCCGGCGCCGACGTCCTGGAGGACCTGCTGCTGCTCGGCGCCCTGGAGGACAAGGTCGTCATCGGCTCCATGAACCGCGGCGGCCTCGCCGGAGCCGCCTTCGAACTCGACGACCGCTTCACCGGCCACCGCGCCCAGGACCTCGACCGGCTCGGCTTCGACGCGGGAAAACTCCTGCTCAGGATCGACTACGAGGACGCCGGTTCGCTCGACACGCTGCACGCGGCGGCCCGCGCCGTCGACGAGATGGCCGAGCGCCGACTCCCGGTATTCGTCGAGCCGTTCATCTGCCATCGCCGAGGAGGACGGATTCGCAACGACCTCTCCGCCGAGGCCGTCACCCGGTCCATCGCCATCGCCTCGGGCCTCGCCGGCACCTCCGCGTACACCTGGCTGAAGGTGCCCGTCACCGAGAACCCGGACGACATGGCCGAGGTCATGGCCGCCAGCACGCTGCCCGCGGTGCTGCTCGGCGGCGACATAGGGGACGACCAGGACGCGGCCTTCGAGAAGTGGCGCGGGGCGCTGCACCTGCCCACCGTGCAGGGCCTGGTCGCAGGGCGCTCGCTGCTCTATCCGGCCGACGGCGATGTGGCGGCGGCCGTCGATACCGCCGTCGGGCTGCTGTAGGGGGTAGGAGTCGGACATGGATCACCAAGGACTGCTCGTACGGGCCGGGGACGCGGCCCGCGATGCGTATGCCGTAGACATCGACCCCGAGCGGGCGGGGTGGAGGTATTCCTCCCTGCGCGTGCTCGACCTGCCGCCGGGCGGCTCGCACCGCCTTGACTCCGGGGACAGCGAGTGGCTCGTGGTGCCGCTCGACGGCGGCTGTACGGTGCGCACCGACGGACAGGCCCTCGAACTGCTCGGCCGCAAGGGCGTGTTCGAAGGACCGACCGACTTCGCCTATGTGCCGCGTGACGCGCACACCCAGATCACCTCCGGCGCGGGAGGCCGTTTCGCCCTGGCAGGAGCGCGGTGCGAGCGACGACTCCCCGCTCGCCGCGGCCCCGCGCCGGAGGTACCCGTCGAAGCGAGGGGCTCCGGAAACTGTTCCCGTACGGTCCGCAACTTCGCCTCGGCGGACGCCTTCGCCTGCGACCGGCTCATCGCCGTGGAGGTGATCACACCCGGCGGCAACTGGTCCTCGTACCCGCCGCACAAGCACGACGAGCACCTGCCCGGCCGGGAGAGCGAGCTGGAGGAGATCTACTACTTCGCGTTCGAGCGCCCCGGCGGCTACGGCTACCAGCGGATCTCGCCGTCCCGCGACGGCGGCGCCGACCTCCTCGCCGAGGTGCGCACCGGTGACGCCGTGCTCGTGCCGGACGGCTGGCACGGGCCGTCCATCGCCCAGCCCGGCAACGCCATGTACTACCTGAACGTGATGGCGGGCCCGGGGCAGGAACGGGAGTGGAAGATCTCCTTCCACCCCGACCACGTGGAGGGATACCAGTGACCGGTACGACGCGCCGCCTCACCACCGCACAGGCGCTGATCGCCTTCCTGGCCCGCCAGTACACCGCCCGCGACGGCGTCAACCACCGTCTGATCGCCGCCACTTGGGGCATCTTCGGGCACGGCAACGTCGCCGGGATCGGGCAGGCGCTCCTCGAATCCGGGCCTGACACGATGCCCTTCCATCAGGGCCGCAACGAGCAGGCCATGGTGCACGCCGCCGTCGGCCACGCCCGCCAGTCCGGCCGGCTCTCCGCGCACGCCGTGACCACCTCCATCGGCCCCGGCGCCACCAACCTGGTCACGGGCGCGGCCCTGGCCACCATCAACCACCTCCCGGTGCTGCTCCTGCCCGGCGACACCTTCGCCGGCCGCCCCGCCGATCCGGTCCTTCAACAGCTCGAAGTCCCGTACGCGGGCGACGTGTCGGTCAACGACTGCCTGCGCCCGGTCTCCCGCTACTTCGACCGCGTCACCCGCCCCGAGGCGCTGATCCCGGCCGCCCTGAACGCGATGGGCGTCCTGACCGACCCCGCGAACACCGGCGCCGTCACGCTCGCACTGCCGCAGGACGTCCAGGCGCAGGCGTACGACTGGCCGGAGGAGTTCTTCCGGGAGCGGGTCTGGCAGGTGCGGGCCCCGGCCGTCGACCCCGATGAACTGGCAGGAGCGGTACGCGAGTTGGGGCAGGCCCGGCGGCCGCTGATCGTCGCCGGGGGCGGGGTGCGGCACGCCCTGGCGCAGGACGTGCTCGGCGCGTTCGCCGAGGACACCGGCATCCCGGTCGCGAGCACCCAGGCGGGCAAGGGCGCGCTGCTCCACGACCACCCCCGCGACGTCGGCGGCATCGGCCACACCGGCACGGCCGCCGCCGACGAACTGGCCCGCACCGCCGACGTGGTGCTCGGCGTCGGCACCCGCTGGACCGACTTCACGACCGCCTCCGCCACCCTCTTCCAGAACCCGGACGTCCGCTTCGTCAACCTGAACGTCCGCTCCGCCGACGCGCTCAAGATGGGCGGCCGGCAACTGGTCGGGGACGCCCGCACGGGCCTGGCCGCCCTGCACGAGGCGCTGAAGGGGTACCAAGTACCGGCGGCGTACGAGGCCGAGTGCGCGCGGCTGAAGGCGGCGTGGGAGGCGCGGGTGGACGCCGCCTACACGCCCGCGTCCGACGACGCGCGCCCCACCCAGGCCCAAGTCCTCGGCGTACTCGACACGTTGGTCACCGGGGACGACATCCTGATCAACGCGGCGGGCTCGCTCCCCGGCGACCTCCACAAGCTGTGGCGGACCCGCTCGCGCGACCAGTACCACGTCGAATACGGCTACTCCTGCATGGGCTACGAGATCCCCGCCGCCATCGGAGTCGCCCTCGCGGCGCCCGGGCGGCCGGTGTGGGCCCTGGTCGGCGACGGTACGTACCTGATGAATCCGACCGAAATCGTCACCGCCGTGCAGGAGAACATCCCCATCAAGGTGGTGATCCTCCAAAACCATGGGTACGCCTCGATCGGCGGGCTCTCGGATGCGGTGGGGGGTGAGCGGTTCGGCACGGCGTACCGGTTCCGCGCGCCGGACGGGACGTACGGCGGTGCTCCGCTGCCGGTCGACCTGGCGGCCAACGCGGCCTCGCTCGGGATGCGGGTGCTGCGCGCCGAAACGGTGCGTGACCTGCGGGAAGCCCTCGCGCAGGCGCGCCGCTCGGACGTCCCCACATGTGTCTACGTGGAGACCGAAACGCCCGACACAGTGTCGGGCCCGCCCCCGGCCCAGGCGTGGTGGGATGTGCCCGTGGCCGAGACCGCGACCCGCACGTCGGCGGTCACGGCCCGCGAGGAGTACGAACGGCACGTCACCGCCCGACGCCGCCATCTGTGAAGGAGCACTTGGACATGACGAAGACCGTCCACCACTGGATCGGTGGCAAGACAGTCGAGGGCACGTCGGGCAGCTTCGGCCCGGTGACCGACCCGGCGACCGGCGCGGTCACCACGCAGGTCGCCTTCGCGTCGGTGGAGGAGGTGGACCAGGCCGTGGCCACCGCCAAGACGGCGTACGCCACCTGGGGCACGTCCTCGCTGGCCCAGCGCACCACCGTCCTCTTCAAGTTCCGGGCGCTGCTCGACGCGAACCGGGACGCCATCGCCGAGCTGATCACCGCCGAGCACGGCAAGGTGCACTCGGACGCGCTCGGCGAGGTCGCCCGCGGTCTGGAGATCGTGGACCTGGCCTGCGGCATCACCACGCAGCTCAAGGGCGAGCTGTCCACGCAGGTCTCCAGCCGGGTCGACGTGGCCTCCATCCGCCAGCCGCTGGGCGTCGTCGCGGGCATCACGCCGTTCAACTTCCCGGCGATGGTGCCGATGTGGATGTTCCCGCTCGCCATCGCGTGCGGCAACACGTTCATCCTGAAGCCCTCGGAGAAGGACCCGTCGGCGTCGATGAAGATCGCCGAACTGCTCGCCGAGGCGGGCCTGCCCGACGGCGTCTTCAACGTCCTGCACGGCGACAAGGTGGCCGTCGACGCGCTGCTCGCCCACCCGGACGTGGCCGCGATCTCCTTCGTCGGCTCGACCCCGATCGCCCGCTACATCCACACCACCGCCTCCGCGAACGGCAAGCGGGTGCAGGCGCTCGGCGGCGCCAAGAACCACATGCTGGTCCTTCCGGACGCCGACCTGGACGCGGCGGCCGACGCCGCCGTCTCGGCCGCGTACGGCTCGGCGGGCGAGCGCTGCATGGCGATCTCCGCGGTGGTCGCCGTCGGCGCGATCGGCGACGAACTGGTGGAGAAGATCCGCGAGCGGGCCGAGAAGATCAAGATCGGCCCCGGCAACGACCCGGCGTCCGAGATGGGCCCGCTGATCACCGCGGCCCATCGCGACAAGGTCGCGTCGTACGTCGCGGGCGCGGCCGCCCAGGGCTCCGAGATCGTCCTGGACGGCACCGGCTACACCGTCGAGGGCTTCGAGAACGGTCACTGGATCGGCCTGTCCCTCCTGGACCACGTGCCCACCTCGGCCGACGCCTACCGGGACGAGATCTTCGGCCCGGTCCTGTGCGTGCTGCGCGCCGAGACGTACGAGGAGGGCCTGGCGCTGATCAACGCCTCCCCGTTCGGCAACGGCACCGCGATCTTCACCCGGGACGGCGGCGCGGCCCGCCGCTTCCAGCTGGAGGTCGAGGCCGGCATGGTCGGCGTGAACGTGCCGATCCCGGTGCCGGTGGGCTACCACTCCTTCGGCGGCTGGAAGGACTCGCTCTTCGGCGACCACCACATCTACGGCAACGACGGCACGCACTTCTACACCCGGGGCAAGGTCGTCACAACCCGCTGGCCGGACCCGGCCGACGGCCCGTCGGGCGTGGACCTGGGCTTCCCGCGGAACCACTGACCGCCTGATCCGCCACGGCCGCCGCCCGCCCCCTGAAGAAAGGGGTGCGGGCGGCGGCCGTCGCCGTACCCGGCCGGTCGAGCGGCAACCGGAGCGTCCGTACGCGTCAGTACGCGCCCGTACCGGTCCGTACGCGTCCGTACCGCGGAAAGTTGCCGACGAACTTCGGCCCGCGCGCTGCGGTTCCCGTACCGGCCGAACTTCATGCCTTGACGCGTTCTTGACGCCGAAAACCGGCGTTCAGGCGGGACGGATCTTCGGATTCCGCAGGTAACCCGCTATTGACCTGCGGTTCTGCGAAGGATTCCATGACGTCCACCCGGGAGCCACCGAACCACTTTCACCACCCCGCCTCTGGAGGCGATACCGCTCCCGCGCATCGGAACCGCACCAGTCGATCGGAACCGCACGATGACGGAAACGCTCAGCGCCCCCCAGGCGCTCGCCCCCGCGACCGGCCCCACCCCGCAGAAGCTCAAGCGTTCCATCGGCGTCGTGGGCGGCACCCTCCTCACGCTGTCCTGCGTGACGCCCGCCTCCACCCTGTTCGTCGTCGTGCCCGACCTCTTCGCCACCCTCGGCACCTACACCGCGCTCACCATCGCGATCGGCTCGCTGCTCTGTATCGGCGTCGCCTTCTGCTACTCGGAACTGGGCACCCTCATCCCCAGCGCCGGCGGCGAGTACGCCATGGTGTCGACGATGGCGGGGCGGCTCGCCGGCTGGCTGGTGTTCGTCCTCTCGCTGCTCGTCGTGATGATCGTGCCGCCCGTCATCGCGATGGGCACCGCCGACTACCTCGCGCCGATCGTGCACATACCGGCGCCGCTGGCCGGCGCCGGCGTCATGCTGCTCGCCACCCTGGCCGGCCTGCTCGACCTGCGCGCCAACGCCTGGATCACCGGAATCTTCCTCGTACTCGAAGTCGTCGCGGCCGGAGTCGTCGCCGTACTCGGCTTCGCCCACAGCGAGCGCGGCGCCTCGGCCCTCGTGCACGGCTCGGTCGCCACGGACGGCGGTGCGCCGTCCACGGTCACCGCGATGATGGTGATCTCCGGACTCGCCATCGCCCTCTTCATCACCCAGGGCTTCTCGACCGCCGTGTACCTGTCGGAGGAGCTGGAGCACCCGCGGCGCAACGTCGCCCGCACCGTGCTCGCCACCCTCGCCATCTCAACCGCCGTGATCCTGGTGCCCGTTGTGGCCATCACGATGGGCGCCCCCGATCTCGCGGCGCTCACCAGCGGCAACCTCAGCGACATGGTCGCCGCCTGGTCGAACTCCGCGGTCGGCACCTTCGTCAGCCTCTGCGTCGCGCTCGCCATCATCAACGCGGGCATCGTCATGGTCATCCAGAACTCCCGCGTCCTGTTCGCCTCCGCCCGCGACAAGGCCTGGCCCGAGCCGGTCAACCGGGGCCTGTCGCGGCTCGGCCGGTTCGGCTCCCCGTGGGTGGCCACCCTCCTGGTCGGCGTCCCCGGCGCGGCCCTGTGCTTCGTCAAGCTCGACACCCTCTACGGCGTCACCGGCGTCTCCGTCACCGCCATGTACCTGCTGGTCGCGGTCGCCGCCCTGCTCTGCCGGCGCGGCTCGCACAAGGACGTCCCGGCCTGGCGGATGCCGCTGTGGCCCGCGGTGCCGGTCCTCCTCATCGCCGTACTCGCCTACATCCTGACCCAGCAGGAGACCCAGTACCTGCTGTGGACCGGCGGCATCACCGCGGTCGCCACCCTGTACTGGGCGCTGTACCTGCGGCCGCGCCGCGAGACCCGCTGGCTGGTGAGCATCCCCGAGGACGCCCGGGTCTGAGGCATTGCCTAGGGTGGGTCCATGACTCTTGAACATGCGACGTACTGCGACGAACTCGTCCGTCAGACCGCTGAGTTGAGGTCCCACCTGTCCGGCGCGGACCTCTCGGCGAAGGTGCCGACCTGTCCCGACTGGACCCTGCGCGAACTCGCCCGGCACGTGGGCGGAGCGCACCGCTGGGTCCACCAGATCGTGAGCACCAAGGCCACCGAGCCCGTCTCGCCGGAGCAGGTGGCAGGCCGCGGCGGACCCGAGAGCGACGACGCGGCCGCCCTGGACGCGTGGCTGGCCGAGGGCGCCGAGCTCTGTGCCGCGGCGCTGCGGGACGCCGGGCCCGACCTGGAGGTCTGGTCCTGGGCGGGCATGACGCCCGCCTCCTTCTGGTCGCGCCGGATGACCCACGAGACCGTCGTGCACCGCGCGGACGCGGCCGGCGCGGTGGGCGCGGCGTACACGCTGCCCGCCGACGTGGCGGCCGACGCCCTCGACGAGTGGCTCGGCATCATCGACTTCGCCCGGGCGTTCAAGCGCTCCGAGACCCCGCTCGGCGAGCCCGGCCAGTCCCTGCACCTGCACGCGACGGACGCCCCCGGCGCCGAGTGGCTCATCGAGATCGGCGAGGACGGTTTCACCTGGCGCCGCGCCCACGACAAGGCGACGGTGGCGCTGCGCGGCCCGCTCGCCGACGTACTGCGCGTCTTCTACCGCCGGCTGCCCACCGACACCCCGACCGTCGAGGTCCTCGGCGACGCGGCCGTGCTGGACCGCTGGCTGAGCGGGGCGTCGTTCGGCTGAGCCCGTGCGACGGCGGCCGGCGCGTCGACCAGGGAGCGCCCACTACTCCCGCTGCGGTACGGGACGGTGCGACCGTACTCCCCGGGTACAGCAGGCACTTCCACCCAGCGGCAGGCTCCGTTGTCGGTGCGGGCGCATACCGTTGGGGGATGGAGATCAGCATGCGCAGACGCCGATGGCGGGTGGCCGCGGGGGCGGCCGCCCTGGCCGCGCTCGCCGGGGCCGGCGTCTGGAGTGCCGCGGGCGCCTCGGGCGCCCCCGCCGTGCACCGTGAGGACCAGGTGCTCGACATGCCCGGAGCGAAGATCGACACCTCGTTCTTCACGGCGGGCAGCGCCAAGGACAAGCGGCCCGCCGTGCTGATCGGACACGGCTTCGGCGGCAGCAAGGACGAGGTGAAGGGCCAGGCCGAGCAGCTCGCGCGGGACGGGTACGCGGTCATGACGTGGTCCGCGCGCGGCTTCGGCAAGTCCAGCGGCCAGATCGGGCTCAATGACCCGCAGTTCGAGGTCAAGGACGTGTCGCGGCTCATCGACTGGCTGGCCAAGAGGCCCGAGGTGCGGCTCGACGGTGCGGGCGACCCGCGCGTGGGCGTGACCGGGGTGTCGTACGGCGGGGCGATCTCGCTGCTCGCCGCCGGGTACGACAAGCGGGTCGACGCGATCGCCCCTGAGATGACGTACTGGAACCTGTCGGACGTCTTCTTCCCCGACGGCGTCTACAAGAAGCTCTGGGCGGGGATCTTCGTCTCCACGGCCGGCGGCTGCCAGAAGTTCGAGCCGCGGATCTGCGCGATGTACGACCGGGTCGCGACCGCCGGGCAGCCGGACGACGAGGCTGAAAAACTCCTTGAGTCCAAGAGCCCGTCCGCCGTGGGCGACCGGATCAAGGTGCCGGCGCTGATCATGCAGGGCCAGACCGACTCGCTGTTCCCGCTCGGCCAGGCCGATGCCATGGCAAAGCGGATCGCCGCCAACGGCGCCCCTGTGTCCGTCGACTGGATCGCGGGCGGCCACGACGGCGGCGACCGCGAGACCGGCCGCACCCAGGCCCGCGTCACCCAGTGGTTCGACCGGTACTTGAAGGACGACAAGGGCGCCGACACCGGGCCCGCCTTCCGCGTCACGCGTACCGGAGGCGTCAACTCCACCGATGGCGCCGCCCAGTTGAGGGGAGCGAGCGGCGGCAGCTACCCCGGCCTGGAGAGCGGGCGCCAGGCGATCGCGCTGACCGGCCGCGAGCAGAGCTTCGACAACCCGCCGGGCGGCGCACCGCCCGCGATCTCGGCCGTGCCCGGCCTCGGCACGGGCCTGTCCGGCCTGTCCTCCCTCGGCGTCGGCCTCTCCCTCGACTTCCCCGGCCAGTACGCCAGGTTCGACTCGGCGCCCCTGAAGACCGGCGTCCACGTCACCGGCTCGCCGACCGTCGAGCTCAAGGTGAAGTCGAGCGGCGACACCGCCGTGCTCTTCGGGAAGGTGTACGACGTCGGCCCCGACGGCAAGCAGCAGGTCCTGCCCTCCCAGCTCGTCGCCCCGATACGGGTCGACGGCGCCAAGGGCGGGAAGACCGTCGAGCTGACGCTGCCCGCCGTCGACCACAACGTCGAGGCGGGCCACCGCCTTCGCCTCGTCGTGGCCGCCACCGACCTCGGTTTCGCCTCCCCGGCCGCGCCCGCCACGTACACCGTCTCGCTGGACGGCGGCGGCCTGAGCGTGCCCACCGTGCCCGCCGCGCGCACCGCCTCCGCGGGCCTGTCCTGGTGGGTGTGGGGGCTGCCGCTCGCCGGGGCCCTCATCGGCGGCGCGCTCCTGGTCACCCGGCGCACCCACACCCCCGCGCCCGACCCGGAGCTGGCCCAAGTCCCGCTCCAGATCGCCGACTTGACCAAGAAGTACGCCAAGTCCAGCGATCGGTACGCGGTGCGCGAGCTGTCCTTCCGGGTGGAGAAGGGGCAGGTGCTCGGCCTGCTCGGGCCCAATGGCGCGGGCAAGACCACCACGCTGCGCATGCTCATGGGCCTCATCCGGCCCGACGGCGGCGAGATCCGGGTGTTCGGCCATGCCATCCGGCCGGGCTCGCCCGTCCTGTCCAGGGTCGGCGCGTTCGTCGAGGGCGCGGGCTTCCTGCCGCACCTGTCGGGCCGCGAGAACCTGGAGCTGTACTGGGCGGCGACCGGCCGCCCCGCCGAGGATTCCCGCATCGAGGAGGCCCTGGAGATCGCCGGCCTGGGCGACGCCCTCCAGCGCGCGGTCCGCACGTACTCGCAGGGCATGCGGCAGCGGCTCGCCATCGCGCAGGCCATGCTCGGCATGCCGGACCTGCTGATCCTCGACGAGCCGACCAACGGGCTCGACCCGCCCCAGATCCGCGAGATGCGGGACGTGATGATCCGGTACGCGGAGGGCGGCCGCACCGTGATCGTCTCCAGCCACCTCCTGTCGGAGGTCGAGCAGTCCTGTACGCATCTGGTGGTGATGGACCGCGGCCGGCTCGTCCAGGCGGGCCCCGTCGCCGAGATCACCGGCGCGAGCGACACGCTGCTCGTCACGACGGCCGGATCGGTGGCCGAGGCCGTCGTGGACAAGGTGGCGGCCCTGCCCGGCATCGGCTCGGCGCTGCGCACCGACGAGGGCCTCCTGATCCGCCTCGAAGGGGCGACCGCCACCGAGCTCATCGCCGAACTCCTGCGCCTGGACGTGCAGTTGACCGGCGTCGGCCCGCACCGCCGCCTGGAGGACGCGTTCCTCACCCTGATCGGAGGTTCCGCATGACCACGCTGATGGAGTCCCCGTCGGGCGAGACGGCCCCCGGCTACCGGGCCCGGCGCACCCTGCCCCTGCGTGTCGAGGCCCTACGGCAGCTCAAGCGCCGGCGCACCCTGGTCATGGGCGCGGTGCTCGGCGCGCTGCCGTTCGTCCTGATCGTCGCCTTCGCCATCGGCGGCAGCCCGAGCAGCCGCAACGGCCGCATCACGCTGATGGACACGGCGACCGCGTCCGGCGCCAACTTCGCCGCGACCTGCCTGTTCGTGTCGGCGGGCTTCCTGCTCGTGGTGCCGGTCGCGCTGTTCTGCGGCGACACGGTGGCCTCGGAGGCGAGCTGGTCCTCGCTGCGCTATCTGCTCGCGGCGCCGGTGCCCCGGGCGCGGCTGCTGTGGTCGAAGCTGGCGGTGGCGCTCGCCTTCAGCGCGGCGGCCATCGTGCTGCTGCCCGTGGTGGCGCTCGCGGCGGGCACGGCGGTGTACGGCTGGGGGCCGCTCCAGATCCCGACGGGCGGCTCGCTGGGCTCGGGCGAGGCCATACCCCGGCTCGCGATCGCCGTCGCCTTCGTCTTCGTGTCCCAGCTGGTCACGGCGGCGCTCGCGTTCTGGCTCTCCACGAGGACGGACGCGCCGCTCGGCGCGGTCGGCGGCGCGGTGGGCCTGACCATCGTCGGCAACGTCCTGGACGCGGTGACGGCGCTCGGCGACTGGCGGGACTTCCTGCCCGCGCACTGGCAGTTCGCCTGGGCCGACGCCCTCCAGCCGCACCTGGAGTGGGGCGGCATGCTGAAGGGCTCGGCGGTGTCGGTGGCGTACGCGCTCGTACTGTTCGCGCTGGCCTTCCGCGGGTTCGCCCGCAAGGACATCGTGTCGTAGGCCCGGGGTCCTTGCGGGCGGGGCTCTCGCGGGGCGGTCAGGCCGCCAGGAGCTTCTCGTACCCGACGAGCCGCACGCAGGCCGTGAGCCCCAGGATCGCCTGCTCCAGCTCCGCCAGGCCCGGGTAGCTGGGCGCGATGCGGATGACGGCGTCCTTCGGGTCGTTGCCGTACGGGTGCGTCGCACCGGCCGGGGTCAGCACGACGCCCGCCTCGCCGGCCCGCTTCACGACCTCCTTCGCGCAGCCCTCGGGGACCTCAAGGGTGACGAAGTAGCCGCCCTGGGGGAGCGTCCAGCTCGCGAGGCCGGTGCCGCCGAGCTCGCTCTCCAGGATCCGCTGGACGGTCTCGAACTTCGGCTGCAGCAGGGCGCGCTGGCGCTCCATGTGGGCACGGACGCCGTCCGCGTCCCGCAGGAACAGGACGTGGCGCAGCTGGTTGATCTTGTCGGGGCCGATCGAGCGCTTGGAGTTGTTGGCGAGCAGCCACTGCACGTTGGCGGGCGAGGAGCCGAAGAAGGCGACGCCCGCGCCCGCGGCCGTGATCTTCGAGGTGGAGCCGAAGACGAACGCGCGGTCCGCGTGACCGGCCGCCGCGCAGGCGCCGAGCAGGTCGGCGATCTCGGTGGGCTCGTCGGTCAGGTGGTGGGCGGCGTACGCGTTGTCCCAGAAGATCCGGAAGTCGGGGGCCGCGGTCTCCATGCGGGCCAGCCGCGCCACGGTCTCGTCGCTGTAGCTGACGCCGCTCGGGTTGCTGTACTTCGGCACGCACCAGATGCCCTTGATGCCCGCGTCCTCGGCGACCAGGCGCTCCACGACGTCCATGTCCGGGCCCGCGTCGGTCATCGGCACCGGGATCATCTCGATGCCGAAGCGCTCGCACAGCGCGAAGTGCCGGTCGTAGCCCGGCACCGGGCACAGGAACGCGAGCCGCTCCTGGTCCACCCAGTGGGACTCGGCGCCGGGGACGACGCTCAGCATCGCGTGCACGAGGCAGTCGTGCATGAGCTCCAGGCTGGAGTTGCCCGCGGCGAGCAGCTGCCCGGCCGGCACCTGGAGCACCTCGGCGAAGATCTCCCGGAGCTCCATGAGGCCCTGGAGGCCGCCGTAGTTGCGTACGTCCGTGCCGTCGGCGGAGGTGTAGCGGCCGCCGGGCAGGCTGAGCAGGTCCTCGGAGAGGTCGAGCTGCTCGGGTGCGGGCTTGCCCCGGGTGAGGTCGAGCTTGAGGCCGCGGGCCGCAAGCGCCGCGTAGTCCTGCCGGGCCTGGTCGAGCAGCCCGGCCAGGGCGTCGGAGCTCAACTCGGTGGTCATGGTGTTTCCTCTCGCGGGGCCGCGCGTGCGTGGAACGGCATCGGGTGGGTGCGCCCTGTCGAGCTTACAAAGAGCCCCCTGAGGGCCGGACGACCGGCTTCCTCCCGCCCGTACGGAAGCGGAATACGGGAGAATCGGGGGGCTGGAACTTCAGGGAGTGACGGAAGGGGAGCTGAACGCGACATGAGGTATCGCGAACTCGGCACCGGGGGCCCGACCGCGAGGAGACGGTGGGCGCCATGGCCGAACTGGTCGCCGAGGGCAAGATCGGCCACCTCGCGCTGAGCGAGATCAGCGTCGACACCTTGCGCAAGGCGCATGCCGAACACCCCATCGCCGCCGTGCAGTTGGAGTACTCGCTGTTCACCCGGGACGTCGTCGAGGGCGCCGTGCTGGACGCGTGCCGCGAGCTGGGGATCGGCGTGGTCGCGTACAGCCCGCTGGGCCGCGGCATGCTCGCCGGCGGCATCACCTCCACGGCCGACCTGGACGGCGCGGACAACCGCAGGCGCTGGCCGCGCTTCGCCGAGGAGAACATCGGGCACAACCTGGCCCTCGTGGACGCGGTGCGCGCCGTCGCCGCCGACCTCGGCTGCACACCGGGCCAGGCCGCCCTGGCCTGGCTGCTCGCGCAGGGCGAGGACATCGTCCCGATCCCCGGCACGAAGAAGCGCCGCTACGTCGAGGAGAACGCGGCGTCGGCCGAGCTCACCCTGACCCCGGACCAGGTGGCCCGGCTGACCCGTGCCGTCCCCGAGGGCGCGGTCGCTGGGGGCCGCTACCCGGACGCGGCGCTGGCGAGGCTGGGGCACTGAGGGGGCGGGGCGCGCGGCTCGGGTGGTGCGGGTCGGCCGGATCTCGCGGTGCCGCGCCGCAGGTCGTACTGTCCAAGCCGGGACGATCTCTCTACCGTGGGTTGTCCAGTGCCGAGGTGACCTCGGAACATCCGCTGACACCGTTCGCGTGCGCGACACAAAGGGGGCTCTGTGGAAGCCGAATTGGCGGCGCTCGCGGGAACGGCGGCGACCACGCTGATGGGGCTCATGGTCTCGGAGTCCTGGACGCAGGCCCGGGCCCGGGTGGCGCGCTTCTTCGCCCGCAGGGGCGGGGCGGGCGCGGCGGAGGACGAACTCCCGGATGCCCCGGACGAGTTGACGGCTGCTGCGGGCGCTGACGACGCGGCGGCCGTCGAGGGCGAACTGCGCCGCCGGTTGCGGCGGATGCTGGAGGAGGACCCGGGCGCCGCGCAGGAGCTGCGCATCCTGCTCGCCGAACTGACCGGAGCGGCGGGCTCGGCCCCCGAGGGCCGGGCCGCCCCCGGCCGTCACGCGGGGATCGCCGCCCGTGGACAGCTGCCGTCCGGGGACCGCCCCGACGAGGTGCCGGCCCTGCGCACCCGGTTCATCAACCGTACGGACACGCTCTCGGCGCTCGACGGCATCCTCGCCACCGGCGCGAGCGAGGCCGTCCACGTCGGCGTGCTGGTGGTCGCGGGCCCGCCCGGGGTCGGCAAGAAGGCGACCGTCCGCCACTGCGCGCACCGCTCGCGCGCATACTTCCCGGACGGGCAGGTCTACGTCGACTTCGCCGAGCTGCGCGGCCGGGCGGGCGGCGCGGACGTGTCCGCCGCCCTGGGGATGTGCCTGCGCTCCCTCGGCGTGAAGGAGGACTACCTGCCGCGCACCCTGCCCGAGCAGACCAGACTGCTGAGGGAGCGCACCGGCGGGCGGCGGCTCCTCTTCGTCCTGGACAACGTCGACGCACCGGCCCAGGTGCGAGCCCTCGTACCGAACGGCCCGGGCAGCGCGGTCCTGGTCACCAGCAGTACGTCCCTGGGTGAACTCGCCATGGACGGCGCCCGGTTGATGTCCCTGAAGCCGCTCGGTACGCACAGCGCCCTGGCACTCCTCGCCGACCGCTGCGGCCAGGAGGCGGTCGACGCCGACCGGGCGGCGGCCGAGCGGCTCGTCGAGCTGTGCGGCGGACTGCCCGTGGCCCTGCACGTGGTCGCGGCCCGGCTGCTCACCCAGCGCCGCCTGACGACGGCCGCCCTCGCCGCCGAACTGTCCGACGAGAACCGCCGGCTGTCCGCGATGTCCCTGAGGGGGGAGCACCCGGTGTCCGCAGTGTTCGACGCGTCCTACCGGCAGCTGGAGCCCGAGGCGGCCCGCTGCTACCGCCTGCTGAGCTGGATCCCCGGCCGCACCTTCGAGACGGGAACGGTCGCCGCCGCCCTCGGTACGGACCGGGTCGCCGCCGGGTCGCTGCTCGACGAACTCGTGGAGGCGAGCCTCCTGGAGGAGGCGGGCGAGGACCGCTACCGCTGCCATGAACTCGTACGGCTGCACGCGCGGGAGCGAGCGGAGTCGGAGGAGCCGCAGGGCAGTCAACTGGCCGTGGTGGAGCGGGTGTTGACGCACTACCTAACCCTGACGGCGTTCGCCGACCGGGCTGTCCGGCTCGACAGGCTGCGCATCGCGGACCTGGCCGAGCTGCTCGCCGACAACCCGGACCCGTTCGCGGCCGATGACGCGCCGGACCCGCTCGACTGGCTGGAGGCGGAGCGCGCCAACATCCTGGCCGTGCTGCGGGCGGCCGGTGACCACGGCCTCTGCATGCGGGGCTGGCAGCTGGCGGAGGGATTCACCGTCCTGTTCCTGCACCGCAGGTACGTCGCGGACTGGAAGGAATCGCTGGAGCTCGGCGCGGCCTTTGCCTCGGCCGCGCTGGAACCGGCCGCCGAGGCCCGCCTGCGCAGCCTCCTGTCCCGCCCGCTGATGGACCTCGGTGAGTACGAGCGCGCCCGTGCGGAACTGAACACGGCGCAGGCGTGCGCGGAGGTGGCGGACCACACGCAACTGCGGGCATCCGTCCTGGAGTTCCTCGGCCGGTACTGGGACCGCTCCGACCCCGCGCGGGCCATCGAGGTGTACGAGGAGTCCGTGCGCCTCAACGCCGAGGCGGGCCAGGCGCGGGGTGCGGCCATCGTGACCTTCTTCCTCGGCTGCGCGCAGGACGCGGTGGGCGACTCCGCGCTCGCCCTGGACACGCTGAGGCAGGCCCACCAGGCGCTGCTCGGCCTCGCGGACCCCGATGTGCGGATGGCCGCCCGGGCGACGGACGCGATCGGCCGGGCCCACGGTCACCTGGGGCAGCGCGCGGAGGCGGAGCGCGAACTGCGCGAGGCGGTACGGGTCCTGCGCGAGCAGGGCGCGACCCACTACGAGGCGCAGGCCCTCCTGGAGCTGGCGGACATCGCCCGGCGCGAGGGCGGCGACCGCACCCACCTGCGCGCGGACCTGACCCGAGCGCTGGAGATCCACGAGGCGGGAGGCAGCCCGCTGGCGGAGGAGATCCGGGCGCGGCTGGGGGAGCTGGGGTGAGTCCGGCTCTGCCGGTGCGAGGGGCGGACCGCAGCCGCAGGGCTCCCGCTCAGCGGGATCAATGGGTGGCGCCCCGCAGCCGCAGGGCCCCCGCTCAGCCGGATTGCCGGGCGGCCCGCACCCGCAGGGCGACGTCCTCCGTGCGAGCCGCCCCGATCCGCAACGCCACCAGGGCGTCCGTCAAGGGCCCGCCCGCCCGCAGGCGCGCGTAGACCACAGCGGCCGCGAGGCCCGGGTCCAGGGCCGCGCCGGTCGAGGTGGCCTCGACGATCCGGCCGTCCCGCAGCCCGACCAGGACGCCGCGCGAGTCCGTGGCGACGGCCGTCAGCAGGCAGCCGGGGAATCGCTCCAGGGCGTCGGCGATCCAGCGCAGGGCGCCAACTGCCGTGGCCGCCCCGCCGGGCCGGACGATCACCGAAGCGCTCTCGGCCAGCCGCCGGTCCGGCTCGTCCTCCGCGCAGGCCAGGTGGGCGAACGTATCGGCGCCCTCCTCGACGGCGCCGGACACCGAAGCGGGATGGCGCCGGACGGTGACGACGGGCCCCGAGTCGTCGGCGGACACGGCGGTGGCGACCCGCCACGACCTGCACGGGACGGCGTCGACGTCCGCGCCGCCCAGCGCGGGCGCGCACGGCGCCGCGGTGGCCGGCTCGGGCAGCTCCATGAGGCCGTACAGCGCGCTGCGGAGCCGGGCGTGCGCCTGCCCCGGCTCCGCGAAGGCGCGCTCGGCGACGGGGGAGTAGCGCTGCGGCGCGTGCGCGCGGACGGCTTCCTCGACCTGCCCGGCCAGATCGGCGCGCGGGTCGAGGCGCGGTGCGAGCCGGGCCAGGTCGAAGGCCGCCGTGCCCGGCACCGCGTCAGGGCCGAACGCGGCGAGCAGTACGGGGATGTCGAGGCACGCCCCGTACAGCGTCACCGATCCGTGGTCGCCGATCACCAGGTCGGCGGCGACGAGCGCGGGCCGCCAGGCGTGCACCGGCGGCACGAGCAGCAGCCCCGCGTCGAGGGCGGCCGCCTGAAGCGTGCGGATCTGCCAACTCCCGTGCCCCGCCCAGACGTTGGGGTGGACGACCAGGGCGACCCGGTACTCGTCGTACGGCAGCGCGCGGAGCAGCCGGGCCGGCAGCTCCGGGTCCTGCCCGACGAGGGAGGTGGGCCCCCAGGTGGAGCTGACCACGACGAGCCGCCGCCCGTCGCCGACCCCCAACTCCCTTCGATGGACGCCCCGTTGGCGCATCGCGCCGAGGAGCTCGTCGAAGCACGGGTCGCCGACCGGGAGCGTGCGCCCGGCGGTCTTGGGGTGTGCGGCGAGCAGCTGCTCCTCCTGCTCCGGGTGCGAAACGGCCAGCCAGGCCCGCCCGGCCTCAAGGAGCGCATCCGGTACGAGCCCGGAAAGCCGCTCCCGCGCACTGCGGGAATCGGGCACCAGCTTCTGGAACCCCACCCCGTGCGGCAGCACAAGCACCGGGCAGTCGCCGTCCGGCACGTCGATGTTCTCGCTGGCGGTGACGATGAGGTCGGGGCTGATGCGGCCGAGCTGCTCCCAGGGCATGACCCGGCACCCGGCATCGTGGAGCAGTTGCAGCACGCCGTCGCTGAAGGCGGACGTCAGATCGTAGGCGAACACGACGGAGACACGGCTGTCGTCGCGCACCAGGGTGGGCAGGCACTCAAGGACGCGGACGGTCGACGTCACCGTACGGGCGGCCACGACCAGGGTCTTCTCGGCACGGAAGGTGCGCCACCGGTGGGCATCGGGCCCGACCGGAACGCGAAGGGGCTGGCTAGGGTGCATGGCCACCCCGAAAAGCTACGCGCCGACCGCCCCACTCGCGGCTCGCGGCTCGCGGCTCGCGGCTCGCGGCTCGCGGCTCGCGGCTCGCGGCTCGCGGCTCGCGGCTCGCGGCTCGCGGCCATCGTCGCCTTATCGTCTTTCAAGCTGCGCCACAACCTTTCGGACGGACCTCGGCCGCACTGGCGCGCCTGACTCCCCGTCAACTGGCGCATGCTACCTGCCCGTCCCGCAAGACACTCGCCGGCCCGGCGCCGACCGGGGGAAGCCCGCCGCCGTCAGGCGACCCGCACGCCCCGGGCGACCGGATGCAGGGCCGCGTACTCCAGCGGGGCGGACGGGTCGATGGAGACGTCCAGTGGGGCCGGCTCCGCGCCCGCGCGGACCAGCAGGTCGCCCACCGCCGCGATCATCGCGCCGTTGTCGGTGCACAGGCCGAGCGGCGGCACCCGCAGGGTGATCCCGGCGGCCGCGCAGCGCTGCTCGGCGAGGGAGCGTACGCGGGAGTTCGCGGCGACCCCGCCCACCACGACCAGGGTGTCGACCCCGTGCGTGCGGCAGGCGTCCACCGCCTTGCGGGTCAGTACGTCGGCGATCGCCTCCTGGAGAGCCGCCGAGCCGTCGGCGACGGGGAGTTCGGCGCCCGCGTGCCGCTCGGCCCAGCGGGCGGCGGCCGTCTTGAGCCCGGAGAAGGAGAAGGCGTACGGGTCGTCGCGCGGCCCGGTCAGCGGCCGGGGGAAGGTGACCGCGCCCGCGTCGCCGCCCCGGGCCGCCCGGTCGATGGCGGGGCCGCCCGGGTAGGGCAGCCCGAAGACGCGGGCCACCTTGTCGAAGCACTCGCCCGCCGCGTCGTCCAGCGTGTCCCCGAGATGCGTGATCGGGTCGCGCGCCAGGTCGCGCACGAGCAGGAGCGAGGTGTGGCCGCCGGACACGATGAGCACCATGCACGGGTCGGGCAGCGGGCCGTGCTCCAGGGTGTCGGCCGCGACGTGACCGGCGAGGTGGTGGACTCCGTACAGCGGTACGTCCAGGGCGTACGCCAGTCCCTTCGCGCCCGCGAGGCCGACCTGGAGGGCGCCGGACAGGCCGGGCCCGGTGGTCACGGCGACCGCGCCGATGTCGGACATCCGCAGCCCGGCGTCCTCCAGCGCCCGGTGCACGACCGGGGTGAAGGAGTGGACGTGGGCGCGGGCGGCGATCTCCGGCACGACCCCGCCGTAGCGGGCGTGCTCGTCCATGCTCGACGCCACCGCATGGCCGAGCAGCCGCCCGTTCCGCACGAGACCGGCCCCGGTCTCGTCGCAGGACGACTCGATCCCGAGCACCACTGGAAACCCCACCCCGAACACCCCTTCCGCCTGCACTGCCGTTATTGCAAGTAGTTCGCAATAAGGATAGGGGCGTCGGGGAGGGCGGGACCCCGAGCTAAGTGGGGAAGTGTCCCCGGTTAGTATTCGGGCGTCGGCAAGGGGGTCGAGTGATCAAGCCCTGCCGGCGTCCGACGTGCGCGTCTTCAGCGAGGGGGTTCGGGATGGCAGGCCGTGGAGAGCGGGTCGCCGACTGGGCGGACGGGCGGGTGGGCCTCCACCGGCTCGCCAAGAGCAACATGCGCAAGATCTTTCCGGACCACTGGTCGTTCATGCTGGGCGAGATCTGTCTGTACAGCTTCGTCGTCATCATCCTGACCGGCGTCTATCTGACGCTGTTCTTCAAGCCGAGCATGGTGGAGGTCGTCTACGACGGCTCGTACGTCCCGCTCAACGGCCAGAAGGTCTCCGAGGCCTTCGACTCCACGATGCGCATCAGCTTCGAGGTGCGCGGCGGGCTGCTGATCCGGCAGATCCACCACTGGGCGGCCCTGATCTTCATCGCGGCGATGTTCGTGCACATGATGCGGGTGTTCTTCACCGGCGCCTTCCGCAAGCCCCGCGAGGTCAACTGGCTGTTCGGCTTCGGCCTGTTGTTCCTCGGCATGCTGGACGGCTTCTTCGGCTACTCGCTCCCCGACGACCTGCTCTCCGGCACGGGCATCCGCTTCATCGAGGGCGTGATCCTGTCGGTGCCGGTGGTCGGAACGTACATCCAAATGCTCCTGTTCGGCGGGGAGTTCCCGGGTGCGGACATCATTCCGCGCTTCTACGGCCTGCATGTCCTGCTCATCCCGGGCATCATGCTGGGCCTGCTCGTGGCCCATCTGATCCTGGTCTTCTTCCACAAGCACACGCAGTTCGCCGGGCCCGGCCGCACCGAGAAGAACGTGGTCGGCATGCCGCTCCTTCCGGTGTACGCGGCGAAGGCGGGCGGCTTCTTCTTCCTGGTGTTCGGGGTCACGGCGGTGGTGGCCGCGATCGCTTCCATCAACCCGATCTGGGCGTTCGGCCCGTACCGCCCCGACCAGGTCTCCACCGGCGCCCAGCCCGACTGGTACATGGGCTTCGCGGAGGGGCTGATCCGCGTGATGCCGGGCTGGGAGATCAACGCGTGGGGCCACACCCTGGCCCTCGGCGTCCTCATCCCGTTCCTCCTCTTCCCGACGATCCTCGGCCTGATCGCGGTCCATCCCTTCGTGGAGGCGTGGATCACCAAGGACGCGCGCGAGCACCACCTCCTCGACCGGCCGCGCAACGCCCCCGTACGCACGGCGCTCGGTGCGGCCTGGATCAGCCTGTACGTGGTGACCCTGGCCGGCGGCGGCAACGACCTGTTCGCCACCCACTTCCACCTCTCGCTGAACGCGATGACCTGGACGGTGCGGACCGGCTTCTTCGTGGTGCCGGTACTCGTCTTCGAGCTCACCCGCCGCTGGTGCCTCGGCCTCCAACGCCGCGACCGCGACCTGGTGCTGCACGGCAGGGAGACCGGCCGCATCAGGAAGCTGCCGCACGGCGAGTACGTCGAGGTGCACGAGCCGCTGCCCGCGGAGCGGCTGCACACCCTGACCGCGCACGAACAGCCCGAACCGCTCGCCGACGGGAAGTCGCTGCGGGCCCGGCTGTCCCGCGCGTACTTCGGCGCGGGCGGCCAGGTCGCGAAGGCGACGCCGCAGGAGCGCGAGAGCCTCGACGCCGGGCGCGGGGGCGCCGGACATTGAACGGGGTGCGGTTGCGGACGTCGATGCGCGCCGGGGTCGGTCAGCCGGCCCGCGCCCGGCTGCGGCACGGGCCGGCCGGGACGGTGGGGGCCTGATCGGCAGGGCCCGGCAACCGGGGAGGGGTCCTCGTTTCCCGTTGTAGGGTCTGGCCCCATGGCCCCGCCGGAGAATGAGCAGCAGAACCACCAGCAACAGAACCGTCAGAACCAGAACCATCAGAACCAGAACCAGAAAAAGCCCGCACCCCTGCGGCGGGACGCGCTGCGGAACCGGGAGCTGCTGGTGGCGGCGGCGCGGGAACTGTTCGCTGAGCAGGGGATCAACGTCCCGCTGGACGAGATCGCGAAGCGCGCGGGGGTGGGCAACGCGACGCTGTACCGGCGCTTCCCGGCCCGGGGCGACCTGGTGGAGGCGGTCTTCCACGACGACCTGGCCGCGGTGATGGCCTCCGGCGAGAGGGCGCGCCTGGCGGACGACGCGTGGGGCGCGCTGACCACGTACCTGGAAGGCGTGTGCGCGCTGCTGGCCCGGGACCGGGGCGTCGGCGACCTAATGACCACGGGCATCGAGGGCGCCCCGACCCTGGACGCGATCCACGCCCACAACCACGCGACCCTGAGCGGGTTGATGCGCCGGGCGGCCGAGGACGGCGAACTGCGCACGGACGTGGTCACGGAAGACCTCCTCTTCGCCCTGAGCGCCCTGGGCACCTCGCTCCCCGCGATCGAATCAGTCCGCCCGGGCTCCTGGCGCCGCCACCTGGCCCTCCTCCTGGACGGCTTCCGAGCAGCGGCTCAACGCCCACTGCCGGAGCGGGCGTTGACAGCCGAGGAAACGAACCTCGTGCATCGCGAGCTGGGGGGTGAGCCGCCGGAGCTGTGAGGGCCTCACTCCGTCAGGTGGGCGAGGAGGGCGGGTCGGCGCGCCCGCGCGGGCGGCGGTGAGCCCGCGTGAACCTGACGCGGCCCGGCATGCCGCTGTCGGTGCCGCGCGGGCGAGGGCGACGACGCCGCGGGTGCGCACCCGTCCCGCCAGCGGCCCGGCCAACCCTTACGCCCGTTCTACCCGGCTTTCGCTAGCCTGCCCCCGACCAGCAAAAAGGCCCTCCCGGAGGAGGGCCAAATCGGCACTGGCGCGGATGCGCCCCCGGCAGGACTCGAACCTGCGGCCAAGCGCTTAGAAGGCGCCTGCTCTATCCACTGAGCTACGGGGGCCGGATGGGGCCTCGGTGGCCTGGAGCCCCGGGCGGGCAAGGACGGAGGTCCGGGACGGGTCCCGGGCCGATGACCTTGCCGGGGACAAGGATAGGGCTCCTGTCACCTCGTCCCGGTTGCTTCACCTGCGTGGCACGATGTGGAGGTTCGGTGAAGCGAACCGATAATCGCAGGCAGGTGCGAATCATGCAGCGCTTTTGACGCTCGCGGCGCAGGGTGTTGTGCACTCGTTATGCCTGCGTCCCACTCGTCCCGTGTGTCCCATGTGTCCATTCGGCATGTCCTGGCGGCCTACGGACGCGCGCGGAAGTGGCCATACGCTTCAAAAAGGCGGCAAAATTGGGCATTCTTCGCATGTGGTGACCATGGACGTACGGCCTCAGCTCATCGACGCACTCTCCGCCCTGCGCGACAGTGTCGCCGCCGTGCGTCTCCCGCTGCCCCTGCCGGGTGCTCCACGCGCCCGGCAGACGCGCAGCGAGCTGCTCGCACAGCTCGACGACTATCTGCTGCCCCGGCTCAAGGATCCTGAAGCCCCTCTGCTGGCTGTTATCGGCGGGTCGACGGGGGCGGGGAAGTCCACCTTGGTCAACTCCCTTGTGGGGAGGCGGGTCAGCCAGGCCGGGGTGCTGAGGCCCACCACTCGTACGCCCGTCCTCGTGTGCCACCCCGACGACAAGGACTGGTTCGCGGGGGCGCGGGTGCTGCCCGAACTCACCCGCGTCTGGCTGCCGCAGCAGCAGGACGACGCCGAAGCGGACGAGTTGCCCGGCGGGGACGACGACGGGGCCGTACGCGTCGAGACCGCCACCACGCTGCCCCGCGGGCTCGCGCTCCTGGACGCGCCGGACATCGACTCACTGGTCGTCAGCAACCGCATCCTGGCCGCCGAACTCATCTGCGCCGCCGACGTATGGGTCATGGTCACCACCGCCTCCCGGTACGCCGACGCGGTGCCCTGGCACCTGCTGCGTACCGCCAAGGAGTACGACGCCACGCTCGTCACCGTGCTCGACCGGGTGCCGCACCCGGTGCTCGGCGAAGTGTCGCGGCAGTACGGGGCGTTGCTCACCAAGGCCGGGCTCGGGGACGTGCCGCGGTTCACCGTGCCCGAACTGCCCGAGTCCGCCGGGGCCTCGCACGGGCTGCTGCCCGCCACCGCGGTCGCGGCCCTGCGCGCCTGGCTCACCCACCGCAGCCAGGACCCGGCCGCCCGCCAGCAGGCCGTGGCCCGTACCGCGTCGGGCGCCATCGAGTCGCTCAACGCGCGGATGCCGGAGCTCGCTTCGGCCGTCGCCGCCCAGTACGCCGCCGCCGTACGCCTCACCGGCGCGGTCGAGGACGCGTACGCCAAGGAAGGCGCCCGGGTGCGGCGGCGGTTGCAGGCCGGCGGGGTGCTCGCCGGGGACGCGCTCACCCGCTGGCGCGCCCACCCCGGCGGCGCCTCCTCCGCCGAGCTCCTGGACGCGCTCGTGGACAGCCTCGCCGAACTGCTGCGGTGCGCGGCCGCGGCCGCCGATGAACGCGTCCGTGAGGCGTGGGCGCGCGAGCCGGCCGCCGGTGGGTTCGACGGCGACGTACGCCACCGGGATCCGGAGGACCGGATCGGGCTCGCCGTGCGGCGCTGGCGCAGGGTCCTCGAAGAGCTGGCCGAGGAGGAAGTGCGGGAGATGGAACGCTCGCTGGCCCCCGACCCCGAGACCGTGGCGGCGCTGCTCGCGGCCGCGCTGCTCGGCGGGCGGCGGGCCCGCAGGGCGGGCGAGCGGCTCGCCGAGCGGATCGGCGCCCAGGGCGCGCTGCGACTCAGCGACAAGGGCAGCGAACTCGTCGCCACGTACATCGACCAGGTGCTCGGCGCCGAGCGCGAGCGCCGGCTCGCGCCGCTGGACGCCCTTGAGGTGACGCCCGAGCCGCAGGCCGGGCTGATCGCCGCACTGTCCATGGTGCAGAAGGAGAGGAAAGCGGCATGACGCAGCAGATCGACGACCAATGGGCCGACGGGTTGATCGCGCGGCGCGCCGCCGATCCCGGCGAGATGACCACCCCTGAGGACGAGGAACCCCAGGAGGACGACCTCGACTTCGAGCCCATCGGCGGGCCGTACGTCGGGGCGGTACGGGGCCGGCTCGACGCGCTGCGCGAACTGGTCGCGCTCTCCCGCACCCGGCTCGACGCCGAGGCGCTGGCCGAGGCCGGGCGGGTGCTCGACGAGGCGTCCGCGCGCCAGCGGCTGTCCGCGCGGCACACCGTCGTCGCCGTCGCGGGAGCCACCGGAAGCGGCAAGTCCACTCTCTTCAACTCCCTTGCCGGAAGCCAGATTTCGGACACCGGTCTGCGCCGCCCGACCACGGGCGCGCCCATCGCGTGCAGCTGGACCGACGGCGCCGCCGGGCTGCTCGACCGGCTCGGCATCCCCGGCCGGCTGCGCCGCCGCCCGCTCGACATCGTGGGCGGCTCGGGCGGATCGGGCAGCTCGGGCGGCGACCTGGAGGGCCTGGTCCTGGTCGACCTGCCCGACCTCGACTCGGCGGTCGTCTCGCACCGCCAGGCGGCCGACCGGGTGCTCGCCCTGGTGGACGCGATCGTGTGGGTGGTGGACCCCGAGAAGTACGCCGACGCCGTGCTCCACGAGCGCTATCTGCGGCCCCTCGCCGGGCACGCGGAGGTCAGCTTCGTCGTGCTCAACCAGGTGGACCGGCTGCCCGGCGAGGCCGCCGACCAGGTGCTCGACGATCTGCGCCGCCTCCTCGACGAGGACGGCATGGCGCTCGGCGAACACGGCGAGCCCGGCGCCACGGTGCTCTCCGTGTCCGCGCTGACCGGCCGGGGCGTGGGCGAACTGCGCGAACAGCTCGGCCGGTTCGTGCAGGAACGCGGCGCCGCCGCCCGCCGCCTCGCCGCCGATGTGGACGCGGCCGCCGTCGAACTGCGCCCGCTGTACGTCGCGGACGGCCGGCCCGGACTCGACGAACGGGCCCGCAAGGACTTCGCGGACCGCCTCGCCGCGGCGGTCGGCGCCTCGGCCGCGGGCGAGGCCGCCGAACGCGAGTGGCAGCGCAACGCCCAGCACGCGTGCGGGACTCCGTGGCTGCGGCTGTGGCGCTGGCTCGACCGGCTCCGCGCCCCGGCCGTGCAGCGGCCGCCCTCCGATGCCGAGGTCGAGGATCAGGTCACCGCACGCCAGCGGGTCGAGCAGGCGGTCCGTACGGTCGCCGACGAGGCCTCGGCGGGGCTGCCCGCGCCCTGGGCGCAGGCCGTGCGCGAATCCGCGGTGCGCGGCGCCGAGGGGCTTCCCGAGGCCCTGGACGAACTCGCGGTACGGGAGGAACTGGAGCGCGGCACCTCGCCCCGGCCGCCCTGGTGGCCGGCCGCGGTGCTGGCCCAGATGGTCATGACGGGCATTCAGGTCGTGGGCGGGCTCTGGCTGGTCGGCCAGATCGTGGGCGTCCTTCAGCCGGGGCTCATCGTTCCCGCGCTGGTGATGCTGGCCGGCATCGTGGGCGGCCCGCTGGTGGAGTGGGCGTGCGCGGTGGCGGCGCGCGGGCCTGGGCGGCGCTACGGACAGGAGGCCGAACGCAGGCTCCGGGAGGCGGCCGCGGGCTGCGGGCGGGCCAGGGTCCTGGATCCGGTGTCCGCGGAGTTGCTGCGGTATCGCGAGGTGCGGGAGCAGTACGCCGCGGTCGCGGGGACGGGGTGATGCGGGGCGGCCCCGGCCGGGTTGGGGGGCGCGGCCGAGTGAGCGGGTTTTCCACAACGGGGCGGTAGTCCACAGGCTCCGGCAGGGACTCCCCGTCCGGTCCAGCATGGAGATCGACAGCGCAAGGGTTCGATCGAGTGCCGGGCCGGGCGGGGCTTTTCATTGCCTCGTTCCCGTTCCGGCGTACGAGAGGTCGGACCCACGGGATCTACCCGGTACGGGGGTTGAGGCAGTGAACGAGACGATGGTGACGCTGGTCGGCAATGTGGCGACGCAGGTGGAGTGGCGGGAATCGGCGACGGGCGGGGCGGCCAGGTTCCGGCTGGCGGTGACCGCGCGCCGCTTCGACCGGGAGAAGCAGTCCTGGGTGGACGGGGCCACCAGTTTCTACACGGTGTGGGCGGCGCGGGCGCTCGGGATGAATCTGACGGGCTCGGTCGCGATCGGGGAACCGCTGGTGGTGCACGGCCGGTTGAAGGTGCGGGACGAGGAGCGGAAGGACGGGCCGCGCCGCTTCTCGGCGGACGTCGACGCGGTGGCGATCGGGCACGACATGTCGCGGGGGACCACCGCGTTCCGCCGGGTGTTCAAGGGTGAGGCGGGTCCGGTCGAACGGGCCGGGGTTCAGGGCGTGGAGGGCGGCCCGGCACCGGGCCGCGAGCCGACCGCGTCCCAGGTGGGCCAGCCGATTTCGGCCAACAGTGTCCCGGCAGTGGTATGGGAATCGGCCACATCCACGGCTCCGGCGCCCGCTCCGATGGGCGTCTAGGCGGGGGCACTTGAGGAGGGAGGGAGTGGCGGTGGAGGGTTGGTTGAGCGGTAAAGGTGTCCCGAAACTCCCTTTCTGTACCGGGGATTTGTCGATAAGGCCAGGTGGCACACCCGTTCCGGGATAACGATTCCGAATCAGAATGCTTATCTGATGTCATCGCTGCGGATCGTTGACTTCCGTATCCCTAGGATTCCGGCGTACTCACGGGGCACTTGAGTCTGCCGGTGAGGCACTTCCCCCACGCGCACCCCTGTGCACGCGCACCACATGCGAAAGTGCCTCGCCCGAAGGGGAATTCTGTGTTTTCAGCCGTTCACGGGCGTTCCGCCCGCAAGCGGGGTGCTCTGCGCCTCGCCACCGCCACAGCCGTCTCGGGACTCGTCGCGGCCGGTGCGATAGCCGGCGCCGGTGCGGCCGTCGCGGACACGCCCGACCAGCAGGGCCAGGGCGGCGCGACCGCCACCATCCAGGGTCTTGAGCCCGGCTCGTTCGCCGGCGCCGTCATCACGGGCGACAACGGCCACAAGGAGCAGGTCTCCGCCGGTCTGTTCCGGATGAACGTCGACGGTGGCGGCACGCTGCGCACGTACTGCATCGACATCCACAACCCGACGCAGCGCGAGGCCCAGTACCGCGAGACGCCGTGGAGCGGCACCTCCCTGGCGAACAACAAGGACGCCGGCAAGATCCGCTGGATCCTGGAGAACTCCTACCCGCAGAAGAACGACCTCGGTCAGCTGGCCAAGGACGCGGGCGTCACCGGCAAGCTCAGCAACGGCGAGGCGGCCGCGGCCACCCAGGTCGCGATCTGGCGCTACTCGGACCACGTCAAGGTCGACGCGGCCGACAAGGACGCGCAGACCCTGGCCGACTGGCTGTTCAAGAACGCCCAGGTCGTCGAGGAGCCCAAGGCCTCCCTGACGCTCGACGGCGCGTCGGTGGCGGGCAAGGCCGGCCAGAAGCTCGGCCCGGTCACGGTGCACACCAACGCCGACAAGGTGACGGTGACGCCGTCCCAGGAGCTCCAGGCCGCCGGGGTCAAGGTCGTCGACAAGGCGGGGAAGACCGTAAGCTCCGCCGTCAACAACAGCCAGCTCTTCTTCGACGTGCCCGCGGGTGCCCAGCCGGGCTCCGGCTCGCTGCGCCTGTCGGCCACCACCCAGGTGCCGGTCGGCCGCGCGTTCGCGAGTGACTCCAAGAGCCAGACGCAGATCCTGGCCGGCTCCAGCGACTCGACGGTCAACGCCGAGGCCAAGGCGACCTGGGCCAAGCAGGGCGCCATCCCGGCCGTGTCGGTCAAGAAGGACTGCGCCAAGGGCGGCGTGGACATCACCGTCACCAACAAGGGCGACGAGGCCTTCCCGGTGACCGTCGGTGGCAAGACCATCGCGACGGTCCCGGCCGGCGGCACGAAGTCCGTGCTGTTCCCCGTCGCCGAGGACCAGAAGTACGACTTCACCATCGCGGGCCAGCACTTCTCCGGTGTCCTCGACTGCAAGACCGCGGGCACCGGCCCGGCCCCGTCCTCGAAGCCCAGCCCCGCCTCGGCCGGTGGCAGCTCGACCGGGACCAACGGTGGCACCAACCTGGCCGAGACCGGCAGCTCCAGCGCCACCCCGATGATCGCCGGCGCGGCGGTCGTCCTGGTGCTGCTCGGTGGCGGCGCGGTGTTCTTCCTCCGCAAGAAGAAGGCCGCCGGTCAGTAAGCAGGGCCAGTGAGCGAGCAGTACGAGCAAACGCTGAGCTCAGTGTGAGCGCCCGGTGACGGGCAGCGGCCCCGGTATGCGATCGCGTACCGGGGCCGCTTCGTCGTACCGGGCGAATTCCCGGCCGCGCGGGTCCGCCGGACAGGGTCCGATACCGACAGCCCGTGACAGGCCGACTACAGCGGCGGCCCAACGCCGGGCAGGTCAGCGGTGCACCGCGATACGGGTTTCCCCCCAGGGGTGGCCGTCAGGCAAGATGGGGTGTATCTGCCCACACATCGATTGCCGGACGGTTTCTCTTGGCTGAGTACATCTACACGATGCGCAAGACGCGCAAGGCGCACGGCGACAAGGTGATCCTTGACGACGTGACGCTGAGCTTCCTGCCCGGCGCGAAGATCGGTGTGGTGGGGCCCAACGGTGCCGGTAAGTCCACGGTGCTGAAGATCATGGCGGGCCTTGAGCAGCCCTCCAACGGCGACGCGTTCCTGACGCCCGGCTTCAGCGTCGGCATCCTCATGCAGGAGCCCCACCTCGACGAGTCCAAGACCGTTCTGGAGAACGTCCAGGACGGCGCCGCCGAGATCATGGGCAAGCTCAAGCGCTTCAACGAGGTCGCCGAGCTCATGGCGACGGACTACTCGGACGCGCTGCTCGACGAGATGGGCAAGCTCCAGGAGGACCTGGACCACGCCAACGCGTGGGACCTCGACGCCCAGCTGGAGCAGGCCATGGACGCCCTGGGCTGCCCGCCCGGCGACTGGCCCGTGGTCAACCTCTCCGGTGGCGAGAAGCGCCGCGTGGCGCTCTGCAAGCTGCTCATCGAGGCCCCCGACCTGCTCCTCCTCGACGAGCCCACCAACCACCTCGACGCCGAGTCGGTGAACTGGCTGGAGCAGCACCTCTCGAAGTACGCGGGCGCCGTGGTGGCCGTCACCCACGACCGGTACTTCCTGAACAACGTCGCCGAGTGGATCCTGGAGCTCGACCGCGGCCGCGCCATCCCGTACGAGGGCAACTACTCCACGTACCTGGAGAAGAAGGCGTCCCGCCTCAAGGTCGAGGGCCGCAAGGACGAGAAGCGTCAGAAGCGCCTCAAGGAAGAGCTGGAGTGGGTGCGGTCGAACGCCAAGGGGCGTCAGACCAAGTCCAAGGCCCGTCTCGCCCGCTACGAGGAGATGGCCGCCGAAGCCGACAAGATGCGGAAGCTGGACTTCGAGGAGATCCAGATCCCGCCGGGCCCGCGCCTCGGCTCCATCGTCGTCGAGGTCAACAACCTCTCCAAGGCCTTCGGCGACAAGGTCCTCATCGACGACCTGAGCTTCACGCTGCCGCGCAACGGCATCGTGGGCGTCATCGGTCCGAACGGTGCGGGCAAGACCACGCTGTTCAAGATGATCCAGGGCCTGGAGACGCCGGACAACGGCTCCATCAAGGTCGGCGAGACCGTCAAGATCAGTTACGTCGACCAGAGCCGCGCCAACATCGACCCGAAGAAGACCCTTTGGGCCGTTGTCTCCGACGAGCTCGACTACATCAACGTCGGCCAGGTCGAGATGCCGTCCCGCGCGTACGTCAGCGCCTTCGGCTTCAAGGGCCCGGACCAGCAGAAGCCGGCCGGTGTCCTGTCCGGTGGTGAGCGCAACCGCCTCAACCTGGCGCTCACGCTCAAGGAGGGCGGCAACCTGCTGCTCCTCGACGAGCCCACCAACGACCTCGACGTCGAGACGCTGTCCTCGCTTGAGAACGCGCTCCTGGAGTTCCCCGGTGCCGCCGTCGTGATCTCCCACGACCGCTGGTTCCTGGACCGAGTGGCCACCCACATCCTCGCTTACGAGGGCGAGTCCAAGTGGTACTGGTTCGAGGGCAACTTCGAGTCGTACGAGAAGAACAAGGTCGAGCGCCTCGGTGCGGACGCGGCCCGCCCGCACCGTGCCACCTACAAGAAGCTCACCCGGGGCTGAGTGTCAGTGACCCGTCACATCTACCGCTGCCCGCTGCGCTGGTCGGACATGGATGCCTTCGGGCACGTCAACAACGCGGTCTTCGTCCGGTACCTGGAGGAAGCCCGCATCGACTTCATGTTCCGGCTGCAGCCGGGCGACGGGTCGCCGTCGTTCCAGGGCGGGTCCGTCGTGGCCCGGCACGAGATCGACTACAAGCGGCCCCTGGTCCACCGGCACGAGCCGGTGATCATCGAGTCGTGGGTGACGAAGATCGGCGCGGCGTCACTGACCATCTCCTACGAGATCAAGGAGCCCGGCGAGGGCGGCCTGGTGTACGTCGCCGCGGCCACCGTCGTCGTGCCCTACGACCTGGCGGCGGGCCGGCCGCGGCGGATCACCGCCGAGGAGAAGGCCTTCCTGCTGGAGTACCTGGACGACGGCTCGCGCGACGACGGGCAGGAGCGGGCCGCGGCATGAACGCCGTGCTGCGGTTCGACGATGCCAGGGAGGCGGCGGATCTCGCCGCCTTCCTCGGCCGGCTGATCCACTACGACCGGGCCGCCGCGGTCCGCCTCCAGGCGGGCGGCGGCGCCCTCGCCGTGTTCGGCCGGCCGCCCTCCTTCGAGGTGCTCGCGATCCGCACGGCCCGGCTCCAGGACGACTTGGTCGCCCTGGACGTGACCGTCTCCGCCGGTGAACTCCTCGAATCCCTCGACGAGTCGAGCGCGACCACGACCGTCCCCGAGGCCGTCACCGGGCCGCCGTGGGCCGGGGTGCTCCCGCCGCGCGGCGGCTGGCAGCCGGTGCCGGGGCTGCCCGGACCCGAGCAGATGCGGGGCGCCGTCGCGGCCGCCGTCGCCGAATTCCGTGCCCGGGACGAGGCGTTGCCCGAAGAGCGGCGCACCCGGGCCGAGCGCGAGCTGATCGGGCGCGAGATCTGGTCGCGCACGCTCGGCTCCACCGAACTGCCGCTGCGGGCCGTGCACGCGGCCCAGTCGCTCGGCTTCCTGCGGCCCGTCCGCGCGCTCGCCTCGGCGGGCGCACCCTCCGCGCCCGAACCGGTGGCGCTGTTCGCCTCGGGCCCGTGGCTGCGCCTTCGCACGCCGTACGGGTCCGTCGCGCTGCGCAGGGCCGGCCTCGGCGGGCTGACCGTCACGCCCGCCTGACCCGCCCGACTGTGCCGGACACCCCAACCGCCTTGCCCCGTAAGGCGGTTACTGCTCGTCCGGCCAGATCTGGATGTGGTCGCTCTCCAGCTCCAGGGCCACCCGGTGCTCCATGCTCAGGGCGCGCGTGTACTCCGCGGGGAGCTGGAGGCGCCCGGCCCGGTCGAGCATCGCGTACTCGCGGGCGACCAGGGACTCCTCGCCCGTCGCCTCGTCCACCTGGGTGCGGCGCAGGACCTCCGTCGAGGTGCGGCCGTCGCGGATGGCCACGGTGCGGCGGACCTCGCTCGCCACGGCCTGGTCGTGGGTGACGATCACGATCGTCGTGCCCAGCTCCTCGTTGGCCGTGCGGAACGCCGCGAAGATCTGCTCGCCCGTCGCCGAGTCCAGCTCGCCCGTCGGCTCGTCGGCGAGCAGCACGGACGGGCTGTTGGCCAGGGCCACCGCGATCGCAACGCGCTGCTGTTCGCCGCCCGACATCTGGTGGGGGCGCCGGTCGCGGCAGTGCGCGACGTCCAGCATCGTCAGGAGCGAGTCGGCCCGCTCGGCCTTGCCGCGCTTGGAGCGGCCGCCCCCCAGCTGCATCGGCAGCGCCACGTTCTGAATGGCCGTCAGGTACGGCAGCAGGTTGCGGGCGGTCTGCTGCCACACGAAGCCCACCACGTCGCGGCGGTAGCCGAGCCGCGCCCCGGAGTCCATCGTCAGCAGGTCGCGGCCGGCCACCCTGGCGGCCCCCGCCGTCGGCACGTCCAGGCCCGCCAGGATGTTCATCAGGGTCGACTTGCCGCTGCCCGACGCACCGACCAGGGCCATCAACTCGCCTTCGGTGACCAGGAGATCGAGGCCCTGGAGGGCCTGCACCTCCACGCCGTCGGTCGTGAAGACCCGTACCAGACGGTCGCAGGCGATCAGCGCGTCGTGGCCGTAGGCGGGCCGGTCGCGGTGGGCCGTGGCCCGGCGCTCCAGGTCTTCGAGCGATGTGGTCATCGAGCGTCTCCTGCCCTGAGTTCGGTGATGGCTCCACGGCGGCCGCTCCACCAGGCCTGCGCGGTCGCCACGCCCGCCGCGAGCAGCACCACGCACACGGCGGGCAGCAGCAGCGACAGCGGGTCCGCGCGCAGCTCGGAGCCGACCGGCGCCAGAGTGCTGCTTGTGGCGAGCGCCAGGCCCGCCAGGTCGATGCCGGGCGCGAGCAGCGCGATCGAGGCCCAGCCGGTGAGCGCGCCGCCCACCGCCGCGAGGAACGCCGGCGGCAGCGCCTCCAGGACCAGGAGCGTGCGGCCCTGGCGGCGGGTGAGGCCCATGGTGCGAAGGCGGGCGAGCAGCGCGGAGCGTTCGGGGGCGCCGCGCAGGAGCGAGAGGAGCAGCGCGAGCACGGCCAGGCCCGCGCCCGCCGCGACGGCCGCCGCGTAGATGCGCCCGGCGCCGGTCTGGAGCGGCGAGTCGGCGTACTCCTGCCGCGCCTCGGACCGCAGCCGGACGTTCACATGGCTGCTCACGGCGGCCTTGCGCAGCGCCTTCGCGTCGATGGAGGCGCCGCCCACGAGGAGCGCGGTCGGGTCCTTCGCGCCGAGGCCCGCGGTGTCCACCAGGATGAAGTCGCTCTGCGGTACGGCCGCCGAGCCGTCCCGCGCGGCGACCACCTTGACCGTCACGTCGTAGCCCGCGACGCGCAGCTTCACCGGCTCCTTGCCCAGGCGCTGGGCGACCGAGGGCGAGGCCACGGCGGGCAGAACCGCCTTGCCCTGGGCGCCGGTCGGAGCCTTGATCCGGTCCGCCGGGACGCTGAGGGCGGTGCCCGCCGTGAGCTTCGCGTACGTCGTGGGGTCCACGCCCGCGACCGCGGTCTTGTCGTCGTCCGGGAGCAGGACGGAGTACTCGATGTGGACGGGGGAGACGCCCTGGACGCCCGGGACCCGGGCGACGCGCCCCGGCAGGTCCCTGGGCAGCGGCAGATCGCTGTCGATGCGGGCGTCGGTGCCGGTCGCGTACAGCGCGGCCCGGTCGCGGGCGTCGGCCGCGCCCGCGAGCACCGAGCCGCCGAACGCGGCCGTCGTCAGCGCCGTGAGCAGGGCGAGCAGCGGAAGCACGCCGCCGCCCGAGGCGCGTCCGGCGCGGGCGAGCGACAGGAAGCCGACCGTGCTGCGCAGCCGGGCCGCCGGGCGGGCCGCCCAGCGCAGCGGCAGCGGGTAGAGCCGGATCAGGACCAGCGCCGCGATCACCCCGATGAGCACCGGCGCAGCGCTGACCAGCGAGTCGGCGGAGCCCCCGGCGGTGCCGCGGCGGCGCAGCGCGAACACCGCGCCGGCCGCGAGCACGAGCAGCGTCAGCTCGGCCACCGTGCGCCGCGCGGAGGGCTTCTCGCGTACGAGATCGGCGCGTTCGGCGGCCGAGCGGACCGCGCGGTGGACCAGCGCGGCGCGCACCGGCAGGGCCAGGCAGCCAAGCGCCGCGACCCCGCCGGCCGCGGCGAGCGCGGGGCCGAGGCGGCCGTGCGGCACGGCGAGCACCGCGAGGACCAGGCCGACGGCCGCGGCCGGGACCACCACGACCGCGCTCTCGGCGAGCAGCCGGCCGGCGATCTGGCGCAGCGAGCCGCCGCGGGCCCGCAGCAGGGCGAGCTCGGCGGTGCGGCGCGCGGCGGCGAGACCGCCCGTCATCAGGAGCACCACGGCCGCCACGGTCGCGGTGCCGAAGCCCGCGACCGCGACCACCGGCGTGATCGAGTCGCGCACGGTCGCGTACGAGAGGAGCACGCGGTCGAGTTCGGTGTAGACGCTGGTCGACATGGAGAAGGAGGTACGGATCCGCGAGAGCGCGGGTCCGTTCTGCAGGCCCGCGACCGCCGTCTTCAGATCATCGAACTGACGGGCATTCAAATGCTGGCTGTCCGGGGCGAGTTGGGCGTAGGCCTCGGGTTTGCCGTTGGTCGTGAGCAGGGCCGGTGCGGCGCCGGGGGCGAGCAGCAGGCCGCCGTGCCAGTACATCGGCGGATCCGGCTTTTTGCTGGCGGGCAGCAGTTGCGGGGTGCGCAGCACCGGCAGGACGGACCAGTAGCCCGCCTCCGGGAGCAGCGGCTCCACGATGCCGGTCACCTTGAACGCAAGGCGCGGGCCGCCGAGCGTGTCCACGTGCAGCACCGAGCCCGCCTTGATGTTCAAGGTCCTGGCGGTGGCCGTGGTGACGGCGGCCTCGGCCTCCGCCGACTTCTGGTCGGCCGACCCGCCGGGCAGCCGGCCCGACACCACGCGCGCGTGGGCGGCCAGGTCGGACTGGGTGGCGACGGTGAACCGCGGCGGCACCCGGTCCGGCTTCGGCAGGTACGGCTCGTCGGACTCCAACTGCTGGGTGGTCCGCAGCCCGTACGCCGACTGGGAGAGGTCGGCCGTGAGCGGGGCCGGCACGTTCTTCACGACCGACTCGAAGCGCCGCTTCGTCTCCTGGGGGGAGACCATCGCGGCCCGCTGGTCGTCGGGCAGGGCCAGGCCCGGCGCCCCCGCGACGAACTGGAGGGCGGTGCGGCCCGGCGCGGCCGTGGCGACGGTGCGGCGCAGCCCGTCGTCCTCGTACGTGTCGATCCCGCGCGGGTAGGCCGCGGCGAGCCACGCGGTCACCAGGACCAGGAGGGCGAGCGCGGCCGCGGCGCCCGGCGCGGTCCGCAGCCGGGTGCGCACCCAGGGCGCAACTGCCTTGCCGGACATGTCAGTTGCCCCCTTGGTGCCGCAGCGTGACGGCCGGATCGGTACGGCGCAGCGCGATCGCCGCGACGATGAGCAGCGGCACCGCGGCGACCCCGGCGAGCAGCAGCGCCACCCGGCCGGCCGGCAGCTCGACCAGGACCGTGGGCACCGGCTGGGTCGCCTGGTCGGTCAGCACGATCAGCGGCACCACCGCCCTGGTCAGTACTTCGCCGAGGCCGAGCCCTGCCAGCAGGGCAATCGCGATCAGCACTCCCTGTTCGGCGGCGATCAGCCGGGCGAGCTGGCGGCGCGGGGTGCCGAGCGCGCGCAGCACGCCGAACTCCTGGCCGCGCTCGCGCAGCGACCCGGCGGCGCTCACCGAGAAGCCGACCGCGGCGAGGGCCGCCGCCACGATCGACACGGCCACGAGCGCCGACTGCGGGCCCGCGCCCAGCGGATCGTCGCCCAGCTCCTTGGCGATCTCCGCGCGGGACACGATCTGCGCGGGGTCGGCGTCGGGGCGGGCCTTCAGGGTCGCCGCGGCCGCGGCCGAGCGGTCCGGCGCGGTGGTCAGCCACCACTCGGTGGGGAGCAAGGCGTCGCCCTTGTCCTGGAGGACCCGGTTGACGGCCCGCAGGTCGAGGAGCAGGCCCCCGCCGTCGGAGGCCGCGGTGCCCGCGGGCACCGCGGCCGGGCCGACCGCGCCGCTGCCGGTGGTCGGCAACTGCTTCAGGCGGGCGACGAGCTTCACCCGCAGACTCTGGCCCGCCAGCGGCACGTCGATGGTCTGCCCGACCTTGCTGCCACTGGACTGAAGGAACCTGTCGTCGGCGACGGCGGCCGGTGCGGGCGGCGCGGGGCGCGGCGCGGTGAGCCGCACGGTGCGGGTCACGGACGCGGAGCCCGTCTCCCAGTTCGTGTCCTTGGCGCTCTCGGTGTCCGCCTTCCACCGGCCGGTCGGCGGCACGGCGACGGCGGTCTCCTTCCCACCGGGGCCGGTGGCGCGCAGCCCGTCCAGGGCGATCGCCTGCGGCTCGGCCGCGCCGTCGGGCAGCTCGCGCACGACGGAGAGGCCGGTCAGGAGCAGGGGTCCGGCGGGGCGTCCCGTCGGGCGGCCCGCGGCGGCGGACAGATCGAGGCCGAGGGTGTGGGGCAGGCCGTCCGAGGCCAGCTTGCCGACGGTGAAGGGGAACTGCATCCCGAAGCGGTCCTCCAGCGTCGCCGTCACCGTGCCGGGCGGCCCGCCCGGGGCCCCGCCGGTCAGCCGCAGGTCGAGGCCGATCCGCTCGGTGTCCTGGGGGAGTGCGACACCGGCCGGGGCGTCCTGCTTCGGCGTGAGCGCGGCGAGCAGGTCCTTGGCGGAGCGTCCCGCGAGGTCCTCGCGCAACAGGAAGCCGTCCGCGTGGTGGGTGTCGAGGGCGAGCACCGTGCCCGAGCGCCCGCCGCTCAGTGGCATCGAGCCGCGCGCGGCCGGGGCGACCGCGCTGACCCCGGGGACCGCGTCGTACGAGCCGGCCTGGCCGAAGGGGCTGATGGTGGAGCCGAGCACTCGGATGTCGGTGCCCGCGCGGAAGTCGGCCTGGTCGCTCTGCGAACGGTTCCAGGTGGACGCCTGGCCGAGGGTGAGCAGCCCCATCGCGATCGCGAGGATGAGCAGAAGGACCGGGCCCGCGCCGCGCAGTGGGCGGCGGCTGAACTGCCAGCCGGCCAGCGCCGTCGGCAGCCCGCGCCCGCCGGCCGCCCGGCGTTCGGCGAGCCTGGCCGCGGGCGGCAGCAGCCGCAGGACCAGGACGGTCCCGGCGAGCAGGGCCAGCGCGGGCGCCGCCACGAGCAGCGGGTCGACGCCGAGCCCGCCCGAGGCGACGGTGTTGATCGCGCCGGATCCGGAGGTCTGCCGGTCCAGCTGCCAGTAGGCGACCCCGGCGATCACCAGGAGCCCGATGTCGGCGCCCGCCCGGACCGGCGCGGGCAGCGCGCCGTCCCGGCCGCCCCGGCCGAGGCGGCCCGCCGACAGCGCGGGCGCCACCACGGCCGCCGCGCAGCCCAGCGCGACGAGGACCGCGACCAGCCACACCGTGGCGGTGGCCGAGGTGTCCAGACGCAGTCCGGCCCGCGCGAGCGCGCCCTGCCCGGCGAGCAGCCGGGTCAGCGGGCCCGCGAGGAGCGGGGCGACCAGCGCGGCCGGCACCGCGAGCAGCAGCGCCTCGGCGGCCGCGAGCCAGGTGATCTGGCCCCGCGATCCGCCCCGGGCCCGCAGCAGTTCGGTCTCGCCGGACCGCTCGCTGCTCAGCAGCCGGGCCACCAGGAGCAGCGCGTACCCGGCGAGGAGCACCAGCTGGAGCGCCACGATGAGCAGCGTCGAGCGGGACACGAGCAGGGAGCGCTCGGCCCGGTCGAGGATCTCCGGCAGCGAGGTCACCGCGGTCGCGTTGCCCCCGAACACGGGTTGTTTCAGCAGGGACTTGGGCCCGTCGGTGGCGGCCGAGCGGAGCCGGTCCATGCGGTCGACGCCGATCCCGGAGAAGTCGGCGGAGGCCAGCCACGCGCTCTGGCCCGTACTGACCCGGCCGCCCGCGAGTACCGAGTCGTCGGCGAGCAGCGGCCCGTACGTGGTGAAGTCGAGCTTGCGCATGCCGCGGCCGCCGAGGTCGTCGAGGCGCCAGTACGCGTCCGAGACGTCAACCGCCTTGTAGATACCGGTGATCCGGGCGGTGACGGGCGGGCCGTCGAGCCGATCGGTGAGGGCGAGCGTGGCACCCGGGTGCAGATCGAGCCGCCCGGCCGCGGACTCGGGCAGCGCGACCTGGATCGCGGGCGAGCTGTTGGCGGCGGGCCAGCTGCCCGCGGTGAGGCGGACGCGCGAGCGGTCGATCGCGGCGAACAGCGTGAGGTCGGGGTCGCCGCCGCGGGCGTCCGGCGGTTGCAGGGAGCGCGGCAGGGCGTACGGACCGGATTCGGCCAACTCCCTTGTCGTGACCGGGAGTTGATCGAAGACGGCGCGGGCTCCGGTGCGCACCGCGTCGCCCGCGGCCCTGCGCTGGTCCGGCTTGACCTCGGACTTCACGGCGAGGGCCGCGGGCGCGGCGGAGCGGGTGGCCAGCGTGTGGCGCAGCGCCGCGTCCCCGATGGACCCGGAGAACGTCGCCAGGGCGGCGAGTACCGATGTGGTGAGCAGCACTGCGAGCAGCGCCGCGATCAGCAGCAGCCGGTGCGCACGCACCCGCAGAAAGACGAACCCCGGCACACGGCCCCCTCGGCGGCTTTTAGGCCATCCCCCCGAAATGTGCCCAGATGCTTTCAGAGGGCGTGGGGCCGTGGAAACCGCTTGCCATATGAACTTGCCCGATCGTGATCGGAATGCGACCACGGACGACCGAATTCCGGTCGGAGGGGCAGTTTTCGAGGGTGTTTTCGGGCAGCTGGGGTGGTGCGGGGCGGCTCAGCCCTCGGAGTTGACCATCGAAGCGGCCGCGTACGTCAGATAGTTCCAGAGCGTCTGCTCGTGCTCGGGGGACAGTTCCAGGCCGTCGACGGCCGTGCGCATGTGGCGCAGCCAGGCGTCGTGCGCGGCCCGGTCGACCGTGAACGGCGCGTGCCGCATCCGCAGCCGCGGGTGCCCCCGGCCGTCGCTGTAGGTGCGCGGGCCGCCCCAGTACTGCATCAGGAACAGGGCGAGGCGCTCCTCGGCCGGGCCCAGGTCCTCCTCCGGGTACATCGGACGAAGCAGCGGGTCCTCGCCGACGCCCTGGTAGAAGAGGTGCACGAGGCGCCGGAAGGTCCGCTCGCCGCCGACCTGCTCGTAGAAGGTCTGCTCCGGCAGCGTGCCGCGCGGAATCTCGGTCACGTAGAACACCCTCGCAATGTCGTGTTGGCCTGCCCCGGAACGCGGCCCGGAGTCCAGGGGCCGTTCCCCGGGAAATGCAGCACGCTTCCATGGTCTCAGACCTCGTGGCCGAGGACCGGGGGCCTAGGACCGCTCGCCTCCCGGCCCCCGGCGCAGCACAGTGGACGTATGAGCGCGGACCTGGCACTGAGGCGGGCCCTGGTGCGCGGGATCGCGGCCGGCGGGGCGCTCGCCGACCCGGCCTGGCGGGCCGCCTTCGAGGACGTGCCGCGCCACCTCTTCGTGCCGTACTACTACGAGGGCGCGCCCGGCGGCCACGTCCGGCTGTGGGGCGAGGACCCGGACCCCGAGCAGCGCGAACGCTGGCTGACCGGGGCCTATGCGGACGCCCCGCTGGCCACCCGGATGCGCGACGGCGAGCTCGTCTCGTCCTCCAGCCAGCCCTCGCTGATGGCCCGCATGCTGGAGGCGCTGGAGATCGGGGACGGGGACCGGGTCCTGGAGGTCGGCGCCGGGACCGGGTACAACGCGGCGCTGCTGTGCCACCGGCTCGGCGAGGAGAACGTGACCACCGTCGACCTCGACCCCGAGATCACCGAGTCCGCGCGGACGCACCTGGCCGCGGCCGGGTACCACCCCGCCGTGATCACCGGGGACGGGGCGCGCGGCGCTCCCTCGCGGGCCCCGTTCGACAAGATCGTGGCGACCTGCACGGTGGGCTCGGTACCCCACGACTGGCCCGCCCAGTGCCGTACGGGCGCGCTGATCCTGGCCCCGCTGGCGACCGGCCTGATCCGGCTGCGGGTGACGGGCCCGGGCCACGCCGAGGGGCGCTTCCTGCACACCCCGGCCTATTTCGTGCCGCTGCGCGGCGCGGCCTCACAGAACCGGACCGTCCCCTACGCGGGCGGCCTGCCCCGCGAGAGCGTGGCGAACGAGCTGTTCCGCTTCCTGCTCGAACTGACGGCGGGCAGCCTCGACCCGTACGAGGCGCACCAGCTGTGGCGGCGCGAGCAGCGGCCCCGCCGTGAGCGGTTCGGGGTGACCGTGGACGACGGCGCCCAGTGGGCGTGGCTGGACGATCCGCAGGGGCCCTACACCTGGCCCCTGCGGGGTTGACCGGTCAGGCTCTCAGCCCCGGCGCACGGTGATCGTCGTCCAGGCGCCCACGTGCACCCGGTCGCCGTCCTGCAGCGGCACCGGAACGTAGGGCTGGATCGGCTCGCTGGAGCCGTTGACCGTGGTGCCGTTCGTCGAGTTCTGGTCGACGACCGCCCACGTACCGTCCGGCTGCTGCACGAGCACCGCGTGCTGGTGCGAGACGCCCGGGTCCTCCGGCGGCACCGACAGGTCGATGTCGGGCGCCTCGCCGGTGGAGTGGCGGCGGCGGCCGATGGTGATCTGGTTGCCGGACAGCGGGCGCTGCTGCTCGGGCGAGTACGCCGGCAGGTTCAGACCGGCCGCTTCCGGGCCGCTGCGCTGCATCATCGCCACGAAGTAGTCCCGGTCCGGGCCGATCGTGATGGCCCAGGCGGCCGGCGCGGGCGGCGGCACGGCCTGCGGCCAGTCGTCGCCCTGCTCCGGGGTGGCCTGCGGCCAGTCGTCGCCGCCCCGCTCGGGAGTCGGCTGCGGCCAGTCGTCACCCCGGTCAGGGCCGGTGGGCTGCGGCCAGTCGTCGCCGCGGTCGGGCTGCTGGCGCGTCCCCTGGACGGGCTGGGACGGCGGCGGCAGCATCCAGTCGTCGTCGGCCCCCGGCTGCTGGACCTGCGGCGGAGCCGGCGGCGCCTGCTGCTGGAAGGCGGGCGGCGGGGGCGGCCCGCCCTGGCCGCCGTTGAAGGGCCCGGGGGGCGGGGGCGGCTGCTGCTGGAACGCGTTCGGGGGCAGCTGCTGCGCGGAGCGCTGCGAGGGGTCGCCGGCCAGCGGCTCGGCGGGCCGGTTCACCTGAGAGGGCCGCGAGCTCTGGTACTCGTACGGGTCGCGCGCCGGCGGGGGCGGCGGCGGGCCCTGCTGGAAGGCGGGCGGCAGGTTCAGCCCGGGGCCGGGAGCAGGGCCGGGCCCAAGGCCGGGGCCGTTCGCCGGGCCGGGGCCCTGGTTCGGCATCGGCTGCTGCGGCGCCAGCGGCGTGTACGAGGTCGCCGTGTTGGTGAGGAAGTTCCAGCGGCACTCCTCGCAGAAGGGCGCCCCGGCCTCGCGCGGGGTGCGGCACTGCGGGCAGAGCTCGGCCTGGGAGGTGGCGTTCGGATCCCCGGGGCCCGGGTAGCCGTACGCGGGCGGAGGCGGGGGAGGCGGCGGCACGGCGCCCATGCGATGGCCGCAGATCTCGCACCAGTCGTCGGAACCCGACTGGTGTCCGTTCGGGCAGGTCGGCATGGAGTCGCTTCCCCCTCTCGTCGTCCGGCCCGGCGGGCCGCGGTATTTCGGCGGTTCTGTGTACGTGGTACTGCTTCGCGGTGCTTCTCAGTACTTCTCGGCGTAACCACGCACTATTCGGGCGTAGCCACTTCTTGTGCGCTTCTTGCTACTTCTTGACGCGAACGGTCTTGGTGGAGCGCGTTTCGAGGGTCATCTCGTCCGCTTCCGCGACCTTCGCCTTCAGTCGCACAGTACCCGTCGCCTCGTCGACGACGTCCACCACCTTCGCAAGGAGTTTCGCGGTATCCGCGTTCCCCGAGGCGGCGGCCAGCTGCACCGCCCGGCCGAGCTTCGCGGTCGCGCCGTCCACATCGCCCGACTTGCGGGCATCCAGACCCTGTTGGATGACCTGTGCCAGTTCGGCCTGGCCCGTGTAGTGCGCGACCTGGGGGTTGATGGAGGTGGAGGCCGCCATGTCGTCGGTCCACACCGCCCGCACCAGACCCTGCGAAAGGACCTGCGGCGCACCGCCCTCGCGGTCGGGCACGATCAGCGAGACGCGGGCGGCGAGCATCTCCTGGCCGATTCCGGCCTCGGGCACCCGCACGCACACGTGGTAGTCGCGGGACTCGTCCCCCCAGGAGCCGGTCGGATAGTCCCCGGCGCGCGGGCCCGCCTCGGTGTGACGGTCCGTCAACTCCTCGACGGTGGGCGCCACTTGCTTGACGAACGCGATCTCCACGCCGACCGGGGTCCACAGCCGCAGCGCGACGTCCGCGACCTCCTTGCCCATCGCGTTCTCCATCATCTGCGTGAAGTCCGCGGCCAGATTGGCCGGATCCGCGACGATGTCCGCGGTGCCGAGCAGCGCGGAGGCGATCGAGGTGACCTCCTTGACCTCCCAGTCGGTCCCCACGCCCCGGGCGTCACAGGTGAAGCGTCCGGCGCAGGCTGTCAGGGCGGAGCGCAGGTCCTCGGGCGACTCGTGCTCGTTGCGCCCGTCGGTGAGCAGGATGCCGTGCCGGATCGGGACGTCGGCCGCCCCGAGCAGCCGGTCGGCGAGCCGCAGCCAGGTGCCGATCGCGGTGCCGCCGCCCGCGCTCAGCTTGCGCAGCGCCTCCTTCGCCTGCGTACGGGTCTGGCTGTCGGCGGTGGCGAGGCGGCCGTTGCCCGGGTAGACCTCACGGGCGATGTGCGTGCCGGCGACGACCGCGAAGGCGACCCCGTCGCGCAGCGTGTCGATGGCGGCGGCCGTCGCGTCACGGGCGTTGCGCATCTTGGTCGGCGGGTAGTCCATCGAGCCCGAGCAGTCCACCATGATCACCACGGCCGCGGTGGGCGGCCGGCCGGGTATGTAGGACGGCGCGGTCGTGGCCGCCGTGAAGGGCGCGCCGCCCAGGGTGCCGCCGCCGGTGGAGGCCACCGTGACGATCGCGTTGACCTCGCGGCCGCCCTCCGGCAGGAACTCGTTCTGGTACACCTCGACGGAGAACTGCGGCACGTTGGACTTGGAGAAGTTGGCCATCGGAAAAGGCTCCTTGAGGCTCCATGGACCTGAAGTGAAAGAAGTGAGAGAAGCCGCGCAATGGGGATGCAATGGGGACGGAGGCCTAGTTGTAGGCGGATCCTGCCCCTTGCTGCTCCACCGCGAACGGCAGCACGGCCACTGTTACGTTGTCGTGGCCCCCGCCGTCCAGGGCGTGCCCGACGAGCACCTGGGCGCTGTGCAGGGGCCGTTCGGCGGCGTCCGCCGGGATGACGCGGGCCATCTCCTCGGCGGCCTCCGCGTAGTTCCACAGCCCGTCCGTGCAGACCACCACCACGCCGGAGCGGTCCGGCTTGAACGAGGCGGTGTGCGGGTCCAGTTCGTACGCGTCGGCCCCCAGCCACCCGGTGATGGCGTGGGCGCGCTCGTCGGCGTAGGCGTCGGCCTCGCTCATCAGGCGGGCCGCCACCATCTGCGCGGCCCACGAGTCGTCCTCGGTGAGCCGGGCCGGGACGGTCGTTCGGTCGTCCGGCACCCAGTACGCCCGGCTGTCCCCGACCCAGCCCACGACGAGAAGACCGCCCGCCGAGATCGCCCCGACCAGCGTGCAGGCCGGCGCGTTCTGATGGCGGTGCGGATCGTCGCCGAGGGCCTGACCCGGGTCTGCGGCAAGGGAGTTGACTGCCTCGGCGGCGGCCAGGATCGCGTCGTGCATGGCCTGCTGGGGGTGGGTGCCCTGCGGCAGGGCGGCGAGCAGCGCCTCATTGGCGGCGGCGGCCGCCGCCTCGGACGCCTCGTCGGGGCGGGTCGCCGACGACACCCCGTCGCAGACGATCGCCACGACGGCGGGCGAGCCGTCGGGCAGCGCGGTCGAGGACAGCGCGAAGGAGTCCTCGTTGCGGTGGTGGCGCAGCCCGCGGTCGCTCACCGCGGAGACCGAGCCGAGCTCCTCCTCCATGTGGTCGCGCTCGCGCGGCTGGGCGTGCCCGCAGTTCTCGCAGTACCCGTCGCCGTCGACCCGGCCGGACCGGCAGGCCACGCACACCTTGGTGCCGGGCGCCGGGGGCCGGGCGACATGGGTGGCCGGGTCGGGCTCGGCCGCGCGCGGGTCGGGCGCCGGGAGCGGATACTCGTCCACCCCGACGTCCACGGCACCCGCCGTCCCGGGCTCGTCCGTCCGTACCGCGTACGGGAGTTGAGGCTCCGGTCCCGCGGCGGCCGGGGACGCCATCTCGATGGTCGGATGGTCGAGCGGCGGCTCGGGCACGGCCGACAGGTCGTACCCGCAGGCCCCGCAGAACAGGTCCCCCGTCTCCAGCGGCTCTTCGCAGCCGGGGCAGGCGGCCGGCTGATGCGTCTGCGACATCGTCACACCCAGGTCCGGGGGCGGAATCGGTTGGCCCGTTCCACCAGGTCGATCCTTTCCTCGCCACGCTGTGCGAGCCGGGCGAGCACCCGGTACGAACGTTCCAGACCGAAGCGCAGGCCCCGCTCGTCGACTTCGCTGCCGAGCAGTGCGGTCTTCGCCTGCCCGGCGCCGGTGCTCCCCGACAGTACCCAGTCCAGAGCGGTGCCCAGGACCTCGGTCGCCAGCTGTTCACGTCGCACCGCGTCCAGACCGAACCCGTCGAGCGCCTCGACCTGGGCCGCCGCGGCCGACAAGTCCTCGATCAGCGGGTCCTGCGGGGCGCGGCTGCGCAGCCGCGCCCGGACCGCCGCGACGCGCGCCGCCGTGTAGTGGATGGAGGACTCGGGCACCGACTCCAGGGTCCGTACGGCGCTGGTGCGGTCCCCGGCGGCGAGCTGCACCCGGGCCAGGCCGAAGGCGGCGCTCACATAACTCGGGTCGGTCGTCCACACCAGGCGGTAGTACTCGGCGGCGTTGTCGAGCTGTCCGAGCACCTCCGCGCACACGCCGAGGGCGAGCTTGGGGGCGGGCTCGCCGGGGAACGCGTCGTAGATCGCGTCGAAGGACAGCGCCGCGTTCTCGTTGTCGCCCGCCGCCAGCGCAGCCAGGCCCCGGTACCAGACCACCCGCCAGTCGTCCGGGTGGTCCATCTCCAGGGATTCGAGGGCCTTGGCGGCGGACACCCGCTCGTTCATGTCGAGCCGGGCCCGCAACTCGCGCAGCCGGCGCTCGATGGAGTCGGCCGGGGCCGAGCGCAGCGCGGTGATCAGCTCGGCGGGCGCGGCCGCCATCAGGCCCGCGAGGAACCCGGCGTTGGGGTCGCTCGGGTCCACGTGCGGCACGGGCAGCGCGAGCGAGGTGCCGCGCGGGTCCAGGGGCGTGAGCAGCGGCGCGGCGTGCCCGCCGCCGATCGTGCCCTCGGCGCGCGGCACGGGGATGGCGCCCTGCGTCGCCGGGTGGGGCAGGTTCGGGGTGCTCGGGGCGACGGCCGGGACGGGCGGGGCGCCCGCCGGAACAGCGGCCAGGGCCGGTGCCGGGGCCGCCGCGAGCGCCTTGCGGGCGCGTCTGCCCACCGGTGCCACCCGCGCTCCGAGCCGCGAGACGTCCCCGTTCTGCTCGGCGAACAACTTCGTGTCCGTGACGCGCAGTTCGGTGCCGAACAGCGTCGAGAGAGCCGGCCGAGGGCGGCCCGTCTGGAGCGCCACGACCTCGCGCAGGACGCCCGTCAGCTGCTCCGCCATCTCCTGCGCGGAGGCGAACCGGCGCGCCGGATCCGGGTCGGTGGCCCGCACCAGGAACCGGTAGAACGACTCGTACTTGCGGAACACGTCGATGTTGTCGGGGTCCGGCAGGCTGTCCGCGTAGACGTTCGTGTAGCCCTGGAAGTCGAAGGTGAGGACGGCCAGGGTGCGCGCCACCGTGTACAGGTCGGAGGCGACCGAGGGGCCGAGCTCGGCGACCTCGGGGGCCTGGTAGCCGACCGTGCCGTAGATCGCCGACTCGTCGTCGTCCATGCGGCGCACCGCGCCCATGTCGATCAGCTTCAGCTGGTCCTCGGTCTGGATCGCGTTGTCGACCTTGAAGTCGCAGTACAGCAGGTTGCGGCTGTGCAGATGGCCGAGCGCCTCCAGGGCCTCGATGCCGTACGCGCAGGCCTGCTCCACGGGCAGCGGGTCGCGCTTGCCGGCGGTCGTGCGCCGCTCGTTGGCTATCTCCTTGAGCGACTTGCCGCCGACGTACTCCATGACGATGTAGCCGTCGAGCGAGCCGGTGCGCTGGTCCAGGTGCTCGACGAAGTTGTAGATCCGCACGATGTTGGAGTGCTCGATCTCGGCGAGGAAGCGCCGCTCGGAGATCGCCGCCGCCATCGCGTCCTGGTCGCCGGTGTCGAGCAGGCCCTTGAGGACCACCCAGCGGTCCGAGACCGCGCGGTCCACGGCGAGATAGACCCAGCCGAGCCCGCCGTGCGCCAGACAGCCCACCACCTCGTACTGGCCGTGCACGATGTCGCCGGCGTGCAGCTTCGGTACGAACGAGTACGGGTGGCCGCACTTGGTGCAGAAGCCCTCCGTGCGCCCCGGGCGCTCACCGCGTGAACGTCCCACCTGCGCCCCGCAGTCCGAACGCGAGCAGAACCGCTTCCGCTCGGGGACCTCGGGGTGCTCCATCACCGCCGAGCGCGGATCGGGCCGCGGCACCTCCGGCACCGACACCAGGCCCGCGCCGAGCCGGCTGCGCGCCGACGAGCTCGCCGCCTTGCCCGAACTGCGCACCGACACCGACCGCGAGGTGCTGGCGCCGGTCAGCGAGGACAGCCGCCCGGAGACCGAGCGCCGCGAGGTCGAGGACCGGGAGGTGGAGGACCGCGACGAGCGCGAGGAGGACCGCGACGACTGGGAGGACGAGCTGTGCCCGCCGCCGGTGATCCCGGTGGGCGGCGACGACACCATCCCGTTCGGTGAGACAACCGGCGCCAGCCCGCACGTGTCGCAGTACAGCTCGCCGCCGCCCATGTCCTCGTACGAACCCGCGCAACCGGGGCGCTGGCACTGGGTGTTCTCGCTCACGAATCCCCCCTCTGGTCAACGGGCCCGGGATGTCTCGGGACCAGTACGTCGGCCGCCGCCCGCTGGTAGCGGAGCACCGCCTCCTCGGCGACGCGCAGGTCGCAGGGCGCAGACCACAGCATCCGGCGGGCCGCGTCGTACCGCTCGATCAGGAGCGGATCCTCGGCCATGCCGTGCCGGGCGACCTTCGCCTTGTACGCGTCGAGGCGGCCGCGCAGCTCCGCGCGGACCGCCAGCGGCGCGGTGACCGCCGTCAACGACTCGCGGGCGCGCAGCAGTTCGTCCTCGGCCTCCCGCTCAAGCGATTCGAGCAGGGGCGAGAGCCGGTGCCACTGCGAGTGCCTGCGGTACTCGGCGGCGGTCGCCAGCTGTTCCTGGAGCGCGATCGACGGGCCGCTCACGGCGGGCACCTCGCTCGCGGCGATCTTCGCGAGGACCTCGCCGCGCGCCGACCGGGCCTCGGCCAGCGTGCGATCCGCCCGTGACAGTACATCGCGCAACCGGACCAACCGCTGCTCAGCGTCCTGCCGGACCGTCAGGACCGCGTCAATTTCGCGGCGTACGTCCTCCAGGGCGCGAGCCGCCCGGTCGTAGCGACCGGTGTCGGGGCGGCCGCCGCCCGGCGCGGAGCTGCCCGGCGCGGGCACCCAGAACGCCAGCGGGTCGGAGATCACCTGGGCGCGCAGATCGGCCAGCTCGGCCGTGATCGACTCCAGGTCGTCGCCCGAGGGATGCTCCCCGGGCCGCACGCCCACCGAGTGCGCGAGGCCCCGGGTGCGGTGCAGCTCGGCGGCCAGGAGGTCTATCCGGGCGGGCAGCGCCGACCACACCGCGTCGGCGGCCACGACCAGGTCGAGCGCGCGCGCGTACAGCTCGTTCATCCGGTTCACCAGCTCGGCGAGGGTGAACCGCTCGGTCAGCCGCGCCGGGCCCCCGGCCAGCGTCGGGGCGCTGTGCAGGGCGGCGCCCGACAGCGTCACGGACTCGCCGCGCAGCCGCTCGGTCAGCTCCACCAGGTCCTCCCGGCCGAGCCAGCGCCGCCTCGCGCGCAGCTCACGGGCGGACTCAAGGGCCGCCGTGTACGCGTCGAAGTACGCCCAGAGCAGGGAGATCGACTGCTCGGTGGACGCCCAGCGCTCCTTGGTGACGCCGGTGAGCCCGGCGCCTTCGAGGAGCCGGCGCCCGGCATGGTCCTGGAGGGCGAGCAGCGAGGTCTCGACGGCCTCGTGCTCGGCGCCGAGGCGTGCCAGCGCACGGTCCACCTCGTCCCGGTCCATGACCGGCTCCGGGGGTCCCCCGGTGGAGCTGGGGGAGGGTCCCGCGCCCATCGATCACCTCTCCGCTCTGTGGTACGACGCCGCCGTCAACTCGCTCATCCTGTCCGGTACTTGGGGGCCGGTGGCCCGGATATGCCGGGCAGGTCGGCGGCGAGCCAGTGGCGGTACGCCGTCATCCACGGGCTGTTGGCGCCGCCGGCCCGGTAGTCCACCAGGACCTGGTTGATCCGCTGCACCAGGTCGGTGTTGCCGAGCTTGACGGCGACGCCGTAGTACTCGGTGGTGAACGGGCTGCCCTTCAGCTGGACCGCCGGGTCCTGGGCGGCCTGGCCCGCGGCGAGCGCGTTGTCGGTGACCACCGCGTCCACCAGGTTCTGCTGGAGGCGGACCAGGCAGTCCAGCTGGTTGGGGACCGTGAAGTCCTGGTAGTCCGCGCCGTGCGCGTTCGCCTTCAGTGCGTCGAACGCGGTGGAGCCCGCCGCCACACAGACCCGCTTGCCCTTCAGCGAGTCGTCGAAGCCCGTGATGGCGGACGTCTTGGGGGCGAGCACCTGCTGGCCCGCCTCGAAGTAGGCGGTGGAGAACGAGGCCTGCTTGATGCGGGTGCAGTTGACCGTCATCGTGCGCACGACGACGTCGACCGTGCCGTTCTGGAGCGCGGGGATGCGCTGACTGGTCGGGATGGCGCGGTAGATGACCGCGTTCTCGTCGCCCAGGATGTTCTTCGCGATCGCCTTCACCAGATCGATGTCGAAGCCTTCGAGGGTGCGCGTCGCCGGATTGCGGTAGCCCCAGCGGAAGCTGTTCTGGTCGACGCCCGCGATCAGCTTGCCGCGCCGCTTGATGGCGTCGATGTTCGGCCCGTCCGCCGACGACGGGGCCAGGCTCGCCTCCGGGTCCTTGCAGTCGTCGGCCTTGGCCTGCACGGCCCGGGCGATCCCGGGGCCCGCGACGCCCGCCGCGCCGTCCGCGCCGCCGTGCCGGGTCAGTGGGATCAGCGCGCCCGCGGCGACCGCCAGAGCGAGCGCCATGCCGGCGACGCCGCCCCAGCCGCGCAGCCGCCCGGCCCCGCGCCGCGTGCGCCGGGCACGGCCGGGCAGGTCGGTGTCGGGGGCGACCGGGTGTGCCGGATCCGCCGAGCCGTTCGCGCCGCTCATCTCGACCCCTCTCGCCGATCCGCCGCCGGTGCCGCGTCCGTTGCCGCTGTCCATGCCGCTCACCTGTACTCCGCGAGCCGGCGGCTGATGCCGACGCCCGCGCCCGCCGCCGCGAGCACCGCGAGGACGGCCGCGCCCAGCGGCAGACCCGTCAGGGCGCCGCGGCCATCGGAGGCGGCCGTGGTGAACTCGTGCTGCTCGTGGGCGATCGCCGAGTCCAGCGCCTTGTCCACCTGGTCGAAGCACTCGCCGGTGGAGCCCGTCGCGCCGATGACCTGGGTCAGCGCGCCGTCGTAGTCACCGCTGTCGTCGGTCTTGCGGGCCGCCGTGTGGCGTTTTTGCCACTCGTCCATGTCGCCGACGGCCTTCGTGACGGGATCCTTGCCCGCGGCGTCGTCGGCGAGGCTCTTGGCCGCGCCGAGCTTGCCGGACAGCGATGCCATCTCCTTGGTGAACGACGCCTCGTACAGGTCCTTGCCGTCGTCGTTGAGCACCGCGCCCCGGGCCACCAGCGTCAGGTTCTCGTTGGCGCGGGCCTGGAGCGAGCTGATCCGGGCGTCGTTGAGGACCTTCAGGGACTCCTGGCCGTGCGCGCGCGAGGTCGACAGGTCGGAGGAGGCCACCGCGTGCCCCACCACCAGCCAGAGCAGCACCACCGTGGAGGCGGCCGTCGCGGCCAGCAGGCCGTGGTTGAACACCCGGTTCGTCCGCAGGAAGTTGCGGCGCTGGACCCACGCGAGCCCGCCGAGCGCCACCAGGCCGAGCGCGGTCGCCGCGTACGGCCACGTGTCCGCCTGGTCGTAGTCGTCGTAGAGCCGGCCCGTCTCGGCCTCGTACAGCTTCTGCGCGGCGGGCAGCAGGCTGGTGCTCATCTTCTGGTTGGCGAAGCGCAGATAGGCGCCGCCGACCGGGAAGCCCTGCCGGTTGTTGGCCCGGGCCTGCTCGATGAGGCCGTTGTAGAGCGGGAGCTGCTCGTTCATGGTGGCTATCTGCTGGGCCGACTCGGCCGAACCCGTCGTGTTCGCGGCCGCCTTGACCAGCAGGCGTGAGGCGGTCGCGATGTCCGTGTCGTACCGCTTGCGCACGTCCAGGGGCTCCTGGCCGCCCGCGAGGAAGCCGCTCGCGGCGGCCGTGTCGGCATCGGCGAGGGAGCGGTAGATGGAGGCGGCGTCCGCGCTCAGCGGCTGGCTGCGGCTGACCACGTCGCTCGCCGCCGCCGAGCGGTCCGAGATCTCCCAGGCGGTGACGCCGCCGAAGGCGACGACGAGCAGCGCCACGACCGTACCGATGATCCACAGGCGGCCGGGCTCGGTCGTCGCGGCGGCGCGCAGCTGCTTGCGGGTCTCGGCCCAGCCCCGGTGTGTGCCGGGTCGCTGAGCCGCGACCCGGGCCGCGGACTCCCGCGTCTCCGGTTCGCGCACGTTCGGCGGATTCGCCACCTGACCTCCCCCTCGGTCGCTGCCTAGGCAGTATGGCCGCAGGGACCGACAACCATCCAGGGTTGTCTGGATCTTGTTACCTGCCGTACCGCGCCCCTGGCCCCCTGCCCCACGCCCCCACCATGTATACGCGTCGGCGATCCGTTCGGTTCCACAGGGCCCCGCCCGCCTCGCGGCTACGCGTACTGGGCCCGCAGCCGCGCGTAGGCCCCGTCGGGCGCGCAGAGGTGGTCGAGGCCCAGAAGCCCCGCGCCGAGCACGGGCGACGTGGTCACCACCAGCGGCACCGCCTTGGGAGCCCGGTCCGCGAGCAACTCCCTCACCCTGTCGTCCAGTTGGGGATGCCTGGCCGCGAGCACGCTGCCGCCGAGCAGCACCGGCGTCTCCGCCTCCAGGAGCCCGAGCCGGTCCAGGGCGACCGTCGCCAGGGCCACGATCTCCTCGGCCTGCCGCTCGACGAGGGAGCGGGCCACCGGGTCGCCGGCCGCCGCGACCTCGAACAGGACCGGGCTCAGCTCGTGCCGGCGCACGGCCGGGATCTTCTCCAGGTGCAGCGCCTCGATCAGCTCGTACATCGAGGAGAGCCCGAAGTGGGCGGGCAGCGCCGCCGCGAGCGCGGTCGGACCGCCGCGGCCGTCCTCGGCGCGCGCCGCGAAGAACAGGGCCTCCTCGGCGAGCCCGCCGCCCCCGCCCCAGTCTCCGGAGATCTTCCCGATCGCGGGGAAGCGGGCGGTGCGCCCGTCCGGGGTCATGCCGACGCAGTTGATGCCCGCGCCGCACACCACCGCGACCCCGCGCGGCTCGGCGCCGGGTGGCAGCCCGGCGCGCAGGATCGCGAAGGTGTCGTTGTGCACCCGCACGGAGTCCCCCCAGCCGCGGGCCTCAAGGGCCGCCGCCAACTCCCTCTCCTCGACGGGCAGATCGGCGTTGGCCAGACACGCCGAGACGTGCTCGACCCGCAGCGGTCCGGTCCGGTGCGAGGAGAGGTAGGCCTCCTCCACCGTGGTGGCCAGCATGTGCATGGCCACCTCGACGCCCACCGACGGCGGCCGGAAGCCGCCGCCCCTGGCGGTGCCGAGCACCGTTCCGTCCGCACCGATCAGTGCCACATCGGTCTTGCTGTTGCCGGCGTCGATCGCCAGCACACTCATGCCCACGCGAGGTGCTCCCGGTTGTGCTCGATCAGCCGGTCGGTGAGCCCGTCGGCGTATGCGTACTGCCCGACCAGCGGGTGGGCGAGCAGCGCCCGGAACACCCGGTCGCGCCCGCCGCGCAGGGCGGCCTCAAGGGCGAGGTCCTCGTACGCGGTGACGTGCGCGATCAACCCGGCGTACAGCGGGTCGAGCTCGGGCACCGGCAGCGGGACGGCGCCCGCGGCGTCCACCCGGGCCGGCACCTCGATGACGGCGTCGTCCGCGAGGAAGGGCAGCGTTCCGTTGTTGTACGTGTTGACGACCTGGACGGGGCTGCCGCCGTTGCCCAGGAGCGAGGCCGCGAGGTCGACGGCCGCCTCCGAGTAGAAGGCGCCGCCGCGCTTGGCGAGCAGCTCGGGCTTCTCGTCCAGGGCCGGGTCGCCGTACATCGCGAGCAACTCCCGCTCCATGGCGGCGACTTCGGCGGCCCGGGACGGCTTGGTGCCGAGCTCGCGCACCACCTCGTCGTGCGCGTAGAAGTACCGCAGGTAGTAGGAGGGGACCACGCCGAGCCGGTCGAGGATCTGGCGGGGCAGCCGCAGGTCGTCGGCGATGGTGTCGCCGTGCTCGGCGAGCAGTTTCGGCAGGACGTTGTCGCCCTGCGGGCCGCCGAGCCGCACCCCGAGCTCCCACGTCAGGTGGTTGAGGCCGACGTGGTCCAGGTGGACCTCGGCGGGCGTGACCCGGAGCAGGGCGGCGAACTTGCGCTGGAGGCCGATGGCCACGTTGCACAGCCCGACCGCCTTGTGCCCGGCCTGGAGCAGGGCCCGGGTCACGATGCCCACCGGGTTGGTGAAGTCGATGATCCAGGCGTCCGGGTTCGTACGGCGGACGCGTTCGGCGATGTCGAGGACGACCGGCACGGTTCGCAGCGCCTTGGCGAGGCCGCCCGCGCCCGTGGTCTCCTGGCCGACGCAGCCGCATTCGAGCGGCCACGTCTCGTCCTGCTGGCGGGCGGCCTGGCCGCCGACGCGCAGCTGGAGCAGCACCGCGTCCGCGCCCTCGACGCCCGCGTCCAGGTCGGAGGTGGTCACGATCTTCCCCGGGTGGCCCTGCTTGGCGAAGATGCGCCGGGCGAGCCCGCCGACCAGGTCCAGCCGGTCGGCGGCCGGGTCGATCAGGACGAGTTCACTGATCGGCAGGGTGTCCTGCAACCGGGCGAAGCCGTCGATGAGTTCGGGGGTGTAGGTGGACCCGCCCCCCACTACTGCGAGCTTCATTCGTGGTCAGCCTTTCACTCCGGTCAGCGTGACGCCCTCGACGAAAGCCTTCTGCGCGAAGAAGAAGACGAGGATCACGGGGGCCATGACCAGTACGGTCGCGGCCATGGTCAGGTTCCAGTCGGTATGGTGCGCGCCCTTGAAGGACTCCAGGCCGTAGCTCAGCGTCCAGGAGCCCGGCGTGTCGGACGCGTAGATCTGCGGTCCGAAGTAGTCGTTCCAGGCGTAGAAGAACTGGAACAGGGCGACGGCGGCGATGCCGGGGCGCGCCATCGGAAGGACCACCTTGATGAGGGTGCGCAGTTCCCCGCACCCGTCGACCTTCGCGGCGTCCAGGTACTCGTTGGGGATGGTCATCAGGAACTGGCGCAGCAGGAAGATGGTGAACGCGTCGCCGAAGGCCAGCGGGATGATCAGCGGCCACAGCGTGCCGGACAGGTCCAGCTGCTTCGCCCAGAACAGGTACATCGGGATGATGATCACCTGTGGCGGCAGCATCATCATCGAGATGACCAGCATCAGCGACAGATTGCGGCCGCGGAAGCGGAACTTGGCGAGCGCGTACGCGACCGGTACGGACGACACCACGCTGAGTACGGTGCCGAGGCCGGCGTAGAGCAGCGTGTTCTTCCACCAGGTCAGAAAGCCCGGGGTGTCGAACACCTTGCGGTAGTTGGACCACGCCCAGTGGTGCGGGATCAGGTCCCGGGTGAGCGTCTGCTGATTGTCCATCAGAGAGGTCAGCAGCAGGAAGACGAAGGGCAGCACGAAGAACAGCGCGGCCGCGACGCCGAGCGAGTGCACGGCGATCCACTGGAGCAGCGCCTTGCGGCGGGCCACCTTGGCCGCCGGCGTGGCGGCTTTGGCCTCGGTTGCGTCGAGGGCGTACGTCATGTCACTCACCTGCCTGGATGAGTCCGCCGCGGCGCTTCATGAGGAGCGCCGTGAAGACCATGGAGAGGGCGAACAGGACGAGGGCGACCACACACGCGGAGCCGTAGTCGAAGCGCTGGAAGCCCAGGTTGTAGACGAGCTGGGGCAGCGTCAGCGTCGACTTGTCGGGGTAGCCGGGCTCGAACTGCTGGCCCGAGTTGCCGATGTGGCCGGAGGCGACCTTGCCCGCCACCAGCGGCTGGGTGTAGCTCTGCATCGCCTGGATGACGCCGGTGACCACGGCGAACATCACGATGGGCGAGATGTTCGGCAGGGTGACGAAGCGGAACTTCTGCCAGGGGGACGCGCCGTCCAGCTCGGCGGCCTCGTACTGCTCCTTCGGCACGTCGAGCAGCGCGGCCATGAAGATGACCATGAGGTCGCCGACGCCCCACACCGCGAGCAGGGTGAGCGCGGGCTTGGACCACGACGGGTCGGTGAACCAGTTCGGCGCCGGGATCCCGAGGTCGCCGAGGAGCGAATTGACCGGCCCGGTACCGGGGTTGAGCAGGAACACGAAGCCGAGCGTGGCCGCGACCGGCGGGGCCAGGTAGGGCAGGTAGAACAGGGTGCGGAAGACGCCCACACCCGTCTTGATCTTGGTGATGAGCATGCCCACGCCGAGCCCGAACACGACCCGGCAGGCGACCATCACGACCACCAGCCACAGGGTGTTGCGCAGCGCCGGCCAGAACAGCGGGTAGTCGTTGAAGACGTACGACCAGTTCTGGAGGCCGTCGAAGGTGGCCGCGCCGAAACCGTCGTAGTGGGTGAAGGAGAAGTAGACCGTGGAGATCAGCGGGTAGGCGAAGAAGACGCTGAAGCCGATCAGCCAGGGCGACAGGAACGCCAGGGTCCGCAGCATCGAGCGGCGGTGCTTGGAGCGCAGTGTGTACGTCGTGCTCATGGCGGGGCTACTTCGCCTGCGCGATCGCGGCGTCGATCTCCTGGGCGGTCTTGGCGAGCCCCGCCTTGATGTCGCCCTGCTTGCCGCTCTCCACGTCGTAGCCGAGGTTCTGGATCGACACCAGGTACTGACCGCCGTTGACGGAGGCCGGCGTCGTGGTGGAGTTCGGGTTCTGCGCGATGTCCAGGAAGGTCTTGAAGCGCGGGTCGGCCTGCAGCTTGGGCGACTTGAGGGCGTCGAAGGTCGACGGCACGTTGTGGATGGCGTTGGCGAAGTTGACCACCGCGTCGGTGTTGGTGGTCATGAACTTGACCAGTTCCCAGGCCGCGTTCTGCTTCTTCGAGGTCGCGGCGATGCCCGCGATGGTGCCGGTCAGATAGCCCTTGCCCCACGTGCCGACCTGGTCGTCGGGTACGGGCAGCGGGGCGACGCCGATCTCGAACTTGGGCTTGCTGTCCATCGCCATGCCGAGCCGCCACTCGCCGTCCAACGACATCGCGAGCTGCCCGGTGTTGAACGGGTTCGTGTCGCCGTACTCCTCGCCGAACGAGGAGCGGTACTTCTCCAGCTTGGTGAAGCCGCCCAGGTCGTCGACGAGCTGCTTCTGGAAGGCGAGGCCCTTCTCGAAGGCCGGGTCCTTGGCGATGTTCGACTTGCCGCTGGCGTCGAAGTACGTCGGCGACCACTGCGCGAGGTAGTGCTCGGTCGTCGTCTCGTAGGCGTGGTAGTTCGGCATGAAGCCGAGCTGCTCGTACGAGTCGCCCTTGGGCTTGGTCAGCGTCTTGGCGTCCGCCGCGAACTGGGACCACGTCTTGGGCGGGTCCGTGATCCCGGCCGCCTTGAAGGCGTCCTTGTTGTAGTAGAGCGCGTACGAATCGCCGAGCAGCGGCAGGGCGCACCGCTTGCCCTGGAACTGGGTGTACTCGTTCATGGTCTTGGGGAACGTCTTCGCCGGGTCGATGCCGTCCTTCTTCAGGAACGGGGCGAGGTCGACGAAGGCGTTGGACGAGCAGAACTTGCCGACGTTGTTCGTGGTGAACGAAGACACCACGTCGGGGGCGCTGGAGCCGCCCGCGCGCAGCCCCTGGTTGATCTTGTCGTCGTTGATGTCGCCGACGACCTTGACGTGGATGTTGGGGTGCGCCGCCTGGAAGGCGTCCACGTCGGCCTGGATGGCCTTGACCTCGTTGGGGGCGCTCCAGCCGTGCCAGAACGTGATCGTCGTGTCCTTGGACGCGTCGTCGCTCGTGCTGGTGCTGCTCTGGCCCGTACAGGCGGAGGCGAGCAGGGCTATGGATGCGGTCGCGGCCAGGGCGGCGGCCGACTTCCGGCGGATTCTGGGCATGGCGGTGTCTCCCGGAGAGGGGGCGGAGGGGTGAGGGGGAAGGGCGGTTCAGCGTGTGGTGTCGAAGACCTCGTCGCGCGTGGTGGCGAGGGCGGCCTCCAGCGCGCCGCGCAGTACGGGGAGTCGGTCCACCTCGCCGATGACGAGGCGGGGCCGGGAGGCGGCCAGCTCGCCGAGTTCGGTCTGGACGAGCTCGCGCAGCGGCTCGCCCCCGGCGGCGATCAGGGCGCCGGACAGCACGACGAGCTCCGGGTCGAGCACGGCGACCAGGGAGGCGAGGCCGGTCGCGAGCCCGGTGGCGAACGCGTTCAGAAGCTCTTTCTCGGGGCCCTGCCCGGCCGCGGCGCCCCGCGTGATCAGGGCGGCGGCCACCTCGTTGGGCGTCCCGGCGGGGATGCCGTCGACCCCGAGCTCCCGGGCGAGCCGGGGCAGCGCCTGCCCGCCGGCCAGCTCCTGGAAGCCGCCCGAGTTCGCCTTGGTGACATGCCGTACGAGCGGAGCGCCCGGCACCGGCAGGAAGCCGACCTCGCCCGCGCCGCCGGTGAACCCGCGGTGCAGCCGCCCGCCGATGACGAGCGCGGCGCCGAGCCCGCCCTCGTTCCACAGCAGCACGAAGTCGTCGTGGCCGCGGGCCGCGCCCAGGCGCTGCTCGGCGATGGCGGCGAGGTTGACGTCGTTCTCGTACTCGACGGGCATCGGCAGGGCGGCGGCCAGCTCGTCGAGCAGCGTGGGGGAGTGCCAGCCCGGCAGGTGGGAGGCGTAGCGCAGCCGCCCGGTGCCGGGGTCGAAGGCGCCCGGGGTGCCGATGACGACCCGGTGCACATCGGCCCGCGCGAGCCCGGCGGCCTTGACCGCGCCGTCCAGGGCGTCGGTCACCTGCCGCACCACGGAGTCGGCGCGCCGCCCGGGGGTGGCGACCTCGAACTCCCCGACGACACCGCCCGCCACATCGGCGACGGCGGCGCGGATGCGCTCGGGCGTGACGTCAAGTCCCGCTACGTAGGCGGCAGTTGCGTTGACGGCGTACAACTGGGCGTTGGGCCCGGGCCGCCCGGCCGTGGTGCCGGTGGCGACGACCAGACCCGCCGCCTCAAGCCGCGCGAGCAACTGCGAGGCGGTCGGCTTGGAGAGCCCGGTGAGCTTGCCGATCCGGGTCCGCGAGAGCGGCCCGTGCTCCAGCAGCAGATCGAGAGCGGCCCGATCGTTCATGGCGCGGAGTACGCGCGGAGTCCCCGGGGTAGTGCTACCGGCCACGACAGATCCCCCTGCCCTTCGGGCGCTTGCTTCCCCACACCACTGTTAGGAAAGTTTCCTATTCGTTGGGAGGAAACGTAGGGCGTGGGTAAGTGACACGTCAATGGCCGGGGCGCTGGCGGCTGCCAAAGCGTTACCTGCTGGGCGGGGTGGGTTGCTCGGCCGGGGTCAGCTTTGCGGGCTGCCGTCGGCACTCACTCTGCCCGCTCTCCGACAGGCCGTCGCCACCGTCGCGGCGTCTCGGCTGCCCGAATTCTTCGAAGAGCTTCAGCAGGCGTTCGTACGGGCCGGAGACGAGGACAGCGTCGTACTGATCCGGATGTTCTACCAGCGGTGGGGCGTCGTCGTGGAGATCGAGCGGTATCCGGAGCGGGCCCAGCGCCTGCACGCGGCGGAGCGTGCCGTGGACAGCCCGGACCCGGATGTGCGTGCGGCCGCCATTCTGGAAGCGGGCGAGATCGTACGCGCTGCGCATCGTGAGGTCGCGGGTGGCTGAGTAGCACTGGGCGTGCAGCCCTGATGAGCTCGGCCGGTTCCTGGGGCTCCGCCCCAGACCCCGTTCGCGCCTGAAGGGCGCTCGTCCTCAAACTCCCCCAAGGCCTCAAGGGCCAGGGGGGACCCCCATGACGGGCTGGCTGTGACATTGTGCGGCTCCGCCGCGCGGGCGCGACCAGCTCGCACGGTCCGAGGCCGAAAACGGGGTTAGGGGGCGCGGGGAACTGCGTGAGCAGCGCCCCGCCCCCGCGCCCCCTACTTCGCCAGATTCGGGTTCGGGTTAGGGATCGGCGTAGTCGCCAGCGACTGCGGGGACGTCGGGTTGGCCAGGGCCGACGGGGCGGCCACTGCTGCCGACGGGTCCGTGGCGGGCGGCTCCTCCGCCAGCGGCAGGCCGCCCACGATGCGGATGCCCGCCGCGTCCAGGGCCACCTTGATCCGCCAGCGCAGCTCCCGCTCCACGCTCAGCGCCTTGCCCGGCATGGTCTTCGCCGAGACGCGGACCACCATGGAGTCGATCAGTACCTCGTCGAGGCCCAGGATCTCCACCGGACCCCACAGGCGCTCGTTCCACGGCTCGTCCTTCGCCATGGACTCGGTCGCCTCGTTGATCACCGTACGCAGCCGCTCCAGGTCCTCGGACGCACGGACGCGGACGTCCACCCCGGCCGTCGCCCAGCCCTGGGACAGGTTGCCGATGCGCTTGATCTCGCCGTTGCGGACGTACCAGATCTCGCCGTCCGCGCCCCTCAGCTTCGTCACGCGCAGGCCGACCTCGATCACCTCGCCCGAGGCGACGCCCGCGTCGATGGAGTCGCCGACGCCGTACTGGTCCTCCAGGATCATGAACACGCCGGACAGGAAGTCCGTGACCAGGTTGCGGGCGCCGAAACCGATCGCCACGCCCGCCACACCCGCCGAGGCGAGCAGCGGGGCCAGGTCGATGTTCAGGACGCCGAGCACCATCAGGGCGGCCGTGCCCATGATCAGGAACGACGCCACCGAGCGCAGCACCGAGCCGATGGCCTCCGAGCGCTGGCGGCGCCGCTCCGCGTTCACGAGCAGTCCACCGAGCGCGGTGCCCTCCACCGCCTGGGCGCTGCGGTTCATCCGCTCTATGAGCTTGGTCAGGGCCCGCCGGACCAGGACTCTCAGGACCGAGGCGATGACGATGATCAGGAGGATGCGGAATCCGACGTACAGCCACGTCGACCAGTTCTGCTCCACCCAGCCCGCGGCCTCGGTGGCCGACTTCTGGGCGTCTTGGAGCGTCGCGGGTGTGGGCGGCGGCGATCCGTCGGCCAGGACGGCGGACCAGTTCACGGCAGGAACCTCCAGCGTTGCGGTGCCGGCCGAAGCGGCGGCAGACCCACCACACTAACGGGGCAAGAGCTGTGCTCCGTTGACGTGTTCGAGGGAGAGGGGCGCCGCGCCTGGGAAAGTAGGGGGTGTGGTCGAAAACACTTCGGGCCCGTTACCTGGACGTGGTGGCGCTTCGACCAGCCATGAGGAGAGACTGGAGAGCAGATCGTCCCGGCGCGAGCCACGCGCCGCCGGCGTAATAGGAGGCACCCGTGCCGCATGTCCTGGTCCTCAATGCGTCGTACGAGCCCCTCGGCGTCGTACCGCTCCGCCGCGCGCTCGTCCTCGTCCTCGAAAACAAGGCTGTCAGCCTTGAGGAGTCCGGCGCCTTCATGCATAGCGCGACCCGTGCCGTCGCGGCGCCCAGCGTCGTGCGGCTCAAGAGATTCGTACGGGTCCCCTACCGGGGGCCCGTTCCGCTGACCCGCCGTGCCCTGTTCGCCCGGGACGGCGGCCGCTGCATGTACTGCGGTGGCGTCGCAACCAGCGTCGACCACGTCATCCCGCGCAGCCGCGGCGGCCAGCACGCCTGGGAGAACGTGGTCGCCGCCTGCCGGCGCTGCAACCACGTCAAGGCGGACCGCCACCTCATGGAGCTCGGCTGGCGCCTTCGCCACCAGCCCGCCCCGCCCACCGGCCTCGCCTGGCGGATCATCGGCACGGGGCACCGCGACCCGCGCTGGCTGCCCTACCTCCAACCCTTCGGCGCGGACGACGCCCTGGCCCGGATCGACGGCATCTCCGCCTGACGCGATCCGGGCCCTGTCGTCCACCCGGCTATGAACCGGCTGTGACGGCGTACGCCTCGACCGACCACAGTGAATAGCCGGACTCCGACGCCCGCTGAATCCCCTGGACCCGGATGAAGCGGGCGTCCTTCGCGTCCAGGTGGACGACCTCACGCCCACCCTTCCCCTCGCCTACGGCCGCGGCCGTACGCCAGCTACGCCCGTCCGACGACACCTGCACCTCGTACCGCGCGGCACCGGCGCCCTGCCACTGGAGCGCCACCAGGCCGACCCGGGCGGGCCCGGCGAGCTCGGCCTGCCACCAGGCGGCGTCGTCGGGGAGCGAGGTCCAGCGGGTCGCCGGGTCGCCGTCGGCCGCCGCGCGGGCCGGGAAGGACGGGTCCGCGTCGCCGGAAGAGGTCGCCTTGGCGCCCGCGATCAGGTCGGGGCCGCCGGTACGCGGATAGGCCCGCACGGTCAGCGTGGTCCGCCGGCCCGCGAAGGACAGCGGCACCTCGTACGCGCCCGCCGGCGTGCCCTTCGCGACGCTCACCTCGACCGGCACGTCGGCGCTCGTGCCGCGGGCCACCGTCGTGTCCCGGGGGAGCCGCACCGTGATGCCCCGCGGGGGCTTCGCGGTCAGCGCGCCGCTCACGTCATCGGGCCCCATCGCCGCCACCGAGGCCGTGACGCGCCGCGCGGCCCCGCCGATCTCGGCGTCCGTCGAGGCCTGGTCCAGGGCCAGGTGGGCCCGCGGCTGGTCCGCGTACCAGGGCACCAGGCGATCCACCCCCGACGAGCCGCCGGACACCCGCACCGCATCGGCCCGCACGCCGTTCGCGGCGATCTGGGTCCACCCGGACGCGTCGAGCGGGCCCAGGGTGCGCCACTCGTCGCCCGGGATGTGCGCCTGGACCTCGCCGGTGGTGCCCGGCTTCGCCAGCACGGTCAGCGCCTGGACCGGGCGGCCGCCGCCGAGCCCGACCGTGTAGGCGTCCGGCGCCTCGGTGACGTTGGCCGCCGGATGGTCCGCGCCCGTCCAGGCGTCGGCCTCCCGCACCGCCCGGTCCAGGAACGCGCCCAGGACGCCCTTGCCGACGGTGACCGGGGCCCGAGCGGCCGCCTCGCGCACCGGAGCCAGGGCCAGCGAGGCCCGCCAGGCCGCCTCGCCGTCCCCGGCCGACTGGGCCTGCAGCAGATCGACGGCGAGCTCACCGGCCTGCCCGTAGCGCGCCAACTGGTCGAGCCAGGGCCCCAGTTCACCGCCCACCGCCGAGTCCGCGAGGCGCTGCGGGGCCTGCCGCATCACCGTGAACGCGGCGCGCAGCTCCTTGGCCGCCCGGTCGCGCGCCACCGCGTCCGGGCCCGTACGCGCGGTCCAGAACGCGTCCATGAGCGGGCGCAGGTACGCCGACTCGGGGCCGCCGAGCACGGAGGAGGAGTCGTTGCCGGCGAGCGCCGTCAGCGCCTCGCGGACCGACGGATCGCCGCCCGCCAGGTCGTCGACGGCGGCCCGCCAGGACTCCTGCGGCTGGTAGCCCTGCGGGTTCCACGCGAAGTCGGCGGCCGTGAACAGCGGGATGCGGGACGCGGCGGGCTGCTCCATCGCGTTGGCGAGCAGCGCCGCCGAGCCCGTCGCGACACCCGGCTCGCGGCCGGTGTAGGGGCCGAGGAAGATCCGGCCCGGCGCGTAGTCGTTGACCGGGTAGTTGTCCATCGTGACGAGCCGATGGCCCAACGCGGCGCGGGCGCCCGCGAGTTGGGAGCCGCTGATGGTGCGCGGCACGACCCCGACCCCGGTCCAGGCGACCTGCACTCCCGGAGCGAGCGCGGCCGACAGGGCGCCGCGGTACTTGGTGGCGCCGTCCTGGTAGTACTCCGTCGGCATCAGCGACAGCGGCTGCGAACCCGGGTGGGCCGAAGCCAGATGGGCGGCGACCGCGTTGGCCACCCGGGCATGCGCCCTGGCCGCGGCCTCGGGCCCCGAGCCGAACGTTTCCGCGTCCGCGCCGCAGTGCCACTCGCTGTACGAGACGTCCTGGAACTGCAGCTGGAACGCCCGCACCCCGAGCGCCCACATCGCGTCGAACTTGCGGTTCAGCCTGGCGACATCGGCGTCCGAAGACAGGCACAGCTCCTGGCCGGGCGCCACCGCCCAGGCCAGCGTCACGTGGTTGCGGGCCGCCCGGTCCGCGAGCGCCCGGAAGGCGTCGCGCTGCTCGGCGGGGTACGGGTCGCGCCACTGGGCCTGGCGGTACGGGTCGTCGCCCGGCGCGTACAGGTAACGGTTCTGCTTGGTGCGGCCCATGAAGTCCAGCTGGTCCAGGCGCTGTTCGAGGGTCCAGGACTGGCCGTAGAAGCCCTCGGTGGTGCCGCGCACGGCCGTGCCCGGCCAGTCGCGCACCGCGAGGCCCGGGATCCGCCCGTCGCCGTGCCTGTCCTTGCCGAGCAACTGGCGCAGCGTCTGCGCGGCGTGGAAGAGGCCGTCGTCGCCCACCCCGTCCAGCGCCACCGTGTCCCGCCCGGCGACCCGGCCGACCCCGATCCGGTAGCCGCCGGCCGGCAGATCGCCCCGCGCGGGCACCCGCAGCGCCCGCAGCGCGTCGTCGGCGCCGGGCCCGCCGAGCCTGAAAACCGGCCCGCTGCCCGGCAGTTGGCGGTGCAGGGTGCGCACCCCGGCCGCCTTCAGGAGATCCGCCACGGCCTGCACGGCGTACGGATCGGCGCCGGGGTCCGCGAGCAGCACCGCCTCGCGGCCGAAACCGACCGGCGACCCGGCGGGCGTCAGGGACTGTGGCCGAGGCCACACCTCGGGCAGTGGGCCCGCGTCCAGGGCAGGATCGGAGGCGGTGAGGGCGGGTCCGGACGGGGCGGCGAGGGCGCCGGGTGCGGCGCCGATCAGGCCGCCGATCACGGCGATCGCAAGCGCTGTCGCCCTCTTCCCGCGACCGAGCTGCACGGGCCACTCCTCACCTGACACTGCGTGAGCCACGAGCCCACCACCCGTCTGCCGAGGGTGTCAATGCGAGTGGCCGATCTGTCTGATATGCCTGGTGCGATGCGCGCGGTACGAGCTTGTGAGCGGCGGTACGTCTGGCGGGCCGCCCGCTGGGTAGGGCACCTCTGTCCCTGCCGTCCACCGAACCTGGAGGCCCCCGTGGTCGCCCCCGCCCCCGAGCAGCCGCTGACCAGCGAGCCCCCGATGGCCGACGCCGAGCCCCTGATCAGCGAACCCCCCATGGCCGAGACGGCTCCCCTGACCAGCGAGCCCACGCCGGTGGCCGCCGCCGCGGGGTTCTGAGGCCATGACCCTGGCCCGGCTCGCCGCCCGGCACGGCGTGGCCACGTCGTACTCCCCGTCGGCGGGCGTCACCGTCGAGGTGCCGGACGCCACGGTGGTCGCCGTCCTCGCCGCACTCGGCGTGGACGCGTCGACCCCGGCCGCGCTGCGCCGGGCCCTGGCCGCCGCCGAAGCCGCCGAGGCGCAGCGTCTGCTGCCCCCGACGCTCGTGCGCTGGGGCGGCGGGCCGGTCCCGGGCCTCTCCGACGAGCTGACGGTCATCGGCACACCGGCCGATCAACTCCCGCTGGGTGTACACCAGTTGGAGGTGCGCCACCGAGACGGGCGTGCGGCGACCGCGACGCTGATCGTCGCGCCGGACGGCGTGCCGCAGCCACCGTCCCGGACCCACGGCTTCCTCGTCCAGCTCTACTCGCTGCTCTCCACCCGCTCCTGGGGCATGGGAGACCTCGGCGACCTCGCGGAGCTCGCGAGCTGGTCGGGCCGCACGCTCGGCTCCGGATTCGTGCAGGTCAACCCGCTGCACGCGGCCGTACCCGGCGCCCCGGCCGACCCGTCCCCCTACCGCCCCTCCTCGCGCCGCTTCCCCGACCCCGTACACCTGCGCATCGAGGACATCCCCGAGTACGTGTACGCCACCGAGCGCGCCGCACTCGACGGGCTGACCGTGCGCGCGGCCGCGCTGCGTCAACGGGTCGTGGTCAAGGGGGAGTTGATCGACCGGGACGCCGTGTGGGAGCTCAAGCGCGAGGCCCTGGACATCCTGCACCGGGTGCCGCTCGCGCCCGGCCGCCGGGCCGCCTACTGCGACTTCCTCGCCGGGCAGGGCCAGGCCCTGGAGGACCACGCCACCTGGTGCGCGCTCGCCGAGCGGTACGGGCCGCACTGGCGGCGCTGGCCCGAGGGGCTGCGCGACCCGAGATCCGCCGCGACCGCCCGCGCCCGCCGCGAGCTCATCGACCGCGTCGACTTCCACACCTGGCTCGCCTGGCTCACCGACACCCAGCTCGCCGCCGCCCAGCGCGCCGCCCGCGAGGCGGGCATGCCGGTCGGCCTCGTCCACGACCTCGCGGTCGGCGCGCACCCCGAGGGCGCCGACGCCTGGGCCCAGCAGGACGCGTACGCGCCCGGCATGTCGATCGGGGCGCCCCCGGACGCTTTCAACGCGCGCGGCCAGGACTGGGGCCTGCCGCCCTGGCGCCCCGACGTCCTCGCCGCCGGTGGCTACGCCCCGTACCGAGGCCTTCTCCAGGGCCTCCTGCGCCACGCGGGCGCCCTGCGCATCGACCACGTGATGGGCCTGTTCCGCCTCTGGTGGGTGCCGGAGGGGCACCCGCCGACCGACGGCACGTACGTCCACTACGACGCGGAGGCGATGCTCGCCGTCCTCGCCCTGGAGGCGCACCGCGCGGGCGCGGTCGTCATAGGGGAGGACCTGGGCACGGTCGAACCGGGCGTGCGCGAAGCTCTGGCCGAGCGGGGTGTCCTTGGCACATCGGTCCTTTGGTTCGAGCGCGACTGGACGGGTACGGGGCGTCCCCTGCCCCCCGAATCCTGGCGGTCGGGCTGCGTTGCCACCGCCACCACCCACGACCTGCCGTCCACCGCGGCCCGCCTCACCGGCGAACACGTCCAGCTCCGCCACCGCCTGGGCCTCCTCGCGACCCCGCTCGCCCAGGAGCAGCACGCGGCCCGCGCGGAGGTGGCCGAGTGGCTCGGCTACCTGGAACGCCTGGGCCTCCTCCCCGACGCCCCCGGCGACGAGGAGGCGGAGATCCGCGCGGTCTACGGCTTCCTGCTGCGCACCCCGGCCCGGATGGTGGGCGTATGGCTGCCGGACGCGGTGGGCGACCGCAGACCGCAGAACCTGCCGGGCACGTGGGACGAGTACCCCAACTGGCGCCTGCCGGTGGCGGGGCCGGACGGGCAGCCGCTGACGCTGGAGGCGATCGTGGGCTCGCCTCGGCTGCACGCGCTGATGCGGGTGTTCAGCGCTGTCGGTCCCCGTACGGCACCCCCGGGCGCGCGGCCCTCTTAGGCGTTCGCTACGTTTGCACCGTGGACAAGAAGAACGCCCTGCGCGCCGGCGCCGTAGCAGCCGGAACGACGCTGATGATGCTGCTCATGTCGTCCCCCGCGCTCGCGCTCACGCGCGACGACGGTGACGACCCGGGGCCCGGCCTGAGCGTGATCGACACGATCGGTCTGTTCGTGGTCGCGCCCATCGCGCTGTTCGCGATTATCGCCGGACTGGTCATGGTCCTCGACAAGTCCCGGAAGGCGCCGAAGAAGGCGTAGCCGGGCTGTCGGCCTGATCTTCCCGCCCGGCTCGCTCCGCCCCCTCTGAGGGCCGGGCGAGCCGGGCGGGTGTTTGCCGTCCGCCCGACCCCTGCGGACGGCCCCGCGCCTCAGTGCGCCGCCAGCAACTTCCGCAGCAGCGCGGACAGTTGAGCCGCCTCCTCCGCATTCAGCGCGGAAGTGAGAAGCTCGGTCTGGGCGGCCAGCCCGGCCGTCACCGACTCCTCCACCAGGGCCAGCCCCTTCTCCGTGAGGGTCACCCGCAGACCCCTGCGATCCGTCGGATCGGGGCTGCGACGCAGAAGCCCCGCCTTCTCCAGCTTGTCGAGCCGCCCCGTCATCCCCCCCGTCGTCAGCATCAGCGTCGCCGAAAGCTGCCGCGGCGACAGCGTGTACGGGGCGCCCGAGCGGCGCAGCGTGGCGATGACGTCGAACTCCCCGCGCCCGATGCCGAACTTCGCGTACTCCTTGTCCATCCGCTCGCCCATCGCGCGCGCGATCCGGTAGATCCGGCCGTACACCGCCATCGGGACCGTTTCGAGGTCCGGGCGGACCGCCGCCCACTGGTCGGTGATCGCGTCCACCGCGTCCGAGGGGGCTTCGGGCAGCGGCTCGGCGGGCGTCGGGGGAGCCGGGGGAGTCGTCTTCGCGGCAGTCATGAGACCCAGTATCCGAGGCCATTGAGTCGGACGCAAGAAAGTTGCTTGACGAAAAGTAGCTTACGAGTAAGCTACTTTCCATCGAGCTACTACGCCGAACCATCCATCACCGCGAACCCCGAGCACCCCGGAGTCCCCATGCGTGCGTTCCGCAGCCGTACCCGCACCCCCCGCATAGCCGGGGAACGCCGGATGCTCGTCGCCATGGCGGTCGACGCGACCGGCTCCGGGATGTACGTGCCGTTCAGCCTGGTGTTCTTCCACCACGTCACCGGGCTCCCGTTCGCCACCGTCGGACTCGTGCTCACCGTCGTGGGGCTGCTCGGGCTGGGCGCGCTGCCGCTCGCCGGGGCCGCCGTCGACCGGTACGGGGCGAGACGCGTGCAGCTCCTGCTGTACGGAGTGCGGGGCGCGGGCTTCCTCCTGTACCCCTTCGCCCACTCCCTCCCCGCGTTCGCCGCCGTCGCGCTCGCCACCGCCTTCGGCGACCGGGCCTTCCCCGCCGTACAGCAGTCGCTGCTCGGCGAGGTCGCCCAGGGCGCCGACCGGGACCGGCTCCAGGCCTCCTCACGCGCCCTGCGCAACGGCGGACTCGGCGCCGGCTCGCTGCTCGCCTCGCTCGTCGTCGGGTTCGCCGGGGACGCCGGGTTCACCGCGGCGGCCTGGCTCAACGCGGCCAGCTTCGCGCTCGCGGCCCTGCTCATGCGGGGCGTACGGGCCGAGCGGCGGGCGCCGGTCGAGGGCGCGGCCCGGCCGTCCGCCGGCTACCGGCAGGTCTTCGCCGACCGGCCCTTCCTCGGGCTCACCGCCGCCAACTTCCTCAACGCGCTGGGGTATTCGGCCCTCTCCGTCCTCTTCCCGCTCTACATCACCACCTGGCTGCACGGGCCCCAGGCCATCACCGGCACCGCGTTCACGCTCAACACGGTGATGTGCGCGGCGGGCGGGGTCGTGGTCGCGGCGCGGGTCCGTTCCCGCGGCGCCCGGCGCACCCGCTCCTCGGCCCTCGGCTCGCTCCTCTTCGCCGCCGCGTTCGCCGCGCAGATCGTGCTCGGTACGTTCCGGCCCGGCTCGGGGGTCGTGCTCGGCGGGGCCCTGCTGCTCATCGTCGCGCTGTACACGATGGGCGAGCTCGTCCACAGCCCGTCCGCCGGGGCGCTGTCGGTGGCGGCCGCGCCGGAGGCGCTTCGGGGACGGTACTTGGCGGCGTACCAGCTGTCCTGGTCGCTCTCCGCGGCGCTCGCGCCGTCGCTCTTCACCGCGCTGATGTCGGTCGACGGGCGGCTGCCGTGGGCCGTGCTGGTCGGTACGTCGCTGGTGGCGGCGGGGGTGGTGGTGCGGCTTGAGCGGGTGCTGCCGGGTGGGGCGGTACGGGTCGCTCTCGCCGGGCGGGTTGCGCTCCCCACCCCGCCCCTTCCCCAAACCCTCCGGGGGTGAGAGGACTCCTGGGGCTCCGCCCCAGACCCCGTATCGCGCCTGAAGGGCGCTCCAGAACCGACAGGGAAGTCAGAAGTCACATGAACCAGAACCGACTCGTCACCGTGGGCCTCACCGCCCTCGCCCCCGTCTCCTGGGGCTCCACCTACTTCGTCACCACCCAATTCCTGCCCGCGGACCGCCCGTTGTTCACCGGCATGATGCGGGCCCTGCCCGCCGGGCTCGCCCTCATAGCGCTCACCAGACGGCTGCCCAGAGGTGACTGGTGGTGGAAGGCCGTCGTGCTCGGGGCGCTCAACATCGGGGCGTTCTTCCCGCTGCTCTTCCTCTCCGCGTACCGGCTGCCCGGCGGCATGGCGGCCGTGATCGGGTCGGTCGGGCCGCTGTGGGTCGCGGGGCTCGCCGCCCTGTTCCTCGGCGAGAAGCCCACCCTGCGGAGCCTGCTCACCGGCATCGCCGCAGCCCTCGGGGTCAGCCTCGTGGTCCTCAAGGCGGCCGGTGCCTTCGACGCGATCGGGGTGATCGCCGCGCTCGGCTCCTCGGCGTCGATGTCCGCCGGGACCGTGTTCACCAAGCGCTGGGGGCGGCCGGAGGGCGTCGGTCCGCTGGTTCTGACCGGGTGGCAGCTCGCCGCGGGCGGGCTCCTCATCGCGCCGGTCGCCTTCTTCGTCGAGGGCGCCCCGCCCGCGCTCGACGGGCGCAACCTCGCCGGATACGTCTACCTCGCCCTGGTGAACACCGCCGTCGCGTACTGGCTCTGGTTCCGCGGCATCGGCCGCATGACCGCGACCTCCGTCACCTTCCTCGGCCCGCTCTCCCCGCTCACCGCCGCCGTCATCGGCTGGGCGGCACTCGGCCAGGCCCTCGCCCCCGTGCAGCTCCTCGGGATGGCCATCGCCTTCGGCGCCACCCTGGCCGGCCAGGCAGCCCCGAAGAAGCCCGCCGAGGCGGCGGACCCTTCCGCTCGATCTTTCAGCTCTGCTGAAGATAAGTCACTAAAACTTTCGATGGACGTGACAAGTCGCTCGATGCGACGGTAGGGGCACATCAAGCGCCACACCAGGCGCCGGCAAACCCCACGCACCGAAACGGAGTCATCGTGACCGTCCTGGACCGAGTCCGCAGCACGCCGCGCGCCACCGCGGCCACGAGGGTGGGCGGGGCCTACGGGCTCGGGCTCGTCTTCGCGGCCGTGGCGACGGTCGTCTGGTCCGGGAGCTTCGTCGCCTCCCGGGCCCTGCACGACTCGGTGCCGCCCATCCAGGCCGCGTTCTGGCGCTGGCTGATCGCCATCGTGGCGGTCGCCCCCTTCGCCGTCCGGGAGGCCTGGCGCCAACGGGACCTGATCCGGCGCCACTTGGGATACCTGACGGTCGCCTCGCTGCTCGGCATCACCGTGTACAACACCCTCGTCAACCAGGCCGGAACCTCCACCTCGGCCGGCAACATGGGCATGATCATGGCCGCCTCCCCGGTCCTGATGGCCGTCCACGAGCGCCTCACCGGCGGCCGGCTCGGTGCCCGGCGCACCATCGGACTGCTCGTCGCCGTGGCCGGAGTGCTGCTCCTGGTCAGCAAGGGCTCGCTCGATCTCGACCTCGCGCCCGGCGACCTGTGGATGGTCGCGGCCGCCCTCAGCTTCGCCTCGTACAGCGTGCTCCTCAAGCGCCGCCCGGCCGAACTCGGTCCGCTCGCCTTCCTGTTCACCACCTTCGTGCTCGGGGCGCTCATGCTGGCCCCGGTGTACGGGGTCAGCCTCGCGGTCCAGGGCGGCTTCGCCGCGACGCCCGGCACCGTCGGCCCGCTCCTCTACGTCGGCGTGCTCTCCTCCGCCGTCGCCTTCTTCGCCTGGAACAAGGCGATCGCGCTGATCGGCGCCGCCCGCGCCGGAGTCGTCTACTACCTCCAGCCGGTCTGCGTGGCCCTGCTCTCCTACCCGCTGCTCGGCGAGGCGATGAGCCCGGCGCAGCTGGTCTGCATGGCGCTCATCCTCGGCGGGGTCGTCCTCGGATCCCGCAGGTGAACCGCCCAGGGGAGGCGCCGGTATGTTGCGTCCCATGAGCGAGTGGGACATCAAGAAGCTGCACATCCTGCGGACCCTGCGCGAGCAGGGCACCGTGACCGCGACCGCCGAGGTGCTCATGATGACGCCCTCGGCGGTCTCGCAGCAGCTGTCCAACCTCGCCAAACAGCTCGGTGTGACGCTGCTCGAAGCGCACGGCCGCCGGGTCCGCCTCACCGACGCCGCCCATCTCGTGCTGCGCCACGCCGAGGCCGTCTTCGCCCAACTGGAGCGCGCGGACGCCGAGTTGACGGGCTACCTCCAGGGCGAGGCGGGCGAGGTGCGGATCGGGGCGTTCTCGACCGCCGTGCCCGCCCTCGTCGTACCGGCCGTGCAGCAGCTGCGCCGCAGCCATCCTGCCCTGGAGGTACGGGTGCGGGAGGCCGAGGCGGCCGAGGCGTACGAGCTGCTCTCGGCCGGGGCCGTGGACCTCGCCCTCTCCCTCGCCGCCCATGCGCCGAGCGCCCGCGACCCGAAGTTCGCGCTGCTTCCGCTGCTCACCGACCCGCTCGACGTGGCGCTGCCCGCCGGGCACCCGCTCGCCGCCGAACCGGGCCTCAGGCTCGCCGACCTGGCACACGAGCCGTGGATCTTCGGTGGCAGCGGCCCCTGGTCGGAGATCACCACGGCGGCCTGCGAGGCGGCCGGATTCGTCCCCGAGCAGGCGCACAGCGCGGCCGGCTGGACCGCGATCCTGGCCATGGTGGAGGCCGGGATGGGCGTCGCCCTGGTGCCCCGGATGGCCGCGGCCGACCGACGCGGGGGCGTCGTCATGCGGATACTCAGCGCGGACCAGCCTCGGCGGCATGTCGTGGCCGCCGTGCGGCGCGGCGCGGAGGAGGGCCCCGCCCTGGCCCGGGTGCTGGCCGCGCTGCGGGACGTCGCGAACGTACGCCCCGCCGGTTAAGCGGTTTTCGCGGGCGCGTCCAGGCGGACGAGCTCGGCGTCGGTCAGGCGCAGGCCGCCCGCCGCCACGTTGTCGACGAGGTGGGCCGGGTCGCCGGTGCCGGGGATGGCCAGGACGTGCGGGCCGCGGTGCAGCGTCCAGGCGAGCCGGACCCGCGCCGCGCTCACCCCGCGCTCGCGCGCGACGGCCAGCACCGCCTCGCTCTCCGCGCCGCCCGCGCCCGTCTCACGCCCGGCCCCCGCGATCGCGTAGAACGGCACGAACGCGATCCCCCGCTCGCCGCACAGCCGGAGCATCTCCTCCTGCGCCGCGGGCGCGCCGATGCCGTACGGGTTCTGCACGCACACGACGGGTGCGATCGCCAGCGCCTCGTCGAGGTGCGCGGGGCCCACGTTGGACAGGCCCAGGTGGCGGATGAGCCCCGCCTCGCGCAGCTCGGCCAGCGCGCCGAAACGCTCGGCGATCGAATCGGTGCCGGTGATGCGCAGGTTCACCACGTCCAAGTGGTCGCGGCCGAGCTGGCGCAGGTTCTCCTCGACCTGCCCGCGCAGTGCCTCGGGCGTCCTGGCGTGCTCGCCCCACTCGCCCGACGGGACCCGGGTGGGCCCGACCTTGGTGGTGATGACGAGATCGTCCGCGTACGGGGCGAGGGCCCGGCCGATCAGCTCGTTCGCGGAACGCAGCGGGGAGAAGTAGAACGCGGCGGTGTCGATGTGATTGACGCCGAGCTCAACTGCCTTGCGCAGTACGGCGATTGACCGTTTCCGGTCGCTCGATGCGGCGTCGGCGCGCAGGGCCGCGCCCTGCTGCGGCAGGCGCATCGCGCCGAAGCCGATCCGGTTGACGGTCAGGTCGCCAAGCCGCCAGGTGCCCGCGGCGGCCGCGGTGATGATTTCTGAGGTCGTGGTCATGGCGGGAGTCTGGCAGGGGCGGGGCAGCCAGCCGGAAGCTGGCAACAAGCTGCCAGGACCGTTCAGTCTGTTCAGTACCACTGAACAGACTGTGCGAAAACTTTCGGTGGACGTGGAGGGTGGGGGCGGGCGAGAGTCGGGTCATGACTTCCGCCACCGAGAACATCGCCGACCACGCCTCCGCCGAGGACCCGCACGCCAACGACGCCGCCCCCTATGGAGGTGGCGACCCGTACGCCGACTACCGCTCCGGTGACTTCGCGTTCACCGAGCTCGTCGACCTCGCGGACCGCAGGCTCGGCGCCGGAGTCATCGCCGCCAACGACGAGTTCTTCGCCGAGCGCGAGAACCTGCTCGTCCGCGAGCGGGCCGTGTTCGACCCGGAGCACTTCGGGCACAAGGGCAAGATCATGGACGGCTGGGAGACCCGCCGCCGTCGCGGCGCGGACGCCGACCACGTCTTCCCCGCGCCCGAGGACCACGACTGGGCGCTCGTACGGCTCGGCGCGCCCGGCGTGATCAAGGGGATCGTCGTCGACACGGCGCACTTCCGCGGCAACTACCCGCAGCGAATCTCCGTACAGGCCACAGCGGTCGAGGGCTCGCCCAGCCCCGAGCAGCTGCTCGCCGACGACGTGAAGTGGGACGAGATCGTCCCGCCGACGCCGGTGCGCGGCCACGCCGAAAACGGTTTTGACATCACTACGGGCCGCCGTTACACCCACGTCCGGCTCTGCCAGCACCCCGACGGCGGCGTCGCCCGCCTGCGCGTGCACGGCGAGGTCGTCCCCGACCCGGAGTGGCTCGACACGCTGGGCACGATCGACCTCGTGGCGGTCGCCAACGGCGGTTCGTACGAGGACGCGTCGGACAAGTTCTACTCCTCGCCGACGCAGATCATCCTGCCGGGGACGTCGCAGAAGATGGACGACGGCTGGGAGAACCGCCGTCGCCGCGTCCGCGACACCAACGACTGGGTGCGCTTCCGGCTGGTCGCACAGGGGGCGATCAGGGCGGTCGAGATCGACACGGCGTACCTGAAGGGCAACTCGGCGGGGTGGGTCGCGCTGAGCGGGCGCAACGGCGAGACGGGGGAGTGGTTCGAGATCATCCCGCGTACGAGGCTTGAGCCCGACACGCTGCACCGGTTCCGCCTTCCGGCGCAGGCGGTGGCGACGCACGTCCGCCTCGACGCGTTCCCGGACGGCGGGGTGGCCCGGATGCGGCTGCACGGTGCCCTGACAGCGGCGGGGGCGGCCGAACTCCGCAGCCGCTACGCGGAGTTGACCGCCTGACCTCCGGTCCCTCCCTACCTCTTCTTCCGCCCGGTGGACGGCTGCGCGTTCGACGCCCGTTCGCCGGGCGGGTCTCATTTCCCCCACCCCGCCCCTTCCCGAAAGCCTCCGGCGGCGAGAGACGGGTCCCTGGGGCTGCGCCCCAGACCCCCTGCGGGGACTCCGTCCCCTGCACCCCTTCCGGGGGCTCCGGCCCCGGCCCCCTGCTCAGGCCCTGCCCCGGCCCCCGCTTCAGGCTCTGCCGCAGCCCCTGCTCAGGCCCTGTCCCGGACCCCGGTTCGCCCCTTAAGGGCGCTCGTCCTCAAGCTCCACCAAGGCCTTAAGGGCCAGGGAAGGGGCCCCATGGCAGGCTGGAAATGCTTGCTGCGCGGGGGTGTGTCATTGTGCGGGTCCGCCGAGTCGGCGAGACCAGCCACGCGCGGTCTGCGGTCGGAGGCGGGTTTAGGGGCGCGGGGAACTGGGCGAGCAGCCATCCACGGCCTGCAGCTATGCCCCCACCCCTAGCCCCTCCGGCGTTTGAGGAGCGGGGTTCGGGGCGTAGCCCCGCCGGGGGTTTGGGGGCGGAGCCCCCAGGGGGGAGCGCCTCTCCTGTTGCAGCCACCGCCGGAGGCCTTCGGGAAGGGGCGGGGTGGGGGCAGCCCCGCAGGGAACCGACCCCCCACCCCGCCCCCCCGCTACGCGGCTTCCGCGTCAGCCACTCGTGCCCGCAGGGCCCGCTCCACGCCCGAGCGGGACTCCGAGATCAGGCGGCGCAGGGACGCGTTCGGGGTGGCCGAGGACAGCCAGGCGTCCGTCGCGTCCAGGGTTTCCTGGGAGACCAGGAGCGACGGGTACAGGCCCACCGCGATCTGCTGGGCGATCTCGTGCGAGCGGGACTCCCATACGGACTTCACCGCGGAGAAGAACTTCGCCGAGTACGGGGCCAGCAGTTCGCGCTGGTCCGTCTGGACGAAGCCGCCGATCACCGCCTCCTGCACCGCGTTCGGGAGGGTGTCGCCCTCCACCACCGACGCCCACGCCTCGGCCTTCGCCTCCGGCGTCGGGCGCGCGGCCCGGGCGGTCGCCGCGTGGCGCTCGCCCGCGGCCGTCTTGTCGCGGTCCAGCTCCGCCGCGATCTCCGGCTCGTCGAAGACGCCCGTCGCCGCGAGCCGTTCCACGAACGCCCAGCGCAGCTCGGTGTCCACGGCGAGGCCCTCGATGGTCTCCGCGCCCGCCAACAGGCCCTGGAGCAGGTCGAGTTGCTGCGGCGTGCGGGCCGTCGCCGCGAAGGCGCGGGCCCATGCCAGCTGGTGGTCGCTGCCCGGCTCGGCGGTGCGCAGGTGCGCCAGCGTCGCGTCCGTCCACTGGGTCAGGCCCGCGTCGCGCCACTCGGGTGCCGCGTACAGGTCGATGGCCAGCTTCACCTGGCGGTGCAGGGACTGCACCACACCGATGTCGGACTCCTTGGCGATGCCCGACAGGACCAGCGCCAGGTAGTCGCGCGTCGCGAGCTCGCCGTCGCGGGTCATGTCCCAGGCCGAGGCCCAGCACAGGGCGCGCGGCAGGGACTCGGCGAAGTCGCCCAGGTGCTCGGTGACGACCCGCAGCGACTCCTCGTCGAGGCGGACCTTCGCGTACGACAGGTCGTCGTCGTTCAGGAGCACGACCGCCGGGCGGGACGTGCCCGCGGGCAGCTCGACCTCGGTGCGGGCGGCGGCCTCGATGTCCAGCTCGAACCGGTTCGTACGGACCAGCTTGCCCGACCTGTCCAGGTCGTAGAAGCCGATCGCGATGCGGTGCGGGCGCAGCGTCGGCTCACCCTTCGCGCCGGCCGGCAGCGCGGGAGCCTCCTGCAGGACGGTGAAGGACGTGATGGCGCCGGATGCGTCCGTCGTGATCTCGGGGCGCAGCACGTTGATGCCCGCCGTCTCCAGCCACGCCTTCGACCAGGTCTTCAGGTCGCGCCCGCTCGTCTTCTCCAGCGCGCCGAGCAGGTCGGACAGGCGAGTGTTGCCGAACGCGTGCGCCTTGAAGTACGCCTGCACGCCCTGGAAGAACTCGTCCATGCCGACGTACGCCACGAGCTGCTTCAGGACCGAGGCGCCCTTGGCGTACGTGATGCCGTCGAAGTTGACCAGGACGTCGTCCAGGTCGCGGATGTCCGCCATGATCGGGTGCGTCGAGGGAAGCTGGTCCTGGCGGTAGGCCCAGGTCTTCATCGAGTTGGCGAACGTGGTCCAGGAGTGCGGCCACTTGGAGCCGGGCGCGTACGCCTGGCAGGCGATCGAGGTGTAGGTGGCGAACGACTCGTTCAGCCACAGGTCGTTCCACCACTCCATCGTCACGAGGTCGCCGAACCACATGTGGGCGAGCTCGTGCAGGATGGTCTCGGCCCGCACCTCGTACGCGGCGTCCGTCACCTTCGAGCGGAACACGTACTGGTCGCGGATGGTGACCGCGCCCGCGTTCTCCATCGCGCCCGCGTTGAACTCCGGCACGAAGAGCTGGTCGTACTTGGCGAACGGGTAGGCGTAGTCGAACTTCTCCTGGAACCAGTCGAAGCCCTGCCGGGTCACCGCGAAGATCTCGTCCGCGTCGAGGAACTCGGCGAGCGAGGGACGGCAGTAGATGCCCAGCGGCACGGACTGCCCGGCCGGGCCCTCGTACGAGGAGTGCACCGAGTGGTAGGGGCCCACGATCAGCGCGGTGATGTACGAGGAAATGCGCGGGGTGGGATCGAAGGCCCACACGTTCCCATCGGGGCCCTTGGGCTCCGGCGTCGGCGAGTTGGAGATCACCGTCCAGCCCGTCGGCGCCTTCACGGTGAATTGGAAGGTCGCCTTCAGGTCCGGCTGCTCGAACGAGGCGAACACGCGGCGCGCGTCCGGAACCTCGAACTGCGTGTACAGATAGGCCTGTTGGTCCACCGGGTCCACGAAGCGGTGCAGGCCCTCGCCGGTGTTGGTGTACGCGCAGTCCGCGACCACCCTCAGCTCGTTCGGGCCCGCTACGAGCCCGGCCAGCGCGATCCGGCTGTCCTGGAACACGGCGGCCGCGTCCAGCGCGGTCCCGTTCAGGACGACCTCGTGCACGGCCGGCGCGACCAGGTCGATGAAGGTCTCCGCCCCGGCTTCCGCGGAGTCGAAGCGCACGGTGGTCGCGGACCGGTAGGTGCCGCCCTCCTGCGCGCCGCTCAGGTCGAGCTCGATCTCGTACGAGTCAACGGTGAGCAGGGCCGCCCGCCGCTGCGCCTCTTCACGGGTCAGATTCGTGCCAGGCACCCGGTCATCTCCTTCAGATGCTTCAGTTCCATCAGATCGTGACGTTCCGGCCATCCTTGCACGCAGGGTCCGCACAGCGCGATGTCCGTTTTCCGCCGGTGAACAGGGCCTCGCGCGACCACGCTGGTGCCATGACGATCTACACCGCCCGTCCCATCGAGCCCGCCGTCCTCAAGCAGCTCCGCGACACGGACGACGCCGGGCGCCCTTGCGTTCCCTACGTCGACGAGGAGGGTGGCGCCCCCCTGCGGTGCTGCCTGCGCCCCATCGCACCCGGCGAGAAGGTCGCCCTGGTCTCCTACGCCCCGCTGCGGCGCTGGGCCGCGGACACGTCGGCGGCGCCGGGGGCGTATGACGAGCAGGGTCCCGTCTTCATCCACGCCGAGAAGTGCGACGGGTCGGCGGGTGCCGACCCGTACCCCTTCACACGGCCGGGAGCGATCCGGGTCCTGCGGCGCTACAGCGGCGACGGGCACATTCTCGGAGGGCGGCTCCTCGAATTCCCCGAGGACGCGGCCGCCGCCTTCGACACCGCCCTCGACGAGGCCTTCTCCGACCCGGAGGTCGCCCTGGTGCACGTCCGCGCCGTCGAGTACGGCTGCTTCCAGTTCGAGGTGCGGAGGCCCTGACGGCGCCGCTGTCCGACTGCGGGCCGTGAAGGGTGCTTAACCCTTCAGCTCGGCCGCCACCAGCTCGGCGATCTGGACCGCGTTCAGCGCAGCGCCCTTGCGGAGGTTGTCGTTGGAGAGGAACAGCGCGAGGCCGTTCTCGACGGTCTCGTCGTTGCGGATGCGGCCCACGTACGACGCGTCCTTGCCCGCCGCCTGGAGCGGGGTCGGGATCTCGGAGAGCTCGACGCCGGGGGCGTCCTTGAGGAGCTCGTACGCGCGCTCCACGCTGAGCGGGCGCTCGAAGCGGGCGTTCACCTGGAGCGAGTGGCCCGAGAAGACCGGCACGCGGACGCAGGTGCCGGAGACCTTGAGTCCGGGGATGTCCAGGATCTTGCGGGACTCGTTGCGGAGCTTCTGCTCCTCGTCGGTCTCGAAGGAGCCGTCGTCGACGATGCTGCCCGCGAGGGGGAGCACGTTGAAGGCGATGGGGCGCTTGTAGACGCCGGGCTCGGGGAACTCGACCGCGTCGCCGTCGAAGGTCAGCTGGTCGGCCGCCTCGGCGACCTTGCAGGCCTGGGTGTGCAGCTCGGCCACGCCCGCGAGGCCGGAGCCGGAGACGGCCTGGTAGGTGGTGGCGACCATCGCGGTGAGCCCGGCCTCGTCGTGCAGGGGGCGCAGGACCGGCATCGCGGCCATCGTCGTGCAGTTCGGGTTGGCGATGATGCCCTTGGGGCGGTTCGCGATCGCGTCCGGGTTGACCTCGGAGACCACGAGCGGGACGTCGGGGTCGCCGCGCCAGGCGGAGGAGTTGTCGATCACGACGGGGCCCTGCGATGCGACCTTCTCGGCCAGCGCGCGCGAGGTGGCGCCGCCCGCCGAGAACAGCACGATGTCCAGGCCCGTGTAGTCGGCGGTGGACGCGTCCTCGACCGTCACGCCGTCCAGGACGGTGCCCGCGGAGCGCGCGGAGGCGAACAGGCGCAGCTCGTCGACCGGGAAGGCCCGCTCGACGAGGATCTTGCGCATGACCGATCCGACCTGCCCGGTGGCTCCGACGATTCCGACCCTCACGGTGACTCCCTTGGTGCTCACGTGCTTCACGTGCTCCTGTACGGCTCCGGCCCATCCATGATGCGTCGGATCCCGGCGGACTTGTCCAATCCATTGTCCGGGGTGTGGGACGCCTGCCCACTTGTGACAAGTCCATGGCATCCGTGTTGCATCCGCCCCGAAATGCCCCGCGGAGCCGTTTTTGCTGGCTACGGTCCTGGCAAGCCGGTCGATCATCGGCGACACCGCACCGCATTCCGGAGGATTTCCCGTGCCCGTATCCCGCAGCACCCGGGCCATAGCCGCCCTCGCCGCCGCCCCGGTGATCCTGTCCCTGGCGACGCCCGCCGTCGCCCGCGGGGGACACGACCAGCACCTCGCGAAGAAGCTGGTCAAGGAGGCGTCGGGGGAGAGCGCCTACCGCCATCTGGAGGCCTTCCAGAAGATCGCCGACGCCAACGGCGGCAACCGGGCGGCCGGCACCCCCGGCTACGACGCCTCGGCCGCCTATGTGTACGGGCAGCTGGAGCAGGCCGGGTACGACGTCTCGTACCAGGACTTCACCTTCTACGAGTCGAAGACGCTGCGGCAGAAGCTGACGGTGGGCGGGCGTCAACTGACCGCCGCCGCCTACCTGTTCAGCAAGTCGACCCCGGCCGGCGGGCTCACCGCCGAGGTGAAGTCGGCCCGCGTCGACGACACCCCGGGCTGCTCGCTCGACGACTACGCCTCCGGCACCTTCACCGGAAAGATCGCGCTGGTGAAGCGCGGCAGCTGCACCTTCCAGGAGAAGGAGGCCGTCGCCGCCAAGGCGGGCGCGGCCGGCGTCATCGTCTACAACCACTCCGGGACCGACGCCGTGCACGGCACGGTCGGGGAGCCACAGAACGCGCACATCCCGGCCGCCGGGATCTCCCTCGCCGACGGCGAGGCGCTCGCCGGGCAGCTCGCCAAGGGCCCGGTCGAGGTCACCCTGGACGTGGCCACCGAGGCCGTCGCCAAGAAGACCCGCAACGTGATCGCCGAGACCCGCACCGGCAGCCCGGACAGCGTGGTCGCGCTCGGCAGCCACCTCGACTCGGTCCCCGAGGGCCCCGGCATCAACGACAACGGCTCCGGCTCGGCGGGCCTGCTCGAAGTGGCCCTCAAGCTCGCCAAGGAGACCAAGCAGACCCGCAAGCACCCCAAGCAGCTCCCCAACAAGGTGCGGTTCGCCTGGTGGTCCGGCGAGGAGCTCGGCCTGCTCGGCTCGGAGCACTACGTCAAGAACCTCACCGAGCAGCAGAAGAAGCAGATCAAGCTCTACCTGAACTTCGACATGATCGCCTCGCCCAACGCCGCCCAGCTCGTCTACGACGGCGACGACTCCGACAAGAAGGGCGCGGGCCCGGGCCCCGCGGGATCGGCGCAGATCGAGGGCCTGATCAACAACTACCTCGACAAGCGGCACGTCCAGCACGAGGGCTACGACTTCGACGGCCGCTCCGACTACGGCCCCTTCATCGAGGTCGGCATTCCGGCCGGCGGCACCTACACCGGCGCCGAGGAGATCAAGACGCCCGAGCAGGCCAAGAAGTGGGGCGGCACGGCGGGCCAGGCCTTCGACCCCAACTACCACGCCAAGGGCGACACGTTGAAGAACATCGACAAGAAGTACTTCGACCTCAACATCGACGTCATCGCGCAGGCCGTCGGCACCTACGCCGTCGACCTCAGCTCGCTCAAGGGCTGAGCGCACACAGCACGAAGCGGGGCGGGTGCTCATTCCGAGCGCCCCGCCCCGCAGTGTGCGTACGAGCCGTTACTGCGTGACCTTCCCGATGATCACGCTGCCGGTGCCCGCCGCGGTGCCGCGCTCGTTCACCAGCTGGACCGTCCCGAAGAACTGGCGTCCCTCGGGAGCCGCGCCCGCCGCGACGACGTCCGCCGTCACCTGCGCCGAAGCGCCGCCCGCGAGCTTGACGGTCTTGCTCTCGTCGACCTTGACGGTGCCGAGCGAGGGAGCGAAGTACACGTCCTTGTAGGCGTACGTCGTCGAACCGGCCGGGACCGCGTAGCCCGCGACCTGGATCGTGTACGTGCCCGCGGCCGGCTTGACCAGGCTGACCGACTCGTCCGCGCTGCTCGTCGTCGACTGGGCGACCGTCCTGCCGTTCTGGTCCAGGACGTACAGGTCGAGGTCGGCGCCCGCGTCCGAGGTGCCGCCGATCGACACGTCCAGGTGCTCGACGCCCGCGCCGATGGTGACCGTGCTGGTCTGCGTCTCACCGGTCTTGATGGTGGGGGTCGCGACCTTCGCCGAGCCGAGCGAGCCGCCCTTCAGCTTGCCGTCGAGGGCGGCGAAGCCGTTGGTGACCTTCCACTGCACGGGGGCCGGGGTGCCGACCTTCGCCTCCGGCACCGACTGGGTGGCCGGGTCGAAGCTCACGCCGAGCACCGAGACGTCCAGCTTGTAGGAGTTGTCCAGGTACGGCGACGTACGGCGTGCCTCGACCTCGATCTCCCACACGCCGGGCTGCGGGTTCGCGTACGAACGCAGGTCCGGGCGGCAGGTGTTGGCGGGGTTGTCGTAGTTCGGGTAGCAGTTCGGCGTCGCCGTCGTGTCCAGGGCCACGCCGTAGGGGTGGATCGAGATGAAGCGGGTCTGGCTGCCCGAACGCAGCGCGCCCATGCGGACTTCCAGGTTCTTCGCGCCCGCCGGGACGTTCAGGAAGTACGACTTGGTGGAGTTGCGCTGCACCGTGGACGACGCCGAGAAGGTGTAGCCGGGGCCGGCGACCGGGGTCGCGACGATGACCGTGGCCATGACCTGCTGGTCGACGCCGACCGTCTTCGGGTCGTCGACCTGGAGGATCGCGCTGTGCACGCCGCCGGACTTCGGCTGCGCCTGAACCTTGACGGTGACGGGCTTGCCGAGCGGCAGGCTCACCTCGTCGTCGCCGAGCACCTTGAACGTGCCGTCGTCGTTCTTGAGCGACAGCTTGTGCTTGACGTTCTTGTCGGGGCCCGTGGTGCGGGTGACCGTGACGTCGTACGTCTTCTTCTGCCCGGCCTTCAGGCCGCTCTCGCGGTCGTAGATGCCGGTGCCGACGTTCGGCGTCTTCAGCGCGAAGGAGAGTGCGCTGGAGACGGGCGCGGTGACCGTGTACTCGTGGGCCGGGGCGTGCTTCTTCGCGGTCTGCTTGATCGCGTCCCAGGCGCCCACGATGTTGATGAGCCCGGCACCCTCGGAGTAGGCCTGAACTCCCTTGATGTGCTTGGCGGTTGAGGTGAGCGCGGTGCGCAGGTCGGCCGGCGGCAGGTCGATGCCCTGCTGCTTGGCGGCCGAGATCAGGAGCGCCGAGGCGCCGGCGGCCTGCGGGGAGGCCATCGAGGTGCCCTGGAGCATCGAGTAGCCGGCCGGCAGGGTGTAGCCCGACTCCTTGACCGGGCTGCCGGGCAGCCAGGTCTGGGTGGTGTTGATGGCCGCGCCCGGGGCGGTCAGAGTCGGCGTGAAGCCGCCGTCCTCACGCGGGCCGCGCGAGGAGAACGGCATCATCTGGTAGTCCGTGGACACCCCGGAGCCGTAGTTGGCGGCCCAGGTCTCCTTGGAGATGCTCGCGCCGACGGATATGACGTGGTCGGCGAGGCCGGGGTCGCCGATGGTGTTGACGCCCGGGCCGTCGTTGCCGGCCGAGATGACCAGCTGGACGCCGTAGCTGTCGATGAGGCGCTTGTAGAGCTCGGCGCGCGCGTTGTTGCCGTCGTTGAGCGCCGGCAGGCCGCCGATCGACATGTTCACGATGTCGACGTGGCGGTTGGTGACGAGGTCGATCATGCCCTCGGTCAGCGCGATGTTGGTGCAGCCGCCGTCCCAGTTGCAGGCGCGCGAGGAGACGATCTTCGCGCCGGGCGCGGCACCGCTCATCTTGCCGCCGAACAGGCCGTTCGCGGAGGTGATGCCCGCGACGTGGGTGCCGTGCTCGGACTCGATGACGCCGATGTTGACGTAGTCCGAGGTGTGCCCGGCCGCGTCGTAGACGACGTTCTTGCGGATCTCGACGGTGAACGGGACGCGCTCGGCGACGTCGGTCGCCGGGTTGTCGGTGCCGAAGTAGCCGACCTGGTAGCCGTCCTTGTACGGCTTCATCGGCACGTCGTCCGTGAAGTCGTTGTTGTTGTTCAGGTCCACGCGGACCGTGCCGGCCACCGGGTCGTAGAGCACGCCCCAGGTGTCGGTGGTGTCGCCGTCCCGGTTCAGGTCGCCCTTCTCGTCGCCGCCCGCGGTGACCTTCTCGGCGAAGGTGGAGAAGTCGTACGAGCCCGCCGGGGCCTTCCACGTCTTGCCGCCGGCCGTGAACGTGGGCCCGGACACAGCCGTGTTGGCGCGCAGCCAGGTGCCGTCGTTGTCCTGCACCGGGTCGGTCGCGGTGACCCAGTCGACGATCTTGCGCTCGCCGGTGGTGGTCTTCTGGAGCGCCGGGTGGCCGAGGTCGACGCCCGAGTCCAGGATGCCGATGGTGACCCCGCGGCCGTCCGCCTCGGGGTGCTGCTTCACGAAGTCGACCGCACCCGTCTCGAAGTTCGGGTTGTACGGGTTCTTCGCGGGCGTGTCCTTGCCCGGCGCCGGATAACTGCCCGAAGTGCGCAGCTGCTTCGCGGACTTGGTGGTGTCCGCGGAGGGCGTCGGGTCGTCCAGCTGGATGTCCTGCTTGAGGTCGATGCCGTGCACCGAGGGCAGTTTCGCGGCCGCCTTCAGGGCCGCCTCGGCCCGCGCCGTCGGCAGCGTCGCGCGGACGTAGCCCAGCTTGTCGTCCAGCTTGCCCACGGTCGCCCCCGCGACCGCGTGCAACTGCTGGGTGACGGCGGAGGTGGCGCCCGGGGCGGTCGCCACCATCACGGTGACGCTCTTCTCGCCCTTGGCCTGCGCGTCGGCGAGGCGCTGCTCGTCGGCCTTGCCGAGCTTGTCCTCGGCGGTCTTGGCCGGAGCGGTCTTGACCGGCGGCGCGGTCCACGGGTCGTCGCCGCCCGTCGCGGCGAAGGCGGGTGCGGCGCCCGTCGCGACGAGCGCGGCCACCAGGCCGGCCGCCGCCGCGATGCGGGCGGTGCGTCTCGCCCCGGGTATGGAGCGCGGGGATTCAGTGGTCATTCAGCATCCCTATGAGGTGGGTAAGGGCCCGGCCGCAGAAAACGGTTCGACTTTCGGTGCCGGATGACCGCTGAGCATTGCGTATATGACTGTTGTTTGTGGAGAGTTGACCGTTACGTGATGTGAACATGGCGCTTTCCCGCCAGTGCTCGGGACCCGCCAGGCCGACCCGGCCCGGTCGTCACGCCGGAGAGCGGCACCCCCGCGCACGCCGCCCCGTAACCTCACCGGATGAACACGGAGTTGCGGGTGGCGGCCTACGCCGTATGCGTACGGGAAACCAGTGGTGTCCAGGAGGTCCTGCTCGCCCGCTGGGTGGCCGGGGACGGCACCAAGCGGTGGACGCTGCCGGGCGGCGGCATGGACCACGGCGAGGACCCCCTCGACACCGTGGTGCGCGAGCTCGACGAGGAGACCGGGTACGCCGTCGAACCGGTCCGGCTGCTCGGCATCGACTCGATCAACCGGCGCTACCCCCGAAAACTCGGCCGGTTCGCCGACTTCCAGGGCCTGCGCATCGTGTACGAGGCCCGCATCACCGGCGGCGAGCTGCGCCACGAGACCAACGGCTCCACCGACCTGGCCGCCTGGCACCCGCTGGCCGAGGTAGCCGCGCTCGACCGGGTCGAACTCGTCGACGTGGGACTGGAGTTGTGGCGCACCCGGCCGCCCACGGGCAAGGCCTCCCTGCCCGTGGACTGAGAGCCTGTGTCACCCATTCCGAACGCGGGCGACGGGCCGTTCCCCTCCGAAGGCCCGCCGCCCGCGACCGGAGTCAGCGGGGGAGCACCACCACATAGGCGGCGGGCTCCCGGTCGGTGGACGCCATCAGCGCGGTCCGCACCACGGTCGCCTGCTGTTCGAGGGACTCGCGGAGCTTCCTCGGCGTGATGTGCACGACGGTGATCCCGAGCCGTTCGAGCGCCTCGCGCTTGCGCGTGTACTCCGACCACAGGGCATCGTCGTCCTGACGAGGGGCCCGGGTGTCCAGCTCCACCGCCACCGCCTGCTCGGGCCAGTACGCGTCCAGGCCGCCCAGGTGCGGGCCGCCCGGCAGGCGCAGGTCCACGTTCCACACCGGGTCGGGCAGGCCGAACCCGCGCACCATCGCGTACAGCCGCTCCTCGGCGATCGAGCGCCCCTCGGCGAGCAGCGCGTCCACCGCGTCCACGACATGGGCCCGGGTCAGCAGCCGCGCCTGGGTCAACTCCCTTACGATCGCAGCCGGTTCGGTGTGGCCGCAGCGCACCGCCTCGGTGAGCAGGCGGCGTACGGCCTGGGCGTCGCCGACGACGGCGACCGCGTCCGCGAGGGCCCGCGGCACCGGCGCCACCGGCACCCCCGTGATCATCTCCGCGTACGGCATCGCGTGCGCCCGCACCAGCTGGACGCAGCCCGTCGAGCGCAGCCGCCGGGTGCGCGGCACCAGGATGTCGATCCGGTCGAGCGAGAGCAGCGGGGGAGCGGAGGAGAACCCGTGCAGCGCGAGCGCCGCGAGCCCGGTGACGATCGCCTGCGGCGCCTCGGCGGGGGCCTGGCCCTGCGCCGGGATGGCCTTGGTGCGCCCGGCGGCCGGCCACCCCGCGTACATCAGCGCGGCGTGCAGCCGCTCCTCGCTGGTGGCGGGGCCCGGGTGCAGCACGTACACGCCCGGAAGGAGCTGCTGCCACGGCCCGCCGGGCTGGCACTGGGCGGCGGTCCGCGCGGCCGAAACCCCGTGCGCGCGCAGCTGGTTGGCGGACAGGACGCGCCGCTGCACGTCGGTGAGGTGGCTCAGGGGGCGGGGGGAGAGCGGGGTGTTGTGGTTCATGCTGCGGGGTTTTCCGCAGCCGAACCGCCCACTAACCGCTGTTACATGCCCGTCGACAAATCCGGACAACCCCGTCCTAAAGTACGGGCGTTCGAGTGCCGATCAGGGGGCCCGTTCGCGGGCCCCCTCATCGGGCGTCAGACTGCGGCCGCCGCCGCGTCGCAGGCCTGGCCGCGCAGGGTGCGGGCCAGGTCGTCGCGGGCTTCGAGGACCAGGCGGCGCAGGGCCGGAGCCGCGTCCTCGTGCGCGGCGAGCCACTCGTCCGTGGCCGACAGCGTCGCCCCGTCGTCCTGGAGGCCGGGGAACAGGCCCTTGACGATGTCCATGCCGATCTGGATCGAACGCTCGGCCCACACCCGCTCGATCACCTCGAAGTACTTCGGGGCGTACGGGGCGGTCAGCTCGCGCTGCGAGGGCTGGTTGAAGCCCGAAATCGTGGCCTCCGCCAGCGCGTTGGACAGCGCGTCCGACTCCACGACCTGTGCCCAGGCCTGCGCCTTGACGGCCTCCGAGGGGCGCGCGGCCAGGCAGCGCACGTGGTGGCGCTTGCCGGACGCGGTGTCGTCGCGGGCCAGTTCCGCGTCGATCGCCGATTCGTCCACCACGCCGTGCGCGGCCAGCGGTTCGAGCAGCGCCCAGCGCAGCTCCTGGTCCACGTCGAGGCCGTCGATCTTCGCCGAGCCCGCGAGCAGCCCCTCAAGGAGCTGGAAGTCGGCGTCGGTGGCGGCCGTCGCCGCGAAGAAGCGGGCCCAGGTCAGTTGGTGCTGGCTGCCCGGCTCGGCGAGCCGCAGCTCGTGCAGGGCGCCCTCGGCGAGCAGCCGGCCGCCCTCCTCGCGCCAGGCCGGCACCGCGTAGTGGACGACCGCCGACCGGGCCTGGGAGTGCAGCATCTGGAGCACGCCGATGTCCGACTCGCGGCCCGCGTGCGCGAGGACGAGGGCGACGAAGTCACGGGCGGGCATGAGCGCGTCCCGCGTCAGGTTCCACAGCGCGGACCAGCACAGGGCGCGCGCGAGGGGGTCGCTGATGTCGCCGAGGTGGGCGCGCAGGGTGGCGAGCGAGCCCTCGTCGAAGCGGATCTTGCAGTAGGTCAGGTCGTCGTCGTTGACCAGGATCAGGTCGGGCCGCTCGGCCCCGGCGAGCTCGGTGACGACCGTGCGCGGACCCTCGACGTCGACCTCGGCGCGGGCGTAGCGCACAAGGGCGCCCGCCTCGCTGCGGTACAGGCCCACGGCGACCCGGTGCGGGCGCAGCTCCGGGTGGGAGGCGGCGGCCTCCTGGACGATCGCCAGCTCGGTGAGGCGGTCGCCGGCGTCGTAAGTGGCCACCGGCATAAGGGAGTTGACGCCCGCCGTCTGGAGCCAGGAGCGCGACCAGGTCGCCATGTCGCGCCCGGAGACCTCTTCGAGGACCGAGAGCAGGTCGCCCAGGCGGGTGTTGCCGTAGGCGTGCCGCTTGAAGTAGCGCCGGGCCCCTTCGAGGAAGGCGTCCCGGCCGACGTACGCGACCAGCTGCTTGAGCACGGACGCGCCCTTGGCGTACGTGATCCCGTCGAAGTTGAGCTTGGCGTCCTCCAGGTCACGGATGTCGGCCGTGATCGGGTGCGTGGACGGCAGCTGGTCGGCCCGGTAGGCCCACGCCTTGCGGTTGTTGGCGAAGGTCACCCAGCTGTTGGTGAAGCGCGTCGCCTCGGCCTGCGAGAACGAGCCCATGAAGTCGGCGAAGGACTCCTTGAGCCACAGGTCGTCCCACCAGACCATGGTGACCAGGTCGCCGAACCACATGTGCGCCATCTCGTGCAGGATGACGTTGGCCCGGCGCTCGTAGGCGGCCTGCGTCACCTTGCCGCGGTAGATGTACTCCTCGCGGAAGGTCACCAGGCCCGGGTTCTCCATCGCGCCCAGGTTGTACTCCGGCACGAACGCCTGGTCGTACTTCCCGAACGGGTACGGGAAGTCGAAGTTCTCGTGGAAGAAGTCCAGGCCCTGCTTGGTGACCAGGAAGACGTCGTCGGCGTCGAAGTGCCTGGCGAGCCCCTTGCGGCACATCGCGCCGAGCGGGATCTCCAGCTTGTGGCCGTCGTCGAAGGTGCGCGTGTAGGAGTCGGTCACGTAGTGGTACGGGCCCGCCACCACGCAGGTGATGTACGTCGAGATCGGCTCGGTCTCGGCGAACCGCCACACCCCGTCCGTCTCCTGGCCACCCGCGCCGTTCGACCACACCGTCCAGCCCTCGGGGGCCTGCGCCTCGAAGACGAAGCGGGCCTTGAGGTCGGGCTGCTCGAAGTTGGCGAAGACGCGGCGCGAGTCGGCCGGCTCGTACTGCGTGTAGAGGTAGACCTCGCCGTCCTCCGGGTCGACGAAGCGGTGCATGCCCTCGCCGGTCCTGCTGTACGCGCACTGGGCGTCGACCACCAGGACGTTGTCCTCGGCGAGGGAGTCGAGGGCGATCCGGTTGCCGTCGAAGACCTGGGCGGGATCGAGCGCGCGGCCGTTCAGCGTCACCGACGTCACCGACGGGGCGATCAGATCGGCGAACGTCGAGGCGCCGGGGCGCGCCGAGCGGAAGCGGATCGTGGTCAGCGACCGGAACGTGCGGGGCCCGTCCGGGGCGTCCCCGACCGCGGACCGCAGGTCGAGAGAGACTTCGTAGCCCTCGACGGACAGCAGCTCGGCCCGCTCGCGGGCCTCGTCGCGGGACAGATTCTCACCGGGCACGGGCACTCCTTCGTGTCTCGTTCGAACGGCCTCGATCCTCCCATGCCGCCCCGGCGGCGGCCGAGCGGGAATGAGATCGGCCGAATCGGACGCCGGGCGGAATGCTTTCGGCTGATGCCGGTGTTCGACCGTAGAGATGCATGCCTGACTGACCTTGCCCGATGTTGCCCGAGGAGAGACATGTCCGAGTCCGCCAAGACCCCCGTCGACTTCTGGTTCGACCCCCTCTGCCCCTGGGCCTGGATGACCTCGCGCTGGATGGTGGAAGTCGAGAAGGTCCGCGACGTCGAGGTCCGCTGGCACGTGATGAGCCTCGCGGTCCTGAACGAGGACCGCCTGGACGAGCTGCCCGAGGAGTACGCCGCGAACATGCGGCCCGGCGGCAAGTCTTGGGGCCCGGTGCGCGTCGTGATAGCGGCACAGCAGCTGCACGGCGACGAGGTCGTCGGCAAGCTGTACACCGCGCTCGGCACCCGCATCCACAACGAGGGCCTCGGCGTGACCCGCGAGTCCATCGCCGCCGCGCTGAAGGACGTGGGCCTGCCCGCCGACCTCATCGACTACGTCGACCAGGACACCTACGACGTCCAGCTCCGGGCCTCCCACAAGGAGGGCATCGAGAAGGTCGGCCAGGACGTCGGCACCCCCGTCATCGCGGTGCCGGGCGCCGACGGCGAGCAGATCGCCTTCTTCGGCCCGGTCGTCACCCCCACTCCGAAGGGCGAGGCCGCGGCCAAGCTGTGGGACGGCACCCTGCTGGTCGCCGCCACTCCCGGCTTCTACGAGATCAAGCGCAGCCGCACCGTGGGCCCCGACTTCAGCAACCTCTGACCGGCGCCGGGCGCCCGTGCCCGTCCGCACGGGCGCCCACCGCTCACTCCGCGTGCAGCGCCGCTAGCCGCGGCAGCCTGCGGGCCATCTCCGCGGCGTCGTCGAAGTCGAAGCCCCGGGCCGGGTCGAGATCCGGGTAGTCGATGGTGAAGCAGTCGCCGGGCAGCTCCTCGCCGGTCGCCTTGAGATGGGCGTCCCAGGCGATCGCGAGGACCGGCTCGCACTCCAGCTCCTCCCAGGTGACGGCCGCCTCCCGCACCGCGGCGAGCCCGGCCAGGCTGTCGGGATCGGCCACCGCGGCCTCGTACGCCTCGCGGCCCTGCGCTATGAGCCAGCCCCTGAAATAGTCGAACCCGTCGTCCGAGCAGCCGCCGTTGACCGTGTACGCGGCCGCCCACAGCGGGGTGGTGTAGGAGCGGGCCATCAGGTCCCACAGGACCTGCTGGGCCGCGCGGATCTCACCGGCCGGCCGCTCCGCGAGCAGCGCCGAGGCCCGCGCGGCGACCGCCTCCGCGTCACCGCCGTGCGGCACTTGCGCGCGGGCGTCGTCGATCAACTGCCAGAGCTCTGCTGTGTCCATACGTCGAGCATGGCACCCACCACTGACAACGCCCCGGCCGCTCGGGGCAGTTGCGGGTACGCACGCGACCGGCCCCCGCGAGTCACGTCCTCGCGGGGGCCGGCCGTCATTCCGCCTGCAAGTGAAGGTTGAGAAGACGATCACGAGCAGGACGTCAGGTGTCGTAAGGGCGTGCCTTACGGGGCCAGGATCAGGTTGTTGCCGGCCTGCTTGGCGGCGAGGTGGCGCTTCGCCACGTCCTGCCAGTTGACGACCCGCCACATGGCCTCGATGAAGTCGACCTTCTGGTTCTTGTACTGGAGGTAGAAGGCGTGCTCCCAGGCGTCGAAGACCAGGATCGGGGTCGAGCCCTGGCCGACGTTGCCCTGGTGGTCGTAGATCTGCTCGACCACGAGGCGGCCGCTGATCGGCTCGTAGGCGAGGACGCCCCAGCCCGAACCCTGCGTCGTCGCCGAGGCCTTGGTCAGCTGGGCCTTGAACTTGGCGAAGGAGCCGAAGGACTCGGCGATGGCGTCGGCCAGCTCGCCGGTGCCGTCCTTCTCCAGCGGCTCGCCGCCGCCGTCGCCCGTCATGTTGTGCCAGTAGATCGAGTGCAGGATGTGGCCGGAGAGGTGGAACGCGAGGTTCTTCTCCAGGCCGTTGATCGAGCCCCAGGCGTCCTTGTCGCGGGCCTCCGCGAGCTGCTCCAGGGTGTCGTTCGCGCCCTTCACGTACGCCGCGTGGTGCTTGTCGTGGTGCAGCTCGATGATCTCCGGGCTGATGACGGGTTCGAGCGCCGCGTAGTCGTACGGAAGTTCAGGAAGCGTGTAAATGGCCATGTCCGAGCCCTCCGACTGCTCACTGCAAATGCTTATTGCAATTGATGTGCAAGTGCACGCTACCAGCAGCAATGCGGCTGTGCAGCTAAGGGTGACCTCAGCAAAAAGTCCTGCGTCCCGAGGCCTAGGGCCAAGGGACGCAGGACAGTTGAGAGGGGAGCGGGGCCGTTCGGTCAGGCGTCGATCGGGGTCTGGGTCGACGTGCGCTGACGGACGTAGCCGATGATCGCGAGGACCAGGGTGAGGCCGCCCGTGTAGTAGAGCTGCACCCGCGTGCCGTCCTCGCGGGCCATCAGCACGAAGACCACGGCCATGCCGAACAGTGCGATCCAGGTGAGCCACGGGTAGAGCCACATCTTCACGACGAGCTTCTCCGGCGACTCGCGCTCAAGGCGGCGGCGCAGCAGCAACTGCGAGGCGGCGATGAAGAACCAGACGACCAGGATGATCGCGCCGATGGTGTTCAGGAGCCACTGGAAGATGTCGTCCGGACGCCAGTAGCTGAGCAGCACGCACACGAAGCCGAAGGCGGAGGAGACGAGCACCGCGACCCGCGGCACCCCGCCGGAGGTCTTCCCGAGCACCTTGGGGCCCTGGCCGCGCGAGACGAGCGAGCCGGCCATGCGGGAGGCGCCGTAGATGTTCGCGTTCATCGCCGAGAGCAGGGCGACCAGGATCACGACGTTCATGATGTGGCTCGCGGCCGGGATGCCGAGGTAGTCCAGGGTCGCCACGTAGGGGCCCTTGGTGGCGATGTCCTTCGCGGTCCAGGGCAGGAGCGTCACGACGACCGCCATCGAGCCGATGTAGAAGATCGCGATCCGCCACATCGCGGTGCGCACGGCCTTCGCGACGCCCTGGACGGGGTGTTCGGACTCGGCCGCGGCGATGGTGACCGTCTCCAGGCCGCCGTACGCGAAGACGGAGGCGAGCAGTCCGACGATGAGGCCCTCGCTGCCGTTGGGCATGAAGCCGCCCTGGCCGGTGAGGTTGGTCAGGCCCGGGGCGCTCGTGTCCGGCAGCACGCCGAGGATCGCGAGGACGCCGATGACCAGGAACAGGACGATCGCGCCGATCTTCAGCGCGGCGAACCAGAACTCGAACTCGCCGAAGTTCTTCACGGCCGCCAGGTTGGTGCCGCAGAACAGCAGCATGAACACGGCGACGAGCGCCCACTCCGGGACGCCCGGCAGCCAGCCGTGCACGATGCCCGCGGCGCCGATGCCCTCCAGGCCGACGGCCACGCAGAGCAGGAACCAGAAGGCCCAGCCCGCGGTGAACCCGGCCCACGGCCCGATCGCCCGCTCGGCGTGCACCGAGAACGAGCCGGACGCGGGATTGGCGGCCGACATCTCGCCCAGCATGCGCATGACGAGCATGACGAGCGCGCCCGATATCGCATAGGCGAGGATGATCGAGGGTCCGGCCGCGGCGATCGCGGTGCCGGATCCGACGAAGAGCCCGGCGCCGATGACGCCGCCGAGGGCGATCATCGAAAGATGGCGCTGCTTGAGACCATGGGTGAGCGGCGAGTCGGTCTGCGGCCGGCTGTCGTTCGGCGCGGGCGCGGTTGTCCGAGACATGGGCATGCCCTGTTCAGTAGCTGATCCACCGGGTCGGCGGCGCGGAGCCCACAGTCTTAGGGCGGCCCCGCTCAGAGGGAACACCCGACCGCTATGCGGACACCTGACTCACACAGCGTGAAGAGCCGGGTGCGTTTTGTTTACGTAAACTTCACACGCGGCGCGTGCGCAACTCCCGTACCCCTGCCACCAGAAGCACCACCGCCGTCGCTCCGGCCGACCACAGCACCTGGGGCCGGGCCGAGTCGTCGAAGAGCATCAGGACGAGCACCGCGGCCATCGCGGCGAGCGCGGCCCACGTGAGATAGGGGAACGCCCACATCTTCAGCGACAGCGTCTCGGGCGCCTCGCGCTCGATCCGGCGGCGCAGCCGCAGCTGCGAGAGGGCGATCAGCGCCCACACGAACAGGAGCACCGCGCCGACCGCGTTGAGCATGTAGAGGAACACCGAGTCCGGCCACTTCAGGTTCAGCAGGACGGAGACGAACCCGAAGGCCACCGACGCGAGCACGGCCCGGCGCGGCACCCCGCCGCCGGACACCTTCAGCAGGCCCTTCGGCGCCTCGCCCCGCTCGGCGAGCGAGAAGATCATGCGCGAGGAGCCGTACAGATTGGCGTTCAGGGCGGAGAGCAGCGCCACGAACACCACGATGTTCATGATCTGGCCGGCCGCCGGGATGCCGATCGAGTCGAGGACCGCGACGTACGGGCTCTGGCCCGGCTTCATCGACGTCCACGGCAGGAGCGTCACGATGACCAGCATCGAGCCCACGTAGAAGAACAGGATCCGCCACACCGCGCTGCGCACCGCGCGCCCGACCGCGCGGGCCGGGTCGTCGGACTCGGCGGCGGCGATCGTGACGACCTCAAGACCGCCGAACGCGAAGATCACCGCGAGCACCCCGGAGACCACCCCGCTCCACCCGGCGGGCAGGAAGCCGCCCTGGCCGGTCAGGTTGGACAGGCCCACCGCGGAGGTGTCCGGCAGCACGCCGAAGATCGCGAGCAGCCCGAGCGCCAGGAACGTGACGATCGCGAAGATCTTCAGGGCGGCGAACCAGAACTCGAACTCGCCGAAGTTCTTGACCGCGGCCAGGTTGGCGCCGGTGAACACCACCATGAAGATCAGCACCCAGGCCCACTGCGGAACCCCGGGCGCCCAGCCGTTCGCGATCTTCGCGGCGCCGGTCGCCTCCACGGCGAGGACCACGACGAGCAGGAACCAGTAGAGCCAGCCGACGCTGAAACCGGCCCAGCGGCCGAGCGCCCGCTCCGCGTGCACCGAGAACGAGCCCGACGCGGGCATCGCCGACGACATCTCGCCGAGCATCCGCATCACCAGCATCGCGATCGCGCCCGCGATCAGATACGAGACGACGATGCCCGGACCGGCCACCGCGATCCCGGCGCCCGACCCCACGAAGAGGCCCGCGCCGATCACCCCGCCGAGGCCGAGCATGGTCAGATGGCGCTGCTTCAGCCCGTGTGAGAGGGGCTCCGCGGGCAAGGAGTCGTGCATGGCCCTCGAACTTTCGGTTTATGGGGAACCTACAGTCTCGCGGAGTCCCGGCCTCCGGCGCAAAAGGGATACTCGACACCATCACCGCAGTGACGAGGGTCACGCCGGGCCACGCATGAATCCCGCCCTTTGTACGGACTCCACCAAGGCTTCAACGCCCGCTTTGTGGGCGGCTGCTGGTGATCCAGCGAGATTCAGTGGGCTAACGTCACCGTGTCCCCAGCACGTCCCGCTGCCCCAACACCTGCCGGAGTTCCGATGAGCACTGCGTCCGCCGCCGCCCCCCGCACCGGATCGGTACTCGCCGACCTGCTGCCAGCCTCCCGCACCAAGGGCATCGCGCTCGTCGTCGGCGGCGCGGCGCTGACCGGAATCGCCGCCCAGATCGCCGTGCCGATCCCCGGCTCGCCCGTGCCGGTCACCGGCCAGACCTTCGCGGCGCTGCTCGTCGGCGCGGGCCTCGGCGCGGGCCGCGGCTTCCTCTCGCTCGCCCTGTACGCGCTGGTCGGCATGGCCGGGATGCCGTGGTTCGCGGACGGCACCTCGGGCGCGGGCGGCGCCTCCTTCGGCTACGTCCTCGGCATGCTGCTCGCCTCCACCGTCGTCGGCGCCCTTGCCCGCCGCGGCGCCGACCGCTCGGTGCTGCGCACCGCGGGCACGATGGTGCTCGGCTCAGCGATCATCTACGCGGTGGGCGTCCCCTACCTCGCCGCCTCGACCGGCATGTCCCTGACCGCGGCGGTCGCCGCCGGCCTCACCCCGTTCCTCCTGGGCGACGCCCTCAAGGCGGCCCTGGCCATGGGCCTGCTCCCGGCCGCGTGGAAGCTGGTCGGCCGCAGGGGCTGACCTCCGCACCACTGACCATGCGAAAGGGCCCGGCATCTGCCGGGCCCTTTGTGCTGCCAGCACTTCTCAGCCGGAAGGATTCTTCGTTCCCGAACGAGTGAACGTGTCCACATCTCCGGCGGATGGGCCCGCCCGAGCTGTGCTTCCAGCTCACCACGGCCGGGATCGACCACGTGGGCATCGGCAACGGCTACCGCACCGTGTGACGGCGGAGAAGACCCTGGGCCTGCTGGTTCCCGACCAAGAAGCAGCCCACGAAGAGCCACTACCGGACGACGACGGTCACCGAACTCGGCGGCAAGTTCCTGCTCCCCGCGCCCTACCCGGCCCTGGACACCTCGCTCCTTCAGTTCCGGCCCGAACTCCCTTGCCGGGATGGCGAGTCCGCCGCTCGGCCATGCGCCGAGCGGCGTCGCGGTCGTCAGTGCCTAGCCATCCACCGCCGCCCCCGGGTCGTCCACCACAGGCCCGTGCCCCCGGCGATCAGGAACAGTGCGCCCGCCGCGGCCAGCGGCAGTACTCCGTCGTTGACGCCCGTCTTGGGGAGCTGGGGCGGTGCGGAGGGCGAAGAGGGTGAGGACGGGGTCGGGGTCGTCGGGGTCGGCGTCGGCGAGGCCGTGCCCGACGGCGGGGCGGCGGGGACGTTGTCCGTGCCGAGCAGCAGCGGGGTGTCCGGCGCGTTCGGCGTCGGCTTGGTCGTGCCGAACGGCACCGGGCCCTGCTGCCACAGCACCTTGTCGCTGCTCCCCTCGGTCACCGGCAGGCAGACCTTGCCGGTCTTCGACAGGTCGTACGTCGCCGAGACGGTGTACGACTTCGACTGACCGGTCGCCAGGTCCGAAATCGCGCAGCCGTAGCCGCTGTTGGTGCCCGCCGGCAGCTTGTTCTTCGCGACCGGCACACAGCCTTTTACGCCGGTGATCTTCATGCCGTCCAGGCCGAGCACGGTCAGGGTGACCGGCCCGGTGGCCTTGCTGCCGTGGTTGGCGACCGTCGCCGTGAACGTGGTCCGGTGCGTCGAGTTGTTCACCTTGATCGTCGACGGCAGCTCGGTGGAGATCTTCAGGTCCGGCGGGGCGCTCGGCCCGGGCGTGCCGCCCTGGCTGCTGCCCGGCGTCGGATTGGCCGCGAACGCCGCCCCCGCTCCGAACGGCAAAATCAGCAGGGCGGCGAATACAGAGGCAAAAAGAGATCCTTTGTTTTTTCGAACGTGCATTTCCCATCCCCCTCACCCGCGTTGGGTGCATCTGTGCACAGAAGGGTCCCACAAGATTTCCAGGAATTATGCTGTGATGGTGTCACCGTCGTGAATCAGACCTGGTCACATTAAGTGCTGAGGGGGTGGGTGTTCATGCCGGGAACGCGGGGGCTATTGATCGCCGGGCGCTACCGCCTGGGCGAAACAATTGGCCAGGGGGGAATGGGGCGGGTGTGGCGTGCGGCGGACGAGATACTCGACCGGCAGGTCGCCGTAAAGGAAATGCGTATCAATGAACTCGATGCAGAGGACAGCCGAATTCGCCGCGAGCGCACCTTGCGCGAGGCTCGGGCCACCGCCCGGATCGACCACCCCAATGTGGTGCGGGTCTACGACGTGGTGGCCGAGGAGAGCGACCGGCTCTGGATCGTGATGGAGCTCGTCGAGTCCCGCTCCCTTGAGAAACTCCTGCTTGAGGACGGGCCCGTCGCCCCGCGCGAAGCCGCCCGCATCGGCGTCGGCCTCGCCGCGGCTCTCGTCGAGGTGCACGCGGTGGGCGTCCTGCACCGCGACATCAAACCCGGCAACGTCCTGCTCGGCCCCGGCGGCCGCGTCGTCCTCACCGACTTCGGCATCGCCGCCATCCAGGACGCGGCCGCCCTCACGGTGGTCGGCATGCTGGTCGGCTCGCCGGACTACATGGCGCCCGAGCGGGTCTCGGGCAAGCCGCAGGGCCCCGCGTCCGACGTGTGGTCGCTCGGCGCCACCCTGTGCGCGGCGGTCGCCGGCTGCTCCCCGTTCGCCCGCCCCTCCACCCTCGCCACCCTGCACGCCGTGCTCTACGAGGAGCCCGAACTCCCGGACTCGGCAGGCCCGTTGGCCCCGCTCCTCGCGCAGCTCCTGGTCAAGGACCCCGAGCTGCGGCCGGGCCTGGACGAGATCGCCGCCCGCCTGATGCCGATCGCCGCGCCCCCCACCGTCCTCGCCGCGGGACCGGCGCCCGCGCCGCATCCCCCCACCCTCCAGGTGTTCGGCGACCCGCCGCCCTGGCCCGGCAACCAGTCCGTACGGGAGGAACCGCCGCCCCCGCCAAGGGAGTTGACCTCGGCGCCCCAGCCCGTACCGGAGGAGCCGAAGCCGCCGCCCCGGCGCCCGTGGGCGCGCAAGCGCATCCTGCTCACGGCCGTCGTCGTGGTGGCGGCCGCCGTGGCCGCCGTCCTGATCGCCACGACCGCCAACCAGCACGGCGGGAGCGGCGCAGCCGGCGGCTCCAGCAGTGCCGCGCCGCCCACCGTGGACGGCACCTCGCGCCCGCCCTCCGCGACCCCGCCGCCCGGCTCGATCGACGAGACCGGCTTCGCCTGGATCCCGCCCAAGGGCTGGACCCGTACCGCCAAGAGCCCGTCCAACATCCACTACCACGCGCCGGGCGGAAAACAGGAGATCGCCGCCTCGTACGCACTCGTACGCGGCGGCGATCTCATGACCCAGTGGCAGGAGGCCGAGGCGGGTTCCCACGACGTGCCCGGCTACCAGAAGATCCGGCTCGACCGGACGACCTTCCACGACCAGCCCGCCATCATCTGGGACTACGACTTCACCCAGAACGGCATCCCGTGGAAGGCCCGCCAGATCGGCTTCAACGAGGGCGGCAAGTCCTACCAGATCAACACCTGGTACGAGGCCGACACGGAGTCCGCCGCCCTCGGCACCTACGACGCGGTGACGTCCTCGTTCACCCCGCTGTAGGCGGTGGCGCGGCCCGCGAGGACCTTCTCCTTGACCACCGCGATCACGATCACGATCGCCGCGACGAGCAGCGACAGGAGCACCTGCTCGCGCCCCGACTTGTCGAACAGCATGTAGACGAGGACGAAGGAGATCATCCCGATCGTCAGCCAGGTGAGATAGGGGAAGCCCCACATCTTCACGGTCAGCTTCTCCGGCTGCTCGCGCAGGATGATCCCGCGCATCCGCAGCTGCGTGAAGCAGATGACCAGCCACACGAACAGGGCGACCGCGCCCGAGGAGTTCAGGAGGAACGCGAAGACGGTGTCCGGCCACTTGTAGTTGAAGAAGACCGCGACGAAGCCGAAGACGACCGAGGACAGGATCGCGACCTGCGGCACGCCCCGCTTGTTCGTCCGGGCGAAGGACTTCGGCGCGTCGCCGCGCTCACCGAGCGAGAACGCCATCCGGGAGGCCGTGTACAGGCCGGAGTTGAGGCAGGACAGCACCGCCGTCAGGACGATCACGTTCATGATCTGGTCGGCGTGCGGGATGCCGATCGTCTTCAGGGCGGCGACGTAGGAGCCGTCCGCGACGATCGAGGGGTCGCTCCACTTCAGGAGGGTGAGCACGATGAAGATCGAACCGAGGTAGAAGACCGCGATCCGCCAGATCACGCTGTTGGTGGCCTTGGTCACGGCGCGGCGCGGGTCCTCGGACTCGCCGGCGGCCAGGGTGACGATCTCGGAGCCCATGAAGGAGAAGACGACCATCAGCACACCGGTGAGGATCGCGCCGTAGCCCTTGGGGAAGAACCCGCCCGCGTCCGTGAGGTGCGCGAAGCCCGCGCCCGGGTTGTGGGAGCCGGGCAGCACGCCGAACACCGCGAGCAGACCGATGACCACGAAGCCGCCGATCGCGACGACCTTGATCCCGGCGAACCAGAACTCGAACTCGCCGTACGAGGACACCGAGGCCAGGTTGGTGGCGGTCAGGACCACCATCACGATGAGCGCCCAGCCCCACTGCGGAACCCCCGGCACCCACTCGTGCAGGATCTTCGCGCCGGCCGTTCCCTCGACCGCGAGCACCACGACCCAGAAGAACCAGTAGAGCCAGCCGATCGAGAACCCGGCCCAGCGGCCGAGCGCGCGGTCCGCGTACGCCGAGAACGAGCCCGACGACGGGCGGGCCGCGGCCATCTCGCCCAGCATCCGCATGACGAAGACGACCATCACGCCGACGAGCGCGTACGAGAGCAGAATGGCGGGGCCTGCCGCGGCGATGCCGGAGCCGGAGCCCACGAACAGGCCGGCGCCGATCACGCCACCGATGGCGATCATGGACAGATGGCGGTTCTTGAGACCGGCCTTGAGGCCGCTGTCGGGCACCTGTGAATCACCGGGTATACCGGGCAGGCTGTCTTCCTTCGCAAGGGACGGCTGCGAGGTCATGGACGCTTCCTTACCTTTTCGGAGCACTCGGGTTACGAGCCCGTGCATTCAAGCCTGGACGGCTTCGGGACGGAAGACCTGAATCCGGATCGTTGTACTAGGACGAAAGTCCCAGGAGCCCGGGTCGAAAGGCTCCACCCCGCTCAGCCCTGCCCAGCCCCGCGCATGCCACACTCGGGGCATGCGCGTGTACCTCGGCTCCGACCATGCCGGCTTCGAACTCAAGAACCACCTCGTCGAGTGGCTCACGGCCCACGGCCACGAGCCCGTGGACTGCGGTCCGCACATCTACGACGCCCAGGACGACTACCCGCCGTTCTGCCTGCGTGCCGCCGAGAAGACGGCCGCGGACCCGGACTCGCTGGGCATCGTGATCGGCGGCTCCGGCAACGGCGAGCAGATCGCCGCGAACAAGGTCAAGGGCGTCCGCGCCGCACTGGCCTGGAGCGAGCAGACCGCCGCCCTCGGGCGTGAGCACAACGACGCCAACGTGATCTCCATCGGCGGCCGGATGCACACCGAGGCGGAGGCGGCCAAGTTCGTCGAGATCTTCCTCGCCACCCCGTACTCGGGTGAGGCCCGTCACACCCGCCGCATCGAGATGCTCACCGAGTACGAGACCACCGGCAAGCTCCCCGAGATCCCGGCCCACCACCCGCAGCAGGGCTGAGCGTCACCCATGCCTGAAGGGCACACGATCCACCGGCTGGCCGCCGACCACGACCTCATGTTCGGCGGCCGGCCGCTGCGCGTCTCCAGCCCCCAGGGCAAGTTCTCGGACGGCGCGGCCCTGGTCGACGGCCAGGTCCTGGAAGGCGCCGAGGCCCACGGCAAGCACCTGTTCCTCGGCTTCGGCCCCTCCGGCTGGCTCCACATCCACCTGGGCCTGTTCGGAAAGTACGGCTTCGGCGACGCCCCGGCCCCGCCGGCCACCGACACCGTACGGCTGCGCCTCCTGAACGACGACGCGTACGCGGACCTGCGCGGACCGACGACGTGCGCGCTGATCACCGACGGCGAGAAGCGGGCGATACACGACCGGCTCGGGCCCGACCCGCTGCGGGCCGCCGACACCGGCGAGAAGGCCTGGCAGCGGATCTCGAAGAGCCGCACCACGATCGCCGCCCTGCTCATGGACCAGAAGGTCATCGCGGGCGTGGGCAACGTGTACCGCGCCGAGGTCCTCTTCCGGCACGGCATCGACCCCTACCGGCTCGGCAAGGACCTGACCCGCGCCGAGTGGGACGCCGTCTGGGCCGACCTGGTGGAGCTGATGCGCGAGGGCGTCCGGCTCAACCGGATCGACACCGTCCGCCCCGAGCACACCCCCGAGGCGATGGGCCGCCCGCCGCGCGTCGACGACCACGGCGGCGAGGTGTACGTCTACCGCCGCGCCCATCAGCCCTGCCACATCTGTGGCGGCGAGATCCGCACCGCCGATCTCGCCGCCCGCAATCTGTTCTGGTGCCCCGGCTGTCAGAAGCCGTGAGGCAGCCACGGCGCGAGCTCGCTGCCGAACGCCGTCGAGGCCTCCGTCAGCGCGCCGGGGCGCAGCTCGCGCACCCGGCCCGCGCCCGCCAGTGAGGCGAGCGTGACCCCGCCCAGGTAGGCGGCGCCCAACTCCCTTACGGACAGGGCCAGTTCGGCCGGGTCCTCGGTGCGCACGCAGGACGCGCCCTTCGCGTCGCCGGTCAGCCGCCAGGGACCTGCGTTCCACGGACAGAACGCGTCCTCGACCTCCAGGACCACGTCGACGGGCGCCGCGTACGTGCGCGCCTCAAGGGCCGCGCCCACCTCGACGAGGCGCAGGTGCAGCGAGTCCCGGAGCCGGATCCCGCAGCGCCGCACATCGGACACCAGATGCTGGAAGGGGTCGTCGGCCGGGCGGCTCTTCACCTTCAGCGTGTTCGTCAGGTCGATGCCGAACAGGTAGCGCCACAGCGCCGCGGACACCGCCGGGTCCACGGCCTCCAGATCGTTCACCGTCACCGTGCCGTCCACGCCCGCCGGCCCCGACTTCGCGGCGACCCGGTAGCGGGCGTATCCGACGAGCTCCCCGTCGCGCTCGGCCAGCACGCACTGCAACGCCGAGGCGCCGTCCCGGTAGGACTCCGGGTCGCACGTGGTGAACCGGTCCCAGCCGGGCTGCCTGGCCAGCATGCCGGGGCGCCCCGGCACGAGGCGCGCGTACAGCGCCTCGCACGCGGCCAGCGAATCCGCCACCTTCACGTACCGCAGCCGCACCTCGTCGGTGCCGGGCGGCACATCGAGCCGGACCCGGGTCGTGTCGATCTCCGCGGACAGCGCCATCGTGGCGATGCCGTACCCGAACCGCCCGTAGATGGCCGGCTCGGACGCGGTCAGAACGGCCAGCGCCTCGCCGCGCTCCCGCAGGTCGTCGAGCTGGCGCCGCATCATCGAGGTGAGGATGCCGCGACGGCGGTGGGTGCCCATGACGCCGACCCCGGTCACGCCCGCGGCCGGCACCACGGCGCCGCCCGGCACGCTCAGGCGGAACGGGAAGGTGCTGGTGCCTGCCACGCACTGCGAGCCGTCCCACACGGCGATCGTCCGCGCGGGATCGATCAGCTCGCGCCACAGCTCGACTTCCTCGGGGGCATCCTGATTCCCCCCGAAGGCCACCACCAGGGCTCCGTACCACTCGTCCCACTCGGCCGGGTCCAGAACCCGCAACTCCATCGTCATGGGCCATGACTAGCAGGCAGGACGCGGCTGGAGCGAACGGATTTCCGGCACGGCCCGCCCCGGGGGCAGCCGGGCCGCGGGCTGTGCCCCGGCGGGCCGTACGAGGCCCCGGGGGAACGGATTTTCCTCACACCCCCCGTCGGGGGCACCCGCGCGGGGCGCGAGCGGCCCGGGCGCCGTGTCCGGCGGGCCGTACGCCTCCCTGGCTACCGGTTTTCCACCGGACCGCCCCCTCCGGGCGCCGGGGGCCACCTGCACGGGGCGCCACCGGCTGGATAGGGTCCTCGGCAATGGCACGTGCGATGAGAGCGGACTCGTTCACCGCCCGGTGGCGCAAGGCGCTGCACCGGGTCCGCAACGCGGTGCGCAGATCCGGCGTCGACTACTTCCGCGGCGACGGCTCCGACTGGATCGCCCTGGCCGGCCTGCTCCTCACCGTCCCGGCCATCACCTGGGCAACGCTCGTCGCCCCCGTCTGGTGCGCCCCCTCCGCCCTGGTCCTGCCGATCGTGGCGGGCGGGCTCCTGCTGCGGCCCGCCAACCTCCTCGGCCTGTACGCGGCCGCCGCGACCGCGCTGATCGTGGAGTCGGTACGGCTCGGCCCCTACACGGCGGGGCCGTCGCGGGTCACCCCCGGCACGGTGCTCGTGGTGGCCGCCTGCGGGCTCTTCGGGCTGCTCATCGCGCAGTTCCGGGCCCGCGTCGGGGTGCCGTGGCGGCGCGGCGGCACCATGCTCTTCGACCTGCGCGAACGCATCCGGGTCCAGAGCGCGCTGCCCCGCCTGCCCAAGGGCTGGCACCGCGAGATGGCGCTGCGTCCGGCGGGCGGCCAGTCGTTCTCCGGCGACTTCGTCGTCGCGGCCCGCACCGGCGGCGGCCGCACCCTGGAGATCGTCCTCACCGACGTCTCCGGCAAGGGCATGGACGCGGGCTCCCGCGCCCTGCTGCTGTCCGGCGCGTTCGGCGGCCTCCTCGGCTCGCTGCCCCCGCACGCCTTCCTGCCCGCGGCCAACGGCTACCTGCTGCGCCAGGACTGGGACGAGGGCTTCGCCACCGCCATCCACCTGGTCCTGGACCTCGACTCCGGCGACTACGAACTCCTCTCGGCGGGCCACCCCCCGGCCCTCCAGCTCCACGCGGGCTCGGGCCGCTGGCACGAACAGGCCGCCGAAGGCCCCCTGCTCGGCGTGTACGACGGCGCCGAGTTCCACCCCGCGAAGGGCTCGCTCGCCCCCGGCGACGTCCTGATGCTCTTCACGGACGGCCTCGTCGAGACCTCGGAACGCGACATCGGCGAAGGCATGGACCGCCTGACGGGCGAGGCCGACCGCTACGTGTCGACGGGCTTCGACGGGGCGGCCTGGCACCTGATCGAGGCGGTGGCGAAGGATGTCAACGACGACAGGGCCTTGCTCCTGATCAGGCGCGAGGCGTGATCGCCGGTCGTCCCCCCGCCCCGTGGTGGGGTCAGCCCCACCCTTGATCCACCGGCGACCGCCATGGTTCGTATCCGCCCCGATCCGTAGGTTCGAAGGGTCGGCGTGAGTGCGCCGGGCGGAACGAGTGGAAGGCAGGAGCCATGGCACTGCGACGGGCCAAGAACACACGGCGGACGACCGCGGACGCGGCGCCCGCCCACGACTGGGCCGTCGAACTGCGCGGGGTCCGGCGGCAGTACGGCCGCGGTGCCTCCGCCGTGCACGCCCTGCGCGGCATCGACCTCACCCTGCCCCGGGGCAGCTTCACCGCGGTGATGGGACCGTCCGGCTCCGGCAAGTCGACGTTCCTGCAGTGCGCGGCGGGCCTCGACCGGCCCACCGACGGCTCGGTCCGGCTGGGCGGCACCGAGATCACCGGCATGAGCGAGAACAAGCTCACCGAACTGCGCCGCTCCCGCCTCGGCTTCGTCTTCCAGGCCTTCAACCTGCTGCCCTCGCTCACGGTCGAGCAGAACGTCGTGCTGCCGATGCGGCTCGCCGGGGACCGCCCCGACCGGCGCCGTGCGGCCGAACTCCTGGCCCAGGTGGGCCTCGCCGGCAAGGGCGACCGGCGTCCCGGCGAGCTCTCCGGCGGCCAGCAGCAGCGCGTGGCGATAGCCCGCGCGCTGGTCACGAGCCCCGACGTGATCTTCGCGGACGAGCCGACCGGAGCCCTGGACACCACCACCGCGGCCGAGGTCCTCGCCCTCCTGCGCAACGCGGTGGACTCCTTGCGCGCGACGGTGGTGATGGTCACCCACGACCCAGCGGCCGCCGCCTACGCCGACCAGGTCCTGTTCCTGGCCGACGGCTCCATCGTGGACGCCCTCGCGAGCGCGTCCAGGGCCCAGATCGCGGAGAGGATGACAACCCTGACCGCGAGGCGCCCGTTCGTGGGGGTGGCGGCCTGAGCGCTCCGCGGGAATGGAGCGCTTCGTCCTCGGCCCGGTGACGGCCGACCGCGCAGTTCCCCGCGCCCCTTGTGGGCCGGGTGCAGCGCAGCACACATAGCCGAGCCCGCCTTGGCCCGGCCCCACCCCGCCAACTCGCGCCCCGCCAGCCGGCCACCGGCGAACCCGCACCACCCGCTGGTCCTCACCTTCCCGACCGAGACCTTCCCAACCGAGCCGAACGGGCAGGTGGGTGATGCCCTCCGGCCGAAGGCCAGGCCCCACCGGCCGGCCGGCGGCAGCCGGCGCACCCGTACCACCCACTGGTCCCTCAGCCCTCTAGAGCGGGCAGAACGGGCGGGCGGGTGGGAAACCTCACCGGCCGAAGGCCGGGCCCCGCCCACCGGCCCGCGGCCGCCAACGCACCCGCACCACCCACAGATCCCTCACCCTTCCGAGGGAGCAGAACGGGCGGGCGGGTGGGAGAACCCGGCACCACACCCCCCAGCACTCCGCAGGAGCCCCGCATGCACCGCCCCAACCGCCTGGCCCGCGCAGCACTCCGGTTCAAACCGTCCGCCTTCGCCGGCACCTTCGTCGCCCTCCTCATGGCCGCGATGATCGTCTCCGCGTGCGGCCTCCTGCTCGCGACCGGGATCACCGCCTCCGTCCCGGCCCAGCGCTACGCCGCCGCCCCCGTCGTGGCCGCCGCCGACCAGAGCTTCCACTACACCACCGGCTCCGGCGAGGACCGCACCACCGAGTCCGTCGCCTACCCGGACCGGGCCCGCCTGGACAACTCCCTGGTGGCGAAGGCCGCTTCGGCCCCCGGCGCGGCCGAAGCCGTCGCCGACCTCGCCCTCCCCGTACGTACGGTGGGTACGGACAACAACACCCCCGCCACCGCCCACAACTGGGCCTCCACCGCCTTCACCGGCACGAAGCCGACCTCCGGCACGGCCCCCCGCCCCGGCGAGGCGGTCACCACGGCCGGCGCCGTGGGGGAGCGGATCACCCTCGACACCCCCGGCGGCAAGCGGGAGTTCAGGATCTCCGGCACCGTGGGCGCCCCCGGCACCAACCAGATCTGGCTCAACGACGCCGACGCCCGCGCCCTGTCCGGCCACCCCGGCAAGATCGACGCGATCGCCGTACTCCCCAAGCCCGGCACCTCCACCGCCACCCTCGCCGCGCAGGTCGAGCAGGCCCTCGGCGGCCAGGCCCAAGTGCTTACCGGCGACGACCGGGCCACCGTCGAGGACAGCGGCCTCGCCAAGGCGAAGGAGATGCTCACCGGGCTCGGCGGCTCGTTCGGCGGCGTCGCCGCGATGGTCGCCGTGTTCACCGCCGCCGGCACCGTCGCCCTCTCCGTCGGCCAGCGCCGCCGCGAGTACGCCCTGCTGCGCGCGATCGGCGCCACCCCGCGCCAGATCCGCCGCACCATCGCCACCGAAGCGCTCCTGGTCGCCCCGCTCGCCGGAGTGCTCGGCTGCCTGCCCGGCATCGCGCTCGCCACCTGGTGGTTCGGCCAGCTCCGCGACAAGGGCGCGATCCCGGACACCGTCGACCTCGCCATCACCCCGCTCCCGCTGCTCATCGCCGTCGCCGCCACCGTCCTGACCGCCCTGTGCGCCGGAGCCGCCGCCGCCCGCCGGCCCTCGAAGATCAAGCCCGGCCAGGCCCTCGCCGAATCCGCCGCCGAACGCCTGCGCCCCGGCTGGATCCGTACGCCGCTCGGCGTCGCCTCCCTCGTCGGCGGCTGCGTGTTCGCCGGGGTCGCGGCCTCGGAAACCGGCGAGAACGCGGCCAACGCCGCCCTCGGCGTCGTCATGCTCTTCATGCTCGCCGTCGGCCTGCTCGGCCCGCTGCTCGCCCGCGCCTGCGCCACCGTCTTCGGCGTCCCGCTGCGCGCCGCGGGCGCCCCCGGCGCGCTGGCCGCCGCCAACTCCCGTACGAACGCACGCAGGTTGGCCTCCGCGATCACCCCCATCGTCCTCGCGATGGCCTTCTCGTCCGTCCTGGTCTTCATGCACACCAGCGAGGAGAAGGCGACCGAGGACCAGCAGCGCGCCGGCATCACCGCGAACCAGGTGGTCACCGCCCCCGCGGGCCTGCCCTCCGACGCGGTCGCCCGCGCCGCCGCCGTCCCCGGCGTCGACACCGCCGTCGGCCTCACCCGCACCGCCGTCCTGATCCCGAACGTCGGCGCCGGCTCCACCCCGCGCGACGCCTCCGCGCAGGGCGTCACCGGCACCGGCACCGACCTCGCGAAGGTCCAGGACCTGGGCATACGCACCGGATCCCTGGCCTCCCTCGCCCCCGGCACCGTCGCGATCGACGCCTCCCTGGCCGACACCGCGGGCGTACGCACCGGAGACCGCCTCCCGCTGCTGCTCCCCGACGGCACCAAGGCCGCCCCGAAGATCGTCGCCACGTACGAACGAGGCCTCGGCCTTGCTCAACTCACCTTCCCTCAGGCCGACTTGAGGACCCACCTGACCTCGCCGACCCCCACCACCCTGCTCACCAGGGCCACCCCCGCCGCGGCCACCCCCCTCGCCACCCTCGGCCACGTCACCGACGCCGCCGGGTACGCCACCGCGCAGAGCACGGACCGCGAGGTCAACGCCTGGGCCAACGCCGTCATGGCCGCGGTCCTCGGCGGATTCGCGGCGGTCGCCGCCGTCAACACCCTGGTGATGACGGTCTTCGACCGCCGCCGCGAACTCGGCACCCTGCGCCTGATCGGCACCACCCGCCGCCAGGTCCTCAAGATGATCCGCTGGGAGGCCCTCCTGGTGGTCGCGGCGGGCGTCGTCATCGGCAGCGCGATCGCCCTGGCCACCCTCGTCCCGATGATGAACGGCCTGACCGGCCGCGCCCCCTACGTACCGCCGCTCCTGTACGCCTCGTTCGCGGGCGGCATCCTGGTCCTCGGCCTCGCGGCGACGGCCCTCCCGGCCCGGGCGGCGCTGAAGTGACCCGCACCCGGGCCCGTACAGTCGAAGCCATGCCGATGATGACCCTCAGTGAGGTCGAGACCGTCGCCCGAGCCGCCCACGAGGGCCAGACCGACAAGGCGGGCCGCCCCTACGCCGAACACCTGGCCGCGGTCGCCGAGGGCGTACGGGCCCGGGGCGGCACCGAGGACCAGATCAAGGCGGCCTGGCTGCACGACGCGATCGAAGACGACGCGCTGTCGATCCAGTGGCTGGAATCCGCCCAACTCCCGCGATCCGTCAAGGAGTTGGTGCTCGCCATGACCAAACGCCCGGGCGAGGCACTGGAGTCCTACACGCGGCGCATCCTGGCCGCCGAGGGCGCGCTCCTGATCAAGGAGTCCGACCTCGCACACAACGCCGACCCGGCGCGCCTCGCGGTCCTGGACGAGCCGACCCGCACGCGCCTGACGGCCAAGTACGCCGAGGTGCGCCGCCTGCTCGGCCTCTCGTAAGCCCTTGAGCCCGGCTCGCGGTTGGCCTGATCCTTACCTTGGCGATCCGTCACCCGGGAACAACCACAGGGGTGTTGGTGGCACGATAGTCATTGTGGGGGTGTGCGCGGCATGCCCCCGGGCCGGCAAGGCGGACCGACCAAGGGTGTGTGATCAGTTGTGGCCATTTCACTGTCAGTGGTGCTGCTGTTGGCGGTCGTCCTCGTGGTGCTCATCCGCGGCGGCTCCATCAAGGCCGGGCCGGCCATCGTCGCGATACTTTTCGGCTTCTTCCTGGCCTCGACGGGCATGGCCCCCTCGATCCAGCGATTCCTGAACTCGATAGCGGACACGATCAACCAGATCAAGTTCTGACCACGCCGAAGGGCCCGGCAGCTCGGCTGCCGGGCCCTTCGGGATCACAAGAGCGGGCGACGGGAATCGAACCCGCGTAGCTAGTTTGGAAGACTAGGGCTCTACCATTGAGCTACGCCCGCAAGCACCGCGCCGCAGGTCATCGCGACCGCGGCACGTAGAGCATCGTAGCGGGTCACACCCCGGCCGTGCACACCGCGTTCTCCCGGCGCCCGTTCGCGAAACGATTCTGGCCACGCCCGCGCATTCCCGGTGACCCGTGCCCGCGCGATCCCGCCAGGCCGCGCCCCCCGAACGATCCGCACCGCACCAGCTGAACAAAGCGGCCGACGCGGTCCCCGCGGCCATGTACCCTACGTGTCGCACCGACGGGGTGTGGCGCAGCTTGGTAGCGCGTCCGCTTTGGGAGCGGAAGGCCGTGGGTTCAAATCCCGCCACCCCGACCAGCGTCACCGATGTCCGATCTCCGCGTACAAGATCACATTGTGGGTGGCATCCCGCTTGCGGTTACTATGCAAGCTGCGTGCCCGTGTGTCTGATGAATGATGTACCGGGCCCCATCCGCCAGGGACCGTCGGTCTTAGGCAGAACCCCCAAAGAAGTCAGCCACAAGGAGACCGAACCGTGAAGAGCGCCGTGGAGACCCTGAACCCGACTCGGGTTCGGCTCACTGTCGAGGTGCCCTTCGAGGAGCTCAAGGACAGCCTCGACGCGGCGTACAAGAAGATCAACCAGCAGGTCACGGTCAAGGGCTTCCGCAAGGGCAAGATCCCGGCCCGAGTGATCGACCAGCGGTTCGGTCGTGGCGCCGTGCTCGAAGAGGCCGTCAATGACGCGCTTCCGAAGTTCTACACCGAGGCGATCAACGAGGCGGAGCTGAACCCGCTGGGTCAGCCCGAGGTCGACATCACCGAGCTGAAGGACGGCGAGACGCTGAACTTCACCGCCGAGGTCGACATCCGCCCGACCATCGAGATCCCGGACTACTCCGGCATCGAGGTCACCGTGGACGCCGTCGAGGTCAGCGACGAGGACGTCGAGAAGTCCGTGGAGCAGCTCCGCGAGCGCTTCGCCTCGACCTCCCCCGTCGAGCGTGCCGCCGAGGACGGCGACGTCGTGACGATCGACCTGCAGGCCAAGGTCGACGGCGAGGTCCTGGAGGACGGCGTCGCCGAGGGTGTCTCGTACACCATCGGTTCCGGCGAGCTCCTCGAAGGCATCGACGACGCCGTCAAGGGCCTGGAGGCCGGTGGCGAGGCCACCTTCACCTCCGAGCTGAAGGGCGGCTCGGCCGAGGGCAAGGAGGCCGAGGTCACCGTCAAGGTCACCCAGGTCGCCGCCCGTGAACTGCCCGCCCTGGACGACGACTTCGCGCAGCTCGCGTCGGAGTTCGACACCCTGGACGAGCTCAAGGCCGACAGCCGCAAGCGCCTTGAGAACATGAAGCAGTACGACCAGGCCACCCAGGCCCAGGAGCGCGTCCTGGACGAGCTCCTGAAGCTGGCCGAGGTCCCGATCCCCGAGAAGCTCCTCGCGGACGAGATCCAGACCCGCAAGCACAACCTTGAGCACCACCAGCTCGGCCAGATGGGCATCGACCTCGCCAAGTACCTGGAGATCCAGGGCAAGACCGAGGAAGAGTTCACCGCCGAGACCGAGGAGCAGGCGGTCAAGGGCATCAAGACGCAGTTCATCCTGGACGAGCTCGTCAACAAGGAGAAGCTGAACGTCAACCAGGAGGAGCTCACCGAGCACCTCATGCGGCGTGCCGCCTCCTCCGGCATGAGCCCGGACCAGTTCGCCCAGGCCGTCGTCGAGGGTGGCCAGGTGCCGATGCTCGTCGGCGAGGTCGCCCGCGGCAAGGCGCTGGCCGTGGTCGTCGAGGCCGCCAAGGTCACCGACACCAACGGTGAGGTCGTCGACCTGGAGGACGACGAGGACGAGGTCGCCGAGGCCGTCGTCGCCGCCGCCGAGGGCGAGCCGGCCGAGGTCGTCGCCGAGGAGAAGACCGAGGCCTGAGCCTCGGCCTGACCCGTCGAGAAGGGCCCGTGCGCAGCCGCGTACGGGCCCTTCTTCGTACGTAATTCCGGTTCAACCACCTTGCGCTCCGAGCGAACAGTTCGGGAACCGGGATGGCGTTGTCCCACCTGCGCGTTAGGGTCCATGAATACGAGGGTGGTGGAGTCTGGCGAGCCGGAGCCCGCGCCCCCGGAACGAAGACGCTGAGACGGCCGAAGCCGTCAGAGACGAGCAGGTGGATACGTGACGAATCTGATGCCTTACGCCGCCGGTGAGCCGTCCCTCGGTGGTGGCCTCGGCGACCAGGTCTACAGCCGACTGCTCAACGACCGCATCATCTTCCTCGGCCAGCAGGTCGACGACGAGATCGCCAACAAGATCACCGCCCAGATGCTCCTCCTGGCCGCTGCCGACCAGGACAAGGACATCTACCTCTACATCAACAGCCCCGGTGGCTCGGTGACGGCCGGCATGGCGGTCTACGACACCATGCAGTACATCCAGAACGACGTCGTCACCATCGGCATGGGCATGGCCGCCTCGATGGGCCAGTTCCTGCTGACCGGCGGCACCGCGGGCAAGCGCTTCGCGCTCCCCAACACCGACATCCTGATGCACCAGGGCTCCGCCGGCATCGGTGGCACCGCCTCCGACATCAAGATCCAGGCCGAGTACCTGATCCGTACGAAGAGGCGCATGGCGGAGATCACTGCCGCGCACTCCGGCCAGTCCGTCGAGACGATCATCCGCGACGGCGACCGCGACCGCTGGTACACGGCGGAGGAGGCCAAGGACTACGGCCTCATCGACGAGATCATCTCCGCCGCCTCGGGCGTTCCGGGCGGCGGCGGCACCGGGGCCTGAGCCCCGCCCGCACCGCCTCGACCCGCCCACTGAACGCCACCAGGATGGTGAACACCCCAATGAGCAACTTCTCCGGCCCCTCGGCCAACGCGAGCGGCCTCTACACCGGCCCGCAGGTCGACAACCGCTACATCGTGCCGCGCTTCGTCGAGCGCACCTCGCAGGGCGTGCGCGAGTACGACCCGTACGCGAAGCTCTTCGAGGAGCGCGTGATCTTCCTCGGCGTGCAGATCGACGACGCGTCCGCCAACGACGTCATGGCGCAGCTCCTGTGCCTGGAGTCGATGGACCCGGACCGTGACATCTCGATCTACATCAACAGCCCGGGTGGTTCCTTCACCGCCCTCACGGCGATCTACGACACCATGCAGTTCGTGAAGCCCGACATCCAGACGGTCTGCATGGGCCAGGCGGCCTCCGCCGCCGCCGTCCTGCTCGCCGCCGGCACGCCGGGCAAGCGCATGGCGCTGCCGAACGCCCGCGTCCTGATCCACCAGCCCTCGGGCGGCACCGGCCGCGAGCAGCTCTCCGACCTGGAGATCGCGGCCAACGAAATCCTCCGGATGCGTTCGCAGCTGGAGGAGATGCTGGCCAAGCACTCGACGACGCCGATCGAGAAGATCCGCGACGACATCGAGCGCGACAAGATCCTCACGGCCGAGGACGCGCTGGCCTACGGCCTGGTCGACCAGATCGTTTCGACCCGCAAGACGACGACCTCGGCGGCGGCCTGAGCCGCTTCGGCGACCTTGGCGCGGTCCACGTCAAAGTGAACCGCGCCAAGGGGGGCCCGAACGAGGGGCTCGGCAAGGTACCGTCGGTAGGGGGTCTGGGGGTGTCCCCCCGGAAAACGCAGTAGGCACCAGGAGGCGGCGCACATGGCGTCTCCCAGGCGAAGGGGAAGCACCTCGTGGCACGCATCGGTGACGGCGGCGACCTGCTCAAGTGCTCGTTCTGCGGAAAGAGCCAGAAGCAGGTGAAGAAGCTCATCGCAGGCCCCGGGGTGTACATCTGCGACGAGTGCATCGACCTCTGCAACGAGATCATCGAGGAGGAGCTCGCCGAGTCCTCCGAGGTGCGGTGGGAGGAACTCCCCAAGCCGCGCGAGATCTACGAGTTCCTTGAGGGCTACGTCGTCGGGCAGGAGCCCGCCAAGAAGGCGCTCTCGGTGGCGGTCTACAACCACTACAAGCGCGTCCAGGCCGGCGAGAACGGCGGCGCGCAGGGCCGCGACGACGCGATCGAGCTCGCCAAGTCCAACATCCTGCTGCTCGGCCCGACGGGCTCCGGCAAGACGCTCCTGGCCCAGACCCTCGCCCGGATGCTCAACGTGCCGTTCGCGATCGCGGACGCGACCGCCCTCACGGAGGCCGGCTACGTCGGCGAGGACGTCGAGAACATCCTCCTCAAGCTGATCCAGGCCGCTGACTACGACGTCAAGAAGGCCGAGACCGGCATCATCTACATCGACGAGATCGACAAGGTCGCCCGCAAGAGCGAGAACCCGTCGATCACCCGCGATGTGAGCGGCGAGGGCGTCCAGCAGGCCCTGCTGAAGATCCTGGAGGGCACCACGGCCTCCGTCCCGCCCCAGGGCGGCCGCAAGCACCCCCACCAGGAATTCATCCAGATCGACACGACGAACGTCCTGTTCATCGTGGGCGGCGCCTTCGCGGGCCTGGAGAAGATCATCGAGTCCCGGGCCGGCGCCAAGGGCATCGGCTTCGGCGCGACGATCCGCTCCAAGCGCGAGATCGAGGCCAGCGACCAGTTCCAGGAGGTCATGCCGGAGGACCTGGTGAAGTTCGGGATGATCCCCGAGTTCATCGGCCGCCTGCCCGTCCTGACCTCGGTCCACAACCTGGACCGCGAAGCCCTCCTCCAGATCCTGGTCGAGCCGCGCAACGCGCTGGTCAAGCAGTACCAGCGCCTCTTCGAACTCGACGGCGTGGAGCTGGACTTCGACCGCCCGGCCCTGGAGGCCATCGCCGACCAGGCCATCCTGCGCGGCACCGGCGCGCGCGGCCTGCGCGCCATCATGGAGGAGGTCCTCCAGTCGGTGATGTACGAGGTCCCGTCCCGCAAGGACGTCGCCCGAGTCGTCATCACCGCGGACGTGGTCCGCAACAACGTGAACCCGACGCTGGTCCCGCGCGAGCCGCGGATCGTGAAGAACGACGGGCGTCACGAGAAGAGCGCGTAGCGCTGCGCTTGCCCAGGCACGGCTAAGGGGCGCCCGGTCAACCTCCTTGACCGGGCGCCCCTTAGCCGTGTTCAGAGGGTGACTAGGCCTTCTGGCGGGCCGTGTTGTAGAGCGAGGCCGTCAGCTTGGCGACTTCGTCCTGGCTCGGGCCGCCACCGAGGGCAGCCTTGGCCATGTCCACCTCGTCCACGACACCGTACGTGCTGTAGTCGGCCCAGACGCAGATGGGGATCAGGAACTCCTTGGGCCCCTTCGCTGCCGCCGCGTCACTGCCGGAGCTGGTGAGCTTCATGTTCTGGCACTTCATCAGCGCACCCGAGAACCCGGCCGGCTTGACCGCCTTGGCCTCGCCGACGAGCTCGGCCTTGACGCTCGGGTCCTTGCTGACGTTGTCCTTGGTGTTCTGGAACGACGCGTTGATCACCTTGGCGGGGTCGGTGATGTCGCCCCAGAAACCCTGGAAGGTGAGCGCCTTGCCGGCCAGCGGGTTCGCGCTGTCGCCAGACTGGTACTGCGCGCCGATCTGCTGCGGGTTCTTGACGCCGAGGGCCTCGGCCTTCGACTTCTGCTCGGCGGTCATCGGCGACGTCTTGTCGCCCGCAGCGGACTTCTTGAAGTCCTCGACCGTGGCGGGCGGGGCGATCTTGTAGCCCTTCGTGCTGGCCGACACGTCGCTGTTGCTCGCGCCGCCGCCCTTCGTCAGGAACCACACGCCGCCGCCGATGACCGCGACCGCCACGACGACCGCCGTGACGATGAGGCCGGTCTTCTTCTTCGGCGGGGCCGGGGGCGCGGGCTGCATCGGGGCGCCGTAAGGAGGCTGCTGGCCGTACGGGGGCTGCTGGGGCGGCTGGCCGTACTGCGGCTGCTGCTGCGGGTACCCGTAGGGCTGCTGCGGAGGCTGCTGCCCGTACGGTCCCGGCTGCTGCGGCGGCACGCCCTGCGGGGCCTGCTGCGGGTAGCCGTATCCGGGCTGCGGCTGGCCGGGCTGCCCGTACGGCTGCTGCGGAGGCTGCTGGCCGTACGGACCGGGCTGCTGGGGCTGGCCGCCGTACGGGCCCGGCTGGTTGTAGCTCATTGCTGGGTTCCCCCTAGGAATGCTTATCCGATCCGAACATCCTGGCCGACAGGCCGTTGAGGTGGTGCATCGGGGGGCTCACCGTTACCAAACATTCCCGTTTCAGTACGGGCCCGTGACACCTCTAAACTGACCCCGTGACCGAGAATCCTCAGCAGCAGAATCCAGCGCCCACCACCGAACTGCCGACCCAGTACGCGCCGGCCGAGGTAGAGGGGAAGCTGTACGAGCGCTGGGTAGAGCGCGGTTACTTCACCGCTGACGCCGGGTCCGACAAGGACCCGTACACCATCGTCATCCCGCCGCCGAACGTCACGGGCGCGCTGCACCTCGGGCACGCCTTCCAGGTCACGCTCATGGACGCCCTCACCCGCCGCAAGCGGATGCAGGGGTACGAGACGCTGTGGCTGCCCGGCATGGACCACGCGGGCATCGCCACCCAGAACAAGGTCGAGCAGCAGCTCGCCGAGGAGGGCAAGTCCCGGCAGGACCTCGGGCGGGAGGCGTTCACCGAGCGGGTCTGGCAGTGGAAGGGCGAGTACGGCGGCCGGATCCTGGGCCAGCTCAAGCGCCTGGGCGCCGGGCTCGACTGGTCGCGTGAGCGGTTCACCATGGACGAGGGGCTTTCCAAGGCCGTCCAGACCATCTTCAAGAACCTGTACGACGACGAGCTGATCTACCGGGCCGAGCGCATCATCAACTGGTGCCCGCGCTGTCTGACCGCCATCTCGGACATCGAGGTGGAGTACCAGGACGACCCGGGCGAGCTCGTCTCGCTCAAGTACGGCGAAGGGGACGACACCCTGGTCGTCGCCACCACCCGCGCCGAGACGATGCTGGGTGACACCGCGATCGCCGTCCACCCGGACGACGAGCGCTACCAGCACCTCATCGGCAGGCTCATCAAGCTGCCGCTGACCGACCGCTCCATTCCGGTCGTCGCGGACACCCACGTCGACCCCGAGTTCGGCACCGGCTGCGTCAAGGTGACCCCGGCGCACGACCCGAACGACTTCGCCATCGGGCAGCGGCACAACCTCGACTCCATCACCGTCATGGACGAGCGCGGCATCATCACGGTCCCGGGTCCCTTCCAGGGGCTCGACCGCTACGAGGCCCGTTCGGCGATCGTCGGCGCGCTCAAGGAGCAGGGCCGCATCGTCGCCGAGAAGCGCCCGTACATGCACTCCGTCGGGCACTGCTCGCGCTGCAAGACGACCGTCGAGCCGCGCCTGTCGATGCAGTGGTGGGTCAAGGTCGGCCCGCTCGCGCAGGCCGCCGGTGACGCGGTCCGCGACGGCCGGGTCAAGATCCACCCCGAGGACATGTCGAAGCGGTACTTCGACTGGGTCGACAACATGCACGACTGGTGCATCTCGCGCCAGCTGTGGTGGGGCCACCGCATCCCGATCTGGTACGGCCCGGAGGGTCAGGTCGTGTGCGTCGGGCCCGACGAGGAGCCGCCCAGCGGTGAGGGCTGGCGCCAGGACCCCGACGTCCTGGACACGTGGTTCTCGTCCGGTCTGTGGCCGTTCTCCACGCTGGGCTGGCCGGAGAAGACCCCGGACCTGGAGAAGTTCTACTCGACCGACGTCCTGCTCACCGGCCACGACATCATCTTCTTCTGGGTCGCCCGGATGATGATGTTCGGCCTGTACGCGATGGACGGCGAAGTCCCGTTCAAGACGGTCGCGTTGACCGGTCTGGTCCGCGACGAGTTCGGCAAGAAGATGTCGAAGTCCAACCCGAACGCGGTCGACCCGATCGACTGGATGGACGCGTACGGCTCGGACGCCGTCCGGTTCACCCTCGCCAAGGGCGCCAACCCCGGCGCGGACGTGCCGATCGGCGAGGACTGGGTCCAGGCGTCCCGCAACTTCGCCAACAAGATCTGGAACGCGACCCGGTTCGCGCTCATGAACGGCGCCACGGTCGAGGGTGAACTCCCGCCCGTGGAGCAGCTGTCGGCGACCGACCGCTGGATCCTGTCGCGCCTGAACAAGACCGTGGCCGAGGTCGACGCGTACTACGAGGACTACCAGTTCGCGAAGCTCAGCGAGTCGCTCTACCACTTCGCGTGGGACGAGGTCTTCGACTGGTATGTCGAGCTGTCGAAGACGACGTTCTTCGCGGGCGGCGAGCAGGCCAAGGTCTCCGGCCGGGTCCTCGGTGAGGTCCTCGACGTGATGCTGCGGGTCCTGCACCCCATCGTCCCGTTCGTCACCGACACCCTGTGGACGACGCTGACCGGTGGCGAGTCCCTCGTCGTCGCCGACTGGCCCAAGGACAGCGGCTTCCGCGACGAGGCCGCCGAGCGCGAGATCGAGCTCGTCCAGCAGGTCGTCACCGAGGTCCGCCGGTTCCGTTCCGACCAGGGTCTCCAGCCCGGCCAGAAGGTTCCGGCCGAGCTCACCCTGACCGGCACCGCGCTGGCTCCGCACGAGGCGGCCATCCGTCAGCTGCTCCGTCTCCAGCCGGCCGGCGAGGGCTTCCACGCCACCGCCTCGCTGCCGGTCGCGGGCGCCACGGTCGCCCTCGACCTGTCGGGCACCATCGACGTCGAGGCCGAGCGCAAGCGCCTGACCAAGGACCTCGCGGCGGCCGAGAAGGAGAAGGCGGACGCGAACAAGAAGCTCGGCAACGAGGCCTTCCTCGCGAAGGCCCCGGACAACGTGGTCGACAAGATCCGTGGGCGGCTCGCCAAGGCCGAGGCCGACATCGAGCGCATCACCAACCAGATCGCCGCCCTGCCCAAGGGCTGATCCGGACGGACATACGGATGGCAGGAAGGCCCCCGGGATTCGATCCCGGGGGCCTTCCTCATGCGTCTTATGCGCCTCATGCGTACGGAAGACCAGGCGGTCAGAACAGCCGGTCGCCGAACTCCGCCCACACCAGCGCCGCCACCACCGCGTACATCGCGAGCGGCACCAGCCAGTGCGGGGTCACCCGGCGGACGAAGGAGCGGGGGCCGGCCACATGCCGGGTCACGTACCAGAACAGCGGGATCATCACCGCCCACACCAGCAGGCACCACGGGCAAAGCGCCCCGATGACGTACAGGCACTGGCTGATCAGCCACACCGTGAAGGCGAAGCCCGCCGCGACGCCGGCCCAGATGCCGAGCCACAGCCACCGGGGGAACTCCGCGCCCCCGAGCAGGGCCAGGCCAAGCGCCGCGAGGGCCGCGAACGCGCCGACGCCGAGCAGCATGTTGGGGAAGCCGAGCAGGTTGCCCTGCCAGGTGTCCATCACGTCGCCGCAGCTCAGGACCGCGTTGATGTTGCAGCCGGGGGAGAAGGCCGGGTTCTCCAGGGTGTGGATGCGGTCGGCGGTCAGGACGGCCGATGCGAGGGTGCCGAGCAGCCCGCCGATCAGCAGGAGCAGGGCGGTGCCGCGCGCCGGACGGCGGGAGGAGAGGGCAGGCATGGGAACAACGCTAGGGATCCACATGGCCACCGGGGCAGGGCCGAACGGCCAGCAGCCGCGTGCGACATATCACTAAATTTGGGCCGTTCGGCTTAGGTGTTCAGGTCCAAAGACCTTGGATGATGGAGGGCATGCACACGCCGCCCTCCCGCTCCGCGCCCCAGCGCGCGCTGGCGGCGGCGCGTGCCGCGAGCGCGCGCTGGGTGGGCGAGGAGCGCGCTCTGGACGTGCTGATCGCGCTGAGCTGCTTCGGCCTGATGATCCTGGACGTGCCGGGCCTGGCCAAGGCCGACAACTCCCTCAACAGCTACACCGCGCCGCCCGTCCTCGCCCTCGGCGCGGCCACCCTGCTCTTCCGCCGCCGCTGGCCGTGGCTGCCGTATCTGGTCTCGCTGCTCTATCTGGGCTGGCTGCACCAGCTGAACCTGGTGCAGTTCGCGCTGTACTCGCTCGGCCGCTTCCGGGGCCGGCGCGCGGGCATCCTCGCCACGTGCGGGTACATCGCGGTGGCGTACGCGCTGTTCAACCTGCCGGGCTGGCCCGACACCCGGGGCGAGACGCTGAGTTCGTTCCTGGCGATCGTGGTGCCGGTGGGGGTGCTCGCCTCGGGCGTCGGCATCTCGGCCTACCGCCACGACCTCGTACGCGAGCTGGAGACCCAGCGGGCCGAGCACGCGGCCGTGCAGGCCGTGCAGGTCGAGCGGGTCTCGGTGGCGCGGGACGTGCACGACATGGTGGGCCGGGAGCTGACGATGCTCGCGGTGCGCTCCGAGGTGCTCGCGATGCGGGCCAGGAACGAGCCGCACCACAAGGACTTCGAGGAGCTCGCCGACACCGCGCGCCGGGCCCACCTCATGCTGAACGAGATCATCGTGCGGCGCGCCGACGAGCGTACGGCCACGCCCGGGATCGACGGCCTGCACGCGCTCGCCGAGGAGAGCCGCGGAGCGGGCACCCCGGTCGGCCTGGACATCGAGCCGGCCGCCCACCGGGTGTCCCCGCTGCGTCAGGCGGCGGTCTACCGGGTGGTCCAGGAGTGCCTGACCAACTCGGTCAAGCACGCCCAGGGCGAGCCGGTCGCGGTGACGATCCGGCTCGCCGAGGGGGACCTGGTCGTGACGGTGCAGAACCCGCTGCCCCGCTCGGTGCCGGTGAAGGCCCCGGTCTCCACGGGGACCGGGACCTTCTCGATGCGGGAGCGGGTGGAGAGCATGGGCGGCTCGCTCGCCACGACCCGTACGGACACCACGTACGAGGTGCGGGCGACGCTTCCGGCCGGGGCGGTCGGCTGATCGGGCGGCCGGCCCGCCCTGGGGGCGGGCCTACGCGCTGGCCAGCAGTTTCTGCAGCTGGTCGAAGTCCTCCACGCACTTGCCCGAGCCGAGCGCCACACAGTCCAGCGGGTTGTCCGCCACGAACACCGGGATGCCGGTGGCCGATGCGAGGCGCAGGTCCAGGCCCGGCAGCAGCGCGCCGCCGCCGGTCAGCACGATGCCGTGCTCCATCACGTCGCCGGACAGCTCCGGCGGGCACTCCTCCAGGGTCACCCGCACCGCCGCGATGATCGACTCGACCGGCTCGTCGAGCGCGGCGCGCACCTCGCGCGCGGTGAGCTGGAGCGTCTTGGGCAGGCCGCCCACCTTCTCGCGGCCCCGGACGGTGAAGGTCCGCTCCTCCAGTTCGTCGTCACCCGGCACCGGCCAGGCCGACCCGATCGCGCACTTGACGTCCTCGGCGGTGCGCTCGCCTATGAGCAGTGCGTGCTCCTTGCGTACGTAGTCGGTGATCGCGGTGTCCAGGCGGTCGCCACCCACCCGCAGGGACTGCGCGGTCACGATGCCACCAAGGGAGATCACGGCGACCTCCGTGGTGCCGCCGCCGATGTCCACCACCATCGAGCCGCGCGGCTCGGCCACCGGGAGCCCGGCCCCGATCGCCGCCGCCATCGGCTCCTCGATGAGGTGCACGGCCTTCGCGCCGGACCGCTGCGCGGCGTGCACGATCGCGCGCCGCTCCACCGGGGTCACCCCGCTCGGCACGCACACCACCATGCGGGTGCGCGGGCGGCGCCCGGGCACCGCCTTCTTCACGAAGTGGCGGATCATTTCCTCCGCCGCCTCGTAGTCGCTGATCACGCCGTCCCGCAGCGGCCGGATCGCGGTGATCGAACCGGGCGTGCGGCCGATGGTCTCCTTGGCCTCCGTGCCGACGGCCAGTGCCGTGCGGCCGCCCTCCTTCATCGCCACCACGGACGGCTCGTTGAGCACGATGCCCTGCCCCCTGGCGTACAGCAGAGTGTTGGCGGTCCCGAGGTCGATCCCTATGTCCATGATCGCCAAGTTTGCCCGGGGAGTCTGTGGGACCCGGGGGCCGAACGTCCCGAAAGGGGCGGGTCCAAGGTCCTGTCGGTGCCCCTCCGTAGACTGGTCCCGTGACCGAGCAGCCCGACCGCAGTGAAGCCGATGACTTCGACGGAATCGTCGAAGCCGAAACCCATCGAGACCCCGACCTGGCGGTGATCGAGGCCGGCAGCCGCACCCTGCGCACCCACGGCGGCGTGCCCCAGGGCGACGCGGCCCCCGGCCGCCCCGCCGACCCCGAGGTGGACGCGGCGCTGCGCGCGGTCGAGACCGAGCTCGCGGGCCGCTGGGGCGAGACCAAGCTGGAGCCGTCCGTACGCCGCATCGCCGCCCTGATGGACGTCCTCGGCGAGCCGCAGCGCGCCTACCCGACGATCCACATCACCGGCACCAACGGCAAGACCTCCACCGCCCGCATGATCGAGGCCCTGCTCGGCGCCTTCGAGCTGCGCACCGGCCGCTACACCTCGCCGCACGTTCAGTCGATCACCGAGCGGATCAGCCTGGACGGCCTGCCGATCCCCGCCGAGCGCTTCATCGAGACGTACGAGGACATCAAGCCGTACGTCGAGATGGTGGACGCCAAGGAGGAGTTCCGGCTCTCCTTCTTCGAGGTCCTCACCGGCATGGCGTACGCGGCCTTCGCGGACGCCCCGGTGGACGTGGCGGTCGTCGAGGTCGGCATGGGCGGCTCCTGGGACGCGACGAACGTCATCGACGCCGGCGTCGCCGTCGTCACTCCCATCGACCTCGACCACACCGACCGGCTCGGCAACACGCCCGCCGAGATCGCCGTCGAGAAGTCCGGGATCATCAAGCAGGGCGCGACCGTGATCCTGGCCCAGCAGCCGGTCGACGCGGCGCAGGTCATGCTGAAGAAGGCCGTCGAGACGGATGCCACCGTGGCCCGTGAGGGCATGGAGTTCGGCATCGTCGGCCGCGAAGTCGCCGTCGGCGGCCAGCTCCTGACGCTGCGGGGCCTGGGCGGCGAGTACGAGGAGGTCTTCCTCCCGCTGTACGGAGCCCACCAGGCGCACAACGCGGCGGTGGCGCTCGCCGCGGTCGAGGCGTTCTTCGGCGTCGGCTCGCAGCAGGCGGGCCCGCTCGACATCGACACCGTCCGCAAGGCGTTCGCCTCCGTCGTCTCGCCGGGCCGCCTGGAGGTCGTGCGCCGCTCGCCGACCGTCGTCCTGGACGCCGCGCACAACCCGGCCGGCGCCCGCGCCACCGCGGACGGCCTGACCGAGGCGTTCGGCTTCTCGCGCCTGATCGGAGTGGTCGCGGCCAGCGCCGACAAGGACGTGAAGGGCCTGCTCGAAGCGTTCGAGCCGGTCTTCGCCGAGGTCGTCGTCACCGCCAACACCTCCAGTCGCTCCATGGACGTGGACGAGCTGGCGGCGCTCGCCGTCGAGGTGTTCGGCGACGAGCGGGTTGTGGTCGAGCCGCGCCTGGACGACGCCATCGAGGCCGCCATCACCCTGGCCGAGGAGGAGGACGAGTACGCGGGCGCGGGCGTCCTCGTCACCGGCTCCGTGTTCACGGTCGGCGATGCCCGGCTGCTGCTGAAGAGGGGCTGAGCCGATGCGTACGCTCTGCGCGTCCACCCTGATCGGTGAATTCTTCGTCATCGCCTTCGCGGGCCTGGTCGCCATGAAGGACCCGGACCTCGCCACCACCACGGTCTGGACGGTGTGCGGCATCGGCATGCTGCTCTCGGTGCTGCTGTGCGGGATGCTGGGCCGGCGCGGCGGGGTCGAGCTCGGCTGGGCGCTCCAGATCGCGCTGATCGCGAGCGGTTTCGCCGTCCCGCTGATGTTCTTCATGGGCGCCCTCTTCGCGGCCCTGTGGTGGGCCTCGGTCCACTACGGCCGCAAGATCGACGAGGCGAAGGCCAGATTCGCCGCCCAGGCGGAGGCCCAGCCGCAGGCGTAAGGGGCGGTGAAGGGACCGGGTGACAGCAGCTCAGCTACACCCGGTAATCTCGGCGGACCGCACACGTTTGCCAAGGAGCCGCACACCATGACGCAGCGCACCCTCGTCCTCCTCAAGCCGGACGCCGTCCGCCGCTCGCTGGTCGGCGAGATCATCGGCCGCATCGAGCGCAAGGCCGGCTGGCAGATCACCGCGCTGGAGCTGCGCACCCTGGATCAGGACACCCTTGAGCAGCACTACGGCGAGCACAAGGGCAAGCCTTTCTACGAGCCGCTCGTGGAGTTCATGTCCTCGGGTCCGGTCGTCGCCCTGGTGGTCGAGGGTGAGCGCGTCATCGAGGGCGTGCGCCAGTTGGCGGGTCCCACCGACCCGATCGCGGCGGCGCCCGGCTCGATCCGTGGCGACTTCGGGACCATCGTCCGGGAGAACCTCATCCACGCCGCGGACTCCGAGGAGTCCGCGGAGCGAGAACTGAAGATCTTCTTCCCGGGCCGCGGCTGACCATTTCCTGACGCAATGTCAGCCATATAGCGCTCATGACCTGGGGCGACCGAAGGAATTTCGGTCGCCCCCTGGCATATGCGGGCCCACTTCGGGAACGCATCGCCCCGACAAGACGTCACCAATACTGAGGTGGACCAACGCGCCGTGTCCGTGCAGGCCGGACTACGATGGGGCCTCGCGCTCAACGCACCCACCTCGCCGACCTGAGAAGCCGTCAACGCTCGATTAGGGAAGGCCGGACGCATCCTCATGGGGAGCAACAAAATGTCGTTCATCGGCCGTGACATGGCTGTCGACCTCGGGACCGCCAACACGCTGGTGTACGTCAGGGGCCGCGGAATCGTCCTGAACGAGCCGTCCGTCGTCGCCATCAACACCAACACCGGCGGCATCCTCGCGGTCGGTGCCGAGGCCAAGAAGATGATCGGGCGTACGCCGGGCAACATCGTTGCCGTGCGGCCGCTGAAGGACGGTGTGATCGCCGACTTCGAGATCACCGAGCGGATGCTCCGCTACTTCATCCTGAAGATCCACAAGCGCCGATACCTGGCCCGCCCGCGCGTCGTGGTCTGCGTGCCCTCGGGCATCACGGGAGTCGAGCGCCGCGCCGTCATCGAGGCCTCCACCCAGGCCGGTGCCCGCCAGGTGCACATCATCGAGGAGCCCATGGCCGCGGCCATCGGCTCGGGCCTGCCCGTCCACGAGGCGACCGGCAACATGGTCGTCGACATCGGCGGCGGCACCACCGAGGTCGCCGTGATCTCGCTCGGCGGCATCGTCACCGCGCAGTCGATCCGGGTCGCGGGCGACGAGCTCGACAACGCGATCATCCAGCACATCAAGAAGGAGTACTCCCTCCTGCTCGGCGAGCGGACCGCGGAACAGATCAAGATCACCATCGGTTCCGCGTACGACCTCGACAAGGACGAGCACACCGAGATCCGCGGCCGCGACCTCGTCTCCGGCCTGCCGAAGACCGTCGTGATCTCCGCCGCCGAGGTGCGCAAGGCGATCGAGGAGCCCGTCAACGCCATCGTCGACGCCGTGAAGACGACCCTCGACAAGTGCCCGCCGGAGCTCTCCGGCGACATCATGGACCGCGGCATCGTCCTCACCGGCGGCGGCGCCCTGCTGCGCGGCCTGGACGAGCGGCTGCGCCGCGAGACGGGCATGCCGATCCACATCGCCGAAGACCCGCTGGACTCGGTCGCCCTGGGCTCCGGCAAGTGCGTCGAGGAGTTCGAGGCGCTCCAGCAGGTGCTCGACGCCCAGCCCCGCAGATAGCCCTCGGGGCCTGCTGTCCGCCGTACGGGTCACTGCCAACTCGTACGGCGGATCGTTGATATACAGATCGAAGAGATCTTGTAGATCACCCACATTCCTATGAGGAAGGCACGGCCGCCGCACGTGAGGGACACACGAGAGAGCCGGCTGCTCCTGGTGCTGCTGATCGCCGTAGCGTTCGCGCTGATCACGGTCGATATCAGAGGCGGGGCGAATTCACCGGTGGACGGCGCCCGGCAGGCCGCCGCCGCAGTCTTCGGCCCGGTGGAGAACGGGGTCGCGGCCGCCGTGGACCCGGTCGGCAACGCGATCGGCGCGGTACGCGACTCGGGCAAGCGCCACGACAAGATTTCCACCCTGCAGGCCGAGAACGAGGCGCTCAAGCAGAAACTCGGCAGCGACGCCCGCAACCGCAGCCGACTGAACCAGCTCGACGCGATGCTGAAGACCGCCGGCGAGGGCCAGTACGGCATCAAGGCCGCCCAGGTCGTCGCCATAGGAGCGGCCCAGGGCTTCTCCTGGACGGTCACCATCGACGCCGGGTCCAACGACGGCATCAAGCGCGACATGACGGTGCTCAACGGCGACGGCCTGGTCGGCCGGGTCACCACCGTCGGCCCCTCCACCGCGACCGTGCTGCTCGCCAACGACCCCGACTTCACCGTCGGCACCCGGATGGAGAGCAGCGACGAGCTGGGCTTCGCCACCGGCCACGGCGACCGGCCGCTGTCGGTGCAACTGCTCAACGGCAAGGCCAAGGTCAACCCCGGCGACCGCCTGGTGACCTTCGGCTCGCAGGCCGACAAGCCGTTCGTGCCGGGCGTCCCGGTCGGCGAGGTCGTCAAGGTCGACCCCTCGGGCGGCGACCTCACGCGCACCATCTACGTACGCCCCTTCGTCGGCTTCACCAAGCTCGACATCGTCGGCGTCGTCGTCCAGGCCCCGCGCACCGATCCGCGCGACGAGGTGCTGCCCGCCAAGCCCAAGCCCACGCCGACCCCGACGGTCACCGTCACGGCCACCCCGTCCCCGACCCCCAACGGCCAGGGCAACACCAACATCGCCGACCAGAACGCCAACCCCGACGGCAACCCGGACCCGAACGGGAACCCGAACCCGCCGGCGCGCAACGCCAACCCCCCGGCCGCGAACGCCAATCCGAATCCGAATCCGCCCAAACCCAATCCGAACGGTGATCCCAACGGCAACGCCAACGCCGACGGCGACCAGTAGGAGCTGATCCAGATGCGTGTCAACAGGGTCATCCTCTCCGCCGCCCTGATCGTCGTCGCCCTCGTCATCCAGGTGAGCGTCCTCGCCCGCCTCCAACTCCCGGGCGCCGTACCGGACCTGGTGCTCCTGACCGTCCTCGGTCTGGCCCTGGTCTACGGCCACCTCGGCGGCGCCTTCGTCGGATTCGGCGCCGGGCTGCTCGCCGACCTCGCGCCGCCCGCCGACCACGCGGCCGGGCGCTACGCCCTCGTGCTGTGCGTGATCGGCTACCTCGCGGGCCTGGCCAAGCCGGACCACGGCCGGCTGCGCACGGCGGCCGGGCCGATGCTGGTGGTGGTCGGCGCCGCCATCGGCTCGACGCTGCTCTACGCGCTGGTCGGCGCGCTCGTCGGGGACACCGCGGCCCGCCATGTCGGCCTGCCCAGCCTGCTGTTCACGGCCGCCGTGTACGACCTGCTGCTCGCGCCCTTCGTCGTGCCGCTGATCATGGCGATCGCCCGGCGCGCGGAGAACGACCCGCTCGCCGAGACCACCGGCAACGGCAGCCCCAGGAGCGACATCACCTCCGGCTGGCTCTCCGGAGGCACCGGCCTGCGCATCGGCGGCCAGCGCGGCGGTCTGCGGGTCAAGGTGGCGAAGAACAGAGCGGCCCGCGCAGGCCGCATCAAGGGCGTCAAGCGACTGTGAAACAGGGGGTCGTCACGGCATGAGCAACATCCCTGAGACCGGCCGCACCCCCCGGGTGCAGATCCGGCTCATCATCATCCAGGTCCTGGTCTTCTCGCTCCTGCTGACGCTGGGCGGACGCCTGTGGTACCTGCAGATCCGCAACGGCCAGGAGTACGAGGACGAGGCCAAGAACAACCACGTCCAGCAGGTCGTCCAGCCCGCCGTGCGCGGCTCGATCCTCGATGCCCGCGGCGTCCCGCTCGCCGACAACGAGACCCGCCTCGTGGTCTCCGCCTCGCGCACCGACCTCTCGAAGATGCCCGACCGGGGCAAGGCCGTCCTGACCCGGCTCGCCGCCGTGCTCGGCATGAAGCCGCAGGACGTCATGGACAAGGTCAGGCTCTGCGACGCCAAGACCCCCAAGCCCTGCTGGAACGGCTCGCCCTACCAGCCGATCCCGGTCACCGACAAGGCCACCACCCAGCAGGCCCTCCAGATCCGCGAACGCTCCGAGGACTTCCCCGGCATCACCGCCGACCCCACCGCCGTACGCCGCTACCCCGCGCCCGGCAAGTCCAACACCGCCCAGGTCCTCGGCTACCTCTCGCCCGTCACCGACGACGAGATCACCAAGGCGAAGGACACCGACTCGCCCTACCTGCGCTCCGACCAGGTCGGCCGCTCCGGCCTTGAGCGCACCTACGACAAGCAGCTGCGCGGCAAGGCCGGCATCACCCGGTACGAGGTGGACAACCTCGGGCGGGTCATCGGGCAGGCGCAGAGCGACAAGGCTCAGCCGGGCGCCAACGTCATCACGTCGATAGACGCACGCGTGCAGGCGGTCGCCGAGTTCGAGCTGAACAACGCGATGGTCGAGGCCCGCAAGCAGTTCGACAAGATCACCAACGAGAACTACAAGGCCGACTCCGGCGCCGTCGTCGTCATGGAGGCCAAGACCGGCCGGATCGTCGCCATGGCCTCGGCGCCGACGTACGACCCGAACGTCTGGGTCGGCGGCATCTCCGGCAAGGACTACCAGCAGCTCACCGGCAAGGACAGCGACTACCCGCTGCTGAACCGGGCCATACAGGGTCAGGCCGCACCCGGCTCGACGTTCAAGGTGGTCTCCACGGCCGCCGCGGTCGAGGCCGGCTACAAGTGGGACGGCGGCTACCCGTGCACCAGCTCCTACTCCGTGGGCGGGCAGGTCTTCAAGAACTTCGAGGGCGAGAGCTTCGGCCCCATCTCGCTCGGCCGGGCCCTTGAGGTCTCCTGCGACACCGTCTTCTACGGGCTCGCCGACAACGAGTGGAAGAAGGACGGGGGCATCAACCCGAAGAAGGGCCAGCCCAAGGACTACTTCTACAAGGCGGCCCACCAGTTCGGCCTCGGCAAGGCCACCGGCGTGGACCTGCCCAACGAGGTCACCGGCCGCGTCCCGGACCGCCAGTGGAAGGAGAACCTCTTCACGGCCATGAAGGACAGCTGGTGCAAGTCCGGCAAGAAGAACGGCACTTACGTCGAGAAGATCGCGTACGAGAACTGCCTCGAAGGCAACAAGATGCGCGAGGGCGACGCGATCAACTACTCCATCGGCCAGGGCGACACCCTCGTCACGCCGATCCAGGAGGCCATGATCTACGGGGCGATCGCCAACGGCGGCACCATGCACGCGCCGACCATCGGCAAGGCGATCGTCAGCGCCGACGGCAAGACGATCCAGGAGATCAAGCCGAAGGTCAACGGAAAGCTGCCGGTCAGCCAGGCCACCCTCGACGGCTACAACAAGGCCCTCGCCGGGGTCGTCACCAGCGGTACCGCCGCCTGGAAGTTCCAGGGCTGGCCGCAGGACAAGATCGAACTGCACGCCAAGACCGGCACCGCCGAGGTCTACGGCAAGCAGACCACGTCCTGGCTGGCCACGTACTCCAAGGACTACACGGTCGTCATGACCATCTCCCAGGCCGGTACGGGTTCCGGTGCCTCCGGTGAGGCCGTGCGCAAGATCTACGAGGCGATGTACGGCGTCGACGACGCCGGAAACCAGGACCTCAAGCGCGCCATGCTGCCGCAGCCCGTGGAGTCCCTGCCCAAGATCCAGGCCGACGGCTCCATCGACGCCCCGACCATCACCGCGTACGACCCGAACGCCGGCAAGGTCAAGGACAAGAAGGGCCCCGACGGCCAGCCGCTGCCCAGCGGACAGCCGCAGCCCAGCAACACCCCGGCCACCGACGTCGACAACCGCAACCCACGGAGGGACTAGCGCCATGGCAGGTTTCTCCGTCCAGCGCTACACCCCCGAGCGCAGCGCGTTCGCCAAGCTGACCGCCCGCGACTCGGTCCTTCGCAGGCTCGACTGGCCGCTGCTCCTGGCAGCCCTCGCGCTCTGCCTCATCGGCTCGCTCCTGGTGTGGTCCGCCACCCGCAACCGCACCAACATCAACCAGGGCGACCCGTACTTCTTCCTGATCCGGCACATCATGAACGCCGGCATCGGGCTCTGCCTGATGGTCGGCACCATCTGGCTCGGCCACCGCACCCTGCGCGGCGCGGTGCCCATCCTGTACGGGCTCTCGATCCTGATGCTGCTCGCGGTGCTCTCGCCGCTCGGCGCCACCGTCAACGGCGCGCACTCCTGGATCGTGCTCGGCGGCGGATTCTCCCTCCAGCCCTCCGAGTTCGCGAAGATCGCGATCATCCTGTGCATGGCGATGCTGCTCGCGGCCCGGGTCGACGCGGGCGACCAACTGCATCCCGACCACCGCACGGTGGTGAAATCCCTAGGGATCGCGATCATCCCGATCGGCTGCATCATGCTGATGCCCGACCTCGGCTCGACCATGGTCATCCTGGTGATCATCCTCGGCGTGCTGCTTGCCTCGGGGGCCTCCAACCGCTGGATCTTCGGCCTGCTCGGCGCCGGTGTCGTCGGAGCGGTCCTGGTCGCCGCGCTCGGAATACTGGACAAGTACCAGATCAACCGCTTCGCCGCGTTCGCCAACCCCAAGCTCGACCCGGCCGGCGTCGGCTACAACACCGGCCAGGCCAGGATCGCGATCGGCTCCGGCGGCCTGACCGGCACCGGGCTCTTCAAGGGCTCCCAGACCACCGGCCAGTTCGTCCCCGAACAGCAGACGGACTTCGTCTTCACCGTCGCCGGCGAGGAACTCGGCTTCGTCGGCGCGGGCCTGATCATCGTGCTGATCGGCGTCATCCTGTGGCGGGCCTGCCGCATCGCCCGCGAGACGACCGAGCTGTACGGCACCGTCGTCGCGGCCGGCATCATCGCCTGGTTCGCCTTCCAGTCCTTCGAGAACATCGGCATGACGCTCGGCATCATGCCGGTGGCGGGCATCCCCCTGCCGTTCGTCTCCTACGGAGGCTCCTCCATGTTCGCGGTGTGGGTCGCCATAGGGCTGCTCCAGTCGATCCGGGTGCAGCGGCCGATGACGGCATAGCGCACAGGGCCCCGGACCGGCCCGGGAGATGGCCGGTCCGGGGCCCTGCCGCCGAGACCCGATCGCGTCTAGATTCTGGTCATGGCGGACACGAAGCGCGAGATCGAGCGGAAATTCGAGTACACCCCGTCCGACGGGGACCAGGGCCCGCTCCCCGACCTGACCCGGGTCCCCGGCGTCGGCAGCGTCGTCGACAAGGGCGTCGTCGACCTCGACGCGGTCTACTACGACACCCAGGACCTGCGCCTGGACGCCGACTCCCTCACCCTGCGCCGCAGAACGGGCGGCGCCGACGCCGGCTGGCACCTCAAATTCCCGGTCTCCGCGGGCATCCGCGACGAGATCCGCGCCCCGCTCTCCGACCGCCTCCCGCCCGTCCTCGCCGCCCTGCTGCGCTCCCGCGTCCGCGACGGTGAACTGCGGCCCGTCGTGAGGCTGCTGTCCTCCCGCGACGTACGCCACCTGCTCGCCGCCGACCACACGCTGCTCGCCGAGCTCAGCATCGACACCGTCCGCGCCGAAGGGCTGCGCGAAGGGTCCTCGGCCACCACCTGGACCGAGATCGAGGTCGAGCTCGCCGACGGCGTGGCGGACGAGAGCATCCTGGACGGTGTGGAGAAACGACTGCGCAAGGCGGGCATCCGGCCCTCGACGAGCTCCTCCAAGGTCGCCCGGGCCCTGCGGGAGACGGCCCCGAAGCCGCGCAAGGCGGCCAAGGCCGCGAAGAACGCCGGGCCCGCCGAAGGCACCGCGGGCGCCCACGTCCTCGGCTACCTGCGCGCCCAGCGCGACGCGATCGTCGCCCTCGACCCAGCCGTCCGGCGCGAACTGCCCGACTCCGTCCACCAGATGAGGGTCGCGACCCGCCGCCTGCGCAGCGCGTTCAAGTCGTACGCCAAGGTCGTCGACCGGGCCGTCACCGACCCCGTCGGCGAGGAGCTCAAATGGCTCGCCGCCGAGCTCGGCGTCGACCGCGACCAGGAAGTCCTCACCGAACGCCTGCGGACCCGCATCGCCACGCTGCCCCGCACCCTGCTCCTCGGCCCGGTCCGCGGCCGGCTGCGCGTCTGGACCGCGGCCCGCCGCACCGGCTCCCGGCGCAGGACACTCGCCGTGCTCGACGGCAAGCGCTACCTCTCCCTCCTCGGCACCCTCGACACGCTGCTCGCGGCCCCGCCGCTGCTCCCCGCGGCCGAGCGGCCCGTCGCCGACGTCCTGCCCAGGGCCGTGCTCAAGGACTACGACCGGCTCGCGGGCCGCGTCCACACCGCGCTCGGCCTCGCGCCCGGCCACGAACGGGACCTCGCCATGCACGAGGCCCGCAAGGCCGCCAAACGCGCCCGGTACGCCGCCGAAGCCGCGGCCCCCGCGCTCGGCAGGGCCGCCGAGAAGTTCGCCAAGCGCATGAAGGCCGTACAGAACGTGCTCGGCGACCACCAGGACAGCGTGGTCGCCCGCGACGCCCTGCGCACGCTCGCCGCCCAGGCCCACGCGGCCGGCGAGTCCGCGTTCACCTGGGGACTGCTGTACGGCCAGGAAGAGGCGACGGCCGACCGGCGCGAGCGCGAACTGCCCGAGGTCTGGGCCCGCGCGAGCGCCCCGAAGCTCCGGGAACGCCTCACCGCCCCATGATCGTCGTGCGAGGGGGCCACCCGGCTCGCGTTACGCTAGAGAGTCGCCCCCTGCCAGCCCACGAAGGTCGAGATGTCTGCCGAGTCCGTCTTCCCACAGCTCGAAGCGCTGCTCCCGCATGTGCAGAAGCCGATCCAGTACGTCGGCGGTGAGCTCAACTCCACCGTCAAGGCCTGGGACGAGTGTGACGTCCGCTGGGCGCTCATGTACCCGGACGCGTACGAGGTCGGGCTGCCCAACCAGGGCGTCATGATCCTCTACGAGGTACTGAACGAGCGCGAGGGCGTCCTCGCCGAGCGCACGTACAGCGTGTGGCCGGACATGGAAGAGCTCATGCGCGAGCACAAGGTCCCGCAGTTCACGGTGGACTCGCACCGCCCGCTGCGCGCCTTCGACGTGTTCGGGCTCAGCTTCTCCACCGAGCTCGGCTACACCAACATGCTCACGGCCCTGGACCTCGCGGGCATCCCGCTGGAGTCCAAGGACCGCACCATCGACGACCCGATCGTGCTCGCGGGCGGCCACGCGGCCTTCAACCCCGAGCCGATCGCGGACTTCATCGACTGCGCCGTCATCGGCGACGGCGAGCAGGCCGTCCTCGACATGACCGAGATCATCCGCGGGTGGAAGACCGAGGGCTGCCCCGGCGGCCGCGAAGAGGTCCTCTTCCGCCTCGCGAAGACGGGCAGCGTCTACGTTCCCGGCTTCTACGACGTCGAGTACCTGCCGGACGGCCGCATCGCCCGCGTCGTACCGAACAAGTCGGGCGTGCCGTGGCGGGTGTCCAAGCACACCGTCATGGACCTCGACGAGTGGCCCTACCCCAAGCAGCCCCTGGTCCCGCTCGCCGAGACCGTCCACGAGCGCATGTCCGTGGAGATCTTCCGCGGCTGCACCCGCGGCTGCCGCTTCTGCCAGGCCGGCATGATCACGCGCCCCGTGCGGGAGCGAAGCATCACCGGCATCGGCGAAATGGTGGAGAAGGGCCTCAAGGCGACCGGCTTCGAAGAGGTGGGGCTCCTTTCCCTCTCCTCTGCGGACCACACCGAGATCGGCGACATCGCGAAGGGCCTCGCGGACCGCTACACGGACGACAAGATCGGCCTGTCCCTGCCCTCCACCCGCGTGGACGCGTTCAACGTCGACCTCGCCAACGAGCTGACCAGGAACGGCCGTCGCTCGGGTCTGACGTTCGCCCCCGAGGGCGGCTCCGAGCGCATGCGCAAGGTCATCAACAAGATGGTCTCGGAAGAGGACCTCATCCGTACCGTCGCGACCGCGTACGGAAACGGCTGGCGCCAGGTGAAGCTGTACTTCATGTGCGGCCTGCCCACCGAGACCGACGAGGACGTCCTCCAGATCGGCGACATGGCGGTCAACGTGATCGCCAAGGGCCGCGAGGTGTCGGGCCAGAACGACATCCGCTGCACCGTCTCCATCGGCGGCTTCGTGCCCAAGCCCCACACCCCGTTCCAGTGGGCGCCGCAGCTGAGCGCCGAGGAGACGGACGCGCGCCTCACCAAGCTGCGCGACAAGATCCGCGGCGACAAGAAGTACGGCCGCTCCATCGGCTTCCGCTACCACGACGGCAAGCCCGGCATCGTCGAGGGCCTGCTCTCGCGCGGCGACCGCCGCGTGGGCGCCGTCATCCGCGCGGTCTACGAGGACGGCGGCCGCTTCGACGGCTGGCGCGAGCACTTCAGCTACGACCGCTGGATGGCCTGCGCCGAGAAGACGCTGCCCTCCTTCGGCGTGGACGTCGACTGGTACACCACCCGCGAGCGCACCTACGAGGAGGTCTTGCCCTGGGACCACCTGGACTCCGGCCTCGACAAGGACTGGCTCTGGGAGGACTGGCAGGACTCGCTCGACGAGACCGAGGTCGAGGACTGCCGGTGGACGCCGTGCTTCGACTGCGGCGTGTGTCCCCAGATGGACACGAGCATCCAGATCGGCCCCACGGGCAAGAAGCTGCTGCCGCTCACGGTGAAGAGCTGAGCCCGCGCCCCTCAGCAGCGCTGGACGCATAACCGCCGGATCACGAAGGGCCCCCGCCGCAACGGCAGGGGCCCTTCGTGCGTCCTTGATCGTATGGAGAACCGGCCCGCCCCACAGGGGCCCGAAGGGTGTCTGACCGTCGCGATCCGCATGCCGGTGCGGATCGTGGTGCTCGTCCTGGTCGTCCCCGTCCGAATGGTCTGGGACCTCCTCGCGGCCGGCGCGAAGGCGTTGCGCCGGGCGGTCCTCACACCCCTGTGGCGCGCCCTGGTCGTCACCCCGTCCGGATGGTTGTACGCCCGCGTACTGACCCCGCTCGGGCACGCAACTGCCGGGCTGGGAAGGGCAGTTGGGGCCGGGATCGGGTGGCTCGGGCGCGGCGTGGCGTGGGTCGCGGTGACACTGGTGGCCGTTCCCGCGGCGTGGGTGTACCGCACGGTGCTGACCCCGCTCGGCCGGGGCGCCGCCCGGGTGGCCGAGGCGATCGGCCTCGGACTGCGCCGGCTGCTCTGGGCGCTGTTCGTGTGGCCGCCGGTCACGCTGTGGCGCCGGGTCCTCGCGCCGCTGCTGCGCCACGGCCTCCTCACGCCGGGGGCCTGGCTGTACCGGTACGCACTCACCCCGGCCGGCCACGCGATCGCCCTCCTCGCCGGGCTGGCGGCGGCCGCTCTCGCCGCGGTGGGGCGGGGGCTCGCGGCGCTGGCCGTCCTGCTGCTAGTGGTCCCGGCGGTCTGGGTGTACCGGACGCTGCTCACCCCGCTCGGGCACGCGGTGGTGGTCGTCGCGCGGGAGATCGGTGACGCGCTCGGGCACGCCTGGCGGGCCGCCGGGTTCGTGTCGCGGGCGGTGGGGCGGGCCCTCAAGTGGCTCGCCCGGAATCTTGTCGGGCGGCCGGCGCGCTGGGCGTACGTCGTGCTCCTGACGCCGGTCGGGCACTGGGTGCAGGACGCCGTCCTGCGGCCGGCCAAGAAGGCGGCACTCGCGGCGGGGCGCAGCGCGCGGGAGGCGCTGGCGTCGGCGCGCGAGACCGTGCGGACCGCCCGGCGCGACGCCTGGCGGGCGCTGGTCGGCGGCCCGCCCCGGGAACAGGGTGGGCACCGGGCGCGTACTCTGGGTAGTACAACTACTGCCTCCGGCGCGGTGCCCGCCCCCGAGATCTCCCTCAGCAAGACGGAGGGATGAGCCGGGTGGCGCACCGGCCGTGACCGGAGGGGCCCCCACAGGACGGTGGGCGGCGCCCACCGCGCCGCCCCGCACCGAGGAGAAGAACCACTGGGCAAGCGACAGCCCGAAGGCCCGCCGCCCGCACCTGCGGTGCAGCGCATCCGACTGCGCTACACCAAGCGCGGCCGCCTCCGGTTCACCAGCCACCGCGACTTCCAGCGCGCCTTCGAGCGGGCCCTGCGCCGCGCCGAGGTGCCCATGGCGTACTCGGCCGGGTTCACCCCGCACCCCAAGGTGTCGTACGCGAACGCCGCACCCACCGGCGTCGGCTCCGAGGCCGAGTACCTGGAGATCGCCCTCACCGCACAGCGCGACCCCGAGAAACTGCGCGCCCTGCTCGACGAGTCGCTGCCCACCGGGCTCGACATCATCGACGCGGTCGAGGTCCGCACCTCGGGCCTCGCCGACCGGCTCACCGCCTCCGTCTGGGAGCTGCGCCTAGAGGGCGTCACCGTGGCGGCGGCCGAGAAGGCCGTCGCGACGTTCCTGGCCGCCGAGACCGTCGAGGTCCAGCGCAAGACCAAGAACGGCATGCGCACCTTCGACACCCGGGGCGCCGTCGCCGAGCTCCAAGCGCTCGCTCCGCAGGCTGATAGGCCTCTCGACGACGCCTGTGCGATACTGCGGCTGGTAGTACGGCACCTGACACCTGCCGTACGACCCGACGACGTCCTGTCCGGTCTCCAAGCTGTGGCCGACCTGGCGCCGCCGGTCCCCGCAGCGGTGACCAGGCTGGCGCAGGGGCTCTTCGACGAGGAGTCCGGCACGGTGACCGACCCGCTCGCGCCCGACCGCGAGGCAGCCCCGGCCGCTCCACAAACAGCCGCCGGGACCGTCTCTGCGACGGCGCCGGAAGGTCCCGCCGCGTAAGGGCAGTCGTTGTAGCGCAGCCCTGGCACTCGGGAGCCACCTGGGTCGGGCCGCGCACTGACCTGAAGACTTTCGCCAGGCCGTACGTACAACGCGTACGGAACCGGCGAGCCAGATATCAGCTCCCGTGCGGCGCCCGCGCCCCGGACGGCGGCACCCGCGCACATCACGCGGGCCGTGCCGCCGGACCGGAACAGGCGCGGCGCCCGGGAGCGTGACGGGAGCTACGCCCGCATGCTTGAGCAGAACGAACCCGGCACCACCGGGGACAACACCAACGACAACAACAGCCCCAGCGACACGCTGCCGCCGCGCCGCAGGCGCCGCGCGGCGTCGCGGCCCGCGGGGCCGCCGGTGGGCGCACAGAACGCGGAGCCCGCCGGGCAGACCGCGGAGCCCGCGGCACCGGCCGCCGAGCCGGCCGCACCGGCCGCCGCCGAGTCCGACGCCGCTCCGGCGCCGCGCACCCGCCGCCGTGCCACCCGTACGGCGACCGCTCCGGCCGCCGAGGCCCCGGTCGCGGCCGAGCCCGAGGCCGTCGAGGCCGACGCTGAGGCGCCCGCGCCTCGTACGCGCCGTCGTGCGACCCGTAAGGCGACGGCTCCGGCCGGTGCGCCGCGGGCCGCCGAAGTCGTAGAGGCCGTCGAGGCCCCGGTCGTCGCCGAGCCCGAGGCCGTCGAGGCCGACGCTGAGGCGCCCGCGCCTCGTACCCGCCGTCGTGCCACCCGCAAGGCCACGGCTCCGGCCGGTGCGCCCGCGGCCGCCGAGGAGATCGTCGAGGTCGTCGAGACCCCGGTCGCCGCCGAGCCCGAGGCAGTCGAGGAGGCCGCCGAGGCGCCCGCGCCGCGGACCCGTCGCCGTGCGACCCGTAAGGCCACCGCGCCGCAGACCACCGTCTCGGCCCCGGTCGAGGTCGTCGAAGAGGAAGAGCCCGACGAGGACGAGGAGGGGACCGAAGAGGTCGCCGCCGTCGAAGCCCCGGTCGTCGAGGACGAGGCGCCGCGCGGCCTCCCCCGAGGCCTTAAGGGCCAGGGAGGTACCCCCATCCGCCGCCGTGCCACCCGGCAGGCCACCGCGCCCGCCGCCGCTGCCCCGGCCGCCGTCGAGGAGCCGGTCGAGGCCGCCGCCCCGGCCGCCGAGGACGAGGCACCCCGTGGTGGGCGTACGCGCCGCCGTGCCGCCCGGCCCGCGTCCACCCCGCAGTTCACCCCGGTCGAGCCGGAGCCGCAGCCCGCGGCCCAGGCGGAGGAGCCCGCCACCGGTCGCCGCCGCCGCGCCACCCGGCCCGCCGTGGCCGTGTTCCAGGCGCCGGTCTTCACCGAGCCGATGTTCCAGACCCCGGAGACGGCCGCGGCCGCCGCTGCCGCCGCCCGCGTCGAGGAGCCCGAGGCCGAGGCCGAGGAGACTCCGGTGGCCGAGGCCGCCGAGCCCGCCGCCGAGCCGCAGGGCCGCTCGCGCCGTCGTCGCCGCCGTGGCGAGCCGACCGAGCCGGTCCAGGAGAAGCCCGCCGAGGAACCCCTCGACGAGCACGTCGAGGAGGCCGCCGAGGCCGAGGCCGAAGCGGAGTCCGACGAGTCCGACGACGACCGCCCCTCGCGCCGCCGTCGCCGTGGCGGCCGTCGCCGTCGCCGCGGCGAGCCCGCCGAGGCCGAGGACGCCGCGGAGGAGCAGACGTACGAGCAGGCCGAGGGCTCCGAGTCCGAGGAAGAGGACGACGAGGACGAGGACGCGGACGGCACCCCCTCCGCGGCCGGGACCAGCAGCAGCCGTCGCCGGCGCCGCCGCCGTCGCCGCTCCGGCGACGCGGGCCCCGAGGGCGAGCCGGGCTCCGACGACCCGGAGCGCACCGTCGTCAAGGTCCGCGAGCCGCGCCCGGCCCGCGAGCGCGCCGAGTCCCTCTCGTCGGGCTCTACCTCCTCCGACGAGGTCCAGTCCATCAAGGGCTCGACGCGTCTGGAGGCCAAGAAGCAGCGCCGCCGCGAGGGCCGCGAGCAGGGCCGCCGCCGCGTCCCGATCATCACCGAGGCCGAGTTCCTGGCCCGCCGCGAGGCCGTCGAGCGCGTCATGGTCGTCCGCCAGAGCGGCGAGCGCACGCAGATCGGTGTCCTCGAAGACAACGTGCTCGTCGAGCACTACGTCAACAAGGAGCAGGCCACGTCCTACGTGGGCAACGTCTACCTGGGCAAGGTCCAGAACGTGCTGCCCTCCATGGAGGCCGCGTTCGTCGACATCGGCAAGGGCCGCAACGCCGTCCTGTACGCCGGCGAGGTCAACTTCGAGTCGCTCGGCATGGGCAACGGCCCGCGCCGCATCGAGGCCGCCCTCAAGTCCGGCCAGTCGGTGCTCGTCCAGGTCACCAAGGACCCGATCGGCCACAAGGGCGCCCGCCTGACCAGCCAGGTCTCGCTGCCCGGCCGCTACCTGGTGTACGTGCCCGAGGGCTCGATGACCGGCATCAGCCGCAAGCTGCCCGACACCGAGCGCGCGCGTCTGAAGACCATCCTCAAGAAGATCGTCCCCGAGGACGCGGGCGTCATCGTGCGCACCGCCGCCGAAGGCGCCAGCGAGGACGAGCTGCGCCGCGACGTCGAGCGCCTCCAGGCGCAGTGGGCCGACATCCAGAAGAAGGCCAACCAGATCTCGACGTCCTCGCCGTCGCTGCTCTACGGCGAGCCGGACATGACGGTCCGGGTCGTCCGCGACATCTTCAACGAGGACTTCTCGAAGGTCATCGTCAGCGGTGACGAGGCCTGGGAGACCATCCACGGGTACGTCGCGCACGTCGCGCCGGACCTGACCGAGCGGCTTTCGCGCTGGACCAGCGAGGTCGACGTCTTCGCGACGTACCGGATCGACGAGCAGCTGGCCAAGGCCCTGGACCGCAAGGTCTGGCTGCCGTCCGGCGGCTCGCTGGTGATCGACAAGACCGAGGCGATGATCGTCGTCGACGTCAACACCGGCAAGTTCACCGGCCAGGGCGGCAACCTCGAAGAGACCGTGACGAGGAACAACCTCGAAGCGGCCGAGGAGATCGTGCGCCAGCTGCGGCTGCGCGACCTGGGCGGCATCGTCGTCATCGACTTCATCGACATGGTCCTGGAGTCCAACCGCGACCTGGTCCTGCGCAGGCTGCTCGAATGCCTGGGCCGCGACCGCACCAAGCACCAGGTGGCCGAGGTCACCTCGCTCGGCCTGGTCCAGATGACCCGCAAGCGGGTCGGCCAGGGCCTGTTGGAGTCGTTCTCCGAGACCTGCGTCCACTGCAACGGGCGCGGCGTGATCGTGCACATGGAGCAGCCGACCACGGTCGGCGGCGGTGCGGGCAAGCGCGCGAAGAAGCGCGGCCGCGGTGGCGCCGAGCACGACCAGCACACCCACGAGCACGAGGTCCTCGACAGCGAGGCCGTCGAGGCCGTCGAGTCCGAGGCCGAGGTCGCCGCCGAGATCGCCGCTCCCGTGGCGCTCGCCGAGCCCGAGTTCGTGCCCGACGAGGAGCTGTACAGCAGCGCCGCCGAGGCGGAGGCCGCGGCCCGTGGCGGACGGTCGCGCCGCCGCGCCACCCGCAAGGCCTCGGCTCCGGCCGGTGCGCCCCGTGCGGCCGCCGTCGAGACCCCGGCCGCGGTGGCCGAGGAGCCGGAGGCCGTGCAGGCTCCGGCGGCGGTGACCGTCGCCTCGTTCATCGAGGACGACGCGCCGCGCGGCGGCCGCACCCGTCGCCGCGCCACGCGCAAGGCGACCGCCCCGGCGGGCGCGCCGACCGCGGCCGTCGCCGAGCCGGTGGTGGTCGTCACGGAGCCCGAGCCGAAGGCCGAGGAGCCCAAGGCACAGGAGCCGGTCGCCGAGCCCGTCGCCGAGCCCGCTGTTGAGGAGGCGCCGGTCGCCGCCCCGCCGCGGGCCCGCCGCCGGGCGACCCGCAAGGCCACGGCCCCGGCCGGTTCGCCCTCGGGTGCCGAGGACGCCGCGGTCGTCGTGGTCGTGGCTGCCCCGGCCGCCGAGCCGGCCCCGGCCGAGGCGACGGCAGTCGTGGAGCCCGCCGAGGAGGCCGCACCGGCGAAGAAGGCGGCCCGCAAGACGGCGAAGAAGGCCACCGCGAAGAAGGCCGCCACCAAGAAGACGGCGGCCAAGAAGACCGCGGCGAAGAAGACGACCGCCAAGAAGGCCACCGCCAAGAAGACGGCGGCGGCCGAGCAGCAGCAGACGTCGGTCTCGGCGTCGACCGACAGCTGACGGACAGCCTGCGCTCAGATGACGTACACCAAGCGGTAGTTGGCTGTTGTACGGCCCCAGGAGCCCGCCCCCGGATCACCGGGGGCGGGCTCCGTCGTACGAAGGAGAGTCCGCCCCCGCATGAGTCCCCGCATGAGTGCGATCAGCAAAGCCGTCATCCCCGCCGCCGGGCTCGGCACGCGTTTCCTGCCGGCCACCAAGGCCACCCCCAAGGAGATGCTGCCGGTGGTCGACAAACCGGCGATCCAGTACGTGGTGGAGGAGGCGGTCGCGGCGGGGCTCTCGGACGTCCTGATGGTCACCGGGCGCAACAAGCGCGCCCTGGAGGACCACTTCGACCGCAACCACGAGCTGGAGTCCGCGCTGACCCGCAAGGGCGACGCGGACCGGCTCGCGAAGGTGCGGGAGTCCAGCGACCTGGCGACCGTCCACTACGTACGCCAGGGCGATCCCAAGGGCCTCGGCCACGCGGTCCTGTGCGCCGCCCCGCACGTCGGCGACGAGCCCTTCGCCGTGCTGCTCGGCGACGACCTCATAGACGCCCGGGACCCGCTCCTGCGCCGCATGGTCGAGGTCCAGGAGCGCGAGGGCGGCAGCGTGATCGCGCTCATGGAGGTCGATCCCGAACAGATCCACCTCTACGGCTGTGCGGCCGTCGAAACCACCGCCGAGAGTGACGTCGT
>NZ_LGDD01000289.1 GCF_001279695.1 Streptomyces sp. WM6378
TGGTCGAGAAGCCGGAGGCGGCCGAGGCGCCCTCCAACCTCGCCGTCATCGGCCGCTACGTCCTGGACCCGGCCGTCTTCGACGTGCTGCGCACCACCGGGCCCGGCAGGGGCGGCGAGATCCAGCTGACCGACGCGCTCAACCGGCTCGACACCGTGCACGGTGTCGTCTTCAAGGGGCGCAGGTACGACACGGGGGACCGGGCGGACTACCTGCGGGCCATCGTCCGCCTCGCCAGCGAGCGGGCCGATCTGGGCCCGGACTTCCGGGCCTGGCTGCGTGGTTTCGTCGCCGAAGAGTGCGGGTAACGACCCTGGTTTGACCCGCCACGCCCGGCCCCGTAGCCTTGACCCTCGGCGTGTTTATATACGCGCCTGCCCCTGAGCACCTCACCTCCCGGGTCCGCCGGGGGAGGCCCCCTGCATTTCTGCGGGATGGCTGGCTTCAAGGGTTCCGTATCGAGCGAGAGAGAGATCCGCGTGTACGCCATCGTGCGCAGCGGTGGTCGCCAGCACAAGGTTGCTGTCGGCGACATCGTTGAGGTTGACAAGATTTCCACTGCCAAGGTTGGCGACACGGTCGAGCTCTCGACCCTGCTCGTTGTCGACGGCGACGCTGTGACCAGCGACCCGTGGGTGCTGGCCGGCATCAAGGTCACCGCCGAGGTCGTGGACCACCACAAGGGTGCCAAGATCGACATCCTTCGGTACAAGAACAAGACCGGTTACCGCCGTCGCCAGGGCCACCGCCAGCAGTACACGGCGATCAAGGTCACCGGCATCCCCGCGGCTGCGAAGTAAGGGACTGAGGAGACATGGCACACAAGAAGGGCGCATCGTCCACCCGGAACGGTCGCGACTCCAATGCTCAGCGGCTCGGTGTGAAGCGCTTCGGCGGTCAGACCGTGCTCGCCGGTGAGATCCTGGTCCGCCAGCGCGGCACCCACTTCCACCCGGGCGCGGGCGTCGGTCGCGGTGGCGACGACACCCTGTTCGCGCTGCAGGCCGGTGCGGTGCAGTTCGGCACCCACCGTGGCCGCAAGGTCGTGAACATCGTTCCGGCTGCCTGATCACTTAGGCACTCGTAGAGCGGTTTCAGCGGAGGCGGACCTCACTTCCCCCACGGGAAGCGGGTCCGCCTTTCGCGTGTTACTAGATAGACAATCCGTACTTTCCCTCAGCCTCCGGCCGGGGGCCCTCAGGAGGCACATCCCATGACCACCTTCGTGGACCGCGTCGAGCTGCACGTCGCCGCGGGTAACGGAGGCCACGGCTGCGCCTCCGTCCACCGTGAGAAGTTCAAGCCGCTCGGCGGGCCGGACGGCGGCAACGGCGGCCGTGGCGGCGACGTCACCCTGGTCGTCGACCAGTCCGTGACGACGCTTCTCGACTACCACCACTCGCCGCACCGCAAGGCCACCAACGGCCAGCCCGGCGCCGGCGACAACCGCTCCGGCAAGGACGGCCAGGACCTGATCCTGCCCGTGCCCGACGGCACCGTCGTCCTCGACAAGCAGGGCAACGTGCTCGCCGACCTGGTCGGCGAGGGCACCACCTACGTCGCGGGCCAGGGCGGCCGCGGCGGCCTCGGCAACGCGGCGCTCGCCTCCGCCCGCCGCAAGGCCCCCGGCTTCGCGCTGCTCGGCGTGCCGGGCGAGGCCGCCGACATCGTCCTGGAGCTCAAGACCGTCGCCGACGTGGCCCTGGTGGGCTACCCGAGCGCCGGAAAGTCCTCGCTGATCTCGGTCCTCTCGGCGGCCAAGCCGAAGATTGCGGACTACCCGTTCACGACCCTGGTCCCGAACCTCGGCGTGGTCACGGCCGGCTCGACCGTCTACACCATCGCGGACGTCCCCGGTCTGATCCCCGGCGCCAGCCAGGGCAAGGGCCTTGGCCTTGAGTTCCTGCGGCACGTCGAGCGCTGCTCGGTCCTCGTGCACGTCCTGGACACCGCGACCCTTGAGTCCGACCGCGACCCGGTCTCCGACCTCGACATCATCGAGGAGGAGCTCAAGCAGTACGGCGGACTCGACGACCGGCCCCGCATCGTCGTCCTCAACAAGATCGACATCCCGGACGGCCAGGACCTCGCGGACATGATCCGCCCGGAGCTGGAAGAGCGCGGCTACCAGGTCTTCGAGGCCTCGGCCGTCGCCCGTACGGGCCTGAAGGAGCTGTCCTTCGCGCTCGCCGGGATCGTCGCCGAGGCGCGCGCCGCGAAGCCCAAGGAGGAGGCGACCCGCATCGTCATCCGCCCGAAGGCCGTCGACGACACGGGCTTCACCGTCACCTTCGACGAGGCCAACGAGGTCTACCGGGTCCGTGGCGAGAAGCCGGAGCGCTGGATCCGCCAGACCGACTTCAACAACGACGAGGCCGTCGGCTACCTCGCGGACCGCCTCAACCGCCTCGGCGTCGAGGACGCCCTGATGAAGGCCGGCGCCCGCTCCGGCGACGGCGTGGCCATCGGGCCCGAGGAGAACGCGGTCGTCTTCGACTGGGAGCCGACGATGATGGCCGGCGCGGAGATGCTGGGCCGTCGTGGCGAGGACCATCGCCTTGAGGCGCCCCGTCCTGCTGCCCAGCGCCGCCGGGATCGCGATGCCGAGCGCGACGAGGCCGAGCAGGAGTTCAAGGAGTTCGGGCCCTTCTAGGCGGTGACGCTGCGACGCTGTGGCGGGGGTGCGGGGTTCGGCTGCGGGCCGGCGGGGGCTGTTTGCGCAGTTCCCCGCGCCCCTAACGCCGTCTTTTGTCCTCGGACCGTGCGTGGTTGCTCGCGCAGTTCCCCGCGCCCCTGCAGGGCACCCGGCACCTCCCGGTCGCGCCCGCGCGGCGGAAGCCGCACGATGTCACAGCCCCGCGCCCCTGTAGGGCACCCGGCACCTCCCGGTCGCGCCCGCGCGGCGGAAGCCGCACGATGTCACAGCCCCGCGTCCTTGGCGGTACTGGTGCCGACCCGCATCGGGGCATTTCAGCCTGTCATGGGGGTCCCCTGGCCCTTGAGGCCCTGGGGGAGATTGAGGACGAGCGCCCTTCAGGCGCGAGCGGGGGCTGGGGCGGAGCCCCAGGGGGTTGGGGAGCGCAACCGGCACAGGGGGCTCCCGTAGGATTCGCCGGGTGAGCCAGAGTTCTGCCACCCCCCACGGGCCTACCGGCGTCAGCGTCGTCGTCATCGCCTACAACGACGCCGAGCTGGTCGGTGACGCCGTTCGGTCGGCGCTCGCGCAGGGCTCGGCCGTCGCCGAGGTCGTGGCCGTCGACGACTGCTCCAGCGACGGCACGGCCGCCGTCCTGGACCAGCTGGCCACCACCGAGCCCCGGCTGCGCGTGGTGCGGCGTACGGAGAACAGCGGCGGGTGCGGAACGCCCCGCAACGACGGGATCGCCGCCGCCACCGCCCCGTACGTCATGTTCCTCGACAGCGACGACGTGCTGCCGCCCGGCGCCGTCGCCGCCCTCCTGGCCGCGGCCGAGGAGCACGGCACCGAGGTCACCGTGGGCCGCGCCGTGCGCCGCGAGCTGCCCGGCGGCCGCGACGTGCGCTGGCAGCCCGGCCTCTACAACGAGGCGGCCGTGCACGAGTCGCCCGAGGCCGCGCCCGAGCTCCTTCACGACACGCTCTGCGTCAACAAGCTCTACCGCCGTGACTTCCTGATGAACCGTCAACTACGGTTCCCCGACGGCAAGTTCGTGTACGAGGACTTCGTCTTCACGGCCCGCGTGTACGCCGCGGCCCCCCGCATCGCCGTCGTGCCGGAACTCGTCTACATCTGGCACGTGCGCCGCGCCGCCGCCCAGGTCTCCATCTCGCTCGCCCGCAAGGACGTCGGCAACTGGCAGGCGCGCATCGCCGCCCACACCAAGGCCGTCGAGGCGTTCCGGGCCGCCGACCGCAAGGGACTCGCGGCCGCCTGCCGCACCAAGTTCGTCGACTACGACCTGTGCCTGTACCTGCGCGAGCTGCGCGTGCGCGACGCCGGGTACCGGGCCGACTGGTGGCGGCTGACCCGCGAATACCTCGCCACCTTCGAGGCCGCCGAAGTGGCCGCGGCCGCCGCCCCGGCCCGCTGGGCCGCCAAGGTGGTGCTCGCCGCCGACGCCCCGCGCGACCTCGACCGGCTCTCCCAGCTCGCCGCCGACCCGGCCCGCCTGATCCCGCCGTACGCCACCGCCGCAGCCGGCCCGGTCTGGGCCGACGGCCTGGACGTGGTGCTGGACGGCCTGGACGCGCTGCCCGCCGACCGGCTGCCCGTCGCCGTCGACGCGACGCTGCTCGCCGGCCGGCGCGGCATCCTCAAGCTGCGCGTGCACGAGCTGTACGGACGGCTCGCCGCGAGTGGCGCCCCGGCCAGCGCCGACATCGAGTTCGTGCCCAGGGACGGCGGCGAGAGCGCCCTGACCGTCACCGCGCCACTGCGCGCCGCCGAGGGGGGCTGGAGCGGGCAGGTCCCCGTATCGCTGGCCCGGCTGGCGGCGGCGGGCGGCCGCGGCACCCAGATCTGGGACCTGAGGGTCCGCCTGAACACCGGCCCCGGCCGGGGCCCGCACACCACGCTGCGGGCCAAGGCGTCCGGGCTGCGGCGCACGGCCGTCCCCGGCAGCCGGTACGGTGTTCTGCTGGTGCAGCCGTACCGGACGTCGAGCGGATCGCTCGCGGTGCGGCTCGCGCCCGGAGTGCAGGGGGCCTTCGGGGTGGTCGGCGGGAAGCTGCGCAGACTGGCCCGGACGGTTCGATCAAGGCGACGATGAGGACGTGGACGCGCATATGACTTTTCTGATCACTGGCGGCGCCGGATACATCGGCTCCCATGTCGTGCGGGCCATGACGTCGGCGGGGGAGCGCGTGGTCGTCCTCGACGACCTCTCCAGCGGTGACGCGGCCCGTCTGCCACAGGGTGTGCCGCTGGTGGTCGGCTCCGTCCTGGACCGCGAGCTCGTGGACCGCACCCTCGCCGAGCACGCCGTCACCGGGGTCGTCCACCTCGCGGGCAAGAAGCAGGTCGGCGAGTCCGTCGAGATCCCGCTGCACTACTACCGGGAGAACGTGTTCGGCCTGACCGTGCTCCTGGAGGCGGTCGCCGCGGCGGGCGTGCGCACCTTCCTGTTCTCCTCCTCCGCCTCCGTGTACGGCATGCCGGACGTCGACCTCGTCACCGAGGACACCCCGTGCCTGCCGATGAGCCCGTACGGCGAGACCAAGCTCGCCGGTGAGTGGCTGGTCCGCGCGGCCGGAAAGGCGCACGGCATCGCCACGGGCTGCCTGCGCTACTTCAACGTGGCCGGCACCGCCACCCCCGAGCTCGCCGACACCGGCATCTTCAACCTCGTACCGATGGTGTTCGAGAAGCTGGAGGACGGTCAGCCGCCGCGCATCTTCGGCGACGACTACGAGACCCCCGACGGCACCTGCGTGCGCGACTACATCCACGTCGAGGACCTCGCCGACGCCCACCTGGCGGCCGCCCGCAAGCTCGCCGAGTCCGCGAAGGCCGGCGAGTACGGCGACCTGACCGTCAACATCGGCCGCGGCGAAGGCGTTTCGGTGCGCGAGATGGTCGACCTGATCAACGAGATCAGCGGCCGCGGCATCGCCCCCGAGGTGCACCCGCGGCGCGCGGGCGACCCGGCGCGCGTCGTCGCCTCCGCCGACCGCATCGCCGAGGACCTCGGCTGGAAGGCCCACCACGACGTGCGCTCGATGATCTCCTCGGCGTGGCAGGGCTGGCGCCACCACCGCGACGCCGTCTGAGACCCGGACGGTCAAGGCCTGGATACGTAAAAGGGGGGGGCGCCCCGGATTTCACCCGGGGCGCCCCTCCTTCGTCGTGGCTACGTCACGGCTTGTGGATGCGGTCCACGCCGTAGAACTTCGAGGTGCACTGGGCGACCCAGTCACGCTGGTAGTTCTTGGTGAAGAACGGCTCGGCGAGCGAACCGATGTACATCGGCTTGTACGCCACGTCCGTCTCGCCCTTGGCGATCTCCGAGCGGATCTTCGCGTTCTGCTTGTCCCAGGCGATGCTGCGGTACACCGTCGAGACGGCGAGCTTCTGCACCGACGGAACCAGCGCCGCCGTCGCCGACAGGGCGAACGCGCCGACCAGGACCGTCGCCACGATCGGCACCAGGCGCGGCGCGCGGCGCTCGGCGATGCGGCGCCCGGCCCAGTGGCCGAGCAGCACGCCGTACCCGCACAGCGCGATCACCAGCGGGATCATGAAGTTCATCCAGGTGCGCGCGTACGTCCAGCCCGTCGGGCCGTAGCCGCTGCGCAGCGCGTACGCCACGAGCAGCGTGCACAGCGCCATCAGCGGGACCGGCAGCACGAAGATGACGCGCAGCATCGCGGCCGGCGGGCGCGCGGCGGCGGACTCGCGGCGCGGCGCGAGCAGGGCCACGGCGAGGCCGAGGAGCAGACCGGCGGCGATGGCACCCAGGTAGATCCACTGGTGCAGGATCGTGTCCCAGATGTGGAAGTAGTCCTTGAACACGTCGCCGACGCTCATCTTCGTCGGCGGCGTCTGCGCCCGGCGCCAGCGGGCGCCCGGCGAGGTGTACAGGAAGGTGAGGCCGATCACGGCCGCCGCGCAGTACACCGCGGACCAGGTGAACGGGTACCAGCTCCTGGCGACCTTCAGGCGCGGCAGGCACACCAGCGCGGCCGTGCCGACCAGCACACAGCTGACCACCGTGAACGGCTCGCTCAGCGTGCCGATAGCGAAGCCCACCACGGCGGTCAGGACCAGCGCGCTGTTGCGCAGCGCCTTGCGGCCGGTGCGGAACGCCCAGATGCCGAACAGGAGCGCCCACAGGGCGATGATGAACGGCATCGTGTGCGAGATCGTCGCCGGGGTCCACAGGAGCACCTGGTAGGAGCGGGTGCCCGCGAAGAACAGCAGCGTCTCCAGGACCATAGCCACGGCGACCAGCAGCAGCAGCGGGGCCCGGGTGCCGAACGCCCGCAGGATCTCGCGGCCGATCAGCACCAGGCCGATGCCCATGGTGACCACCAGGATCACCGGAAGGATCTTGATGCCGGCCAGGCCGTCCGAGTAGATGATCCCGCTCAGGAAGGCGTTGGTGACCCGCCCGTTCTGGGTGTTGTAGAAGTCGGAGGTGATGCCGAAGACACCCATGTCCCGGGACTTCCAGGCGGCGCACCAGTCGTCGGAGGTGGGCCGCACGTACAGGCCCAGGAACGAGCCGACGGCCAGGAGTATGCCGGTGGCGGCGGTGATGGTCCCCGCGGTCCACAGCAGGGCTCTGCGCGCCCCCGACCGCTCGGGGCGGTCCGCGGCGCTCCGCGCCGCAGCGGCGCTGTCGTCGGCGGCCACAGTGGTCGATGAGTTCATGATTCCAGGGGGTCTCGGGGGCGGTCAGCGCTGGAGCAGATCGAAGAGCGACTCCCAGCGCCGGACGATCTCCTCGGTCCGGTAGCGCTGGATGTTCTCGCGGGCCGCCTCGCCGAGACGGTCGCGCAGCTCCTGGTCGGCCAGGAGGCTGCTGAGGCGGCGCGCGAAGACGTGCGTGTTGCCGGGCGGTGCGAGCAGGCCGTCCTCGCCGTCCCGGATGATCTCGTGGATGCCGGGGGCGACATCGAAGGCGACGCACGGCACGGCCGTCGCCATCGACTCCATCAGCGACAGCGGGAAGCCCTCGCCGCGCGAGGCGAGCGTGAAGACCGAGCCGTCGCGCAGCGCGCCCGCCGGGTCGTCGGTGCGGCCCATCCACTCCACCGAGCCGTCCAGGCCCAGCTCGGTGCACTGGCGGCGCAGCGCCTCCTCGTCGGAGCCGGAGCCGTAGATCCGCAGCGTCCAATCAGGGTGCACCGGAGCCACCTCGGACCAGGCGTCCAGGAGCAGGTCGGTGCCCTTCTCCTCGTGCAGCCGGCCGATGCTGACCACGTGCTTCTCGGTGCGGGGCGAGGGCACCTCGGGGAAGAACGGCAGCGGGTTGGGCATGAAGCCCACGTTGTCCAGGCGCTGCAGCGCCCACAGGTCGGCGTCCTCGCGGGTCAGCGCGAGCATCCGGTCGACGTCCTTGTAGAACCGCTTGACCCGGTTGAAGCGCGAGGACTTGCGGCACGTCTCGTACGACTCGTGGGTCATGCCGATGACGGTCACGTTCGAGGTGTCGGCGAGCGCCACCCACTCCATCGCCCACACCTGAGTGACGATGACGATCGCGCCGGGCCGGGCCTGCCGGAACAGCCGGGTCAGCTTCGCGGCCTGCGCGTGCATGCCGGCCGCGCGGGCGGCCCGGCGGCGGTGCTCGACGACGTTCAGCTTGCCCTTGATGCCGCGCGCGCTGCCCACCGACGGCGGATGCGCGTCGTACAGCGTGGTCGTCGCGTACGGCAGGTCGTCGTCCAGCTCGTGCGGGACCGACGGCGGGGTGATGCCGATGACGTGGACCTTGTTGCCGCGCTCCACGAAAAGCCGGGCCATCTGGTGAGACCAGGTGGTCACGCCGCCCAGCTCGTTGACGGCGTTGGAGACGAGGAAGATGTCACGGCCGCCGTCCGTGGCGGTCACTTCAGTCACTTACCGCTCCCGGGAGTGAAGAACTTGGCAACGATCTGCTGGGCCGCGGTGCCCTTGTCGTACTCGCCGAACTCGGTGGCGAACCGCTCGCGGGCCCCCGCGTAGTCGGCGTCCGCCGCCTTGAGGCCGTCCACCGTCGCGAACAGCTCGCTCTCGGTGGCAACGACCGGCCCGGGCGCCTTGTCGCGCAGATCGAAATAGGTGCCACGGGTTTCGTCCGCGTACTCCTCGTAGTCGTACGCGAAGAAGATCATGGGACGGTCGAGCAGAGCATAGTCGAACATCAGGGACGAATAGTCGGTGATCAGACCGTCCGCCAGGGCGAGCAGCGGCGTGATGTCGTGGCCCTGCGAGACGTCGATGACCTTGCCGCGCACCGAGGGCGGAAGGACCACCTGGTTCAGGTAGTGCGAGCGGATCAGGAGGGTGTAGCGGTCGCCGAAGCGGTCCGCGAACTCCTCGACGTCAAAGGGCAGTTCGAACTTCTTGACCGCTCCGGACTCCGAGGCGCGGAACGTCGGCGCGTAGAGCAGCACCTTCTTGTCCGCGGCGATGCCGAGCTGCTCGGCGATCGGGCCGCGGACCCGCTCGCCGCTCTCGGCCTCCTGCTCGCGCGCCGCGACGAGCGCGTCGTTGCGCGGGTAGCCGGTGCGAAGGAGCACCTCGTCGCGCAGCCGGAAGCCGCTCGCCAGGGTGCGCACATCGTGCTCGGAGCGGATCAGGAAGTGGTCGAAGCGGTCCAGGACCTTCTGGTGGGTGGCCTGGCCTGCCCGGTTGAGCAGCTTCATCTGCGGCACGTCGAAGCCCATCCGCTTGAGCGCGCTGCCGTGCCACGTCTGGATGTAGGTGGTGCCGGGCCGCTTGGTCAGCTTCATCGGGAAGCCCTGGTTGTCGATCCAGAACTCGGCCTGCGCCAGCGCCCGCAGATACGGGTAGCTCCACCGCTTGACCAGCGTGGCGTCCTTGGGGAAGCCGGTCGGCTTGGCGCCGTCGTAGGACCACACCGCGTCGAACTGCACGCCCTGGCGGCGCATCTCGTCGTAGATCGCCTTCGGGCTGTCGCTGAACTGCTTGCCCATGTGGCTCTCGAAGACCACCAGACCCTTGCGGATCGGCAGCTTGGAGAACGCCTCGTGGTAGACGCGGATCTTGGTGTCGCCCGAGTTGAGGTCCTTCTTGGCCTTACGGGCCTTGCGCAGGCCCTTCTTGGCCAGCGAGGCGGCCTTGCTCTGCAGGGCCTCGCCGATCAGCTCCTGGGTGCGGACGGTGGCCTGGCCCTCGGCGGTCAGCAGGTACGACAGGTTGCCCTTCGCGGAGATCTCCGGCACAAGCCGGTCGGCGACCAGGCGGGTCAGGCGCGGCCGGATGCGCAGCGGACGCGCCGACTCCAGCTCGATGCGGCCCGCACCCAGGCGGGTCGGCACCTTCTCGCCGTCGACGTCCAGGTTGACCCACACGTCCCAGACCACGTCGATGATGCCGAGCGGCCGCAGCTTGCGGGCGAGATCGGCCTCGGCCGTCCAGTCGAGCGTCTGGCCCGCGTGCTTCAGCGAGGCCAGCGGGAACTTGAAGGACTGCAGACTGGTGCGCCGGGCCCGGAACTCCAGGGTGCCGCTCAGCTTGGCCCCGGGACGGATCCGGCCCAGCGGATTGACGACCGAGCCGCCGAGCCGCACCTTGCCGCGCCCGTCGTCGGCGTACGAGGTCAGCCGGTTGCCCAGCGCCAGCTGGGTCAGCGGGCGGGTGTGGTAGCCGAGCCCGGTCACGTCCAGGAACTTGGCGCCGTCAGCGGTGTCCAGGTGCTCGCCGCACCAGTAGATCCGGCCGTCCCGCTCGATCAGCGGCGACGTCACCGTGTTGCGGCGGATCAGCGCGTCCACGGCGGGCAGCAGATTGTCCCAGTCGCCCTGCTGGAGCAGGTAGGAGCAGATCGCCTGGATCGGCAGGACGCTGTCGTACGCCTCGGGGGAGAGGTCCGCCAGGTACTCGCGGGACAGCTCGGCGAACTCCGCGCGGTACTCCTCGTCACGGTGCGGCAGGTCACGCAGGTGCAGGACCAAGTCGTGCTTGAGGAACTTGACGTCCTTGGCGAGCCGCAGCCCGTGCAGGTCGTTGTGCTCCAGGAGCGCCTCGATCCGGCGGTGGATCTCCAGACGGTGCTCGTAGTTGGTCATCTCGTGGCGCCGGTTGGTGACCGACTTCACGGCCGCCTTCTCGTGCACGTTCCAGAAATAGACCTGGTTGGGGATGAGGGTGATGCGGTTCGCGGCGAGGTAGGCCTCGGCGATGAACATCAGGTCCTCGTAGAACATGCCCTTGGGGAAGCGCAGGTCGTTGTCGACGAGGAACTCGCGGCGGTAGCACTTGTTCGTGGAGAGGGTGTCCCACACGAACAGGTCGGGGAGCTCGGTGATCGACTCCAGGGTGCGCGTGGTCCGGTACAGCCACGGGTACCACTCGGTGCGCTTCGTGGTGCGGGTGCCCTGCGTGAGGCGTACACAGAGGCCGGAAACGATGTCTGCCTGCGTCTGTTCCGCGGCCTCCAGAAGGTTCCGGCAGGCGTTGTGCTCCAGCACGTCGTCGCTGTCCAGGAACATGATGTAGCGGCCCGTGGCATGGCCGATGCCCACGTTGCGGGGCTCGCCGCCGGCGCCGCTGTTCTCGGGCAACTGGAAAGCGCGGATGCGGCCCGGGTGAGAAGCTTCCAGTGCCTGGGCGAGCTCGAAGGAACCGTCGGTGCTGCAGTCGTCGACGATCAGGACCTCGACGCTGTTCAACGTCTGGTCCAAGACCGATTGGACAGCCGTCGGCAGGCGATCTGCGTCGTTGTAAACGATGACGATCACGGAGACGTCAGGCACTGGCACCTCAATCCACTTGTTCTACTCGCAGGCGCTTCAACGCTACCTGGTATTCCTACCGTGCTCTGCAGCCGCCCGGTCCCGCCCGGCCGCCCGGCAAAAGGGACATCGTCAGGCCCGCCGGGGTTTGTCACCCGAATGTGTGGCGCGAAGGCAACCGTCGCTAGCCCACACCCCTCTATAGGGAGAAGCGGTGGACAACCGAGCCGAGCGCACGAGGGAGCCAGGGTGCCGAAGATCTCGCCCCGCTCCTCCGACCCCGGTCCTGCTGACGCCGAGTGCCGGCCCGGTCACCGTCGCGTGCCCGTGACGTTCCGCTCCGCCGACGCCGAGGACATCGCCCGCACGCCCCCGGACCGCTTCGCTCGTGGGACACTCGACAGGGCGGCCGACGCCGCGCGGGCCACCGGCCCGGCCCGGGGCACGGCCGCCGGCCACTCGATCCGGGCCGCCTCCCGCCCGGGCACCACCGGCACCTTCGGCGGGCCGATCGCCGTCAGGGCGGCCGGGAGCGGCTCCCGCGTCACCTGCTCGTACCATACTCCCGGGCTGACGTCCGGACCGGTGGTGAGCGGTCCGGCACTCGCCACCCTGCTCGCTGTCGCCATCGGTGGGGCGCTCCGCACCCGCACCTGCCGCTCCTCTACTGGAAAGCACTGATGATGAAGCTGTCGGTCGTCGTCCCCTGTTACAACGAAGAAGCGGTCATCGACCAATTCGACGCCAAGACCCGCAGCGTGCTCGACACCCTCGCGATCGAGTACGAGATCTGTTACGTGGACGACGGCAGCCGCGACAAGACGCTCGTGCACCTGCGGGCACTGGCCGACAAGTACCCGGACGCCACCCGCTACGTCTCCTTCAGCCGCAACTTCGGCAAGGAGGCCGGCATGCTGGCCGGGCTCCGCGAGGCCACCGGCGACGCCGTGGTCATCATGGACGCCGACCTCCAGCACCCGCCGGAGCTCATCGAGCGGATGCTCGACCTCCACCAGCTGGGCCACGACCAGATCATCGCCCGCCGCACCCGCGAAGGCGACAAGAAGGTCCGCTCCGCCCTGAGCCGCCTCTACTACCGCGCGGTCAACAAGTGGGTCGACGTCGAGCTCACCGACGGCGTCGGCGACTTCCGCATGCTGTCGCGGCCCGCCGTGGACGCACTGCTCTCGCTCGGCGAGTACAACCGCTTCTCCAAGGGCCTGTTCTCCTGGATCGGCTTCGACACCGTCACGTTCGACTACCAGAACGCGCAGCGCGAGGCCGGCGAGACCAAGTGGAAGTTCGGCTCGCTCCTGAACTACGGCATGGACGGCCTGATCTCCTTCAACAACCGTCCGCTGCGCCTCGCGATCTGGCTAGGCGTGATCCTCGCCGGCATCGGCGCGGCCTACGCCCTGTGGATCACCGTCGCCGCCATCGCGTACGGCGTGAGCACCCCCGGTTACGTCACCCTCGTCGCGATCATCGTCGGCCTCGGCGGCGTGCAGATGGTGATGCTGGGCCTGATCGGCGAGTACATCGGCCGCATCTACTACGAGACCAAGCGCCGCCCGCACTTCCTGGTCAAGGAGTCGCACGGCTTCCCCGGCAAGCCCGAGGGCGTCGAGCGGCGCGAGCCGTACCGCAACGACCAGCAGCGCAAGGTGGTCTGATGCCCAGTCAGCTCGGCCAGGTCATCCGCTTCGGCTTCGTCGGCGGCGTCAACACCTGCACCTTCTACGCCTTCTACTGGCCGCTGCTGCACCTCGCGCACCTGCCGTACTTCGTGGCGTACACCATCGCCTTCCTGCTCAGCATGGTCGGCTCGTTCTTCCTGAACACCTACTTCACCTACCGCACCAAGCCGACCTGGAAGAAGTTCCTGCTCTTCCCGCTCACCAACGTCACCAACTTCGTGGTGCAGAGCGCCGGCCTGTTCGCCCTCGTGCACTGGGTCGGGATGAACAAGACCATCGCCCCGCTGGTCGCCGCCGTGGTGGCCATCCCGTTCACCTATGTGCTGTCCCGCAAGATCCTGGTGTCGGGGCACCAGGAGGCGGGCGAGCCCGAGGCGGCCGCACCGAAGATCCCGGTGAAGTAGCGGCGCCGCGAGAACAACGAAAGGGGGCGGACACCACAGGTGTCCGCCCCCTCCGTCATCTCCTAGACGCGGCTGCCCGCGCTCTCCGTCGCCGCAGGCGCCCACTCACCGAACCGGGCCCCCGGCCTGGTCTGGCGGGACGCGTACAGCTGGCCGTCCGTGCCGAGCACCGCGAGCACGGCCCGGCCCGAGGAATCCTGCGCCGCGCCCGGTATGCCCACGAACTGCACGCCCGGGCTCTCCCAGGCCGGCTGCGCCGACTCGTCCGAGGACGGCACGACCCGGCCGCCGTCGTCCCGGACCGCCAGGACCAGCGCGCCGCCGTTCCCGCCGAGCCGGAACGCGGCGACCCGTCCGTAGCCGCCCGCCGGGGTGCGCCGCGCCACCTTCCACGCGGCCCCCGGACCGCCCGGCGAGGCGACGGCCACCTGGGCGGTGCCCGCCTGGCGGTAGACGGCCGAAGCGCCGCCCTTGCCGTCCGCGACCAGGCTCACCGCACTGCCCGCCGGCGTCACACCCGTCGGCGGCGACAGCTTCGGCAGCTCGCCGGGCGCCGGGGACACCCAGTGCAGCACCGTCTTGGCGACCGGGGCCGCCACATGGATCCGGCCCGACGGGTCGACCAGCGCGTCGATCCCCTCCACCACCAGCGGATGCGGAGGCTGCTTGCCCGGCGGGTGGTCCAGGAGCTGCCACGGCCCCCAGTCCTTGCCGCCCCGGCCGCTGCGCATCGCGACATCACCCGCCCAGTTCCGCGCCAGGACGTGCACCGTGCCGTCCGGGGCGAGCGCGGTCGCCGGATAGCCCGTCTCCAGCGACTTGTCGGGATTCGCGTCCGGCGTGCCGAGCGAGCTCCACGCGCCGAACTTGGGCACCCCGTCGGCGCCCACACCGCTCTGCAGGACGCACACCAGCTCCTTGTGGTGCTTGTTGCCCTTGAACGGCAGGACCGTACGCGTCGCGAACAGCTGCAGCGTCCCGTCGGCGTGGCGCACGACCTCCACCTGCGGGTCGAGGGGCGAACCCGCGCTGCCCACCACATCGAACGGCCCCACCCACGGGCCCTGGCCGGCCGCCCGCTCCACCCAGCAGCGCACCGCGCCGTTCAGCACCGCGAACGCCGCGAGCCGGCCGTCCTTCAACGGCGCCAGCCAGCGCGACGTGCCCGGGGCGCGGGTGCGGGTGCCGCGCGCCCAGCCGGCGCCGCCCGCCTTCAGACCGTTCGGGCCCACCTTGAGGTCGCCGCAGCCCGACGGGTCACCGCAGTCGCGGTGGTCGACCCAGCCGTACGCGTTCAGGAGCTGGGCGGTGCGCCGGGTGGTCGCCGCGTCCAGGGACGGCGGCGTGTAGTTCGTCGGATAGCCGAAATAGTTGGTCACCGACGCGGCACGGCCCTTGCCCGCACCCCAGTAACGCTCCATCGCGGCCTGCATGAAACGGGCCGAGGCGGTGTGGTCCTGATGGTCCAGATAGCTGAGCCCGCGCAGTATCGTCGGCGCGCTCATCATCGCCACCGTCTCGCGCGGGGCGTGCAGAGGAGTGGGATCCAGAGTCCGTATCACCGTCGGATTCACCCGCGCGATCGCCGCCACCAGCGCGTCGGTGAGCTGGTCGCGCGTGTAGGCGCGGGGCATCCGCACCGAACTCCCCGTGCCCGGCAGCGTCGGCAACTGCTCGATCGCGCCCAGCCACAGACCCCGCATGCTCACCGGACGCGGCACGCTCACATAGCGCGCCTCGCACAGCCCCATGTAGATCAACTGGACGTGCGGAGCGGCCTGCAGATAGTGCAGCTCGGAGCGGAACCCCGGCAGCAGCTCCACCGGCTCCACCGACCACGGGCTGTTGTCGTCACCCGTCGCCATCAGCGCGTGGGCGGCGCGCAGCCCGTTTATCCGAGCCCGCGCGAAACCCGGCCGGTCCGTGGGCAACGACTTGAACTGCGGGGTCTTGGGCGCCGCGTTGCGGCCGTCCGACTCGCCGCTCGTCATGCACACCGTCACCGAGAGCGCGCCGCTGCGGATCGACTGCTCCAGGTCCGGGTTCATGAAGTAGATGCCGTCGTCCGCGTGCGCGATCACGTGCAGATACGACTGCTCCGACGCGGCCGACGCGGGCTTCCCCGTCGTCGTCCCGGCGGACGAGCCCTGCGTGCCCGAACCGCCCTGCGGTGCCAGCCACTGCCATCCCCCGTAGGCAAGAGGCGCCGCCACAAGCCCGCCACCGGCGACTTGCAACAGACGTCTACGAGACGGCGACGACGGCATCCGGCACGCTCCTAGTTGCATCCATGTGAGCCGAGTCCCGCCCTGCGCCCACCGTGGAGTTTGTTCGACTGGTCATCAGAAGGGAGGGCGAAGCGGCTGCGGAGGTTTCACTTCAGACGCTAAATTTGCCCCGCCGGTATGAAACAGCAAGGTACGGACGTGTGCGCTTCAGCACCCCATCGGGCCATGACTTCCCCAGTTTTCGTACTTTGTCGAACTTAAAGGTTCTCCGTGCGGTCACGTTGAGACTGTCCGCCGATTGGAACTTCCAAGCGCCGAGCGCCCGTCCTGACATAGATTTCACCGTGTGACAGTGGCAAGGCAGCAGGTGGCACAGGCCCGCAGAATCGTAGTCAAAATCGGATCCTCCTCGCTCACCACCGCCTCCGGCGGCCTCGACGCGGACCGGGTCGACGCGCTCGTCGACGTGCTCGCCAAGGCGCGCAGCGGCGGCGAGAAGGAGATCGTCCTCGTCTCCTCCGGCGCCATCGCCGCAGGACTCGCCCCACTCGGACTGCGCCGCCGGCCCAAGGACCTCGCCCGACAGCAGGCCGCCGCCAGCGTCGGCCAGGGCCTCCTCGTCGCCCGCTACACCGCCTCCTTCGCCCGCTACGGCGTACGCGTCGGACAGGTCCTGCTCACCACCGACGACACCAGCCGCCGCGCCCACTACCGCAACGCCTACCGCACCCTCGACCAGCTCCTCGCCATGGGCGCGCTCCCCGTCGTCAACGAGAACGACACCGTCGCCACCGACGAGATCCGCTTCGGCGACAACGACCGCCTCGCCGCCCTCGTCGCCCACCTGGTCCGCGCCGACCTCCTCGTCCTGCTCTCCGACGTCGACGGCCTCTACGACGGCGACCCGTCGAAACCCGGCACCTCCCGCATAGACGAAGTCCGCAGCCAGGCCGACATCGCGCACGTCCAGATCGGCAGCGCGGGCAAGGCCGGCGTCGGCACCGGCGGCATGGTCACCAAGGTCGAGGCCGCCCGCATCGCCGCCGCCGCCGGCATCCCCGTCGTCCTCACCTCCGCCAGCCAGGCCGCCGACGCGCTCGCCGGACGCGCCACCGGAACCCACTTCCACCGCACCGGCCGCCGCTCCGCCGACCGCCTCCTGTGGCTCGCCCACGCCTCCACCCCGCAGGGCGCCCTCGTCCTCGACGACGGAGCCGTACGCGCCATCGTCGAAGGCCACAAATCCCTGCTGCCCGCCGGAATCGCCGCCGTCGAGGGCGAGTTCGCCGCCGGCGACCCCGTCGAACTGCGCGACCCCCAGGGCCGGGCGATCGCCCGCGGCCTCGTCAACTTCGACGCCAAGGAAATCCCCCAGCTCCTCGGCCGCTCCACCCACGACCTCGCCAAGGAACTCGGCCCCGGCTACGAGCGCGAAGTCGTACACAGGGACGATCTGGTCGTCCTGCACCCCTGAAACGGCTGAAAGTCCAGCCATAAGACAGACACCTTCAGGAAAACCGCCCCGCGCCCGGCCTCGGGCTGGTCAACTTTGAAGCGGGGGTACACGCGGACCGGCAACCCGCGCAGTACCGCACCGCATCGCACACAGCAGCACAGGAGGCCGCCGGTGAGACGAGCGCGCCCCGGGGCGGCGCCCCGAGGGACGACGGCTGAGCGGACCCTGACCAGTGTGGGGACGGGGGCCGACGTCGAACGGAGAGAGGTACCCGAACAGCCGGGGGACACCCCCAGGCTGTGGCACATCACGCTCAGCGTCTCGGGAGCCGAGACCCCGCTGAAAGAGGTCCGCCGCGGCCTCGAACAGCTCGCCCACGACCACCCCTTCCTGCTGACCAGCCGCTACGCCAACGACCACGCCGAGATCCGCTACTGGGAAGAGGCCCGCGACCTGCACGACGCGGCCGCCGTGGCCCTGCGCCTGTGGGGCGAACACCGCTCCACGGCCAAACTGCCGCCCTGGGAGATCGTCGGCCTCGAAGTCATCGACCGCGGCACCTACCACCAGCGACTCGCCGAGGGATACGGGCCGCCACCGGCCGCACCCGTAGGCGTCCACCCTTTCTGACCCCGCTCCCCGGCACCGTCTCGGGGAGTGGAATACGGTCAGAACGACCTCCCGGCGCGCATTAGTCTGCGGACATGGCTTCGCACACCACGCCCTCCCCGGCCGCTCCCTCCGACGGCATCTCCCCGGTCACCCGGACCGCCCAGCGGGCCCGCGCCGCGGCCGCCGAGATCGCGCCACTTCCGCGCGCCGTCAAGGACGAGGCACTGCTCGCCATCGCGGACGCCCTGGAAGCGCGCAGCGCCGAGATCGTCGAGGCCAACGCCGTCGACGTCGCCAAGGCCCGCGAGGCCGGCACCAGCGAGACCGTCATCGACCGGCTCACCCTGAACCCCGAGCGGATCCGCGCCATCGCCTCCGACGTGCGCGACGTGGCGGCCCTGCCCGACCCCGTCGGCGAAGTCGTCCGCGGCTCCACCCTGCCCAACGGCATCGACCTGCGGCAGATCCGCGTCCCGCTCGGCGTCGTCGGCATCATCTACGAGGCCCGGCCCAACGTGACCGTGGACGCGGCCGCCCTCTGCCTCAAGTCCGGCAACGCGGTCCTGCTGCGCGGCTCGTCCTCCGCGTACGCCTCCAACACCGCGCTCGTGGGCGTCCTGCGCGACGCCGTGCAAGGCGCGGGCCTGCCCGCCGACGCCGTCCAGCTCGTACCCGGCCAAACCCGAGAATCCGTACGGGAGTTGATGCGAGCCCGGGGCCTCGTGGACGTCCTCATCCCGCGCGGCGGCGCCTCCCTGATCCGCACCGTCGTCGAGGAATCCACCGTCCCCGTCATCGAAACCGGCACCGGCAACTGCCACGTCTACGTCGACGCCCAGGCCGACCTCGACATGGCCGTCGACATCCTGATCAACTCCAAGGCGCAACGCCCCTCGGTCTGCAACTCCGCCGAGACCCTCCTCGTCCACCAGGACATCGCGGCCGCCTTCCTGCCGCGCGCCCTGGACGCGCTCGCCGACGCCGGAGTCACCGTGCACGCCGACGAGCGGGTGCGGGCCCACGCCGGAGCCTCCAAGGCCACCGTCGTCGCGGCCACCGAGGAGGACTGGGAGACCGAGTACCTCTCGTACGACATCGCCGCCGCCGTCGTCGACTCCCTGGACGCCGCCGTCGCCCACATCCGGCGGTGGACCTCCGGCCACACCGAGGCCATCGTCACCACCTCCCAGGCCGCGGCCCGCCGCTTCACCCAGCTCGTCGACTCCACGACCGTCGCCGTCAACGCCTCCACCCGGTTCACCGACGGCGGCCAGTTCGGCTTCGGCGCGGAAATCGGCATCTCCACCCAGAAGCTGCACGCCCGCGGCCCCATGGGACTGCCCGAGCTGACCTCGACGAAGTACATCGTGACCGGCGACGGTCACATCCGGTAAGCGACCGTAACTCCCGCTCCGGGACGGCGAGTTCGGCCACTCACTGCCCAAAACGACCGCCCGGGGCTACCCTGAACGGGTGCCGGACGACGTAGGGGGCGGGCCGTTTCCGGACGGCCGGGAGCCCGACGACGACCGCGGGGGCGCGGACGATGACTTCGCCTCCGTGGTGTTCGACGAGGACTTCGTACGCGCCGCCGAGATCCACGAACCCAGTGCCGTAGAGCGACTGCTCGCCGCCGCCCAGGCCCGCGCCGAGGCGGAGGCGGCCCGCGCCCGCGCAGGCGCCGGAGCCCCCGACGACGAGCCCTACGACGACGGCTACGCCCCCTACCGCCCCGGCCGCGACCCGGACGACCTCGGCGGCCCCGGCCTGTCCGGCGGCGCCGAAGCGGGCCCCTACGGCCGCCACGGCGGCGTCCTGCGCCCCTACCGGGGCCGAGCCCGCTGGCACCGCCCCATCGCCTGGCTCCTCGCCGTGATCATGGGCATAGGCATGGTCGCCCTGGCCTTCTCCGCCGTCTACCGGGGCGCCACCTCCGACCACGAGGACAAGGCACCACCCCCCGCCACCAGCAACGTCGACAACCCGACGAACGCGGCCGGGCAGGTGGTGGGCCCGGCCCCCGGCGCCCCCGCTGCCTCCTCCAACGCCGGAGGCCTGGGCCGGGGCGTGGGCGCGGGACCCGGCACAGACGCCCTACCCGTCCCCGCGGTCTCCGCCTCGGCCTCGGCCGACTTCGACGCCCCGGCCGTTTCGGCTGTACCTCGGGTGCCTTAGTTCGGCTGTACCTCGCGTGCCTTGGGGGGGCGGTTTCTGCGGGGCATCTGGGGGGTGGGGCCCCTCCCCCCCCCGCCCACCCTCCCCT
>NZ_LGDD01000290.1:0-85047 GCF_001279695.1 Streptomyces sp. WM6378
GCTCGACACACCCGGCAACGTCCCGGCAGGCGCCCGGATCTCCGCCGGAAAGTTCGGCAACGTCGACAAATCATTGCCGAACGACGCCGTCTCCGACGTAAACCGATCCCCGGTGAGCTGCATACCATCACCCGAATCACCCGCAAAACGAATGATCACACGATCGAGACGCCGGACTTCTTTTTCGTACGCCCCCGTCACACCGGGGGCAATGGTTTCCACGGACATAGGTGTATCGGCTCCTGTCGGTGCTGTTCCGCGTGCGCAGGCGGACACTTCGGCGGACACGCGTTGCGGTGCACACGCGTTGCGGTGCGGGGGTCGTACGCCTCCCAGGAGCCTATGCACTGACCGGTAGAGAGGCGCTTGTGCCGCGACCCAGCCGCAGCTTGAGCAGGCGGGTGAATGGGGTCGAATGGCTCCGGCCCGATGCCGCCGCTTCACGTCGTCGCCCTGCCGGATCCCGTCCGCGGCAGAGCATTCACCTTCACTTCATTGCAACGACGAGAGGGGAGATCATTGCGTTATTTTCAAAACCATTGCAACGATTTCAGGCCGTCCACCTGCGCCAATGAACGCAGTGCGCAACAAGCATGTTGCCAACCACATGAATGCAACGTAGCGTTTCCATCATCAGAAACGATGGATCGAGAGCCTCGCACATCGGGAGGCGCGCGTTTCGCGGAGTGAGCGATCGAGGGGGCCGGATCATGGAGACAGCGCAGAGCCAACCGCAGGCGGCATCCGGCGCCTTCGCCGCGTTCGCCCGCTTCGTGCTCTGCGGCGGCGGAGTGGGGCTCGCCTCCAGCTTCGCCGTGGCGAGCCTCGCCTCGTGGATGCCCTGGAGCCTGGCCAACGCCCTGATCACCGTACTGTCCACGCTCCTCGCCACCGAGCTGCACGCCCGCTTCACCTTCGGCTCGGGCGGGCGCGCGACCTGGCGCCAGCATGCGCAGTCGGCCGGGTCAGCGGCGGCCGCGTACGTGGTGACCTGCGTCGCGATGATGGTGCTGCAGCAGTTGGTGGCGGCGCCCGGTGCGGTACTTGAGCAGGTCGTCTACCTGTCCTCCTCCGCCTTCGCGGGCCTCGCGCGGTTCGCGGTGCTGCGCCTCGTCGTCTTCGCGCGGAACCGCTCGCAGGCCGTCGACACCGTCCGGCCCGCGCCCGCTTCGTCACCCGCTGCCTCGCCCGCTGCCTCGACCGCGTTCTCGCCGGTGCCCTCGACCACCGTGCATGTCCCGGCACAGGCCATCGTCAAGTGGCCTGCTGCGGGCGGCAGTCGGGGTGTTCAAGTGTCCAGCGCCGGGTGCGGCCCGGTTGGCTACGCTCGGCAGGCTGGGGAGGTCGGCCGGCGCCGGGGCGCCGCCCGCCCCGGCGAGGCGGGCTGCCCCGAACGACCGCAGCGCTGTCATCGATGCGCTCGAACTGCCGGTCCGAATCGGGCAGTTGACCGGTCAGACCGGGGCCCGGGGGCCGGGCGGCCGGCACAGACGAAGGGACACACCAACAGTGAACAGCACTTGGTTCCGGCGCTACACCACGGCCGCGGGGGACGGGCCGAGGCTCGTGTGCTTCCCGCACGCGGGGGGCTCCGCCACGGCGTACACACACCTGTCGCACACACTGCCCGCCGAGTTCGACGTACTGGCCGTGCAGTACCCGGGGCGTCAGGACCGGTACCAGGAGGCGCCGTTCACGTCCCTGACGTCGCTCGTCGAGGCGGTGGCCGAGCAGCTGGCCCCTGAGCTCGCCGCGGACCCCGGACGGCCGTACGCCCTGTTCGGCCACAGCATGGGCGCGCTCGTCGCGTTCGAGACGGCCCGGCTGCTCGCCGAGACCGAACTGCCCGGCCCCATAAGGCTGTTCCTCTCCGGCCGGGGCGCCCCGGACATCCACGACACCACCGGTTACGACCTCTACGACGACGCCGATGTGCTGGCCGACGTGCGCAAGCTGGGCGGCACCGATCAGGCCATGCTGGAAAACCCCGATGTCCTGGAGATGGTGCTGCCCGGGCTGCGAGCGGACTACAAGGCCCTCGGCACCTACCGCTGGCGCGGGGGCGAGCCGCTCGCCACTCCGGTGACCGCCCTGGTCGGGGACAGCGACCCGATGGTGACGGTCCAGGAGGCTCGGACCTGGCGGCGGCACACCACGGGCGACTTCGCCCTGAAGGTCTTCTCCGGCGGCCACTTCTACCTCGCCGACCACCTCGACGACATCGCCGCGACCATCACCGACGGGCTCCTCGTCGGCGCCGCCGCTTCCTGACCGGCCGCCCGGAAAACCCGAACCGCGGCGACACGGACTGCTCCGTGCCGCCGCGGCGGGGTCGTCAGGCGTACGCGTAGAAACCGCGGCCGGACTTCTTGCCCAGCAGGCCGCCCTCGACCATGCGCAGCAGCAGCGGCGAAGGCGCGTACAGCGGTTCCTTGAACTCCTCGTACATGGCCTGGGCGATGGACACGGTGGTGTCCAGGCCGATCAGGTCGGCAAGCCGCAGCGGGCCCATCGGGTGCGAACAGCCCTGCACCATGGCCTGGTCGACGACCTCGGCGGTGGCCAGGCCCGACTCGACCATCCGGACCGCGGACAGCAGGTAGGGGAACAGCAGCGCGTTGACGAGGAAGCCCGCGCGGTCCGGCGAGGCGACCGGCTTCTTGCCCAGGACGTCGCGGACGAAGACCAGCGCCCGCGCGCTCACCGCTTCGTCCGTGAGCACCGAGTCGACGAGCTCGACGAGCGGCAGCGCCGGCACCGGGTTGAAGAAGTGCATGCCGAGCACGTGGCCGGGGCGCCCGGTCGCGGCGGCCAGCCGTACGACCGGGATGGAGGACGTGTTGGTCGCCAGGATCGCGTCCGGGTCCTCGATGATCTTGTCGAGGGTGGCGAACAGGTCCAGCTTGATCTGCTCGTCCTCCTTGACCGCCTCGATCACGAGCTGACGGTCCGCCAGTTCTCCGAGGTCATGGGTGAACGACACCCGGGCGAGGGCCGCGTCGCGTTCCAGCTCGGTCAGTTTGCCCTTGGCCACGCCCCGGTCGAGGGACGCGGCCAGCCGCTGCGGCGCCGTCACGAGGGACGACTCGGAGAACACCGCGACCGTCACGTTCAGCCCGGCCTTGGCGCACAGTTCGGCGATGCCGGTGCCCATGATGCCGCTGCCGACGACACCCACCCGGTCGATGCCGGTACCGGTGCTCTGCGTGGACGTGGTCATGCGTGGGCTCCCCAGGTCAGAAGTGACGCTCCGATCGACATGCCGCCGCCGAACCCGGCGAGCAGCACCAGGTCCCCCGGCTCCAGCGCTCCCGTGCGGTTGGCCTCGTCGAGTGCGATGGGCACCGAGGCACTGCCGACGTTTCCGTACTTGATCAGCGTGCGGTGCGTCTGTGCGGCGCCGAGGCCCGTACGCTCGACGACCTCGCCGAGCATCACGCCGTTGGCCTGGTGGGGTACGAAGTGGTCGACCGCGGCGATGTCCACCCCGGCCTTGCGGGTCAGCGCGAGCAGCGCCGGCGGCACGTGCTCGGCGACGAAGTCCCGTACCCCGCGGCCGTCCATCTTGAAGAAGTGGCCGCCCTCGGCGACGGTGGCCGCCGACGCCGGATTGCGGCTGCCGCCCGCCTCGACCCGGATCAGGTGATGGGCGTCGCCGCGGCTGGTCAGGTCGTTGGCGATGATTCCGTACGGCTCCGGCACCGCGCCGACGACCGCGGCTCCGGCGCCGTCGGCGAACAGGATCGCCGTCCTGTGGTCGGTGAAGTCCAGGATCCGCGAGTACACGTCCGCCCCGATCACCAGGACCCGGGCGTCGGGCCGCACGGTGACCAGGCTGTGGGCCAGCGTCAGCGCGTAGACGAAGCCGCTGCACACGACGTTGACGTCGAAGCAGGCCGCGCCGTAGGCGCCGAGACCGTGCTGCACCAGATACGAGGTGGGCGGCTGCGGGAAGTCGCCGGTGGAGGTCGAGACGATGATGTAGTCGATCTGCTCCGCGGTCAGTTCCGCCTGCGCCAGCGCCCGTTCGGCGGCCTTCACCGCGAGGTCGGAGGTGGCCTCGTGCGGGGCTGCGTAGCGCCGCGAGCGGATCTGCGTCTTGCGCTCGATCCACTCCGCGGTGACGCCGACGCGCTCGGCGACCTCCTCGTTGCCCACCTCGTCCTTGGGCAGGTAGGAGCCGGTGGAGAGGATGCCGATGCCCATGTCAGGACACCTCGGCGGCGGGGAGAGCGGAGCCGCGCAGCGGGTTGAGCCGCGCCGCGCCGATCTTCTCCCGCAGTGCGGGGTCGGTGACGCCGAGCCCTTCCTCGGGGGCCAGGCAGAGCACGCCGACCTTGCCGATGTGCCTGTTCTGCTGGACCAGCCGGGCGGCCTCGCCCACTTCCTTGAGCGGGAACACCTCGGAAAGGACGGGCGAGAGGTGGCCGAGCCGGAAGAGCCGGTTGCACTCGGCCTGCTCCTGGAGGTTCGCCGCGTGGCTGCCCACGATGCGCTTGAGGTTCATCCAGAGGTAGCGGTTGTCGAAGTGGTGGTCGTAGCCGGTGCTCGACCCGCAGGTGACGACCACTCCGCCCTTGCGCACGACGAACACGGAGATCCCGAAGGTCGCCCGGCCGACGTAGTCGAACACGACGTGCGGGTCCTCGCCGACCTGCCGCCGGATCTCCCGGCCGAGCCGCTTGCCCAGCTCGATCGTCCGCTCCGGGGTGAGCGCGGCGTCCCCGCCCATGCCGATGTCGTTGCGGTTGATCACGACGTCGCAGCCGAGCCGGCGCAGCGCCTCGGCCTTGTGCTCGGAGCTGACCACACCGACGGCGATGCCGCCCGCGTTCTTCACCATCTGCACCGCGAACGCGCCGAGTCCGCCCGTCGCGCCCCAGATGAGCACCACGTCGCCCTGCTTGATCCGCGCGCCGTTGTCACTGACGAGCATCCGGTACGAGGTCGCCGCGGTGAGCAGGACGCCCGCCGACTCCTCCCAGGTCAGGTGCGCCGGCTTGGGCAGGAGCTGGCTGGCGCGGACCACCGAGTAGTGGGCGAGCCCGCCGAAGTTCGTCTCGTAGCCCCAGATCCGCTGTCCCGCTCCGAGCATCGCGTCGGCGTGGGTCGCCGGCTCCTGCTCGTCGACCTGGACGCAGCTGGCGACGACGTGGTCGCCCACCTTCCAGTGCCGCACGCCGGAGCCGACACGCACGACGACGCCGGACGCGTCCGACCCCACCACCTGGTGCGGCAGATCGTGCCGGGCAGCGTAACCGCCCTCCTTGGCGTAGCGCTTGAGGAACTCGAACGTGGGCACCGGCTCGAACGTCGCCGACCACACGGTGTTGTAGTTGATGGAGCTCGCCATGACGGCGACGACCACCTCGTCCGGCGCGATGTCCGGCATGGGGACCCGCCCGACGTGCAACGACTTGCGGACGTCCTTGTCCGCCACGCCGTTGAACATGCCGACGTCGCAAGCCATCAGGTGCGCGGCCTCGTAGTCCGGTGGAAGTTCGTGTCTTTCGAGCTCGTCCGGGCCGGCCCCACCCAGCAGGGCCTCGGTCAATGAATCCATGATTCCGTTACTCCCTTGAGTGGCCAAACTCCGCGGTCGGTCGAGGGGACGGCGGTCAGAGGACCGCGCCCTGCCTCGTCCTCCGGCTCAGAGTCGGCCTGCTGGACTGGGCGAGGTCCTTCCACATGTCCGACAGACCGGTGATGGTGCGGGCCGCGAACAGGCGGCGGATCGACACCTCCTGCTTCAGCTCCGCCCGGATCAGGCCGACCAGCCGGATCGCCCGCAGCGAGTTGCCACCGAGGTCGAAGAAGTCCTCGTCGATGCCCACCCGGTCCAGTTCGAGCACGTCGGCGAAGGCCGCGGCCAAGATCCGCTCGGTGTCGTTGCGCGGCGCCCGGTACTTGCCGTCGTCGAACTCGGGCTGCGGCAGCGCGGCCCGGTCCACCCGGCCGTCGGCCGTCAGCGGCAGACGTTCCAGGACGGTGAACAGCGTCGGCACCATGGACTCCGGCAGCCATCCCGCGGCGAACCGGCGCAGTTCGTCACCGGAGACGGTCCGGCCGGCCACCGGGACCACGTAGGCCACAAGGCGCTGCTGCCCGGAGCCGTCCGTGCGGACGGCCACCACCGACTGGGCCAGGCCCGTGTGTTCGGCCAGCACCTCCTCGACCTCGGCCAACTCGACGCGTACGCCCCGGACATCGACCTGGGCGTCGGCACGGCCGACGTATTCGAGCCGGCCGCCGGTGCCCCAGCGCACCCGGTCTCCGGTGCGGTACATGAGCCCGCCGGCCGCGCCGAACGGGGAGGGCACGAAGCGCTCGGCGGTCCGTCCGGGCCGGCCGAGGTAGCCGCGCGCCACGCCGGGCCCGGCCACGTACAGCTCGCCGGTCACGCCGACGGGGACCGGCGCGAGGCCGGGGCCCAGCACGTGGAGGGTGGTGTTGGCCACGGGGTGGCCGATCGCGCCCGCGTGGCGGACCGGTTCGTCGACGGCCAGGCGGTGGCGGGCGGCGAACCCGGTGGTCTCGGTGGCACCGTGGCCGTTGACGATGGTCAGGTCGGGGCAGGCCTCGCGCACGCGGCGCAGTGCGGCCGCGGGCACGCGGTCCCCGCCGGTCCACACCTCGCGCAGCCCGGCGAGGCGCTCGGGGTGTGCGGCCGCGATCGTCGAGAACAGGCCGGCGGGCAGCCACACGGTGGAGATGTCGTGTGCGGCGCGCGCCTGGGCCAGTGCGTCGGCGTCCAGCTCTCCCGGCGGGGCGACGACGACGTGGCCGCCGCCGAGCAGGGGCACCCACACGTCGAGGGCGAACGCGTCGCAGGTGTGCGGCGCGTGCCACAGCACGGTGCTGTGACCGGCCTGCCCGTGGCCGTCCGTTACGGCCTGCGCCATGTTGCGGTGGGTGACGGCCACGGCCGTGTCCGCACCGGCCGGTCCGGAGCCGTACAGCACGGCAAGCAGGTTGTCCGGGTGCGAGGGGAGCGGTGCCTGCGGCACTCCCTCGCTGTCGCCGTCGGCGCTCTCGGCGTAGAGGTCGTCGAACACGAGGGTGGGAACGCCGAGGTCCGCGGAGAGTGTTCGGGCGGTCGCCGCGTCGGTGAGCAGGGCGCGCGCCGCGGCGTCGCCGAGCTGCGAGGTGATGCGCTGCGCCGGGGCCGCCGGGTCGATCGAAAGGTAGGCTCCGCCCGCCTTGACCACGCCGAGCAGGGCGACGGCGAGGTCCACGGAGCGGGGCATGGCCACCGCCACGACCGTCTCGGGTCCGATGTCGCGCCGGCGCAGGGCCTGGGCGAGACGGCTGGAGCGCTCGTCCAGCTCCCGGTAGGAGAGGGCCACGTCGCCGGAGGTCAGCGCGACGGCGTCGGGCTTGCGCGCCACCTGGCGGGCGAAGAGTTCCGCGACGGTCAAGGCCGGCACCGGCGCGTCCGTGTCGTCGGCCAGCGTCGCCACCTGGTCCGGCTCGGCGGCGCCCACCACGTCCAGGGCGCCGACCGGCTGTTCGCCGGCGGCCACCACCGCACGGATGTGGGCGATCAACTCCTCGCCGATGAAGCGCAGTTCGGCCCGGTGGTAGAGGCTCGCGGGGGCGTCGAGCCGGATGTAGAGGTCGCTGTCGGCGCTGCCGTCGGTGTAGACGCCGATCGACAGTTCCTCGAAGGTGCCGGTCGTCGCGCCGGAGTAGCGTGCCGGGCTGTCGGCGAAGTGGAGCTGCTCGGCGAACTCGACGACGTTGACGACGGCACCGAAGCTGCCGCGGCCGCTCAGGGCGGTGCCGCTCGCACGCTGGATGTCGGAGTAGTGGCAGGCGGCGTGGCCGAGGACCTCGTACGTCTCGTCGACGAGGGTGTCGGCGAACTCGGTGAACGTCGCGCCCAGCGGCACCCGTACGCGCACCGGCACCACGTTGACGGCCAGGCCGGGCGTGCGGCTCGCCACGCCGACGCGGTTGCTCACGGCCAGCGAGAGGAGGAACTCGGGCCGGTCGCAGCGGTGCCGGAAGAACACGGCGGCGGCCGCGGTCAGCAGCTGCGACATCCACAGGCCCAGGGCCTGCGCGGTGTCGGTCCACTCGTCCGCCTCGGCGCGCTCGACGGTCAGGGTGCGGCTCACCATGCCGATGGTCTCGGCCACCTCCGACCAGCGGTCGGCGCTGCTCAGGGGCTCGCTGAGGGCGGCTCGCTGGTCGTCGGACAGGGCCACGCGGGGAACCTGCGCGGGCGCGGGCGCATCGCGCAGGTAGGCGCTCCAGAAGGCGGTGTCCTCGGTGAACTTCGGGGAGGCGAGGTACTCGACGGCCTCGGCCGCGAACGACTCGGTGTCCCACGGGTACGCCATCTCTGGCACCTGCTCGCCGCGCACCAGCGCCGTGTACACCTCGGCGAGGCGGCGCGACAGCAGGCCGCCCGCGCCGAATCCGTCCGATATGAGGTGGTGGTAGGCGATCACCAGGAGGGAGCGGGTGGGCGCGAGCTTGACGACGCCCAGGCGGAACAGCAGGTCCCGAGCCAGGTCGAAGGGCTGCCGCACCAGGTCGGCCAGCGCGTCGCGGGCCGCCTGCTCGGGGTCGACCTCGGCGCTGAGGTCCAGGGAGAACGGCCGCCAGTCGCCCAACTCCCTTGGAACCAGGCGCAGTCCGCTGCCGTCGTCGACGAAGTTGACGCGCAGCACCTCCGCCTCGCCCATCACGTGCAGGAACGCGGCTTCCACGACCGCCGCGTCCAGCTCACCGTCCACATCCCACATGGTCAGCGCGTGGTTCGGCGTGTCAGGAGCCATTTCCTGCGCCCGCCACATGCCCTTATGCGCAGACGACGCACCGAACGAAGACACACAGATCAACCCCTCAACAAACAGGCCCGAGAATCGGAGGAATTCGCAGATCACCCCCACCTTCAGGGAAGTGGGTCAGCCCTTCAAGGCACCTTGGACGCCGGGCGGGACAGGCCGCGGTCGCGCTTGCGGTGTCCCGCCGGCGGGACGGTCCTGCGGCGCCCGAGTGCGCGCGCAGCACGGTCGGTTCACTGGCCGAGCTTGGCCATCGAGGTCATGACGTGACCGGCGATCAGCCGCGGTGACGGGTGTCGCAGCACCAGGTTGGCCCTCAGTTTGAGTCCGGTCGAGGCGGTCAGGCGCTTGCTCAGCTCCATCGAGAGCAGCGAGTCGAATCCGATCTCCTTGAATTCCTGGTCAGGGTTGATGGAGGCGCTGGTGGGGTGGCCGAGTACGACGGCGACCTTCTCCAGGACGTGGTCGAGGACGAGTGCCTTGGCGTCGTCGTCGGCCAGGGCGGAGAGCCGCTCCGGCAGGGGGACGTCGTCGTCGGCCGCAGGCGCCTCGGTCGGGAGGAGTTCCGCCGCCACGGCCGTGTGCGAGGCGGTCAGCCAGTAGCGCTGCCGCTGGAACGCGTACGTCGGCAGGTCCACCGGGCGGCGCGGGCCGAACAGGGCGTCCCAGTCCACCGACCCGCCCCGGACGTGGAGTTCGGCGAGCGAGCCGATGACGGCCGCCACTTCGTCGCGGTGCCGCCGCGTCGACGACAGGACCACCGCGTCCTCGACGTCCTCGACGATCTCCTGCACCGGGACGGTCAGGACGGGGTGCGGGCTCATCTCGATGAACACCCGGTAGCCGTCGTCGGCCAGGCGCCGGACGGACGTCTCGAAGACGACCTTTTCCCGCAGGTTGTCGTACCAGTAGTCGCCGTTCAGGCGGGCGGTGTCGATGACTTCGCCGTACAGCGTCGAGTAGAAGGGCAGCGCCGACGTCGTGGGGGTCACGTCCTTCAGCGCGCCGAGCACGTCGTCGCGGACCCGCGTCACGTGGTGCGAGTGCGAGGCGTAGTCGACCGAGATCCTGCGGGCCTGGGCGCCGTCGGCCTTCATCTTCTCGACGAACTCGTCGAGGGCGTCCGGCTCCCCGGACACCACCACCGAGCGGGGGCCGTTGACGACGGCGATGCTCACCCGGCCGTCCCACGGAACAAGGCGTTCCGCCACGACGTCCGCGGACTCGGCGACCGATGCCATCCCGCCGTGGCCGATCAGATCGACCAGTGCCTTGCTGCGCAGCGCCACGACCTTGGTGGCGTCCCGCAGTGACAGGGCGCCGCACACGTAGGCGGCGGCGATCTCGCCCTGGCTGTGTCCCACCACGGCGGCCGGCTCCACGCCCCAGGAACGCCACAGTGCGGCCATGGACACCATCACCGAGAACAGCGCGGGCTGGACGACGTCCACCCGGTCCAGGGACGCCGCGCCCGGCGCGGTGCGCACCACGTCGAGCAGCGACCAGTCGACCCACTCCTCCAGGGCGGCCGCGCAGGCGTCGAGGCTCTGCGCGAAGACGGGGAAGGTGTCGTACAGCTGCCGGCCCATGCCGACCCACTGGGAGCCCTGGCCGGGGAAGACGAAGGCGGTCCCGCCGCGGTTCGCGGACCTGCCGCGCACCACCGCGGGGGATTCCGCGCCCTCGCTCAACGAGCTGAGCGCGCCCAGCAGTTCGTCCCGGTCGTGGCCGAGGACCACCGCGCGGTGCTCGAACCGCGACCGGCTCGACACCAGCGACGCGCCGATGCCGGCGAGGTCCGCCCCCGTGTCGGCGGCGACGAAGTCGCGCAGCTTCTCCGCCTGCCGCTCCACGGCGGCCGCGGTCTTGCCCGACAGCACCCACGGCACCAGGCCGCCGACGACGCCCGGCTCTTGTCCGTCCGCCTCTGCACGCTCCTGCGGCGGCGCCTCTTCGAGGATGACGTGCGCGTTGGTGCCGCTGACGCCGAACGAGGACACGCCGGCCCGGCGCGGGCCGTCCCCACGGGGCCACTCGCGGCCCTCCGCCAGCAGTTCGATGCCGCCCGACGACCAGTCGACGTGCCGCGAGGGCGCGTCCACGTGCAGGGTCTTGGGCAGGTATCCGTGGCGCATGGCCTGCACGGCCTTGATGACCCCGCCGACTCCGGCGGCGGCCTGGGCGTGCCCCATGTTCGACTTCAGGGAGCCCAGCCACAGCGGCTTGTCCTTCGCCCGGCCCTTGCCGTACGTGGCGAGCAGGGCGCCCGCCTCGATGGGGTCGCCCAGGGTGGTGCCGGTGCCGTGGGCCTCGATCAGGTCGATGTCGCCGGCCGCGACGCCCGCGTTCGCCAACGCCCGCCGGATCACCTCTTCCTGGGCGCGGCCGTTGGGTGCGGTCAGCCCGTTGCTGGCGCCGTCCTGGTTGACCGCGGAGCCGCGTACGACGGCGAGCACCGGGTGGCCGTTGCGTTGGGCGTCGGAGAGCCGCTCAAGGAGCAGCACGCCCACGCCCTCGGCCCAGCCGGTTCCGTCGGCTCCGTCCGCGAACGCCTTGCACCGGCCATCCGCCGACAGTGCGCCCTGGCGGGCGAACTCGACGAAGGCGGCGGGCGTCGACATCACCAACGCGCCGCCCGCCAGGGCCAGGGAGCACTCCCCGGCCCGCAGGGACTGCACCGCCAGGTGCAGGGCGACCAGCGACGACGAGCACGCCGTGTCCAGGGACACCGCGGGCCCGGTCAGGCCCAGCTCGTAGGCCACCCGGCCGGAGGCGACGCTCAGCGAGCTGCCGTACAGCAGGTAGCCCTCCAGTTCGCTCTGCCCGGCCTCCAGGAAGCGCCAGCCGTACTCGGTCGAGCTGACCCCGGCGAAGACGCCGACGTCGGTGCCGCGTACGTCGGCGGGGACCATGCCGGCCCGCTCGAAGGCCTCCCAGGAGGTCTCCAGGAGCAGGCGCTGCTGCGGGTCGGTGGCCAGCGCCTCGCGCGGGCTGATGCCGAAGAAGTCGGCGTCGAAGCCGGCCACGTCGTCCAGGAAGCCGCCCTGGCGCACGTAGGCCCGGCCGACGGCGTCGGGGTCCGGGTCGTACACGTCGCGCCAGCCGCGGTCCGTCGGGAACTCGCCCACGACGTCCCGGCCGCTGCGGATGACGTCCCACAGCTCCTCGGGCGAGGAGGCGCCTCCCGGGTACCGGCACGCCATGGCCACCACGGCGATCGGCTCGCCGCGGCCGGCCTTCAGGGCGTCGTTCTCCTGGCGCAGGCGGTCGCGTTCCTCCAGCAGGGTACGGAGCGCCCGCTGGACCCGGTCCGCGCCCTCCGCCGTCTGATCCGCGGAGTTCGTCATGTCACTACCTCTTCTCATCCAGCGCCAGGTCGAGCAGCGCGTCCAGGTCCATGTCCGACAGTTCCTCCGCGCCGGCGTCCGCGTCCGTCGCGGCGCCCGGCCCGGACGGGTCGGCGCAGGCCAGGACCAGCTCCAGGAGGCCCGCACTGCGCAGGCTTTCGATCGAGACGTTCCGCAGTGCTTCGCGGATCTGCGCGTCCTCGTCCGGGTGCGGGTCCGCCTCGGGACGCAGCAGGCCGAGCAGGTGCCGGCCCAGCTCGCGGGGGGTGGGGTAGCTGAAGACGAGGGTGGATGCCAGGCGCAGTCCGGTGGCCGCGGCCAGGCGGTTGCACAGCTCGACCGCGGTCAGCGAGTCGAAGCCGAGCTGGGTGAACGCCTGGTCGGCGTCGACGACCGCGCCGGAGGGGTGTCCGAGGACGACCGCGACCTGGTCACGGACCCAGTCCAGGAGGGCTGCCTCCGCCTCGTCGGCGGGCAGGGTGACCAGCTGGGCGAACAGCCCCGAGGAGCCGCCGTCCTTGGCCGTGCCCGCCTTGTTGCGGCGGGGGCGGCCGCCCTCGGCGAGGCCGCGCAGGAGCAGCGGCAGTTCGTCAGCGCTCTTGCCGCGCAGCCCGGCGACGTCCACCCGGGCCGGGATGAGGACGGGCTTGTCGAAGGCGCACGCCGCGTCGAACAGGGCCAGGGCCTCGGCCGTCGGCATCGCTTCGATGCCCATGCGCCGCAGCCGGGAGAGGTCGGCCTGGTCCAGGTCCTCGGTCATGCCGCTGCTCTGCTCCCACCAGCCCCAGCACAGCGAGGTGCCGGGCAGGCCGGAGGCCTTGCGCTGCGCCGCCAGTCCGTCCAGGAACCCGTTGGCCGCGGCGTAGTTGGCCTGTCCTGCGGTGCCGAGGGTGCCGGCCAGGGCGGAGAACTGGATGAACGCCGACAGGTTGTGGTCCCGGGTCAGCTCGTGCAGGTTGACCGCACCGCCGACCTTGGCGCGCAGTACGTGGTCGATGCTCTGCGCGGTCAGCGACTCGACGGTGCCGTCCGCCAGCACACCCGCCGCGTGCACGACCGCCGTCAGCGGCTGGTGCGGGGGCATGTCCGCGAGTACGGCCGCCAGGGATGCGCGGTCGGCGACGTCGCAGGCCGCGACGCGGACGGCGGCGCCCGCGCTCTCCAGGTCCGCGACCAGTTCGGCGACGCCTTCGGCGGCCGTTCCGCGGCGGCTCGCGAGGAGCAGGCTCCGTACGCCGTGTTCGGCGACCAGGTGCCTGGCCACGAGGGAGCCCACTCCCCCGGTCCCGCCGGTGATCAGCACGGTTCCGCCGCCGAGGCCGTCGCCGAGCTCGAAGACCAGCTTGCCGACGTGGCGGCCCTGGCTCATCTCGCGGAACGTCCTGCGCGCGTCCCGGATGTTCCGGATGGAGATCGGGCTCAGCCGTATCCGTCCGTCGGCGAACAGCGCCATGACGTCGCGGAACATCGAGTGGATCACGTCCGGGCCGGCCGCGTAGAGGTCGAAGGCCGCGTAGGTGACGCCGGGGTGTTCGGCCGCCACCCGCTGGGGGTCGCGGATGTCGGTCTTGCCCATCTCGACGAAGTCGCCGCCCTGCGGGAGCAGCTTCAGCGAGGCGTCGACGAAGGTGTGGGCGAGGGAGTTGAGGACGACGTCCACGCCTCGGCCGCCCGTGGCGTCGAGGAACTTCTGGGCGAACTCCAGATCGCGCGAGGAGGCCAGGTGCGCGTCGTCCAGGCCAAGGGCGCGCAGGGTGGGCCACTTGGCGGGGCTCGCGGTGGCGTAGATCTCGGCGCCGACGTGCCTGGCCAGCTGGACGGCGGCCATGCCGACGCCGCCGGCCGCGGCGTGGATGAGGATCCGCTGGCCCTTCTTGAGCCGCATCACGTGGAACAGCGCGTAGTAGGCCGTGAGGAAGGTGCTCGGCATCGACGCCGCCTCGGCGTAACTCCACCCCTCGGGGACGGTCGTGAGCAGGCGGTGGTCCGCCACGGCCACGCGGCCGAAGGCGCCGGTGAAGATGCCGGTCACCCGGTCGCCGGGGGCGAGGCCGGTCACGTCGTCGGCCACCTCCAGGACGACGCCGGCGCCCTCCGTGCCGAGGCCGGCGTCGACGGCCGTCCGGTCGATGAGTCCCAGGGCGATCGTGACGTCGCGGAAGTTGAGGCCGGCGGCCTCGACGGCGATGCGGACCTGCCCGTCGGACAGGGGCGCTTCCGCTTCGGGGCACGGCACCCAGGTCAGGTTCTCCAGCGTGCCCTTCTTCGGGATGTCCAGCCGGTGCGCGCCGTCCGCCGGGGGCTCCAGCTGGTGGTCCGCGGGTGCGGCCGGTGCCATGCGGGGCACGAGGCAGGCGCCGTCGCGCAGCGCCACCTGGTCCTCGGCGAGGGCGAGCGCGTCCGCGAAGCCGGCCCAGGAGGTCTGCTCGTCGTCGATGTCCACCAGGCGGAACCTGCCGGGGTGTTCGGTCTGGGCGGACCGGATCAGGCCCCATACGGACGCGCCGGGCAGGCTTTCGACGTTCTCGCCCGCGCCGGTGTCGAGCGCCCCGCGGGTGAGCACCACCAGCGTGGCCGCGCCGAACCGCTCCTCGGCGAGGAACCGCTGGACCAGGTCCAGGACGTGCTTGTCGGCGGTGGCGACGGTGGTGAGGGGGTCGGGTCCGGCGGTGACGGCGTCGTCCAGGCACAGGACGACGTGGCGGGGCGCGTCCCCCGCGAGCGCGTCGTCCAGGCAGGTGTGGAGCGCGGCGGTGCCGTCGCCCGCCCCGGCGAGCCGGGCGGCCTGGCCGTCGTGCGCGCCGAGCACGGCCCACGGTCCACGGCCGGTTTCCGGCGTGGCCTGCGGGGCCGGCCGCCATTGCAGTTCGTACAGCGACTGTTCGCGGCCGCCGCGCGCCGAGCGCACCTGCTCGGCCGTCGCCGGCCGGAACGTCAGCGCGTCGACCCGGGCGATCTCGCGGCCGTGCTCGTCGGCAATGGCCAGCGCCACCACGCCTTCGCCGGTGGGGGTGAGCCGGACCCGCACGGTGGGGCCGCACTGCCCGGCGAGGTGCACGCCGGACCACGAGAAGGGCATCCAGCCCCGGTCGTCCGTCACCGTGATGACGTCGCCGACCACGACCGCGTGGAGCACGGTGTCGATCAGCGCCGGGTGCAGGGCGAACTCGCCGTCCGCGCCCTCCGGGAGGGTGGCCAGGGCGAAGAGGTCCTCGCCCCGCCGCCAGACCTCGCGCAGCCCGCGGAAGGTGGGGCCGTAGTCGAAGCCGCCGTCCACGAGGGAGTCGTAGAGGCCGTCGAAGTCGAGCCGTTCGGCTCCGGGCGGCGGCCACGCGGCGAGCGCGCGCGGGTCGTCGGCACGCTCGGCGGGGCGCGGGGCGCCCGCTGCCAGGGTGCCCATCGCGTGACGGGTCCAGCCGCCCAGGGCCGCGGCGTCCTCGGCGGGGCGCGCGTACACGTCCAGGGAGCGGCGGCCCGCCTCGTCCGCGGCGCCGACGGCGATCCGCACCTGTACGTCGCCCGTCTCGGGCAGGATCAGGGGGACTTCCAGGGAGAGTTCCTCGACGGCGGCGCATCCGACGTGCTCGCCCACCGACAGAGCCAGGTCCAGGTAGGCGGTCGCCGGGACGACGACCGAGTCGAACACGGTGTGGTCGGCGAGCCAGTCGTGGGTCCGCAGGGACCACAGGTCGGTGAACACCACCTCGTCGGTGGCGGGGTGGTCCACCAGGGCGCCGAGGAGCGGGTGTCCGGGGGCCGTCAGACCGGCGGAGGCCACGTCCGCCGACTGAGTGCCGGTCAGGAAGTCCATCCAGTAGCGCCGGCGCTGGAACGCGTACGTCGGCAGGTCCACCGGGCGGCGGGTGCCGAACAGGGCGTTCCAGTCCACCGACCCGCCGCGGACGTGCAGTTCGGCCAGCGCGCCGGTCAGCGCCTCGGCGGCGGCGCGGCCGCGCCGCGACGTCGACAGGACCACCGCGTCGCTCACGTCCTGGGCGGCGAAGGCGTCCTTGACGAGGCCTGCGAGCGTCGAGCCGGGGCCGACTTCGAGGAAGACGGTGGCTCCGGCCGCGCGGGCGCGCTCCACCGCGTCGTGGAAGCGCACGGGTTCGCGGACGTGGTCCACCCAGTGCTCGACGGAGGTCAGCTCCTGGAGCGTGGCCTCGCGGCCGGTCCTGGTCGAGACGATCGGGATCGACAGCTCGCCGCCGCCGGGGAGCGACTGGAGCGCCGTCGCGAACTCCTCCAGGACCGGGTCCATGAGCGGGGAGTGGAAGGCGTGGTCGACCGGGAGCAGCTTCGCCGACCTGCCGTCGGCCACCAGGCGGTCCCGCAGGTCGTGGACCTCGTCGCGAAGGCCCGAGACCACCACCGACTCGGGGCCGTTGACGGCGGCGACACCGACGCGGGTGTACGTGCCGAGCAGCGCCTCGACCTCGGCCTGCGAGGCGCGGACGGCCAGCATGGCGCCGGGCTCGGTGACGCTCTGCATGACCCGTCCGCGGGCGGCGACCAGCCTGGTCGCGGTGTCCAGGTCGAAGACTCCGGAGACGTGGGCGGCGGCGATCTCGCCGACGGAGTGGCCGATCAGGTGGTCGGGCCGCGGGCAGTGCCGCGCGAGGAGCCGGTACAGGCTGACCTGGAGGGCGAACAGCGCGGGCTGCATGACGTCGGTGCGCTCGTGTCCCTCGGGCTCGTCGGCCAGGAGCAGGGGCTTCAGGGCGAAGGGCAGGTGCGCGTCGAAGCGTTCGCAGACCTCGTCGAGGCTTTGCGCGAAGACGGGGAAGGTGTCGTACAACTCCCGTGCCACACCGGTCCACTTGGCGCCCTGGCCCGGGAACATGAAGACGGAACCGCCGAGTTCACCGGCCGTGCCGCGGACCACCGCGGGAACTTCAGAGCCCTCGCTCAGTGCCGTCAGCGCGCTCAGGAGTTCGTCGCGGTCGCCTCCCAGCGCCACCGCGCGGTGTTCGAACAGCGACCGGCTCGACACGAGCGAGGCGCCGATGTCGGCGAGGTCGGCCTGCGGGTCGGCGGCGACGAAGTCGCGCAGCTTCTCCGCCTGCGCGTGCAGCGCCTGCTCGGACCGGGCCGACAGCACCCACGGCACCGGGCCCGCGAAGCCGGCCGGCCCGTGGTCGGCGGCGTCGGGCGCCGTCTCCTCCTCGGGTGCCTGCTCCAGGATGAGGTGTGCGTTGGTGCCGCTGGCCCCGAAGCTGGAGATACCGGCCCGGCGGGGGCGTCCCGGCGCGCTGGTCCACTCGCGGGCCTCGGTCAGCAGCTCGACCGCTCCGGCCGACCAGTCCACGTGCGTCGAGGGGCGGTCGACGTGCAGCGTCCTGGGCAGCACGCCGTGCCGCATCGCCATGATCATCTTGATGATGCCGCCGACACCGCCGGCCGCCTGGGTGTGGCCGATGTTCGACTTCAGGGAGCCCAGCCACAGCGGGCTCTTCGGGTCCCGGCCCTGGCCGTACGTGGCGAGGAGCGCCTGCGCCTCGATGGGGTCGCCGAGCGTGGTGCCGGTCCCGTGCGCCTCGACCGCGTCCACTTCGTCCGGCTGCACCCGGGCGTTGGCCAGCGCCGCCCGGATCACGCGCTGCTGGGCCGGTCCGCTCGGTGCGGTCAGGCCGTTGGAGGCGCCGTCCTGGTTGATCGCGGAGCCGCGGATCACCGCCCAGATCCGGCGCCCGTTGCGCCGGGCGTCGGAGAGCCGCTCCAGGACGAGCATGCCGACGCCCTCGGAGAAGCCGGTGCCGTCCGCCGCGTCCGCGAACGCCTTGCAGCGGCCGTCGGCGGCCAGGCCCCGCTGGCGCGCGAACTCCCGGAACACCTGCGGCATCGCCATGACGGTGACGCCGCCGGCCAGGGCGAGCCCGCATTCGTCCTGCCGCAGCGACTGCACCGCCTGATGCACCGTCACCAGCGACGACGAGCACGCGGTGTCGACCGAGACGGCCGGGCCCTCCAGGCCCAGTGCGTACGACACGCGCCCGGACGCCACGCTGAGCAGCGAACCGGTCTGCGCGTAGCCCGAGATGGCCTCGGGGGTGACGAAGTGGTTCCCGTACCCGAAGTAGGCGAGACCGGCGAAGACGCCGGTGTTGCTGCCGCGCAGGGTCGCCGGGTCGATGCCGGCGCGTTCCAGGGACTCCCACGCGGTCTCCAGGAGCAGCCGCTGCTGCGGGTCGGCGGCCAGCGCCTCGCGCGGGTTGATCTCGAAGAACTCGGCGTCGAAGTCGCCCGCGTCGTCCAGGAAGCCGCCCGAGCGGGTGTAGCAGGTGCCGGGCCGGTCCGGGTCCGGGTCGTGCAGGGCTTCCAGGTCCCAGTTGCGGTCCTCGGGGAAGTCCGACACGGCGTCCGTGCCCGCCCGCACCAGGTCCCACAGCGCCTCCGGTGAGGTGGCTCCGCCCGGGAAGCGGCAGGCGACGCCCACCACGGCGATGGGTTCGGCGGCCGCGTCCGTCAGCTCCTTGAGACGCTTGCGCGTCTCGATCAGTTCGATCGAAGTCCGCTTGAGGTAGTCAAGAACTTCGGCGTTGTTGTCGTTTGTCATCGCGCTCCCCTAGCCGAGCTCTTTGTCCAGCAGGGCGAGAAGGTCTCCCGCCGAGGCCGAACTGATCTGGTCGACGATGGCGACCGGAGAACCGGCGCTCACCAGCGAACGGACTCGGCCCTGCAGCGTGCCGAGCAGAGTGGAAATGGTGGTCTGGTCGTCCTCGGCGAGCTGGAGGAACGCGTCCTCAAGCCGGGCGCCCAGTACTTCGATCTCCTTGGCCAGGTGGTCGGCCGGAGATGGGGGTGTGGTCGATTCGGGTGTGATGCTCGCGGTCAGGAACCGCGCGAGGTCGCTCGGGTTCGGATGGTCGAAGACGAGCGTGGCGGGCAGCTTCAGGCCGGTCACCGCGGCCAGCTGTTTGCGCAGTTCCAGCGCCGTGAGCGAGTCGATCCCCAGCTTCCTGAACGTCGTGGCCGGGCCGATCTTCGTGGTGTCCGGGTGGCCGAGCACGATCGCGGTCTGCGTGCGGATCACGCCGAGCAGCGCCGCTTCGGCCTCGGCCGCGGGCAGCGACCTCAGCTGCTGCGCGAGGCCGGGGTCGGTGGACTCCCGGCCGATCCGGCCGGCCGGTCCCGCGGTGGCGCCGGTCAGAGCGCGCAGCAGTGGCGAGGCCGCGCCCGGTGCCGCGAGGTTGAGCCGCGCGGGCACCAGCACCGGCTCGTCCAGCGAGACCGCGAGGTCGAAGAGGGCGAGGCCCTCCTCGGACGCCATCGGCAGCACGCCCTGCCGTTGCAGGCGTACGACGTCGGTGTCGCCGATGTCGGCGACCATCTCGCTGCGTTCGGCCCAGAAGCCCCAGCACAGCGAGGTGGCCGGCAGTCCCTCGGCCCGGCGGGCCTGGGCGAGGCCGTTGAGGAATCCGTTGGCCGCCGCGTAGTTGGCCTGGCCCGCCGTGCCGAGCACGCTCGCGATCGAGGAGAACAGGACGAACGCGGACAGGTCCAGGTGCCGGGTCAGCTCGTGCAGGTGCCAGGCTCCGGCCGCCTTGGGTGCGAGGACCGTGTTCAGGCGGTCCTCGGTCATCGCCGCGACGACTCCGTCGGCGAGTACGCCCGCGCAGTGGATCACCGCGGTCAGCGGGTGCTCGGACCCGATGGCGGTGATCAGCGCCGAGACGGCGTCGCGGTCGGCGACGTCGCAGGACACGATCTCGACCCGGGCTCCCGCCGCGGTCAGTTCCTCCCGCAGCGCCGCCGCCTCCGGGGCGTTCGGGCCGCGCCTGCTGCTCAGGACCAGCCTGCGCACGCCGTGGCGCGCCACGAGGTGCCGGGCCAGCATCGCGCCCAGGCCGCTGGTGCCTCCCGTGATCAGCACCGTCCCGGATCCGAAAGCGGGACGTTCTTCCGCCCCGGGGGATCCGGGACCGGTCAACTCGCCCTGGGTGCGGGACAGTTCAGGAGTGGTCACCTCGCCGGAGCGGATCTTGAGCTGGGGTTCCGCGGTGTCGGCCGCCGCCGGTAGGCGGGCCCAGGATTCGGCCCGGCCGTCCGTGTCCACGAGCGTGAAGCGGTCCGGGTTCTCGGTCTGCGCGGTGCGCACGAATCCCCAGATCGCGGCGGCCGCGGGGTCGGTGCGGCGCACCTGGTCGTCGTGGACGGCGTCCCGCGTCACGATGACGAGGCGGGAGTCGGCGAACCGGTCGTCGCCGAGCCAGGCCCGCGTCCACCGCAGCACACGGCGGAGGCCGAGCTCGACGGCGGCGGCCGCGTCGGCGCCGTCCGCGCCGCTCAGGTCGGCGCGGGCGATGACGAGCGGGGGTATCCCGCCGTCGGCGGCGCCGAGTTGTTCGAGGTCGGCGAAGACGTCCGCGCCTTCGGCCAGGGCCGCGGGGACCGCCTCGGGTGCTCCCAGGACCGCGTACCGGAGCGGGCGTCCGGAGGGGACCGCGAGGGGGGCCCAGTCCACCTGGAACAGGGCGTCCTGGTGGTCGAAGCTCAGCGCGGTCAGCTGCGAGACGTCGGCGGGCCGCAGGCTCAGCGATGCGACGCCGCCGACGGGGGCTCCGTCCTGGTCCGCGAGGGTCACGGACAGTGTGTCGTCCCCCGCGGGCGCCAGCCGGACGCGCAGGACGGCCGGCTGGGCGGAGTCGACGCGCAGGCCCGTGCAGCGGAACGGCAGCCAGCCCTCGGGCCGGGCGTTGTCGACGAATGCGCCGAGGCCCACCGGCAGCAGCGCGGCGTGGAGCAGGGCGGGGTGGAGCCGGTAGCGGCCGCCCGCGCCGTCGGCGGCGGGCAGTTCGACCTCGGCGAAGAGGTCCTCGTCGCGGCGCCACACCTTGCGCAGACCGCGGAGCAGGGGCCCGTGGCCGTGTCCGAGGGCGGCCAGCCGGTCGTACTCGTCCTCGAAGGGCACCTCGGCCGCGCCCGCGGGGGGCCAGGCGGCGAGGCTTTCCTCGGCACGGGTGCGTCCGGTGTCGGACCCGACGACGCCGACGGCGTTGCGCGTCCACTCGGATTCGCCCTCGCCCCGGGAGTGCACGCCGACCACGCGCTTGCCGTCGACGACGACGCGGATCTCGCGGCCGGCCGTGCGGGACAGGACCAGCGGGGTTTCCAGGGTGAGTTCGTCGACGACGTCGCAGCCCGTCCTGCGGGCCGCCCACAGGGCCATCTCCAGGAGTACCGCGGCCGGCACGAGGACGGCGCCGTGGACGACGTGGTCGGCCAGCCACGGGTGGCGCTCGATGGAGAGGCGCCCGCTGCCCACCACGCCGCCGGTCTCCCCGTCGTCGGGCAGATCGATCACCGCGTCGAGCAGCGGGTGGTCCGACGTGCTCTCGCCGGTGGTCTCGTGGGGGGTGTTCAGCCAGTAGCGCTGCCGCTGGAAGGCGTACGTGGGCAGTTCGACCGCCGGGCCCTCCAGGGCCGGGAGCGCCGTCTGCCATCGCACCTCGACGCCTGCCACGAAGGCTTCGGCGGCCGACCGGTAGAAGCGCGCGAGGCCGCCCTCGCCGCGGCGCAGCGTGCCCACGGCGGCGGCCTCGACGCCCGCGCTGTCCAGGGTCTGTTCCACACCGATCGTCAGGACCGGGTGGGCGGACGCCTCGATGAAGGTGCGGAAGTCCTGGGCGGCCAGGGCCCGGGTCGCCTCCTCGAAGCGGACCGTGCCGCGCAGGTTGGTGTACCAGTACTCGGCGTCCATCACCGTCGTGTCCAGCCAGTCGGCGGTGACGGTCGAGAAGAACGGGACGTCGGCCGTACGCGGCTCAAGTCCGGCCAGTACCCGGCCCAGTTCGTCGTGGATGGCCTCCACGTGCCGGGAGTGCGAGGCGTAGTCCACCGGGACCCGGCGGGCTCGCACCTCGTCCGCGGCGCAGGCGGCCAGCAGTGCGTCGAGCTCGGCCACGTCGCCGGACACGACGACGGACGAAGGCCCGTTGACCGCCGCGACCGACAGGCCGTCCGTCAGACGCGCACGCACGTCCTCGACGGGGAGTGCGACCGACACCATGCCGCCGCGCCCGGACAGCGCCAGGATCGCCTTCGACCGGAGCGCCACCACCTTGGCGGCGTCCTCGACCGAGAGGGCGCCCGCGACACACGCCGCGGCGATCTCACCCTGCGAGTGGCCCACCACGGCCTCGGGCTCCACCCCGTACGAACGCCACACCTCGGCCAGCGAGACCATCACGGCCCACAGCACGGGCTGGACGACGTCGACCCGCTCCAGCGCGTCGGCGTCCCCGAGGACGTCGTGGAGGGACCAGTCGACGTACGGCGCCAGCGCGTCGGCGCACTCCCGCATCCGGCGCGCGAACACCGGTGAGGACTCCCACAGTTCGCGGCCCATCTCGACCCACTGCGAGCCCTGGCCGGGGAAGACGAACACGGTCCTGCCCGCCGGCTTCGCGACTCCGGACACCACGTCCGAGGAGCCGCTCCCGTCGCCCGTGGCCGCGGCGGTCAGGGCGGTGAGCAGTTCGTCGCGGCCGGCGCCGATGACCACCTGGCGGTGGTCGAAGAGCGAGCGCGTGGTCAGCAGGGCGTGGCCCACGCCTGCGAGCGGCAGGTCCGCGTCCGCGGCCAGATGGTCCCGCAGCCGCAGCGCCTGCTCGCGCAGTGCCTGCTCCGACCGCGCCGACAGCACCCACGGCACCGTCGTAGGGGCCGGGGCGTCCTGCGCCTCGGGGATCTCGGGGGCCTCGGGGGCCTGTTCGAGGATGAGGTGCGCGTTGGTGCCGCTGATCCCGAAGGCGGAGATGCCGGCCCGGCGGGGGCGTCCCGGCGCGCTGGTCCACTCGCGGGCCTCGGTCAGCAGTTCCACGGCTCCGGCCGACCAGTCCACGTGCGTCGAGGGGCGGTCCACGTGCAGCGTCCTGGGCAGCACGCCGTGCCGCATCGCCATGATCATCTTGATCATGGCGCCGACGCCCGCGGCCGCCTGGGTGTGGCCGATGTTCGACTTCAGGGAGCCCAGCCACAGCGGGCTCTTCGGGTCCCGGCCCTGGCCGTAGGTGGCAAGGAGGGCCTCGGCCTCCATGGGGTCGCCCAGCCTGGTGCCGGTCCCGTGCGCCTCGACCGCGTCCACGTCGTTCGTGTGCAGCCCGGCATCGGCCAGGGCCGCCGTGATGACCCGGCGCTGGGCCAGTTCGTTGGGCGCGGTCAGGCCGTTGGAGGCGCCGTCCTGGTTGGTGGCCGAGCCGCGGATCACGGCCCAGACACGGTGTCCGTTGCGCCGCGCGTCGGAGAGCCGCTCCAGGACGAGCACACCCGCGCCCTCGGAGAAGCCGGTGCCGTCCGCGGCGTCCGCGAACGCCTTGCACCGCGCGTCGTCCGACAGGCCGCCCTGCCGGCCGAGCTCCACGAGAAGTCCCGGGGTCGGCATGGTCGAGACGCCGCCGGCGAGCGCGAGGGTGCACTCCCCGGCACGCAGGGACCGCACGGCCTGGTGGACGGCGACGAGCGAGGAGGAGCACGCGGTGTCGGTCGACACCGCCGGGCCCTCCAGACCCAGCACGTACGCCACCCGGCCCGAGGCCACGCTGGTGTACGTGCCGGTGAGCGCGAAGCCCTCCACCTCGGCGGCGGCCCGGCCGCCCACCCTGGGGCCGTAGTCGACGGCGTAGAGCCCGGTGAACACTCCGGTCGCCGAGCCGCGCAGCGCGGCCGGGTCGATGCCCGCCCGCTCAAGGGCTTCCCACGTCGTCTCCAGCATCAGCCGCTGCTGCGGATCCATCGCCAGCGCCTCGCGCGGGCTGATGCCGAAGAACGGCGCGTCGAACTCCGCGAGATCGTGCAGGAACCCGCCGGAGCGCGTGTTGGTGCGTCCGGGTGCCTCGGGGTCCGGGTTGTACAGCGCCTCCAGGTCCCATCCGCGGTCCTGGGGGAAGTCGCTGATCGTGTCCACGCCGTCGGCCACGACGCCCCACAGACCCTCGGGGGACGTCACCCCGCCGGGGAAGCGACACCCCACACCGACGACCGCGATCGGTTCGCGTGCGGACTCCTCCAACTCGCGCACGCGGTCGCGCAGTTCCTGCGCGTCGCCGACGGCGCGTCGCAAGTAGGAACGGAGCTTGTCGACATCCTCCACCAGGGCCTCCCCCAAAAGTCGTTTGGACGAACGGTGTTGCTACACGTATCCGCGGTCGATCAATGCGTACAAATCGTCATCGCTGCGGATTTCCAGAACCTCTTCCTCCACCGCTTCCGGGGCATCGGGCTCCTCCGGCTCGACGAGGGAGAACAGGTGGCGGGCGAGCGCCTGCGGAGTGGGGTAGGTGAACGCGACGGTGGCCGGGAGCCGTACGCCGGCCGCTGCGGCGAGCCGGTTGCGCAGCGCCACCGCCATCGAGGAGTCGAACCCGAGGACCTTGAAGCTCTCGGTCGACCTCGCCTCCAGGTCGGCGCCCGTCAGATCCGCTTCCTTCGCGTTGAGCAGCGCCGCCACTTCGGCGCACACGAGCGTGAGGACCGCCGCTGGTGAGCCCAGGTCCGCGGCCGCGGCGCTCGCGCCCGGTCCGCCCGCCCGCTCGGCGGAGCCGTTCGCGGCAGGGCCGTCGTCGGGTGCCGTCAGCCAGTACCGCCGGCGCTGGAACGCGTACGTCGGCAGGGCGATCCGGCGCGGCCGGTCGGCGGCGAAGGCCGCCTCCCAGGTCACCGGTACGCCGCGCACGTACAGCTCGGCCAGCGACGCCAGGACCTTGCCCGCACCGCCGTCCTGCTTGCGCAGGGTGCCCACCACCACCGGTGAGGCGGCCAGCGCGTCGGCGGTCTCCTCGACCGCCACCTGGAGCACCGGATGCGGACTGATCTCGACGACCGTGCCGTGCCCCTGCTCGATGACACGGCTCATGGCCGCCTCGAACCGGACGGTTTCGCGCAGGTTGCGGAACCAGTAGGCCGTGTCAAGGCGCGCCGGGTCGATCAGGTCGCCGGTCACCGTCGAGTAGATCGGTACCTGCGCGGGCATGGGGGTGATCTCGCCGAGCCCGGCCGTGAGCCGCTCCTCGAACTGGTCGAGCAGCGGCGAGTGCCCGGGAACGTTCGACTTGATCAGCCGCGCGCGGGCCCCCTGGGCCTCGCAGGCCGCGACCAGTTCCTCGACGGCCGAGGTCTCGCCCGAGACGGTGGTCGAGTTCGGTCCGTTGACCGCGGCGATCCCGACCCGGGAGCCCCACGTGCCGAGCAGCTCCCGCACCCGGTGTTCGGGCAGCAGGATGCCTGCCATGCTGCCCTGCCCGGCGACCGTCGCCAGCAGGCGGGACCGCAGGGCCACGATCTTGGCCGCGTCCGCGAGGGTCAGGGCGCCCGCGTCGTAGGCCGCGGCGATCTCGCCCTGGGAGTGGCCGATCACCGCGTCCGGGGTCACCCCCAGCGAACGCCACACCCGCGCCAGCGACACCAGCATCGCGAACAGCGCCGGCTGGACGACGTCGGTCCGCTCCAGCGACGCGGCCGATTCGGCGCCGGTCACCACGTCCACCAGGGACCAGTCCACCCACGGCGCCAGAGCCTCGGCGCACTCGTCGATCGAGCGCGCGAAAACCTCCGACTCCGCGTACAGCTGCTTGCCCATGCCGAGCCACTGCGAGCCCTGGCCGGGGAACACGAAGACGACCGGGCCGGCTCCCGCGGTGGCGCTCCCGCGGACCACCTTCGGCGAGTCGGCGCCCGCGGCCAGCAGTTCGAGGGCGGCCAGCGACTCCTCGCGGTCACCGCCGAGCACGACCGCCCGGTGGTCGAACGAGGAGCGGGTCGAGGCCAGCGAGTGCCCCACGTCGGCCGCCGACAGCGACGCGTCCGCGGCCACGCGGTCGCGCAGCCGTGCCGCCTGCTCGCGCAGGGCCGGCTCCGAGTGCGCGGACAGGACCCACGGCAGTACCCGGGGAGCGTCCGCAGAGCTCGCGTCCTCGCCCGCGGCACCGGGAAGCGTCCGCTCCCGGGGGGCCTGTTCGAGGATCACGTGCGCGTTGGTGCCGCCCATGCCGAACGCCGACACCCCGGCGCGGCGCGGCCGGCCGGGCTCGCCCGGCCAGGGCCGCGCGGCCCGGACGACCTCGAAGTCCCGGTGGAATTCGGGGATGTCGGGGTTCGGGGAGCGGAAGTTGAGGCTCGGCACCAGGTGGGCGCGGTCCACGCAGAGCGCCGCCTTCACGAAGCCGACCATGCCCGCGGCTGGCTCCAGGTGCCCGACGTTCGTCTTCGCCGAGCCGACGACCAGGGGACGGCCGCGGCCGGTCGCCCCGAACACCTCGCGCAGACCGGCTATTTCGGCCGGGTCGCCCATGCGGGTGCCGGTGCCGTGGGCCTCCACGTAGTCGACGCTGTCGAAGTCGACGGCCGCGCTGTCGAGCGCGGCAAGCACGGCCGCCGCCTGACCGCTGGGGCTGGGGTCGGGCATCCGGGTGGACGCGCCACCGCTGCCGACGCCCCAGCCGCGCACCACGGCGTAGATGTGGTCGCCGTCGGCGACGGCGAGGTCGAGCCGCTTCAGGACGACGAACGCGCCGCCCTCGCCGCGGGCGAAGCCGCTGGCCCGCTCGTCGAAGGTGAAGCAGCGCCCGTCGGGCGACAGGGCGCCCAGGTTCGCCAGGGCGGCTCCCGCCGCCGGGTCGGCGATCAGGTGCACGCCGCCCGCGATCGCCATGTCGACCGCGCCGCTGCGGATGCGTTCGCAGGTCAGCGCCAGCGACACCAGGGAGGACGACTGGCCCGAGTCCGCGCAGAAGCTCATGCCGCGGACGTCGAAGAGGCTGGAGATCCGGTTGGCGATCAGCGCGCCGTTCGTGCCGAGCGCGGCGTAGTGGTCGTCCTGGTCGCTGCCGGACAGCTTGCGCAGCAGCTCGTACCCGGAGGGCGCGGTGCCCACCACGACGTCGATCTCGCGGCCCGCGAGCGCGCTCGCCGGGACCCGGGCGTCCTCGACGGCCTCCCAGGCGAGTTCGAGTCCCAGCCGCTGCACGGGATCCATGGCGGCCGTCTCCGCCGGGCCCGTGCCGAAGAACTCCGCGTCGAACGTGTCGATGGAGTCGAGGAACGAGCCCGTGTTCAAGGTGGCGGCGTCCGGGTGGGACAGGTGGTTGGAGTCGGCCGCCCGGCGCTCGGGGAACTGTCCGACGGTCGACTCCCCGTCGGACAGCAAGCGCCAGAACGCGTCCAGGTCGTGCACACCGGGAAAGCGGCACGCCATCCCGATGACGGCGATGCCGGCGGCTGCGCCACTCATACGAATTCCTTCCGGTTCCCTCGGCATAGGGCTCTTGGGGGCGGCACCGCTTTCACCGCCGGCGGGTCAACAGGGCGAGCAGTTCGTCCGGCGCGTCCATGAAGTCGTAGTGGCCGCCCTCGACCACCTGGATCTCGACCGCATCCGAGTACTGCCGCCACCCCTGGAGTTCTTCGAGGCTGACGTCCGGGTCGTCGCGCCAGTGCAGGACGACGACGGGGCAGTCCACCTTGACCGGCTCCGGCCGCCGGTAGGCGCCCGCGGCGGCGTGGTCGCGGAGCAGCACGTACATGCCCAGGTCGATCATGTCCGGCCGGGGCTCGATCCCGCGGCCGCGGATGAACGACTCCAGCTCGGCGCGCAGTTCGGGCTCGGTCATGGTGAGCATCCGGTCGCGCGAGGCGTCGTGCGGGGCCGGCTGGCCCGACACGAACAGGCGCTCCGGGCCGGGCAGGCCGCGCTCGGCGAGCCGCAGCACGGTCTCGTACGCGGGCATGGCGCCCGCGCAGTGCGCGAACAGCGCGTACGGCCGGTCCAGGAGCGGCTCCAGCTCGTCGGCCAGGCTGTCGGCCAGGTTCTCGTAGGTGCCGTAGTGGGGGTGGGCAAGCCGGTTCTCGCGGCCGGGGAACTGCACCGGGCAGACCTCGGCGTCGCCGATCGCGGCGGGCCAGGCGCTGAAGGCCGAGGCCCCGGACCCGGAGAAGGGCAGGCAGAAGAGCCGGGCCGGGTGGTCGTCGGACAGCGGCCGGACGAACCACGGCGAGGGGGCGATGGTGGAGCCGGTTGTCATGGCGTGTGTCGTTTCTTGCCGAGGACGGGGAGGTGGGTCATCCCGGCGATGAAGTACGAGCGCAGGTGCTCCGGTTCGCCGGCGAGCTCGATCGATTCGAAGCGCTGGAGCAGCTCCTCGAAGAAGATGCGCAGCGTCATCCGGGCCAGCGGCGCGCCGATGCAGAAGTGCGTGCCGAAGCCGAACGCGGCCTGGCGCTTGGCACCGGCCCGGGTGATGTCGAAGGTGTGCGGGTCGGGGAAGAGGGACTCGTCCCGGTTGGCCGATCCGATCCACGCCACGACCGCGCCGCGGGCCGGGATGGTGCCCCCGGCGATCTCGACGTCGTCCACCGCGTACCGCATGAAGTTGCAGGCGGCCGACGTCCAGCGCAGCCCTTCCTCGACTAGGCCCGGGACCAGCGTCAGGTCGGCCGCCGCCTTGTCGAACTGCTCGGGCCGCTCGATGAGCGCCTGCACGGTGCCGGAGACGGTGTGCGGCGTCGTCACGTTGGCGCCGAGCAGGATGCTGTAGCCGTCGAGGGCGATCTCCTCGTCGCTCAGCGCCTCGCCGCCCGGGCGCACGCTCATGAGGTGGTGGAGCAGGCTCTCGCCCTCTTCACCGGTCGCCCGCCGGGTCTTGACCCATTCCTTGACGTAGGTGACGAGCTCGTGGTGGGAGATGGCCAGGGTCGCGGCTTCGCTGCCCAGCTGGAAGTGCGGGTCCGAGGGAGCCGTCACCATCGCGGTCAGCTGGACGAGTTCCGCCCAGTCCTGCTCCGGGATGCCGAGGAGCGGGCCGGTGACCATCGCCGGCAGGAGCAGCGCCTTCTCGGCGAGGTCGAAGACCTCACCGTCGAGCGCGGGCTCCAGGAAGCGCACGACCGTGGCGCGGATCGAGTCCTCCCAGGACTTCACCGCCCGCGCCGTGAGCTTGGCGCCGAGCGGCCGGCGGACCTCGGTGTGCCGCGGCGGGTCGGTGGACGTCATCAGCACGCCGGCCGCGACGTCGTCCGTCCCGAGGTGGGTGGGGACCGTGCCGCGTTCCGAGGTGAACTCGCGGTGGTTCGCGAGCACGCGGTGGACGTCCTCGTAGCGGGTCACCGACCAGAACTCGCGTCCGTCCGGCAGGACTTGGTGGTGCAGCGGCGCCTTGGCCCGCATCACGTCCCAGATCGGGTGCGGATCGCCCGAGGTGTAGAGGTCGAGGTCGAACAGGTTGATGCCGTCGAGGTCGATGTCGCGCCCGGGACCAGGCGTCAGCCTCACGCCGCCGCCCTCCCCTGCGCGACCAGCTCGGCGACTCGGACCGGGGTCTGCGCCAGGTAGAAGTCGCGCACCGACAGCTGGACTCCGTAGTCCTCCGCCACCTGCTCGATGATCTTGATTCCGGTCAGCGAATTACCGCCGATCCCGAAGAAGTCGGCGTCCACCGCGACCTCGCCGAGGTTGAGGTGGTGAGCCCACAGCTGCGCGATTTCCTGCGCCAGCGACACCGGCGCGCCCGAGGGCGCGTCCTGCCGCTGCGACGTCTCGTCCTGTCCACCTCGCGGGTGAAGCACCTGCGGCGACGATTCCATTGCCAGTCTTTCCTTCCTCCGCCGACCGGGAATCCCGTTCGCGTCCCTTTAGGCCCTTCTCGGGGCCACCACCGCCATGACGACCGCTGGGGAACTTTTTACGCAGTCCCGCCGGCGAGACAAATTCTCTGAATGGCCGAATGGAGTGTCGCCCGAATTCGGATCCGCGCACACCGCAGGTGCGGTGCGACGGTGCTCGGCGGCCGGTGGGGTTGAGCGCCGACCGGCGAACCTGCACGCCGGCGCCGCCGCGGCATTCGGCGTGTCCCGCCGGCGGGACAGGCGGGTTCGACCCGCCCCGCCCCGGCCCCGGCGTTCCTTGACCGGCCGTTCCACGTTCGGTGAACGTGGGGGTGGTTCAAGGACGTTAGAGGTTCAGTGGAGCGAGGGGGAACGACGTGGGGCACAGCGGCATCGATACGGACGTGGTGATCGCGGGCGCCGGGCCGACAGGCCTGATGCTCGCCTGTGAGCTGCGGCTGGCGGGCGTCGACGTGGTGGTGGTCGAGCGGCTCGCGGAACGGACGGGCGAGTCGCGCGCCGGCGGAATACATTCCCGCACCCTTGAGGTGCTGGACCAGCGCGGAATTCTGGATCGCTTTCTCGCGGCCGGTGAACTGCAGCCGGTGGGTCATTTCTCCGGTCTTTATCTAGAGTTCGACGAGTCGGAGTCAAGGCACCCCTACCCGCTGATGATCCTGCAGTCCGCCATCGAGCGGCTCCTGGAGGAGCGGGCCGCCGAACTCGGCGTGCGGGTGCTCCGGTCGTCCGAGGTGCGCGGAGTGCACCAGGACGAGGCGGGCGTGACGGTCGAACTGGGTACGGCGCTGACGTCGCCCGCGACGCTGCGCGCCCGCTACCTCGTGGGCTGCGACGGCGGCCGCAGCACCGTGCGCAAGCTGGCGGGCTTCGACTTCCCCGGCACCGCGGCGACGATGACCGCGCTGATCGGCGACGTCGAACTCCCCGAGCTGACCGAGGACTACATCTGGGTGCGGCGCTGCGCGGGCGGTGACTTCTCGGCGATCGCCTTCGAGCCGGGCTGGTTCCGGGTGATCACCTCCGAGTACGACCGCGTCGTGGACCGCGACGAACCCGTGACGTTCGAGCAGCTCCGGGAGTCGCTGGTCAGGCTGGCGGGCACCGACTACGGCATGCACAGCCCGCGCTGGGTGTCCCGGTTCAACGACGCCGCGCGACAGGCCGCGCAGTACCGGCAGGGCCGGGTGCTGCTCGCGGGCGACGCGGCGCACATCCACTTCCCGGCCGGCGGGCAGGGCCTGAACATGGGCGTGCAGGACGCCGTCAACCTGGGTTGGAAGCTCGCCTCGGTCGTGCGCGGCCAGGCGCCGGAGAGCCTGCTGGACAGCTACCACGACGAGCGCCACCCCGTCGGGGAGCGCGTACTGGACAACACCCGGGCGCAGTCGGCCCTGGCCCGGCCCGGCGCGCAGACGGACGCGCTGCGCGAGGTGTTCGGCTCGCTCATGGTGTTCGACGACGTCAACCGGTACCTGCGCGGCATGCTGACCGCGCTGGACATCCGCTACCCGATCGACGGCGACCACCCGCTGGTGGGCCGCCGGGTCCCCGACGCCGACCTCAAGACGACCGGCGACGCCACCCGCGTCTACGAGCTGCTGCACGCCGGGCGTCCGGTCCTGCTCGACCTGGGCGGCGGCGCGGAGGTCGCGGCGGCCGCCGCGGGCTGGGCCGATCGCGTCGACGTCGTCGAGGCGCGCGCCGAGGACGACTTCTGGACCGTGCCGGCCATGGGCGAGATCCCCGCTCCCACCGCGCTCCTCGTCCGCCCCGACGGCCATGTCGCCTGGGCGGCCGCGGATACGCCCGACACCTCCGCGCTCCGCGGTGCCCTCACCACCTGGTGCGGCCCCGCCGCACAGGGGTGAGACACCCCCAACTACCGGCTCGCGAGCCGGTGTTGGCAGTTGGGGGGCTCGCACGACGGCGGCCGTCAGGACCTGTAGTGGTCCTGGCGGCCGCCGTCGTCGTACCCGCCGAAGCCACAGCGGCGGGTACGGAGGGGACTTCGAGCTCCCTTCGGCGGACAGCGCGGAGCCGCCTCGGCGCGGCTGGCCGAGGCGGCTCGGGAGGGGGCTGGGGCCGGCCGGTCGGGCCGGCCGATGTCACGCGGGTGTCCTGACGTCGGAGTCAGGCCCGCTTCTTGAAGGTGGAGACCGCCCACACGTACCCGACGAGCGCGAGCCCGAGGGACCAGGCGACGGCCGCGATCGCGTCGCCGCTCGACGGGTTGTGGCCCGCGAGGAGTCCGCGCAGCGTCTCGATGATCGGCGTGAAGGGCTGGTACTCGGCGAACTGCCGCACGCCGGTGCCCATGGTGTCGGCGGGCACGAACGCGCTGCTCAGGAACGGCAGCATGATCAGCGGCACGGTGGCCAGACCCGCCGACTCGACGGTCTTGGCGCCCAGGCCCATGGCGACGGTGAGCCAGCTGGTCGCGAAGGCGAGCAGCAGCATGATGCCGATCGCGCCGAGCCACTGCACGAAGTTGGCATGCGGGCGGAAGCCCATGGCGAAGCCGACGGCGATGATGGCCGTGTCCGCGATCAGTGCGCGCACCGTCGTGGCGACGACATGACCGGCGAGGACCGCGCCGTGCGAGACGTCCATGGTCTTGAACCGGTTGATGATGCCCTTCGTCATGTCGCCGTTCACGGCCGCCGCGGTCGGGCCGAGCCCGTAGGTGATGGCCATGACGATCAGGCCGGGCACCGCGTAGTCGACGTATTCGCCCTGGACCTTGAAGGCGCCGCCGAAGACGTAGACGAACATGAGCATCAGGACGATGGGGAACAGGACCGCGTTGAACACCGTGACCGGATTGCGGAGCGTGTGCTTGAAGTTGCGGCGCAGCATGATCGTCGAGTCGCCGAACGACGTGGAGACGGTGCTCATCGCGCGATCGCCTCCTTGCTGGTGTGCTCCGTGTTCGCACGCCCGGTCAGGGCGAGGAAGACGTCGTCGAGGTCCGGTGTGTGCACGGAGAACTCCTGGGCGTTGATCATGTGGTCGTCGAGCCGGCTCAGCAGGGCCAGCAGCGACCTCGACTCACCGTCGCTGGGCACCCGCAGGGTCAGCTCCTGGTCGTCCCGGGTGGCCCCGGTCAGGACCCGCGCCGCCGTGTCGAGTTCGTACAGGTCGGTGAAGCGCAGCCGCACGTGGGTGCCGGGGATCCGGCGCTTGAGCTCCTCGGGGGTGCCCTGGGCGACCAGGCTGCCCTGGTTGAGCACCGCGATCTGGTCGGCGAGCTGGTCGGCTTCCTCCAGGTACTGGGTGGTGAGGAAGATGGTGGTGCCGTCGGCCACCAGCTCGCGGACGATCCCCCACATCGTGCGCCGGCTGCGCGGGTCGAGACCCGTCGTCGGCTCGTCCAGGAAGATGATCTGCGGGTTGCCGACCAGCGTCATCGCCAGGTCCAGCTTGCGGCGCATACCGCCGGAGTAGGTCGACGCCATCTTGTCCGCCGACTCCACCAGGTCGAACTGCTCAAGCAGCCGCGTGACCACCTGGTTGCCGGAGCGCACGCGCTTCAGGTCCGCCATCAGCTGCAGGTTCTCCCGGCCCGACAGCAGCTCGTCCACCGCGGCGAACTGGCCGGTCACGCCGATGGCCGCGCGCACCTGCTTGGTCGCGGTCACCACGTCGTGCCCGGCGACGCTCACCGTGCCGGCGTCGGCCTTCATCAACGTCGTCAGGACGTTGACCGTCGTCGTCTTGCCGGCCCCGTTCGGGCCGAGCAGGGAGAAGATCGATCCTGCGGCGACATCGAAGTCGATGCCGTCGAGCACGACCTTGTCCCCATATGCCTTGCGCAGCCCTGAAACTGCGATCGCCGAAGTTCTCATGCCTCCACCTTCTTCATCGGGCCTGTCGCCCACCTGTCACACCCCTGACACCGCGCTCGACCGCATCGCTCCCGGCCGGCGCGGCGCCCCTCCGGTCGGCGACCGGCCCCCGCACTAGCGCGAGCGGGTGGCCTGTGCCTCGATCACGTCCAGCACCTCGCGGCCCGCGTCGACCAGGTACATGTGGTCGCCGGGGAACTCCACATAGGTGAAGTCGGCCGTGGTCGCCGCCTGCCACTGCTGTGCCTCTTCGGCGGTGACCAGACCGTCGACGCTGCCGCGCAGCGAGCAGATCGGCACCGACACCGGCACGTCGGTGCTCGGCACATAGCTCTCGTGCATCTCGCAGTCGGCCTGCAGGGTGGGGAGGATCAGTTCCCGCATCTCCGGGTGGTCGAGGGCCTCGTGCCGGAACCCCGCGAACTCCTCGACCCTGGCGAGGAATTCCTCGTCCGGGAGCCCCGCCGCCCGCCGCTCGCGCTGGGTCCAGGGACCCGGCGAACCGCTGACGACGAGCCGCTCGACGTGCACGCCGCGCTCGGTCAGCAGGTGCACCAGCTCGTAGGCGAGCACCGCGCCCAGGCTGTGCCCGAACAGCACGGTGCGGGCCCCTTCGCCGAGCTCCGCGACGACGTCGTCGACCGAGCCCTTGGCCGCCTCGAAGACGTTGCGGTACGGCTCCTCCAGGATCCGCCGCTCCCTGCCCGGCAGTTCGACCGAGGCCAGCCGCCACCGGTCTCCGGCCAGGTCCCGCCACGGGTGGAAGAACGAAGGACCCGCTCCCGCGAACGGCACGCACAACAGCGTTGCCTGGTCCCCGTGTTCCTCGGACATGCCGGGCTCTGTCACCCCGACCAACCCCAATCATCCATTCGACGGTTCGTTGCACTGGCTCCGGGCATCCGGATGCGGCTCACGCCAGGTCCGCCAGCTTGCGGTTGAGGACCTCGAAGACCTCGGCCACGGGGCCGGGCAGGTTCATCTCGTGGTGCGTGGCGGCCACGTCGTGTTCCTCGATGGTGCCGAGGATGTACGGCTTCCACAGGTGGGCGTACATCTCGTCCTTGAGCGTCGCGTGGAAGAACACCACGTCGCCGCGGTAGACCGGCGATTCCCAATCCATCATGAGGTTCGTGTTGTTGGCGAGGACCTTGGACATGTTGTCCAGGAAGTCCTGCTGGTTCCCGGTGCCGATGTACTGGCCGAAGAAGTCCTCCAGCTCGTCCCGGTAGTCGTCCACCGTCTTGTTGCGGTGGATCTCCGACCATCCCTGGCCGCCGGGCTGGGAGTCCAGGATGGCCGTGATGGCGATCTCGTGGCCGCGCCGGTCGAGTCCCTCCGCGATGGCCTGTACGAGTGTGCCGCCGTAGGACCAGCCCACCAGGTTGAAGGGGCCTTCCGGCTGGACCTTCAGCATCTCCTCGATGAAGTGGTCGACCATCTCGTCGACGGACTCCACCAGCGGGGCGGTGCCGTCGGCGCCGCGGGACTGCAGGGCGTAGGCCTGACGGTCCTTCACGTGCGTCACGAAGCTGAAGTACGCCCAGCCCAGGCCGCCTCCGCCGTGGAAGAACCACAGCGGCTTCTTGCCGGTGCCGGGGTCGCTGTTCAGCGGCAGGACGACGCCGAACGGGTTGGCGACCTCGTCGGGGACGGCGCCGGCGAGCAGCAGCGCGGCCAGCTCGGCCACCGTGGGAAACTTGATGATCGTCCTGAGCGGCAGGTCGACCTCGAACTCCTTGCGGATGCGGACGCTGAGCCGGGTGGCCAGGAGCGAGTGGCCGCCGAGCGCGAAGAAGTCGTCGTCGACACCGACGTGTTCCTTGTCGAGCAGTTCGCGGAAGACGGCGCACAGCTTCTCCTCGAAGGAGTTGCGCGGCGCCTGGCCGGTCACGGCGGGGGTGTGCTCCGACGGCAGTGCCTGGCGGTCGAGCTTGCCGTTCGGCGTCAGCGGGATCTGTGCGAGCGGAATCAGCGAGGACGGCACCATGTACTCGGGCAGCCGGCCGCGCAGGTGCTCGGACAGCTCGGCGAGCAGGTCGTCGGCGGGAGCCTCGGCACCGGCCTCGGGCACGACGTAGCCGACGATGCGCTTGTCGCCCTGCTGGTTCTCGCGCACCACGACCGCCGCCTGCGCCACTCCGGGGTGCCCGGCCAGCACGTGCTCGATCTCGCCCAGTTCGATCCGGAAGCCGCGGACCTTCACCTGGTGGTCGGTGCGCGCGAGGTACTCCAGGTGGCCTTCCTTGTTCCACCGCACCAGGTCTCCGGTGCGGTACATCCGCGTGCCGGCCGGGCCGAACGGGCTCGCCACGAACCGCTCGGCGGTCAGCTCCGGCCGGTCCTGGTAGCCGCGGGCCACTCCGGCGCCGGCGATGTACAGCTCGCCCTGCACGCCGCGTGGCACCGGGTGCAGCCGCGCGTCGAGCACGTACACCTGGGTGTTCCCGATCGGGGAGCCGATCGCGACGCCCGCGCCCGCCTTCACGGGTGCCATGGTCGACCAGGTCGTCGTCTCGGACGGGCCGTACCAGTTGCCCACTTCGGCGGCCTGCTCGGCCAGCGTCTCGGCCAGCCGGACCGGCACGGCCTCCGCGCCGGTGATGATCCGCAGGCCCTTCGCGGCCTGCGGCTCGTGGGTGAGCAGCAGCTGCCAGAAGCCGGGCGTGGCCTGCACCACGGTGACCTCGTGGCGGCGCAGCAGCTCCACCATGGCCGACGGGTCGGTGACGGTGTCCTTCTGCGCCAGGACCATCGTCGCGCCGCAGACGAAGGGGAGGTACAGCTCGGTGTTGGCCATGTCGAACGACACGGTCGTGCTGAACAGCATCCGGTCGGACGCCGACAGGGGGAACCGGCGCCGCGTCGCGGCCAGGAAGTTGGCCACCGCGCCGCGCGGGATCGTCACGCCCTTGGGGGTGCCCGTCGAGCCCGAGGTGTAGATGACGTACTGGGTGTTCTCCGGGCGGACGGCCACCTCGGGCGCCGAGTCCGGGTAGTTCGCGTAGTCGGCGGCGTCCAGCGTGTCGGCGTCGAGCACCAGCGCGGGCTTGGCCTGGTCGAGGACGAAGTCGATCCGGGAGCGCGGGTGGTCGGGGTCGATCGGCACGTAGGCTCCGCCGGACTTCAGCACCGCGAGCAGCGCCACCAGCAGGTTCACGGTGCGGGGCAGGCAGACGGCGACCAGCGACTCGGGGCCCACACCGCGGTCGGCCAGCCAGTGCGCCAGCCGGTTCGAGCGCGCCTCCAGCTCCCGGTAGGTGAGCGACTCCTGCTCGGAGATGATGGCGAGGGCCTCCGGGACCGCCTCGGCCTGGCGGCGCACGGCCGCCACGAGCCCGCCCTCCAGGGTCGGCTCCGCGGTGTCGTTGACGTCCTCGACGAGCTGCTCGCGCTCGCCGGCGATCAGCACGTCGACGTCGCCGACGGGCACGTCCGGGTTGGCGGCCAGCTGCTCAAGAACCCGCGCGTAGCGGGCGGCCATGTCCTGCATGGTGTCCCGGTCGAACAGCTGGGTCGCGTACGAGATGTCGCCCCGCAGCGCCCCCGACTCGTCCGTGGTCATGCTGAAGAACACGTCGACCTGGGTGGTCGCCAGGAGGGCCTGGCGGTACTCGACGTCGAGCCCGGCGAGTTCGAGGGACCACTTCTCGGTGTTCTGCCAGCCGCACATCACCTGGAAGAACGGCCGGTACGCGGCCGAGCGGTCGGGGTTGAGCTGCTCGACCAGCACCTCGAACGGGACGTCCTGGTGCTCGTAGGCCGTCAGCGCCTTGTTGCGCACCTGGGCGAGCAGGTCGGCGAACGTCGGGTCGCCGGACAGGTCCATGCGGATGACCAGGTTGTTGACGAAGCAGCCGATCAGGTCGTTGAGGGCCTCGTCGGTCCGGCCGGCGATCGGGGTCCCGATCGGGATGTCCTCGCCGCCGCCGAGCTTGCTGAGGAGCACTCCGAGTGCGGCCTGCATGACCATCGACATGGTCAGACCGCGCCCGTCGGCCAGCTTCTGCAGGCCGGTCATCACCTCGGCGGCCACCGGGATGGCGACCGCGTCGCCGTCCGTGCTCGTCTCCACCGAACGCGGGCGGTCCAGCGGCAGGTTGAGCGGCTGCGGCACCCCGTCCAGTTCCTTGCGCCAGTACTCGACCTGCTGCGCGCCGAGGCTGCCCGGGTCGGCCAGGTCGCCGAGCACCTCGCGCTGCCACATCGTGAAGTCCTTGTACTGCACGGGCAGCGGCTCCCACTGCGGCGCGCGGCCGTCGAGGCGGGCGTTGTAGGCCGCGGCCAGGTCACGCGCGAGGGGCGCGCCGGAGCTGCCGTCCGAGGCGATGTGGTGGATGACCAGGACCAGGACGTGCTCCTGGGGTCCGGAGCGCAACAGGCGCGCCCGCAGCGGGATTTCGGCCGTCAGGTCGAACCAGTGGGCGACGGCCTCGTCGACCGCGGCCGACTCGCTCTCGGGCGTCACCTCGACCACCGGCACCCGCACCTGCTCCCACGCGTCCGCCATCGGCAGGATCTGCTGGTAGGGCTCACCGTCGTCGTCCGTCAGATACGTGGTGCGAAGGATCTCGTGCCGCTCGACGACGTCGCGGAGCGCGGCGACCAGGGCGGCCTCGTCCAGGTGGCCGGTCAGCCGGAACGCCGCCGAGATGTTCCAGGTCTCCGCACCCTCCAGCTGGTGCAGGAACCACGTACGACGTTGCACAAAGGACAGCGGAATCATTGCTTCACTCCTCAAACGAACATCTGGCGGAGACTGGGGCGACGGGGCACGGCGGATTCCTCGTGCCACGCTGCGAGCGCGGCCACCGTCGGCAGATCGAAGACCTTGCGGATGGGGATCTCGGTCCCCAACTCGGTGCGGGCCCGGCTGATCAGCCGGGTGGCGAGCAGGGAGTGTCCCCCCAGCTCGAAGAAGCTGTCGTCGATGCCGACCCGGTCCAGGCCGAGCACCTCGGCGAACAGCTGGGCCAGGGTCTCCTCGCGGGGGGTGCGCGGCGCCCGGTAGGGGGCGCCGGTGAACTCCGGCTCGGGCAGCGCGGCCCGGTCCAGCTTGCCGTTGGGCATCAGCGGCAGCCGGTCCAGGAGCACCAGGGCGGACGGCACCATGAACTCGGGCAGCCGCTCGGCGACGAACCGGCGGATCTGCGCCGCGTCGGTCCCGCCCGACGTCACCACGTACGCGAGGAGCTGCTTGCCGTTGCCCGCGGCCTGGCGGGCGACGACGACGGCCTGGGTGACCTGGGGGTGCGCGGTGAGCGCGGCCTCGACCTCGCCGGGCTCGATGCGGAAGCCGCGCACCTTGACCTGCGCGTCGCCGCGGCCCGCGTACTCCAGTTGGCCCGCGTCGTTCCAGCGGGCCAGGTCGCCGGTGCGGTACATGCGCGAGCCGGCCGGGCCGTAGGGGTCGGCGACGAAGCGGTCGGCGGTCAGGTCGGGGCGGCCGTGGTAGCCGCGGCCCACGTTCCCGCCGACGTACAGCTCGCCGACCGTGCCCGGGGGTACCGGAGCGAGGGCGGAGTCCAGGACGTAGGCGCGCATGTTGCCGAGCGGGGTGCCGACGGGCGCGCTGCCGTCGGGGCCCGGTGTCGCGCCGACGGTGAAGGTGGTGGCGTAGAACGACTCGCTCTGCCCGTAGGCGTTGACGACCCGTACGCCCGGGAAGGCGTCCCGCACCTTCGCGATGAGCGACGAGGGCAGGGCCTCGCCCGCGAAGACGAGGGTCTCCACCTCGGTGCGGCCGCTGATGTCGTCGACGAGTTCGGCGAAGGCGGAGGGCACGGTGGAGATGACGCCGCCGCTCCAGGCCTTGCGCTCGCCCAGGACCAGGACGTCACGGACCAGTTCGACGACGCCGCCGGTGGCGAGGGTCGTGAAGATCTCGAACACCGAGACGTCGAAGTTGATCGAGGTGCCCGCCAGGAGCCGCTTGCCCGGCTCCAGGCCCACCCGCAAGGCCAGCTCCAGCACGCCGTTGACCACGTTGGCGTGGGTGATGGCGACGCCCTTGGGTTTGCCGGTGGAGCCGGAGGTGTACATCACGTACGCCAACTGATGGGCGTGGAGCGGCAGTTGGGGAGAGGCATCGTCCCCGGACAGGTCGAGCGTGTCGAGGAGGACGTCCGGCGCCCCGTGCTCCGGCAGCGCCGCGAGCGTCTGCGCGTCGGTCAGGACCAGGTGCGGCCGTGCCTCTTCGAAGATGGCCGCGAGTCGGTGGCTGGGGTACTTGGGGTCGACCGGCAGATACGCGCCGCCCGCCTTGAGGACCGCGAGCAGGGCGACCACCAGGTTGGCGGTGCGCGGCAGCGACACCGCGACGACCGACTCCGGGCCCACGCCGCGTCCGGCGAGTTCGCGCGCCAGGTGGTCGGCCCGCGCGTTGACCTCGCGGTAGGTGAGCGACTCGCCGTCGGTGACGAGGGCGACCGCGTCGGGGGTCCGCGCCGCCTGTGCCTCGACGAGCCCGTTGACCGTGACGTCGGGGGTGGGGACGGCCGTGTCGTTGAACTCGGCGAGCAGCCGCTCGCGCTCGGCCGGCTCCAGGATGTCGAGGCGCGCGAGCGACAGCTCGGGCTCGGCCGCCAACTGCCGCAGGACGCGCACGAGACGGGCCGCGATCACCTCGACGGTGTCCCGGTCGAAGACGCCCGGCGCGTACTGGAAGACGAGCTGGAGGTGCGGGTCGGCCGCCGCCATCAGGGCCAGCGGGTAGTTGGTGGCGGTGGACGGGCGCAGGCCCGTGAAGGCGATCCCGTCCGCGGCTTCGGTTGCGGCGCCGAGGCCCTCCCGGTCGATCGGGTACGACTCGAAGACGACCAGCGTGTCGAAGAGCGACGGCAGGCCGACGGCCTGCTGGATCTGGCTGAGCCCGTAGTGGTGGTGCTCCAGGAGTGCGGCCTGCCGGTTCTGGAGCCGGCCCAGGACCTCGGCGAGGGTGTCGCCGGGCGCGTACTCGACGCGTACGGGAAGGGTGTTGATGAAGTTGCCGACCATCGAGTCGACGTCCGTCACCGCGGGCGGGCGCCCGGAGACGGTGGCGCCGAACACCACGTCCGACCGGCCGGTGAGCCGGCCGAGCAGCAGCCCCCAGGCACCCTGGACCAGGGTGTTGACGGTGATGCCCAACTCGGCGGCCCGGCGGGCCAGTTCGTGCGCCTGGTCGACGGGAAGCGCGACCTCGACCTCGCCGACGCCCTGCTCGCCCGCGTCCTCGGCGCCGGGAGCGAGCAGCGTCGCCTCCTCGACTCCGGCGAGCTCGGCCGTCCACACCCGTGCGGACTCCGCCGCGTCCTGCTGGGCGCGCCAGGTCAGGAAGTCGCCGTAGTCGCGGGTGGCGGGCAGCGGGGCCGGGTCGCCGTGGGAGGCGTAGAGCAGCAGCAGGTCCCGCATCAGGAGCGGCATGGACCAGCCGTCGAGCAGCACGTGGTGACAGGTCATCACGAGTTCCGCGCGGCCGGGCTCCAGGACGGCGAGCGCCAGGCGGATCAGCGGTGGGGCGGCGGTGTCGAAGTGGGCGGCGCGGTCCTCGGTGAGGAACCGCTCGAACGTCTCGGTCCGCTCCGCGTCGCCGGTCAGGTCGAGGTGCCGCCAGGGCAGCGTCATGCCGTCCGCCGTCACCACCTGTACGACGTCGCCGTCGGCCCGGTCGACGAACGCGGCGCGCAGGTTGGCGTAGCGCCCGAGGAGCGCCTGCCCGGCGCGGCGCATCCGCTCGGGGTCGACGTCGCCGGAGAGGTGGAACACCATCTGCATGTGGTATGGGTCGAACGCCGTCCCGGCGAGCATCGTGTGGAAGAGCATCCCGGACTGCGCCGGGGTCGTCGGCCATATCCCGGTCAGCTTGCCGAACCGGGCCTCCCAGGTGTCGATCTCCTGCTGGCTCACGTCGACCAGGGGTGCGTCGCTCGGAGTCAGGCCGCCCGCCCCGGGGGTCGCCGCGTGCTGGGCCAGGGCGGTGAGCGCCTGGACCCAGAGCCCGGCCAGCTCGGTCACCTCGGTGCGGGAGAGCACCCCGGTGGGGAAGCCGAAGGAGGCGGTCAGCCGGTCGCCGTCAGGGGCACTGGTGCACACCGCGTTGATCTCCAGCGCGGACAGCACCGGCATGTCGCCGTCCGGCGCGGCGACCAGGTCGCGGTGGGTGGTGTCCGCTGCCCAGCCCAGGCCGCGCAGGTCCTGGGGGAGGTCGGCCAGGGAGGTCCGGCCGAGGTAGTTGAACCCGATCTGGGGGGCCCGCCCGGCGGCCAGGGCGGCGGCCGTCTCGGGGTTGAGGTGGCGCAGCAGGCCGTAGCCGATGCCCTTGTCCGGCACCGCCCGCAGCTGCTCCTTGACGGCCTTGACCGCCCGTCCGGCGGCGGGGCCGCCGGCGAACGCGTCGGCCAGGTCCAGGCCGGCCAGGTCCAGGCGCACCGGGTACAGCGAGGTGAACCATCCGAGCGTGCGCGACAGGTCCGCGCCGGGCACCAGGTGCTCTTCGCGGCCGTGGCCCTCCATCCGCACCAGCGTCGAGGCCCCGGGCACGCCGCGGGTGTGCCGCCAGCGGGCCAGCGCCAGCGCGAGCCCGGCCAGCAACGCGTCCTCGGCGCCCCCGCGGAACACCGCGGGCAGCGTGGTCAGCAGGGTCCGGGTGACCTCGGCCGGGACGTCGACCCGCACCGTGTCCACGGTGGAGGCGACATCGCGCGCCGGGTCCAACTCACGGGCCCCGAGCGCGGGTTCGTCCCCGCGCAGGATCTCCTGCCACAGCGGCAGTTCGCGCGCCACCCGCTCCGGGTCGGCCGCGGCGTCCACGAGGGCGTGCGTCCACCGGCGCAGCGAGGTGCCCGCGCGGTCCGGTTCGGGCTGCCTGCCCTGCCGGATCCGCTGCCAGGCCGAGACGAGGTCCGGCAGCAGGATGCGCCAGGACACGCCGTCGACGGCCAAGTGGTGCAGCACGATCAGGAGCCGGTCCGGGTCCGTGTCGGAGGTGAACCGCACGAACTGCGCCATGACACCCGCGTCGGGGTCCAACCGGCCTGCGGCCGCGTCCAGTTCGGTCTGTACGTCACTGTCGGCGGGGACCTCCCGCAGCAGTGCGCGGGCGTCCACGGTGCCGGGCGCCGCGATCTGCAGGCCGGGCACCGGCCGGTCGAGCCGGGAGCGCAGCACGTCGTGCCGGTCCAGTACGGCCTGCACGGTGGCGAGCAGTTCCGCGCGGTCGATGCCCTCGGGCAGGCGCAGCAGGCCGGCCATGGAGAAGCGGCCGATGCCGCCGCCCAGGGCGAGGACGTGGGCCGCCATCGGCGGCAGCGGGGCCCAGCCGACGCCGCCGCCGGGCAGCTCGGCCAGGGTGACGCGCTCCTCGCTGCGTCCTTCGACCAGTTCCGCGAGCCGGGCCACCGTGCGGTGCTCGAAGACCTCGCGGGTGCTGACCGGGTAGCCGAGCGCCCTGGCGCGCACGACGACCTGGATGGAACGGATGCTGTCTCCACCGATGGAGAAGAAGTCGTCGTCGACGCCGACCGCGGCCCGGCCGAGCACGTCGGCGAACAGCGCGCAGAAGTCCTCCTCGCGCTGGTTGCGCGGTGCCCGGCCGGCCGAGGGCCGGGCGTAGTCGGGGGCCGGCAGCGCCCGGCGGTTGACCTTTCCGGCCGGCGACAGCGGCATCTCGGCGAGCGGCACGATGGCGGTGGGCACCATGTAGTCCGGCAGCCGTCCGCGCAGGTGGGCGGGCAGCTCGGCGAGCAGCGCGGCCACGGCGTCCGGGTCGTCGGACTCGGGGACCACGTAGCCCACGATGCGCTTGCCGTCCGGTTCGTCGCGTACGACGACGACGGCCTGAGCCACCCCGGGGTGCCCGGCCAACGCGTGCTCGATCTCGCCCAGTTCGATCCGGAAGCCCCGGACCTTCACCTGGAAGTCGGTGCGCCCGACGTACTCCAGGCGGCCGTCCTTGCCCCAGCGCACCAGGTCTCCGGTGCGGTACATCCGAGCGCCGGCCGGGCCGAAGGGGCAGGCCACGAACCGCTCCGAGGTCAGCTCGGGGCGGCCGAAGTAGCCGCGGGCCAGTCCGTCGCCGGCGATGTACAGCTCGCCCTGCACCCCGCGCGGGACCGGCTTCAGGGCGGCGTCGAGCACGTACACCTGGGTGTTGCCGATCGGCGCGCCGATGGCCACACCGGTGCCCGCGCGCACGGGCGCCATGGTCGACCAGATCGTCGTCTCGGTCGGGCCGTAGACGTTGAGCACGTCGGCGGCCCGGTCGGCCAGGGTCTCGGCGAGCCGGGGCGGCAGCGCCTCGCCGCCGACCAGGACCCGCAGGCCCTTGGCGGCGTCCGGCGCGTGCATCGCCAGGATCTGCCAGAAGGCGGGGGTCGCCTGGACGACGGTGACCTCGTGACGGCGCAGCACCTCGACTACGGCCGAGGGGTCGGTGACGGTGTCCTTGCCCGCGAGCACCACCGCCGCTCCTGAGATCAGGGGCAGGTACAGCTCAAGTGCGGCGATGTCGAACGAGACCGTCGTCACCGCGAGCCAGCGGTCGGCGGGCGAGAGCGGGACCCGCCGGCCCATCGTGGCCAGGAAGTTCGCCAGCGCGCCGCGCGGGATCGCCACGCCCTTGGGGTTTCCGGTCGAGCCCGAGGTGTAGATGACGTACGCGGTGTTGTCGGGCGTGACGCGCGGGGCCGGCGCCGAGTCCGGGCAGCCGGAGCGGTCCGCGCCGGCCAGCACGTCGGGGTCGAGGACGAGCGCGGGACGGGCGTCGGCCAGGATGTAGTCGATCCGGGAACCGGGGTGGTCCGGGTCGATCGGGAGATAGGCCGCGCCCGCCTTCAGCACGGCCAGCAGGGCGACCACCAGGTCCGCGGACCGCGGCAGGCGGACCGCCACCAGCGACTCGGGGCCCACACCGCGGTCGATCAGCCAGTGCGCGAGCCGGTTCGCCTGCGTCTCCAGCTCGCCGTAGGTCAGCGACCTGTCCTCGGCGGCGACGGCGAGCGCCTGCGGCGTCTGCCGGGCCCGTCGGGACACCGACTCCACCAGGCCGGTCTCCAGCGTGGGCTCGACCGTGTCGTTCGCGGTACGCAGCAGCCAGGTGTGCTCGTCCTCGTCGAGCACGTCGACGTCGCCGAGCCGGGCGTCCGGCTCGGCGACGACCTGCTCCACGATGCGCACGAACCGGTCGACGACGGCGGCGGCGGTGGCGGGGTCGAACAGGTCCGCCGCGTATTCGAGCCGCCCGTGGGCGCGGCCGGAGGCGTCCGGCACGATGTTGAAGTACAGGTCGTACTTGGCGGTGTCGGTGCCCAGCGCGACGGGGGTGACCCGCAGCCCCGGGATCTCGATCTCCGGCCACACGAACTGCCAGGCCAGCATCACCTGGAACAGCGGGGTGTAGGCGGTGGAGCGCTCCAGGTCGAGGAGCTCCACCAGCCGCTCGAACTGGACGTCCTGGTTGTCGTAGGCGGCCAGCGCCTTGTCGCGCACCTGCTCCAGTACGTCGCCGAACGACGGGTTCCTGGAGAGGTCGGCACGCAGCACCCAGGTGTTGACGAAGAACCCGATCAGATCGGCCAGGGCCTCGTCGGTGCGCCCGGCGATGGGGCTGCCGATCGTGACGTCCTCGCCGGCGCCGAGCTTGTTCAGGAGCACGGCGAGGGCGGCCTGGGCCACCATCGGCAGGGTGGCGCCGTGCTCGGCGGCCAGCTTCCCGAGCCCGGTGACCACGTCGGTCTCCAGGAGGAATTCGACGTGGCCGCCGCGGTGGCTGATCACCCGCGGCCGCGGCCGGTCGAGCGGCAGCTCCACCGGCTGCGGCACACCGTCCAACTCCCGCTGCCAGTAAGCGAGTTGGGGAGCGGCGACGCCGTCCTCGCCGCCGTCCTCGCCGAGCAGCTGGCGCTGCCACAGGGTGTAGTCCTTGTACTGCACCGGCAGCGGCGTCCACTGCGGGGCGCTCTGGTTCTGGCGGGCCGTGTACGCCGACACCAGGTCGCGCAGGAACGGTGCCATCGACGAGCCGTCCGCGGCGATGTGGTGGAACACGAACGCCAGGACGTGCTCCTGCGGGGAGACGCGGAAGACGGTGGTCCGCAGCGGGAGTTCCGTCTCCAGGTCGAAGCCCCGGGACACCTCCTCGTCCAGGGCGGCGTCCACCGCGTCCGCGGCCACGTCGACCACCTGGAACTGGGAGGCCGTGTCCTGCGGGGGCAGGATCAGCTGTTCCGGCGTGCCGTCCGCGTCCTCGGCGATCAGCGTGCGCAGGCTGTCGTGCCGGTTGGCGACGTCCGTCACGGCCGCGGCCAGGGCCGCCGTGTCGAGCGGCCCCTCCAGGCGCAGCACGAACGGGATGTTGTAGGTCGAGGTCGGCCCTTCCAGATGGTGGAGGAACCACATCCGGCGCTGGGCGAAGGACAGCGGAATCATCGACGCGTCTCCTGAACGGTCATCTGGCCCAGCTTGGGGCGCAGTTGGGGCCGGTTCGACGTGGCCAGTTCCTCGATCTCGACCGCCAGCTGGGCGACGGTCGGGTTGCGGAACACCGTGGTGACCTTCACGTCGACATTGAGCTCGTTGCGGATGCGGCCGATCAGCCGGGTGGCCAGCAGCGAATGCCCGCCGTGGTCGAAGAAGTCGACGTCGATGCCGACCTCCGCCACACCCAGCAGCTCGGCGAACAGCCGGCACAGGACTTCTTCCCTGGGGGTGCGCGGCTCTCGTCCGACCGCGGCTTCGGTGTACTCCGGGGCGGGGAGCGCCTTGCGGTCGAGCTTCCCGCTCGGCGTCGAGGGGAGCTCGGCGAGCGGCACGAGGGCCGAGGGGACCATGTACTCCGGCAGGTTCTGCCGGGCCAGGTCCGTCAGGGCGGTGAGGTCCAGCTGGGCCGGATTCTTGCCGTTGCCCGCCACCACGTAGCCGACCAGGCGCTGGTCACCGGGGCGGTCCTCGCGCACCAGGGCCACGGCGCCGTCGACGTCGGGGTGCTTGGCCAGTACGGTCTCGATCTCGCCCAGTTCGATGCGGAAGCCGCGGATCTTGACCTGGAAGTCGGTCCGGCCGATGTACTCGACCTGGCCTTCCCGGTTCCACCGCACCAGGTCCCCGGTGCGGTACATCCGGGAGCCCGGCTCGCCGAAGGGGCAGGCGACGAAGCGGTTGGAGGTCAGCCCGGTCTGGCCGAGGTAGCCCCGGGCGAGCCCGGCACCGGCCAGGTACAGCTCGCCGGCGACGCCGGGCGCCACCGGACGCAGCGCTGCGTCCAGGACGTACACCTGGGTGTTCCACACCGGGGCGCCGATCGGCACCCGGTCCGCGCCCGGCACGTGCTGGTGGGCGGTGACCTCGACGGAGGCCTCGGTGGGCCCGTAGAGGTTGTGCACCCCGCAGCCCGGAAGGAGTTCGGCGAAGCGGTTGGCGAGCGCGGGCGGGAACGCCTCGCCGGCGACCTCGATCCAGCGCAGGCTGTCGCACTCCTTGGCCGAGGGCTCGTTGACGAAGGCCTCAAGGAGAGAGGGCACGAAGTCCGCGCCGGTCACGCCCTCGCGCTGGATCAGGTCGGCGAGGTAGGCGGGGTCGCGACGGCCGTCCGGGCGCGCGATGACCACGGCGGCGCCGACCTGGAGCGGCGCGAAGATCTCCGGCACCGACACGTCGAAGCTCGCCGTCGTGCTGAGCAGGACGCGGTCCTCGACGCCGACGTCGAAGTGCGCCAGGCCCCACTTCAGGCGGTTCATGATCGAACGGTGGGCCACCTGAACGCCCTTGGGGCGGCCGGTGGACCCGGAGGTGAAGATGGCGTACGCGGCGTTGTCCGGCGTCAGGGCGCGCTCGGGGTTCGTCTCCGGGTAGCCGAGGACGTCCGGCAGGTCCGCGTCGAGCACGAGCAGCGGCTGGGCGGCGTCGAGCACGTGGCGCACCCGGTCCTCGGGCAGTTCGGTGTCGATCGGCACGTAGGCCGCGCCGGCCTTGACCACCGCGTAGAGGGCGACCATCAGGTCCACGGAGCGCGGGATGCGGACGGCGACCAGCTGCTCGGGGCCGGCGCCCTGCTCGACGAGCCAGTGGGCCAGCCGGTTGGCGCGGCGGTTGAACTCGCCGTACGTCAGCCTCTCCTGCTCGCCGATCAGCGCCAGGCGGTCGGGCTCACGGTCCGCCTGAGCCTCGAACGCACCCGGCAGAGTGTCCGCCGCCACGGGATGCGCGGTGTCATTGATCCCCCTCACCAGCCAGTCGCGCTCCTCTGCCGACAGCACCTCCATGGCCCCGACGCTCGTCTTCGGGTCTTCGAGCACCTGCTCCAGGACCTGGACGAGCCGGGCGGCGATCACCTCGGCCGCGTCGCGGGTGAACAGGGTGGTCTGGTAGTCGAGGGACAGGCGCAGGTAGGGGTCGGAGGAGTTGAGGGTGAGCGGGTAGTGCGAGCCCGCGAACGGCCGGATGGCGTCGATCGTGATGCCCGCCGACTCGTTGGCCTCGACGATGCCCTCGCGGTCGATCGGGTAGTTCTCGAAGACGACGATCGTGTCGAACAGGGAGGGCAGCCCGACGCCGCGCTGGATGTCGGCCAGCCCGTAGTAGTGGTGGTCGAGCAGCGAGATCTGCCGGTCCTGGAGGTCGGTGATGACGTCGCCCACGGTGTGCTCGGCCCGGCAACGCACCCTGGTCGGCAGGGTGTTGATGAACAGGCCGACCATTTCGTCCGAACCGATCAGGTCCGCCGGGCGGCCGTTGACGGCGGCGCCGAACACGACGTCCTGCTGTCCGGTCAGCTTCGACAGGAGGATGGCCCACGCGCCCTGGAGGAGCGTGTTGAGGGTGACGCCGAGTTCCGCGGCGCGCCGGGACAGTTCGCGGCCCTTGTCGATGGACAGCGGCACCTCGACGCGGCCGAGTGCCTTCGCCTCGCCCTGTTCGGCGAGGTCCGCGGCCATGAGCGTCGGCTGCTCGAAGTCGGCGAGCTCGTCCTTCCACCGGGCGGCGGAGGCGTCCCGGTCCTGCTGGGACAGCCAGCCCAGGTAGTCGCCGTAGCTGCGGACCGGAGCGAGCTCCTCGTCCCCGGCGTACAGCCGGACCAGGTCCTTGATGACCAGTGGCGACGACCAGCCGTCGAACAGCGTGTGGTGCGCCGTGAGGATGAGCTTGGCCTTCTGGGGCCCGCAGGTGAGCAGGGCCAGGCGGATCAGCGGCGGCCGGGACGGGTCGAGCCGGTCGGCCCGGTCGTCGGCGAGCGCCTGGTCGACGGCCGCGGTCTGCTCGGCCTCACCGAGCCCGGTCAGGTCGATGTGCCGCCAGGGCACGGGGACGTGCTCGGCCACGATCTGGACCGGGTCGCCGTCGGCGCCGGCGACGAACGCGGAGCGCAGATTGGGGTAGCGCTCCAGGAGCGCCTGTCCGGCCGCCCGCATGCGCTCCGGGTCCACGTGTCCGGACAGGTGCAGCAGGAACTGCATGTGGTAGACGTCGAAGGTGTCCTCGGCGAGCGCCGCCTGGAACTGGATGCCGGACTGTCCCGGGGCCTGCGGCCACACCTGGACGAGCTTGCCGTAGCGCTCCTCCCAGCCGTCGATCTCGTCCTGCCCGACCGAGACCAGCGGGGCGTCGGAGGGGGTGAGGCCACCGATCCCCGGCCGTGCGGCGTGCGCGGCCAGGCCGTGCAGCGCCTCCACCCACAGGTCGGCCAGTTCGACGGTCCGCTCGCGGGACAGCAGTCCGGTGGGGAACATGAAGACCGTCTGCAACCGGGTGCCGTCGGCGGTGTCCGTGGCGACCGAGTTGACCTCAAGGGCGGACAGCGCGGGCAGGTCCGGGTCGGGCAGCGCGATCAGCTCGGCGGACCAGGACGCCGGTCCCCACCCCTGCGCGCGCAGGTGCTCGGGCACGTCGGCGTCGGAGATCCGGCCGAGGTAGTTGAATCCGATCTGCGGCGCCGCGTACTCGGCGAGCTGTTCGGCGGTCTCCGGGTTGAGGTAGCGCAGCAGTCCGTACCCCATGCCCTTGTCCGGGATGCCGCGCAGCTGCTCCTTGACCAGCTTGATCGCCTTCCCGGCGGCGGGGCCGCCGGCCAGCGCGTCGGCCAGGTCCACTCCCCGCACGTCGACCCGGGCCGGGTACATGCTGGTGAACCAGCCGACGGTCCGGGAGAGGTCGGCCCCGGGGACGATGTCCTCCTCACGGCCGTGGCCCTCCAGACGGACCAGGGTCGAGCCGTCCGCGTCGCGCCACCGGTTCACCGCCAGGGCGAGCGCGGCGAGCAGCACGTCGTTCGCGGTGCCCCGGAACGCGGTGGGCAGCTTGGTCAGCACCGCCTCGGTGACCTCGGCGGGCAGCTCCACGCGTACGGTGTCGATCGTGGACCACACGTCCACCGCGGGGTCCAACGCCCGCGTGCCCAGCAGGGGGTCCGGCGCTTCCAGCAGGTCGCGCCAGTACGCCAGTTCCGCCTCCCGCTCGGGCGAGAACGCCTCGTCCTGGAGCGCCGACGCCCAGCGGCGGGCCGATGTGCCCACCGCGGGCAGCTCGGGGGTCGTGCCGGAGCGGACCTGTTGCCACGCCTCGGCGAAGTCCGACATGAGGATGCGCCAGGAGACGCCGTCCACCGCCAGGTGGTGCAGCACCACGAGCAGTCGGCCCTCTCCGGAGGGCGCCGCGAACCAGACGAAGTCCGCCATGGTCCCGGCCTGAGGGTCGAGCCGGCCCACCGCGTCGTACAGCTCCGCCTGCGCCGCCTCCAGCGAGGACGACTCGTCCCACCGGCCGTCGCAGTCGACCCGGCGGATCAGGTCGGCCGCCCGCACGGCGCCCTGCGGGCGCACGTCGAGGGCGAGTTCGGCGCCGCGCACCAGCCGGGCGCGCAGCAGGTCGTGCCGGTCGAGCACGGCGTCCAGCGTCGCGGCCAGGCCGTCGGCGTCGATGCCCGTGGGCAGTTCGAGGACCATCGACATGGCGAACCGGTTCATCCCGCCGCCGTGTTCGAACACGTGCCGCGCCACCGGCTGCAGCGCCAGCTCTCCGACGCCGCCGCCTTCGAGCTCGGCGAGCGCGGGCACCTGGTCGCGCCGGTCGGCGGCCACCTCGGCGAGGCGGGCCGCCGTGCGGCACTCGAAGATCTCGCGGGTGGTGAGGTTCAGGCCCCGGGCGCGGGCGCGCGCCACGACCTGGATGGATCGCAGGCTGTCGCCGCCGACGGCGAAGAAGTCGTCGTCGATGCCGACGCGGTCCACGCCGAGCACGTCGGCGTAGGCCGCGGTGACGATCTTCTCGGCCTCGGTACGCGGCTCCCGGTAGGCCTCGCCCAGGAACTCCGGCTCGGGCAGCGCCGAGCGGTCCAGCTTGCCGGTCGGTCCCAGCGGCAGCCGGCTGACGGCCACGAACGCGGACGGCACCATGTAGTCGGGCAGCCGGGCCGAGACGAACTTGCGCAGCTCGGCGGAGGAGGCTCCGGCCTGCACGTCCACGTCGCCGATGCCGCCGGCGCCGTCGTCACCGACGGCTCCCTCGCCGATGTGCACCACGTACGCGACGAGCCGCTTGCCGCCCGAGGGCACCTCGCGGCTGATCACCACGGCCTCGCTGATGCCGGGGTGCGCGGTGAGCGCCGCCTCGACCTCGGACGTCTCGATGCGGAAGCCGCGCACCTTGACCTGGCCGTCTCCGCGGCCCACGCACTCCAGTTGGCCGTCCTCGTTCCAGCGGGCGAGGTCGCCCGTGCGGTACATCCGCTCGCCGGTGCCGAACGGGCTCGCCACGTAGCGCTCGGCGGTCAGGCCCGCGCGCCCCTGGTAGCCGCGGCCGAGGCAGGTGCCGACCACGTACAGCTCACCGATCACGCCCTGCGGAACCGGGGCGAGGCCCGGACCGAGGACGTAGGCGCGCATGTTCCCCAGCGGGGTGCCGATGGGTGCCACGTCGCTCTGCGCCCACTCCTGGGACGGGGCGAGGGAGAAGGTGGTGGCGTAGAAACTCTCGCTCTGGCCGTAGGAGTTGACGATCTGCACGCCGGGCAGGGCTTCGCGCACCTGGCGCACCAGCCGGGCCGGGAGCACGTCGCCCGCGAAGACGATCGTGCGCACGTCGGTCGTCCTGTCGAGGTGGCCCACCAGTTCGCCGAGGACCGAGGGGACCCCGCTGATGACCTGGCCGTCCCAGCTGTCGCGCTCGGCGAGCGCCAGCGCGTTGGGCACCACTTCGGCGGTGCCGCCGGTGGACAGGGCGGTCAGCAGCTCGAAGACGGAGACGTCGAAGTTGACCGAGGTGCCGGCCAGCATCCTCCAGCCGGGCTGCGCGTCGAGGACGCGGACCAGTTCCCGCACGCCGTTGACGACGCCCCGGTGGGTGATCGCCGCGCCCTTGGGCTTGCCCGTGGAGCCGGAGGTGTACATCACGTAGGCGAGGTTGTCCGGGCCGAGCGGCGCGAGGCGGGCGGCGTCGTCGGGCGCTCCCGCGGGCGTGTCCCATTCGGCGCGGAGGTCGAGGTTGATGCTCGCCAGGTCGTGCGGCGGCAGCTCCTGACCGGTCGCGGTGTCGGTGACCACGAAGCGCGGGCGTGCTTCGGACAGCACGGTCTGCGCGCGTCCGGCGAGGTACTGCGGGTCCATCGGCACGTATCCGGCACCGGACTTGAGGATGCCGAGCAGGCCGGCCACGAGGTCCTCGGTGCGCGGAAGCGCGAGCACCACCAGGTCCTCCGGCCGGGCGCCGCGCCTCAGCAGCTCCCAGGCGACGGCGTTGGACCGGTCGTCGAGTTCCCGGTAGGTCAGCGTCCGTCCGTCGCACTCGATCGCCGGCGCGTCGGGGGTCCTGGCCACCTGGGCCTCGAAGAGGTCCGGAACGGTCAGCTCGGACGGCGCCGTGGCGTTGTCGTTGAACCGGTCGAGCAGGAGGTGCCGTTCGGCCGGGTCGAGCACGTCGATGCCGCCGATGGCACGTGCCGAGTCGGCCACGAGCTCGCCCAGAACGCGCACGAACCGCTGCGCGAGGCTCTCGACGGTGCGCCGGTCGAACAGGTCGGTGGAGTACTCCAGACGCACTCCGGCCCCGCCGGAACCGTCCGGGATCATGTTGAAGAAGAGGTCGAACTTGGCCGTCTTGGTCTCAAGCGTCTCGGACTCGGCTTCGAGGCCGGCGAAGTCCAGCGCGCCCAGCGGCTCCTGCCAGGCGAGCATGACCTGGAAGAACGGGTGGTAGGAGGTGGACCGGTCCGGGTTGAGCAGCTCCACCAGGCGCTCGAACGGCATGTCCTGGTTGTCGTAGGCGGCCAGCGCCCGGTCGCGCACGCGCTGGAGCAGCTGGTGGAAGGTCGGGTTGCCGGAGAGGTCGACGCGCAGCACCCAGGTGTTGACGAAGAACCCGACGAGGTCGCGCAGCTCCTCGTCGGTGCGGCCCGCGATCGGCGCGCCGATGGGTATGTCGTCACCGCACCCGAGGTGGTGCAGGAGCACCGCGAGCGCCGAGTGCATGACCATCGACACCGTGATGTCCTGCTCGGCGGCCAGCTTCTCCACGGCCCTGAGCAGGTCGGGGGCGACGGGGAACTGGACGAGGTCGCCGCGGGTGCTCGTCACCCGCGGTCGCTGACGGTCCGTCGGCAGGGCCAGCGGCTGCGCCATGTCGGCCAACGCCTCGCGCCAGTACGCCAGTTGCCGGGCGGCCAGGCTCTCCGGGTCGGACTCGTCGCCGAGCACGTCCTGCTGCCACAGCGTGTAGTCCGCGTACTGCACCGGGAGCGGCTCCCACACCGGGGCCCCGCCCTCCTTGCGGGCCGCGTACGCCACGGTGAGATCACGCAGCAGCGGCCCGAGCGACTCCCCGTCCAGGGCGATGTGGTGGACCACCAGCACGAAGGTGTGCTCGCGCGGTCCGGTCCGCACCAGGCCGGCGCGGATCGGCACGTCGACGGCCAGGTCGAAGGTCTGCTTGGCCACCGCGTCGACCGCCGCCGCCCGCTCCTCCTGCGTGACGTCGACGACCGGCAGGTCGAACGGCTTCTCCCCGGCCGCGAGCACCTGCTGGTGCGGGACGCCGTCGTGGTCCTCGACGATCACCGTGCGCAGGACCTCGTGCCGCTCGATGACATCGCGGAGCGCCGCCTCAAGGGCTCCGACGTTCAACTCACCGGTCAGCCGCAGGGCGAAAGCGCCGTTGTAGGTCGGCGAAGGGCCTTCGAACCGGTCCACGAACCACAGCCGGCGCTGCGCGAAGGACAACGGGATCATTGTGTCTCCAAATCGGCAAACCAGGGAGCAGGTCGTAAGTCAGCTCTGGTCGAGCAGGGTCAAGAGGTCTTCGTTGTAGAAGTCGTCGATGGAGCACGCCCCCGACAGCGTCGAGAAGTACCGGTCGATGTGCTCCTGGTGGCCGACGAGCTTGCGCAGCATGTCGGTGCGGCCCTCGGGCTTGAGTTCGGCCACGTTGAGCGCGCCCTGGTAGTGGCTGAGGGCTTCGCCGTTGAGGTCGTTCTCGTAGCGCCTGAGCGCGGTCTTGAGCGGCGCGTCCTCGTGCAGGCGCTGCCCGATGTGGTCGGTGAGGGACTGGGCCTGCACGAAGGCCTCGGTGATGCCGCGGGCCGTGATGGAGTCCTTGTGGTTCACCGCGTCGCCGACCAGGACCCAGCCGGGCCCGTAAGCCTTGCGGAAGAAGTTCTCCTGGTGCCCGGTGCCGTACATCTGCTCCTCGCGGGTGCCCTCGGACATCCGCTCGTACAGGTCGGGGGCCGTGGTGCGGACGGCTTCGAGGTAGGCGGGCTCCACGGCCTTGCGGACCTCGTTGTAGTCGGCCTGCGGGAAGTACGTCATGATCAGCTTGAGGTCGTCGTTGGTGGGGACGGCGGCGACCCAGCGCCCCGGCCGCTCGTACAGCTCGAAGCTGGAGGGCACCCCGGACCAGTAGCTGTAGTAGACGCAGGTCGCCCGCGGGTGCTCGATGACGTAGGGCGCACCGGCCTTGCGGGCCACCAGCGAGCGCATGCCGTCCGCGCCGACGACCAGGCGTGCCCGGTCCGTCGCCTCGGCGCCGCCGGGCGTCGTGTACCGCACGCCGACGACCCGGTCGTCCTCCCACAGCAGGTCGTTGACCGCGCAGCCCTCACGGAACTCCACGCCGGCCGCCGCGGCACCGGCCGCGAGGATCGGGTCGAGCACGTAGCGCCTGGGCGCGTACGTGGTCGTCTGGCCGTCCATCGGCAGGGAGAAGCCGTCGATGCGGACGCCGGGGCCCTCGTAGCTCTCGTGGGTGATCGGCGTGCAGCCCGTGTCGCGGATCTTGTCGAGCAGCCCCCACCGGTTGAGCAGTGCCACGCCCTGCATGTGGATGTAGTGCGAGGACAGCGTGTCCTGCGGGAATCGTGCTTTCTCCAGGAGCAGGACGCGGTATCCCTGCTGCGCGAAGAGCATGGCCGTCGGCGAACCCGCACAACGGGCACCTATGACAATCACGTCGTACATGGCGCGCCTCTCTTACCAGGTAGTTTTTGAGCCAATGCGGCTGCAGCCGTAAATTCCATTGCAATGGGGCGCGCTATCGACGCAGCGAAAGAAATGAATGCTGCGGAGCACGAATATGATGCTAGCCGCGCGAACCGGCGGGAAAAACACGTTCGGCACCGCGCGGAGTCGGCGCCGGGGCTGTGGTGTGTCTCGCCGGCGGGACACACCACGGCGCCAACTCGCCCGTCGTTACTGGGCCACCGCGGTCAGGGACTCGATGTACGCGGAGATCGAGGCCACCGTCGGGTTGAGGAACATCTGGTCCATCGGGACCTCGACGCCCAGTTCCTCGAAGAAGGCGCCCTGAATCCTGACCATGATCAGGGACTGGCCGCCCAGGGCGAAGAAATCATCGTCGTCGGATATGTCGTCGCGCTTGAATTCCCGGCACCAAATGGCCCGCACACTGTCGGCGATCATCACAGTCCTCTCGGTTCTCATCAAGGTCCGGCGACTATGCCGCGGCGCCGGCGAACTGGTTGCGGCACACCTCGGCAAGCGCCTTGCGGTCGACTTTTCCGTGCGGGCTGAGCGGAATGCGCAGGATGTTCACGAACCGGGCCGGAACCATGTTCCGCGGCAGCGTCCACAGGAGGCGGGTGCGCAGGTCGTCCTCGGCGAGGTCGCCGCCGGTCGGGACGACGAACGCGGTCAGTTCGGCCTCGCCGGCGTCGTTGTGGGTGACCACCACGGCGGCCTCCCGGACGCCGACGAGCCGGCCGAGCGCGCGCTCGATGTCGGTGGGGTCGATGCGCATGCCGCGCACCTTCACCTGCGCGTCCATCCGGCCGAGGACGACGAGTTCGCCGGCCTCGTTCACCTGGCCGCGGTCGCCCGTGCGGTAGACCCTGCGCTCCACGCCGTCGACCACGAGCGTCGTGAACTTCGCGTTCTCGGGGCCAGATCCGCCCAGGTAGCCCGCGCCGACGCTGAGACCGGAGATGCAGATCTCGCCCTGCTCCCCCGGACCGACCTCGTTGAGGTCCTCGTCGAGGAGGTGGATGTCGGTGTTGTAGGCCGGCCTGCCCACCGGTGCGATGTCGTGCTCGCCCGGCCGGTAGTCGGCGAGGTCGTAGGAGGTGGCGACGTCCGTGCACTCGGCGACGCCGTACTGGTGCAGGAGGGTGCACGTGTTGCCCTCGCGCCGCGCCCAGTTGGTGAGCCGCTCGGCCTTCAGGGCCTCCCCGCCGAACAGCACGTAGTCGAGCCGGGTGAGCGCGTCTCCACCCCGTGCGGTCTCCCAGTCCACCAGCAGGTACAGCGTGCTGGAGGCGCAGTGCACGACGCGGATGTCGTGCTCGTTCAGCATCCGGTAGGCCATCATGGCGTCGAAGTTGCGGGTCGCCATCAGGTGCTGGGTGGCGCCGCAGAACAGCGGTGTCATCAGGGCGCGCTGGGACAGGTCGAAGCCGAACGCGCTGACGACCAGGTTGTTGGACCCGCTGTGCAGGCCGTATTCGAGCTTCAGCCAGTTCATCAGGTTGAACCAGCCCTCGTGCCGCACCGCGGTCAGCTTCGGCGTGCCGGTCGAGCCGGACGTGAAGACCGCGTAACACACGTCGTCCCCGGTGACCGGGACGCCGGGGTCGGTGTCCGGGAGGCCCGCGAGGTGATCGGCCAGCGGCGCGAGGTCGATGACGTCGACGGCCGCCGACTCCACCAGGGGGGCCGTCGCCGGGGAGGCGACGATGAGGGCGAGGTCGGGCACCTGGCCGAGGAGCAGCTGGAGCCGCGCCGAGGGGTAGGCCGGGTCGAAGGGTACGTAAGCCGCGCCCGCCTTCAGCGTGCCGAGGATGGCGACGAGCAGGTCGACCGAGTAGTCGAGGCAGACACCGACCTTCGCGCCCCGGCCGTGCCCGCGCGAGATGAGGTGGTGCGCGAACCGGTTGGCCCTGGCGTTCAGTTCCGCGTACGTCACCCGCTCCCCGGCATAGAAGACGGCGATGGCGTCGGGGGTGTTCCGCGCGTGCGCCTCGACCTGCTGGTGGACGACGGGCGCCGAGGGCAGGTCGACCCGCTTTCCCTGAAGGATCATCAACTGACTCCGATGTGAGAGGTGTCCGGTCATACGGGCCGCCGGCGCACCTCGGGAGACGGGAGTGGGCCGGCACGTACGGGCGATGCGCCGCTAGGCGGTCCGCTGATCGGGGGTTCGCTGATCGGCGGCTTCGAGCATCTGGGCCACCCATTTGTCGACGGGCAGACCGTGTGCGGCGGCCGCTTTCGAGTAGTACTCCAGTTGGCCCGCGGACAGTTCGATGGTGAGCCGGGTGACCTTCTGCTGGCGCCGCTCGGCGGCCGCCGACTTGGCGAGCTGGGGCACCCCCCGCTGCTCGGCGTCGCTGCCCGGGGTGAGTTCGGTGGTGTCGCTCTGCACGGCCAGGCTGGCGCGGACCGCCCTGCGCAGTTCGTTGCGCGACCACTTCTGCTGTTCGGCCTTGCGCAGCCAGTAGTCCTGCTCCGGAGGCGAGAGGCGGGTGACCTCGGCATGGTGGGCGAAGCTGAGGTTGTCCCGCCTGCGGTGGTGCTCGAACCGCCGGGCCACCCAGGCGTAGTTGCGCAGGGTCTGGTAGTCGAGCCCGGTGCGCTCGATGGCCTCCTTGTAGCGCCGCCACCCGTAGGTGGCCTCTCCGTAGATGAGCCAGTCGGCGAGCCACCACGCCGAGGAGTTCACGAGCTCGCGCAGGTTGGTGCCGATCTGCTCCCAGGACCGCTCCGGCAGGTTCTGCGGGAGGAGCATCCCGGACTTCTGCACCTTGGCGGGCGACCCCACGAAGGACAGGACCACATCGTCTTGCGCGGCCTCGCCGCTGCCGCCCGCCGGCCCGGCCTTGTGTCTGCTCGCGGTCCTCACAGCGCCGCTCACCATCTTCATCTCCCCACTCAGAGTGTTTTCCTGGGCGCAGACCGATCACTGGACCGAGCGTCCGGGCGGCGGTCACTGTCGTTGCGCTTGCGCCGGCCCGCTCGATTACGCCGCGAGCGCCGGCGGGACATGGGTGTGCGGGCCGCGAAGGCGCGGGCCGCGGCGCCGCTCACTGAGGTGCCCGACCGAACAGGTCGTCCCGGCCGGGTCCGCAGCGCCAACGGGTTCCGCCGCGTCGAACCGGCGGGAGTGCGGGGGACGCTCAGTCCGCCGCCATGGCCTCACGCAGGGTCTTGGGACGCAGGTCCGTCCAGTTCTGCTCGACGTACTCCAGGCACTCGGCCTTGGCGGCCTCGCCGAAGACGACCCGCCAGCCCGCGGGCACCTCGCTGAACGCCGGCCACAGGGAGTGCTGCTCCTCGTCGTTGACCACGACGAAGAAGCGGCCGTCCTCGTCATCGAAGGGGTTCGTGCTCAACTGGCACCGTCCTTAACCGTCATGGGGTGACTGGGGAATGGGAAATCGTCGGGGCCGGACGAGGGGACGGCGCCGGACGCGGATGCGCCCGTCGACGTCGTCCTCTTGTACGAACCGTCCGGGTGTCCCGTCGTGCGGACCCCGGCGCCGGTTGCGACCCCGGCGTTGCCACGTCACCGTAAGGACGGGACCGCCGGACCAACAAGGCCGGTAGTGCGGAGTTCGAGCCGTTCTGGATCGGGCGGCTAGAGGGCCCGCGCCGGCCCCTGCGGCCGCTAGTCGATGCCTCGGACGATGTGCGGCTCGGCGGCGACGGACGCGTCGTCGTCGGCCCCGGCCAGCCGCAGCGGCGGGGCGTCGGCCCACGCCGTGAGACCCGTGCGACCGGCATGGCCGAGTAGTTGGTTGAGCTCGTGCGAGTGGTCGTTCACCGGGTCGTCCCTTCGCCGGACTTCGCGCCCTGGGCGCAGATCTGCCGGTCGGCCACGGCGTCGCGAGGCGCTTGAGGTTCGTTCCAGAGCGACCTGACTTCGGGCCGGGGCGGCCGGTCCTTGACGTACACAAGGACGTACACAAACGAGATCGGCTGCCTGGCGTTCCTCGGATGAGAACGCACGGCAGCCGATCGGCCCGTCCGCTGTCCGCTCCGGTTCGAGCGGGGGTGCGGGATCCCGGCCTTGTGGGCCGGGTGTCGCGGTCGTCGTACGGGCTCGGGCCGCCCGGGTTGCCGGTGGCCGACTCGCGTTCCACGCTATACACGGCCCGTTCGAGGCCCGGTCGAGTGCCGCTGAAGGGGCAGGTGGCGGCGGCCGGAGGGCAAGCGGAGCCCCTCGGCGGTGCAGCACGGGGCACTGCACCGCCGGTGTTCGGCGCCGTGCCGACGTCGGCCCGCCCGGTCCGCGCCGATCGGCCCGAGGATCGCTCAAGAACGGCCACACCCGTGGTGGAGCCCGCCTGGTGCCGGAGCCCGGGAGGCTGTACACCGTTCTATGGTCCGAGCATGCCCGGACCGACCCGAGGAAGAGCGATGGACAGCACACGACCTGCCCTGCGCCTGTTCGTCCTGCACCACGCGGGGGGCTCCCACGTGCTGTACCGCCACTGGCCGGCCGGGCTGCCGGACACCTGGGACGTGCGACTGCTCGACGCCCCGGGCCACGGCCACCTGCTCGACCGGCCGCAGATCGCGGACGCGGGCCGCCTCGCCGACTTCCTGCTGCGCCGCATCGAGCCCGAACCGGGCTGCCCCTACGCCCTTTTCGGGCACAGCATGGGCGCCCTGGTCGCGTACGAGATCACCCGGCGGCTCGTCGAGAGGGGCCTGCCGCTGCCGGTGTGGGTCGGTGTCTCCGCACGGCCGGCGCCGCAGCTGGTGGGGCAGGGGCACGGGTACCACGAGCTGCCCGACGCCGAGCTGCGCAGCCGCCTGAAGCAGCTCGGGGGCACGCCCGACGAGGTCTTCGACGACCCCGACCTGTGGGCCGTGTTCGACCCGATGATCCGGGCCGACATGCGCCTGGTGGACACCTGGCGCCCCGCTCCCGACTCCGCTCCGCTGCCCGTGGCGCTGTCCGCCTACGCGGGCGTGGAGGACAACTCGGCGTCACCGCGGCGGATGGCCGGCTGGGCGGAGCACAGCGAGCACTTCCTGGGCCTGCGGGTCTTCGACGGCGGTCACTTCTACTTCCAGCGCGATCCCGGTCCGCTGCTGCGGCAGATCGAACGGGACGCGACCACGGCGCTCGACGCGGCGGGCGCGATGCGGTCCTCCTGAACCGTCACTCGGTCGCCCGCGACCGGCCGGCCTGCGGGCATGTGAGGGGATGAGATGCGGTTCTGCGTTCTCGGTCTCGTGGAAGTCCAGGACGAGCAGAGCGGCCTGCGGATCCTTCCCATGGGTGCCAAGCAGCGTGCGCTGCTCGGGGCGCTGGTGGTGGAGGCCGGGCGCGACGTCTGTGCGCGGCGGCTCGTCGACGAGCTGTGGGGCGAACACCCGCCCGCCAACGCGGCGAACGCGCTGCACCTGCATGTGGCCCGGCTGCGAAGGCTGCTGTCCGACCCGGCGGGCCCGGACGCCGGACAGCCCGCACAGCGCCCGTGCATCGTGACCACCCCGCGCGGCTACACGCTGCGGCCCGGCCCCGTCGAAACGGACGCGGCGCGCTTCGAGGACCTGACCGACCAGGGCCGCCGGGCCCTGCCCCATGACCCGGATCTGGCCGGTGAACTGCTGGGCCGAGCCCTGTCGTTGTGGCGCGGCCCGGCTCTCCAGGGCAGCGTGCTCGGCCACATCTGCGCCGCCGAGGCGGCCCGGCTCGACGAACTCCGCCTGACCGCACTGGAGTTGAGGTGCGAGGCGCATCTGCGCACCGGACGGCACGGCGAGCTCATCGGCGAGCTGGTGGAGCTCACCACCGAGCACCCCACCCGGGAGAGGTTCTACGACCTGCTGATGGTCGCCTTCTACCGCTGCGGCCGGCAGGCGGAGGCGCTCGCCGTGTACGAACGGGCCCGCAACCGTCTGCTGCACGAGCTCGGCGTCGAGCCGGGCCCCGCCCTGCGCCGCCTGATGGCGCGGATACTCCACCACGACCCGGCCCTGACCACGGCGGCGGGCCCCCGCCCGGCCGACCCGCCGCGGCCCCGCAAGGCGCCCGCGACGGCCGACGGCGCGGCGCGCCCGCTCGGCGAGGAGATGGCCCGCCTGCACCGCCGCATCGAGCGTTTGCAGCACGAGCAGGACCAACTGCTGCTCCGTTTCCGCGAGTTGACGGCAGGCACCGCCCAGAGGTGACGGCACGGTGTTGTTCGCACAAGCTACCCGCGCACAACACCGGTGACCTACTGTTCCGCGGACGGACGGCACGAGTACGAAATCGGCCAAGTACCGACGGACATCAGGAGCGGGGACATGATGAGACGGAAGAGACCGAGAGCCTGCGTGGTCGCTCTGGCGGCGGTCGCGATGACGGCCACCGCCTTCACGGAACCGGCCCAGGCGTCGCAGGGCACGGCTCCCGCGGCGGCCGGCCACCAGGGGACCCAGCAGGCCATGGACGCGGCGGTCACAGCAGGTGTCCCCGGCATCGTCGCCGAGGCGCGGGACGCCGGCGGAGTCTGGAAGTCGGCGTCGGGCGTGGGCAATCTGAAGACGGGCGCGCCGCGCGGCAAGGACGACCGGTTCCGCACCACCAACATCACCGACACCTTCGTGGCGACGGTCCTCCTCCAGTTGGAGGCGGAGAAGAAGCTCAGCCTCGACGACACCGTCGAGCACCTGCTGCCCGGCCTGGTGACGGGCAACGGCAACGACGGCGCCCAGATCACCGTGCGCCAGCTCCTCAACCACACCAGCGGCCTGTTCGACTACCTCGCGGACAAGGAGTACGCCGCGACGTACTCGGACGGCGACGGCTTCCTCCAGCACCGCTACGACACCGTGACGCCCGAGCAGCGGGTGAAGGTGGCCCTGGCTCACGCGCCGATGTTCAAGCCCGGGGCCGAGCACTGGTTCTCCAACACCAACGACGTCCTGGCCGCGATGGTCCTGGAGAAGGTCGCCGGCCGGCCGTACGGGGACGAGGTGCGTCGGCGCATCATCGAACCCCTGGGGCTCAGGGCGACGTCCAACCCGGGCAACTCCAGCCGTCTGCCGCAGCCGAGCGGCCGGGGGTACGCCAAGCTCTTCACCGCGCAGCCGGACCGGATCGACGACGTGACCGAGGTGAACGGGTCGCAGAGCTGGGGCAACGGCGACATCGTCTCCAGCGCGGACGATCTGAACCGGTTCTACGCGGCCCTGATGCGCGGGAAGCTGCTGCCTCCGCAGCAGCTGAAGGAGATGAAGACCACCGTCGACGACCCGGCCTTCCCGGGCGCGACCTACGGGCTCAACATCGGTCGGCTCACGCTGGGTTGTGGCACCACCATCTGGTACCGCGACGGAGGCACGGCCGGGTGGATCTCCCTGGCCGCCTTCACCGAGGACGCCGGCCACCAGCTCGTCTTCAACTTCAACGCCAGCTGGGGAGCGGACTCCATGCTCCCCATCCTGAACGCCGAGTTCTGCGGCACACCTGCCGCCGCCGCGCACTGACGCGGACCACCGCACACACTCCGTCGCGGCGCGACATCCGGTGACACCAGGACGTCGGCCCGCACCCCCCCCCTGCTGGACCTGCCGAGCCCTCTGATGCGGGCTGCCCGAATCCGGGTGGTGGCGAGCCGTGGGCGTGGTGCGGGCCCGGCCCCCGAAGAGGTGACTCGAAGGGTGCACGACCGCTTTTGAGTTTGTCATGTACCGAACACATGCGATTGATGGCCGGGTCCGGATCGCGTTAGAACGACATGTCTGTCGACTGGGAGGGTTCATGACCGTGCGAGCCGCCGTGGCGGGAGCGAGTGGGTACGCGGGGGGCGAGCTCCTCCGCCTGCTTCTGACCCACCCCGAAGTAGAGATCGGCGCGCTGACCGGGCAGTCCAGCGCGGGACAGCGGCTCGGCGTGCTGCAACCCCACCTGACTCCGCTGGCCGAGCGCGAGATACGACCCACCACCGCCGAAGTCCTCAAGGGGCACGACGTCGTGTTCCTCGCCCTGCCGCACGGCCAGTCGGCCGCCGTCGCCGAGCAGCTGGGCGAGGGGACCCTCGTCATCGACTGCGGCGCGGACTTCCGCCTCCGCGACGCGGGCGACTGGGAGCGGTTCTACGGCTCGCCGCACGCGGGCACCTGGCCCTACGGTCTGCCCGAACTCCCGCGCGCACGCGGCGAGTTGGCGGGAACCCGGCGCATCGCGGTGCCGGGCTGCTACCCGACCGCGGTGCTGCTGGCCCTCTTTCCCGCGTACGCGGCGGGCCTTGCCGAACCCGAGGCGGTGGTCGTCGCGGCGTCCGGCACGTCCGGCGCGGGCAAGGCGCCCAGGGCGGACCTGCTCGGAGCAGAGGTCATGGGTTCCATGCGGCCCTACGGGGTGGGTGGCGGCCACCGGCACACTCCCGAGATGGCGCAGCACCTCAGCGCCGTGGCGGGCCGCCGCGTCACCGTCTCCTTCACCCCGACCCTGGCCCCCATGCCCCGCGGCATCCTGGCCACCTGCTCCGCCGCGGTCCGGCCCGGCATCGGCGCGGACGACGTACGGGCCGCGTACGAGAAGGCGCTGGGCGACGAGCCGTTCGTACGGCTGCTGCCCGAGGGGCAGTGGCCCAGCACCGCGGCCGTGTACGGCTCGAACGCCGCGCAGGTCCAGGTGGCCCTCGACCCGGAGGTCGGCCGGATCATCGCGATCAGCGCCATCGACAACCTCACCAAGGGCACCGCGGGCGGGGCCGTCCAGAGCATGAACGCCGCCCTCGGTCTCCCCGAAGGACTGGGGCTTTCCACGATCGGAGTCGCACCGTGAGCGTCACCTCAGCACGAGGCTTCAAGGCGGCGGGCATCGCCGCGGGAATCAAGCAGAACGGCAACCGGGACCTGGCCCTCGTCGTCAACGTCGGACCGCACTGCGCGGCGGCCGGCGTGTTCACCTCCAACCGCGTGCAGGCCGCCCCCGTCCAGTGGTCCCGCCAGGTGCTCGCGCACGGCGAGGTCCGCGCGGTGGTGCTCAACTCCGGCGGCGCCAACGCCTGTACGGGGCCGCAGGGCGTGCAGGACACGTACGCCACCGCCGAGCGGGCCGCCGAGCGGCTCGGCCTGGCCGCGGCGGACGTGGCGGTGTGTTCCACCGGGCTCATCGGCGTGCCGCTGCCCATGGACCGGGTCCTGGCCGGCGTCGAGAGCGCCGTCACCCAGCTGTCCGAGACCGGCGGCGAGGACGCGGCGATCGCCGTCATGACCACCGACTCGGTGCACAAGACGGCCGCCGTCACCCGGGACGGGTGGACGGTCGGCGGCATGGCCAAGGGCGCCGGGATGCTCGCCCCCGGGCTCGCCACCATGCTCGTCGTGCTCACCACGGACGCCGCCGTGGACAGCGCGGACCTGGACCGGGCACTGCGGGACGCCACCCGCCTCACCTTCGACCGGGTCGACTCGGACGGCTGCATGTCCACCAACGACACCGTGCTCCTGCTCGCCTCCGGAGCTTCTCAACTGGCCCCGGAATACGGCGAGTTCGCGGAGGCCGTCCGCACGGTGTGCGCGGATCTCGCCCAGCAGCTCATCGGGGACGCCGAGGGTGCCTCCAAGGAGATCCGCATCGAGGTCGTGGGCGCCGCGAGCGAGGACGACGCCGTCGAGGTGGGCCGCTCCGTCGCCCGCAACAACCTCCTCAAGTGCGCCATCCACGGCGAGGACCCCAACTGGGGCCGCGTCCTGTCCGCCATCGGCACCACCTCCGCCGCCTTCGAACCCGACCGGCTCAACGTCGCCATCAACGACGTGTGGGTCTGCAAGAACGGGTCGGTGGGCGAGGACCGCGCGCTGGTGGACATGACCGGGCGCGCCGTGCAGATCACGGTGGATCTCGGCGCGGGCCCGGACTCCGCCGTGATCTGGTCCAACGACCTCACCGCCGACTACGTCCACGAGAACAGCGAGTACGCCTCATGAGTGCTTCTCCCTCTCCTCAACCGGCCCATCTACGATCCCGCCGCGACCGCTCCGGAGAGCGCGCGGCGTTGCCCAAGGCCCATGCCCTCGTCGAGGCGCTGCCCTGGATGGCGCGCCACCGCGGCAAGACCGTCGTCATCAAGTTCGGCGGCAACGCCATGGTCGACGACGAGCTGAAGGCGGCCTTCGCCAAGGACATCCTCTTTCTGCGGCACGCCGGCCTGAACCCGGTCGTGGTGCACGGCGGCGGCCCGCAGATCAGCGCGCAGCTCCAACGCCTCGGCCTGACCTCCCAGTTCGAGGGCGGCCTGCGGGTCACCACCGACGAGACCATGGACGTCGTCCGCATGGTGCTCGCCGGGCAGGTGCAGCGCGAGCTCGTCGGGCTGCTCAACGAGCACGGCCCGCACGCGGTGGGCATGACGGGCGAGGACGCCCGGCTGATGACCGCCACCAAGCGCTACGCCGAGAGCGACGGCAGGGCCGTGGACATCGGCCGGGTCGGCGAGGTCACCCAGGTCGACGCCGGGGTCGTGCAGGACCTCATCGACAACGGGCGCATCCCCGTCATCTCCTCCATCGCCCGGCCCGAGGACGCCAAGGACGCCGCCGGGGGCGGGGTGTTCAACGTCAACGCCGACACCGCGGCCGCGGCGCTGGCCGCCGCGCTCGGCGCCGAGGCCCTGCTGATCCTCACCGACGTCGAGGGCCTGTACGCGAACTGGCCGCACAGCGACGAGGTGATCTCCCGTCTCACCGCCGGCGAACTGGCCGGGATGCTGCCCGGGCTCGCCTCCGGGATGATCCCCAAGATGGAGGGTTGCCTGCACGCGGTGAACAACGGGGTGCGCACCGCCCGCGTCATCGACGGTCGGCTCAAGCACTCCGTCCTGCTGCAGATCTTCACCGATGAGGGCGGCACGGTGGTCGTGCCGGACGACGACGTCAGCTTCGAGGGAGCGACGGCATGAGCGAGGGCGCGGAGCTCACCGGGGCGGGCAACGCGGCGCTGACCCGCCGCTGGCAGGGCGTCATGATGGACAACTTCGGCACCCCCGGGCTGCCGCTGGTCCGGGGCCGGGGCACCCGGGTCTGGGACGCGGAGGGCACCGAGTACCTCGACTTCGTCGGCGGCATCGCGGTCAACGCGCTGGGCCACGCGCACCCCGCGGTCGTACGAGCCGTCTCCGAGCAGGTCGCCTCGCTCGGCCACGTCTCCAACCTGTTCATCGCGGAGCCGACGGTCCGCCTCGCCGAGCGCCTGCTGCGGCTCGCCGGGCGCGCGGGCCGCATCTACTTCTCCAACTCCGGCGCCGAGGCCAACGAGGCGGCCTTCAAGATCGGCCGACTCACCGGCCGCCCGCACATGGTGGCGGCCACCGGCGGCTTCCACGGCCGCACCATGGGAGCCCTGGCGCTGACCGGCCAGCCCGCCAAACAGCGCCCCTTCCGGCCGCTGCCGGGCGACGTCAGCCACGTGCCGTACGGGGACGTCGAGGCTCTGCGCGCCGCCGTCACGCCGGACACCGCGCTGGTGATGCTGGAGCCGTTGCAGGGGGAGAGCGGCGTGGTCGTGCCGCCGCCCGGCTATCTGCGGGCCGCCCGCGAGATCACCGCCGCGACCGGCACCCTGCTGGTCCTGGACGAGATCCAGACCGGCATCGGGCGCACGGGCCACTGGTTCGCGGCCCAGGCCGAAGGAGTCGAGGCGGACGTCGTCACCCTCGCCAAGGGCCTGGGCGGCGGGCTTCCCATCGGCGCGACGCTCGCCTTCGGCGCGGCCGCCGAGCTGCTCACGCCCGGCACGCACGGCTCCACCTTCAGCGGGAACCCCGTGGTGTGCGCGGGCGCCCTCGCGGTCCTGGACACCATCGAGGGGGCGGGCCTCCTCGCCCACGTGAGGCGGGTGGGCGACCGGCTGCGGCGCGGCCTGGCGGACCTCGGCCACCCGCTGGTGCGCGAAGTGCGGGGCGCCGGGCTGCTGTTGGGCGTCGTGCTCGACCGGAGCTTCGCGGCGCGCGTGCAGCAGGCGGCGCAGGACCGGGGGCTCCTGGTGAACGCGGTGGCGCCCGACGTCATCCGGCTCGCCCCGCCGCTGATCGTGTCGGACCGTGAGGTGGACGCCTTCCTCGACCGCTTCCCGGCCGCCCTGTCCGAGGTCCTCGATGAGGCGCTGACGGCGGTCTGACCCGGTTGCCCGGTCCCGGCGGCGGTGCCGAGGACCGGGCCGGTCTTCGCGCCCCGGCCGGTGCTCGGCGGCCGGTCCGGCGCGGGGACTCAGGTCACGTCCGCCGGGTCTCCAGTTCGTTGGCGAGGCGCAGCCAGTGGTCGGCGCAGCGGCGGGCGGCCTGCGCGAGGACGTCCGCGCGGTGTCCGGGAACGCTCCGGGCGAGCCGGAGCCACTTCGCCTCGTCGCCGATCGAGTGAACGCTGAGCATCTGCAGCAGCATCCGGCCGGCCTCCGTGCGCAGGGACGGGTCCTTGCCCATGTTCGGCAGGAGCAGCCGGATGGCGGCCGCGGGGGTGCGCGTCGCCGTCCGGCCGCCGGCCTGCTGCGGGAGGGCTTCGAGCGCGGCCGAACCCGCCTTCGCCGACTGCCCCTTGGAGGGGAGGGGGTCCTGTCCCTGACGCATGCGGTCGCGTACGTCCTTGGCGGTGGCCGTGGCGATGCCCGCCTGCTCGGCGATCGCCCGCAGCGACGCCCCGGGGTTGGCGGCGATCACCTGGCTGGCGCGCAGCCGCCCCTCGGTCGCCTGCAGCGGCCGGACCCGGCCGTCGCGGCCCACGCGCGCGTTCAACTGTTCACTCTGGCCGGTCGAACGGCGCCGGATGGAGGCGACGGTGGTGGCCGCGAGCCCGGCGTTGGTGGCGATGCGGCGGTCCGACCAGTACGGGCGGGCCCGCAGGATGCGCTTCGCCGCGGCCGTCCGGTCGGCCTGCGACAGCGGCAGCCCGTGGACGATGTTGAGCCGCACCGCCAGGGCGAACGCCTCCACGTCCTCGCCCTCGAAGAACTCCACGTCGATGGTGGTGTCGCCGCGCAGCCGCGCGGCCTTGAGCCGGTGCATCCCGTCGATGACCCGCATGGTCTCGCGGTGCACCAGGATCGGCGGCAGCGGCGAGTCGAGCTCGGCGAGCATCTGGACGCGTGCGCCGTTCTCGCCGTCGATCCTCGGGGAGTCGGCGTCCAGCAGCGAGTCCACGGGCACCGTGGCCCGCCGCCTTCCGGCCGGCTCCCCCGCGACGAAGGCGGCGACCACGTCGACCGGGGCCGGGGTGCCGTCAGCCGTGACCAGTTGAAGACCCATCAAAGGACCCTCCTGAGCGCTGTCGCACCGGCCGGGCCGGCCGCCGGTCCGCGATCGCGCGGGCCGGCAGTGATGATCGTGACGTGCATGTACACGGCTCCCCTCTACGGCCGTATCAACCCACGCCATAAAACATACCTGCCTGCTGGTTCTTTTTCGACGCCGGGGCGGCCGGTTCGCGCGCGCCGACAGGACCGGAAAAGCCCGCAGCCGCACCCGGGGGGTCGAGGGTGCGGCTGCGGGAGTCCGTCGTCCCACGCACGGGTCACTGGAGTACGCGACCGCCCGAAGGACGTCCGCGCCACCTGACGGCGGGCCGACACATCACGGCAGCCGGTTCATCAGCCCCGCGGTCTCGCGCTTGTACGTGCACGCGCTCTGCCCGAACGACTGCCGCACGCGGTCGCGCACCTCGCCCGGCTGCTCCTGGCTGAGTTTGAACATGCCCTCGGCCCCGGTCACCTTGAAGCGGAAGGCCCCCACGGCGGGCACGATCTTGCGGAAGTAGTCGAGCGAGCCGGTCATGTCCCAGCCGTTGCCGAACGCACCCTCGAAGGCGCGCACCGTGGACTGCACCACGCCCAGCGTCTCCTCGATCGAGTCGATCTTCTCCACCACGCCCCGGACGTGCACCGAGGTGAAGTTCCACGTCGGGGCGGCCGGGGTCACCTCGTACACGGTGGGCGACACGTAGGAATGCGGACCGGTGAACGTCAGCAGCAGGACGCTGCCGGTCTCCAGCGCGGCCCAGTGCGGATTCGCCCGGTTCATGTGCCCGAGCAGCGTGATCCCGGGCAGCTCGCCGGAGAAGTCGTCGGGCGTCCCGGGGTCGAAGATGACCGGCAGATGAGTGGCGAACGGGCCGTCCTCGGCGCTGCCATTGGCCACCGCGAGCGCCAATGGATTACCACGGATCAGGTCCACCATCCACGAATTCTCTGGTTCGCGGTAAAAGCTGGGAACGAACATCCGGATTCACCTTTTCAGCAATTGGCCCAGGACATGGTCACGGCGCAAGTAAGGACTTTCAAAAATCCCCGCCGACCCTACCGTTGTCCCGCCGGCGGGACAACACTTTCGGTTATCGGGCACCTAGAGAATCCCTTGAAAGATCTTCATGCTGTCTTCAAGGTGCATTTGAGACACTCTCAGGAGAACAACACTGCAGAACGGTCTCTCGGGCCATCGGCCGAGTTTTCCAGACGCAAGCGGGAGAGTTTTTTATGGGCATAACGGGCAGGCGCCATCAAGAGATCTACGACGTGGTCGGCATCGGGTTCGGCCCGTCCAACCTGTCGCTCGCGATCGCCTTGGACGAGCATGGGGCGAGCGCTCCGCAGCATCCAGTCAAGTCTCATTTCTTCGAGCGGCAGCCGACATTCGGCTGGCACCGGAACATGCTGCTGCCGTCGACGACCATGCAGATTTCCTTCCTCAAGGACCTGGTGACCTTCAGGAATCCGCTGTCCCGGTTCAGCTTCATCTCGTATCTGCACGCCGCGAACCGGCTGGTGCAGTTCGTGAACAACCAGGACTTCTTCCCGACCCGGCACGAATTCCACCAGTACCTTGAGTGGGCGGCCGCCGGCCTCGACGACCAGGTCACCTACGGCGCCGAGGTCACCTCGATCCGGCCCGTCGCCGAGAACGAGAACGGGCCGCTCGACCTTCTTGAGATCGAGGTGCGCGAAAGCGACGGCACGACCCAGGTGGTCACCGCACGCAACGTGGCCATCTCGACGGGTCTGGTACCGCGGCTGCCGGAGGGCATGCCCGCCGACGAACGGGTGTGGCACAGCTCGGAGTTCCTGGGCAGGTTCAACGCACAGGCCCCGGAGGACCTCAAGAGCGTGGCGGTGGTCGGCGCCGGCCAGAGCGCGGCCGAGATCACCCGGTTCCTCTACGACTCGCTGCCGCACGCCGAGGTTTCCGCGGTCATCCCGTCGTACGGCTACTCCGTCGCCGACGACACCCCCTTCGCCAACCAGGTCTTCGATCCCGGCGCGGTCGACGAGTACTTCTTCGGCACCGAGCGGGCCCAGGACGCGTTCTGGCGCTATCACCGCAACACCAACTACTCGGTGGTCGACGCCGACGTCATCCGGTCCCTGTACCAGCGCTCGTACGACGAGCAGGTACGCGACAGCAAGCGGCTGCACTTCCGCAACCTGACCCGGGTCACCGAGGTCAAGCCCGCCGGGAGCGGGAAGCGGGTGGTCCTGCGCTCGCTGCTCGACGACCGGACGGAGGAACTGGCCGTCGACGCGCTGGTCTTCGCCACCGGCTACGACGGCGTGGACCCGGCCCGGCTGCTGGGCGACTTCGACCAGTACTTCCAGCGCGACGCGGCGGGCAGGCACCGGGTGGAGCGCGACTACCGTCTCGTCCCCGCGGCGGGACTGACCTGCGGGGTCTATCTCCAGGGCGGCACCGAGCACAGCCACGGCCTGTCGTCGGCCCTGCTGTCGAACATCGCGGTACGCAGCGGTGAGATCGCCGACTCGATCGTGCTGGGGCGCACCGAGCGGGAGCTGGGACGCCCCGTGGAGGAAGCGGCCGCGGCCGCCTGAGACGGCGGCACCCGTGGGGTGGGCCCCGATGCTGTGGCGACAGCACCGGGGCCCTCCGCATGCCGGTCGCGGGGTGCCCTCGCTCAGGAGCGGCCCGGGTCCGGGCCCCGTGTCACGACAGCGCGAGCGTGCAGCACTTGACGCTGCCTCCGGCCTTGAGCAGCTCGCCCAGGCTCACCCCGATCGGGTTGAAGCCCCGCTCCCTGAGCTGCTCGGCGAGTCCGGTGGCCGCCTGGGGCAGCAGCACGTTGAGCCCGTCGGAGAAGGCGTTGAGGCCGAACACCGCGGCGTCCTGCTCCGAGGCGATGACCGCGTCCGGGAACATCTCCCGCAGCACCGCCCGGCTGCCGGGGCTGAAGGCCGCCGGGTAGTACATGACCTCGTCGGGCGAGAGCACCGAGAGCGCGGTGTCCAGGTGGTAGAAGTTCGGGTCGACCAGGGTCAGGCCGGTGACGGGCAGGCCGAAGAACTCCTGGGCCTCCGCGTGCGAGCGGGGGTCGGTCCGAAAGCCGGTGCCCGCCAGCAGCCGGCGGCCCACCCGCAGGTAGTCGCCCTCGCCCTCGTTGATGTGCTCCGGCCACAGCAGGTCGTGGAAGCCGTTGCGCGCGAACCAGTCGAGGTAGGCGGGCCCTTCCGCGGTCCGCTCCCGGTGCCGGAACCGGGCGCCGAGGACCTTGCCGTCCACCACGGTGGCGCCGTTGGCGGCGAACACCATGTCCGGCAGGCCCTCGATCGGCTCGACCACTTCGACGGTGTGCCCGAGCGAGAGGTACAGCTCCCGCAGCTGCTCCCACTGGAGCAGGGCCGCCTCGGCGTCCGTCGGCTTCTCCGGGTTCATCCACGGGTTGATGCGGTACGTCACGTCGAAGTACCGCGGGCGGCACATGAGCAGGCGGTGCGCGACCGCCTCGCGCTCCGCCCGGGGGGTGCGCGCATCGACTGCGGTTCCGTTCGGCATGGCGGGTTCCTCCTTGGGGTCTTCGGGGGAAAGGGATGCGTGCGCGGCGCCGCGGGGTGTGGCGGCGGCCGCGCGGCACGGGCGGTCCCTCACACGAGGATCCGTGCGGGCTGGGGCAGGGCGATGAGCTGCGGCACGCTCCTGCTCCAGGGGAAGCCGTGGTGCAGTTGGAGCACCGCGGGGGCCCCCGGGTCGACGATCACCGCGACGGCGGCCAGGACGTCGGGGGCCGGTTCCAGTTCCAGGAACCGCCACCGCCGGTCGCCCTCGGTGTCGTTGTCGGGGGGCTGGAAGCCGAGCACGCCGTTGTCCTCGGCCAGCTCGAAGGCGAACGAGTCGAAGGGCAGGCCGAGTCCGAGCCCGCGTGCCTTGGAGTACGCCTCCTTGAGTGTCCACAGCCGCAGCACCCGCCGGTCGCGCGGGCGGCCGGCCGGGGCCTGTGCCACCCAGTGCTGCTCCTGCGGTGCGAAGGTGTCGACGATGGTGTTCAGCCCCCGGGAGCCGCGGTCCAGGCGTTCCACGTCCACGCCGATCCGGTGGTCGCGCACCATGCCGAGCAGGTTGTGCCCGTGGGTGTGGGAGAGGTTGAAGTCCAGTTTGCTGCCGCCGCGCAGCATTCCTTCGGGGGGCCTGCGGAAGAACGGCCGGCCGCGGGTCGAGCGCCAGATCACGGCCTCCGACTCGGGCACGCCCGTCTCCAGCGCCAGCACGCGCCGCACCAGGACGTGCGCGATGACGTACTGGTGGCGGTCCTGCTCGAACAGGAACCGTTCGGCGAGCTCGCGCTCGGGCTCGTCCAGCCAGGCGCCGGCCAGGACCTTGGCGAACTCGGCGGCGAGTTCCTCGTTGGTGCAGAACCACAGCTTGACCGGCGCGGGGCGGCCCAGCTCACCGGATCCGGCGGACCCACCGAGGAGTACGTTCGCGCTCATCCGCTCATCCGGTGGGCTCCATCGCCGCACCGACCTCCTCGGTGCTCCCCTTCGGGGCACCGGTGACGCGCGCGTCGCCCAGCCACATCGGGCGGCGCAGGAACACCGACGAGGGCAGCGGAACCACCATGGCGCCGGCCCCGGTGCGCTGTTCGAGGGCCGCCCAGTCGATGGGCAGCCCGGACAGCCACAGCCGGGTCAGCTGCTCAAGTCGGTTCCCCCGCCACAGCGCGGCCAGGTAGTCCCGGGTCTCGGGCGCCCCGGCCAGGGCGTAGGGGTCGGCCGCACCGGCACGCAGGTCGGCGCTGCGGATGCGGCCGTCCCGCGCCGCCTCGGGGTCCGCCACGAACTCGCCCAGAAACGCGATGAGTTGGGGCAGGTCCTTGACGGTCAGCGCCAGTCTGCAGGGCAGCGCGGCGCGCCCCGCGCGCAGCGTCCGGGCAAGCTCGCCGAGCGCGGGCGGCGCGGTGGGAGCCTCGGCCCGGCCGCCGGGCGCGGCGGGTGCCAGCCAGTCGGCGAGCCGCGCGGCAAGGGCGGTGAGGTGGGCCGGGGTGGGTGCGGAGAGCAGGACCAGCTCGTCGCGCGCGGCGGCGGTCCTGGCCGGCTCCGGGCGTGCGGCGCTGTCGGCGGGAGGCAGGAACTCCTCCAGTACGCCGACGATGCCGGGCCCTTGGGCCGCGGCCAGCTCCACCACGGCGGTACGGGGCAGTTCCCGCCCCCGCTCGTCCCGCGGTCGCGGCCAGGCCACGGGGGCGGTCCGCTGTCCGGTGGGCGCGAGGACGCCTGCGCGCAGTTGGAGCACCGCGGAGGTCAGTGCCGCGATCCCGGTGGCGGCACCGGCGTCGCCGATGCGCCGCGAGGTCGTCTCGTGGGTCTCGCGTACGACCGTGGCACGGCCCGCCGCGTCGGCGGGCACGGGCCGGGTGGGGCCGCCGACCGCGGTCTCCCGCAGCACGGCGTGCACCTGGTCGCCGTCGGCGAGGGCCCGGGCGAGCGGCTTGAGCACGATGGCCCCGACCCCTTCCCCGGCCGCGTCCCGGCCCCGCGAGGCGTGCAGCAGCAGTTCGACACCTCCGGCCACGGCGGCCGCGCACTCCCCGCGCCGCAGGGCGCCGACGGCGAGGTGTACGGCATCGAGGGCGGAGGTGCCGGCGCTGTCGACGGCCTGGGCGGGACCGCTGAGGCGGAGCCGCGCGGCGAGGCCGACGGCCAGGTCGCGGTGGCCGCTGCTCGGCATTTCCCGGCGGCCTCGGGCCCAGCCCTCGGCGGCGAGCAGCGCGTAGTCGGCGGCGCCGACCCCGGCGAACAGGCCGACCGCACGCGGCCTGCCGTCCGGCCCGGTGAGGGAGTCGAGGCGGGAGCCGGTGCAGCCCGCGTCCTCCAGGGCCTCCCAGACGGTCTCCTGGAACAGCCGTGCCTGGGGGTCCATCAGGGCCGCTTCGGCGGGGGTCAGTCCGAAGAACTCCGCGTCGAACTCGGCCACTTCACTGAGGAAATGGCCGCGCTGGCCGGTCGCCAGCGGCGTTCCACCGGGCCGGTCGACGGGCCCGGCCGACGAGGTGTCCCGGCCGTCCCGCAGGTTCTGCCAGTGGGCGAGGAGATCGGCCGCCAGGGGGTATCGCCCGGCGATCCCGACGACGGCGTACCCGTCCGTGGCGGTCTCGGCGTCGGCGCCGCCCGCTTCTTCAGCGTCCAGCACCGTGTGCGCCGCCGGCTCGGGAGCCGACCGCGCCACCAGGCGGGGCGCCGCGGTCCGTTCCGGCTCGGCCGTCGCGACGACCGTCGGCGGCGCGGTCCGTGCGGGGCCGGTCGGTACGGACTCGGCGACACCGACGGACATCAGGGTCGTGAGGATCCGAACCGCCTGTCCCCGTTCGAGGCTTCCCGCCTTGAACCGGGTGAGCACTTCTCGTTCGTCCATGAGATCCGGTCGCATGTCCATGGGGTCGCCGCTCAGTCCTTGCGCGACAGCAGGGCGAGGGCGTCATCGATGGACAGCCATCCGGCGCGGACCGCGTCGAGGAGGGCGCCGATACCGAGCGGGGCGGCCCCCGGCACGCGCACGCCCATGGCGGCCGGCATGATCTCGGGGACGTGGTGCGGCGGTTCGGCCGCCGCGATGTGCGTCGCGAGCGCGCTGAGGTCGGGGTGGTCGTACAGCGTCCCGGCCGGCTCCCGCAGCCCGTAGATCCGGTTGACGGCGGCCACGAACTCCGAGGCGATGACGGAGTCGACGCCGAGCAGGCTGAAGGGGGTGTCGGTGCGGATCTCCCACGGGTCGCAGCCCAGGATGCGGGCGAGTTCCTCGCGCAGCAGCTCCGCCACCGGCGCGATGTCGGCGCTGTTCGGCTGGGCCGGCACCGGGCTCTGCGGCAGGGACCGGACGGGAGCGGGGCGCACGGACGCGGGCGCGCCGTGCGGGATCACCGCGCGCGCCAGGTGACGGGCGAGGGCGGTCGGCGTGGGGTGGTCGAGCAGGACATCAGCCCGGACGTCGGTGCCGTAGTGGCTGTTGAGCGCCGCGACGAACTGGACGGACAGCATCGAGTCGAGGCCGAGCAGCCGGAAGGTCTCCGCCGGGTCGATGCGGTCCGGGGTGGTCCGCAGTACGTCGGCGAGCACCACGACGAGTCCGGTCAGGAGCCGGTCGTGCGTGGCGTCGATGGTGGCCGTGCGTGCGAACAGGGTTTCTTCGTGCATGAGTTGACTCCAAGGGTTCCGTTCCGCAGGCCGATGGTGAGGAAGCAGCGGTACGTCCCGCCTCGCGGGTGTCCGCCCGGCCACGCCGGTCCGTGTGAACTGTGTGAACTGTCCGTGTGGTCGGCCCTGTTGGGGGGGGTGGGTGTGGTGCTCGCCATCGTCACGGTTCCGGTCGCCCGGGCATGCCGGTCAGGCGACCCGGGCCAGGCGCCGGTCCTGGGCGCCGGCGATGAGCGGGGTGGGTTCACAGGCCTGGAGCATGGTCTGCTGGAGGCGGCGCAGTCCTGCCGAGGGCTCAAGACCCAGGTCGCGGACGAGGGTTTGGCGCAGCCGCTGGTACACGTTGAGCGCCTCGCTGCGGCGTCCTGAGCGGTACAGGGCCAGCATGAACTGGCCGTGCAGGGCTTCGTGTGTGCGGTATCGGCTGACCAGCACGGTCAGCTCACCCAGCAGTTCACGGTGGCGGCCCAGACGGAGGTCGGCCTCGATCCGCTGATACAGCGCGCACAGCCGCGCCTCCTCCAGCCGGCACACCTCCACCTCCAGCTGCGCACCCGCACGCACGTCTGCCAGCGCCGACCCGCTCCACAGCGCCAACGCCTCGCGCAGCCAGCGGGAGGCTCCGGCGAAGTCATCGGCGTCCATGGCCCGGTAGCCCATGCCCGCAAGCCGGTCGAACTCGCGCACATCGCTGGAACCGCCACCGCCGCGCAGCACGTACCCGCCCGGCGCGGTCACCAGCACATCCTTCGCCGACACCACACCGTCCACGCCCTGCGGACCGGCACCCGACTCCAGAGCCGCGCCAATCAACTCACGCAACTGCAACACATACGTCTGCAACGTCGTCCGCGCCGACCGCGGCGGACGCTCCCCCCACAACTCCTCAACCAACAACCCAACCGGCGGCGCCGACGGCATCACACCCACACCATTCACCCTCACACCCAACGGACCCAGAACATCGATATCCACGCCGTATCCCCTCATCGTGTGTGCTGCCCGAAACGACGAGGTCGATCCGGGAGCTGCGGGCAGACCGGGTTCTCGACGAACGCTTCGAGTTCTAAACGGGATGGTCGGTTCGTCAATACCAAACCATACTCGCTGTTTTAGAAGAATGCCATGCGGACCTCAAGCGCCCCTAGAAAGATTCAAGTGGCAGATGCTGGGGTGCGAGTAGCTACAACTGCCCCTAAAAAGGGCATCTCTCGCCGATGAGCCGACAGACCGGATGCCCTGTTTAGGGCGCGTGATGCACCGCCCGCGCGATTCGTAACGACTTCATCGGGCGATCGACCCTTACGAAATGAGCACAGAACCGGCACTGCGGTCTTGTTTCGGGACGCGGGACAGCCCCGCTCAGGCCGGGCGGATGGTCACCGGCCGGGTGGGCCCTCGGAGGTGCCCACATACGTCAACGCGCCCGCCCGCGTCGGGGGTGACGGCGGGCGGGCGCGGACAGGGGGGGACATGCACGGCACACTCTAGGCAAGGGGCGGTTCCGAGTCCCTCGCGCCGTACGGAACGTCGAGTTCAGCTGTGGCGGTCTTCCGCCACCTCACGCCGCCTCTCCGTGCCGGCGGTCGTCCCGCTGGTTCTGGTGGGCGGCGTACTCGGCGACGAAGGCGGCGAGCCATCGCACACCGCCGTCCGATCCGACGGCCGCGACCGGCCCGCTGTGACCGAGCCCCCGCGACAGCGTGTGGTGCGCCTTCAGCGCGGCGGCCACCAACTCGCCCTGCGGGCGGTGGGCATGGTCCGCGTCCCCGCAGGCCATCGCCAGCGCCTCGGCCCAGGCCCGCGAGACGATCTCGTCCTTGCGCAGGGGCGTTACCGGGTTCGGTTCGGAGTTCTGCATGGCTGCCTCCTCGGCATCTCGCTGCTCTCGGTTCAGGTATTTCCCCGGTGTCGTACGGTGCGTGGGGTGTGCGATGGGCGGGTCAGCGTCGGCGTCCGACGGCCGACGCGAGCCTGCGGGCCAGATCATCGGGCGCGGTGCCGGCCGCGTCGAGGACGACGGCGAGCGGCCGATGCCCCTGAGCCGCGGCGAGGTGGGCGATGGCACAGGCGGCGACGCCGTCGCCCGAGAACCCGGCGAGGGCCAGCCCGCCGCCGGGCCGGACGCGGGAGCCGAGCACGTCGTACGCGGCACACGCGCCGGCCACGGCCTGGGGGCCGCCCACCGGGACGGGGCCGAGCAGGAGGAGTTCCTCGGGCCCCGGGTAAGCGCGGGCGAGCTGGTCGTAGAACGTGCGTGAGATGCCCGGCGCCCGGAGCAGGCCGACGGTGCCGGCGTCCGGGTGGGCACGGCGGCGCAGCACGGTCGGCGGGACGCCGCTCCCCTCGGGCTCGACCGGCTCCAAAGGCACCGCGGCGCCCTCGCCCATGCCGGACAGCAGGGTGAGGACCTCGCCGACGGTGGTGAACTCTCCTGCCTCACGCGGGAGTTCGCGCAGCAGCAGCGCCGCATGGGCGAGCAGGTCGGTGATCTCCGAGAGCCGCAGCTGGTTGTAGGAGGCGGTGAGGACCAGGCGACCGACCCCGTCGTGATGGGCGATCAGCGTGACCGGGAAGGCGGTGCGGGCCCCGAGGGTCTGGGGCGGCTCCACCTCGATGCCGTACGTGACGAGTTCGGCCTCCAGCTCGGCCAGGCCGTGTGGCTGTGCCTCGAAGGTGAGCAGGGTGTCGGCGGGCGGGCTCGGCGGGCGGGTCCAGGCGTTGACCTGACCCGCCGACACCCACTCGTAGGCGGCCTGGTCCAGGCAGCGGTCGCGCAGGTCGGCCATCAGCTGGGGCACCGTGGCGGCCGGGTCGACGAGCACGGACTGCGGCAGCGGACCGGCCAGGGCGCCGGGGGTGCGCTCCACCCCTTCGAAGAGGATGCCCCGACCCGCCGCGGTGGTCGCGAAACGCACCCGTGACGGCCCTTCGGCCCGGCCCGCGCGGTACAGCAGCAGGGCCCACACGGCTTGCAGGGCGGTGGACTCGCTACCGCCCCAGACGGCGGCCCAGTCGGTGAGCCGCGCGGTCTCCGCCTCGGTCAGCCGGAGCCTGGACCGGCCCTCGGCGTGGCTGCCGGTTTCCGTGAAGAGCGGCGGAACCGACCGGACGTCGCCGGTGTCGGCGCTGGTGAAGAAGTCCTGGGCGGCCGTGGTGTCCTGGGTGGCGAGCCAGGCCGCGTAGTCGGTCATGTCCGGTCGGCGCTCCCCGCCGGGCAGTTCTCCGTCGGCGAGGTAGGCGCGGTAGAACTCGCGGAGCAGGAGCCGCACGGACCAGCTGTCGAGCAGCGCGTGGTGGTAGGTGAGCAGCACCCGGGCGGGCGGCGCGGACGGGCTCGCCGGGCCGCCGCCGAGCAGGGTGACGCGCAGCGGGGCCGGGCGGCGCGGGTCGATGCCGCGGCGCCGGTCGGCCGCGACGAGGGAGGGCCACTCGACACTGCCGCGCGACAGCCGTACGACCTCGGGCTCGGCCTGGTCGTGCACGACCAGGCCGGGTTCGCCCTGGTCGTCGAACGCGGTGCGCAGCACGGACTCGCGGGCGAACACCGAGCGCCAGGCCGCGGTGAACCGCGCGACGTCGAGGGGCCCGTGCCAGTCCCAGGCGGCCTGTTCGACCTGGCGGCCGAGGCCGGGGTGGGCGTCGGCGTCCGCGAGCAGTTCGCGCTGCCTGGGCGTCGCGGCCAGCTGGCGGGTCATGAAGGAGCCGCGTCCGCCGTGGGTGAGCAGGTCGGCGAGGGCCCCGAGGGGAAACGCGGTCGGCTCGCCGTCCGCCCCGTCCTTGAAGCGCACGGTGTGGCGGCCGCGCCCCCGGCTCCGGAGGTCGGCCGTCCAGGCGGGCGTGCCCGGGTGACGTGCGGCGATGCTGTCGAGCGCGGCCTCGACGCGGGTGGTCTCGATCGGCCCGCGCAGCTCCAGTACGGGCGGCGCGCTGCGGCCGAGCTCCACGACGACGGTGATCGGCTCGTCCTGCGGCAGACGTGCGAAGCGGCTAGTGGTCATCGGCAGTCCGGGGCACGCGCCGACGAAGCCCCCTCCCCTTCCTGAAGAAGCGCTGTTCAAGCATGCAGAAGGCTCGCCACAAAACTCTGACACAGCCCTGACATTCGGCTCGATCGGGCCGTGCGGCCGGGCGAAGGAGCGCCGGTCGGTCACGCGAGGTCGTCGCGGGTCACCCGGCGGTGCGCGGTGCGCCACTTGCCGCGCGTGCGGACCAGGGTGTCCTCCATGACGCACACGTACAGGACCTTGGAGCTGCCGCCGCTCGGCGTGGCGTACACCAGGGCCGAGCAGCGGGTGCGCAGCGACCCGTCCGCCTGGGGCTGTACGTCGAGCATGCCGACCCAGTGGTTGAGGCGGTTGCCCGCCCGCCGCTGGCGTGCCGCGCCGGCCCGCACGTAGCGGGCGAGCCCGACGCGGGCCCGCACCGGCTCGGCCAGGGAGGGCAGTTCGAAGACGGCGTCCTCGGTGAAGGTGCCCGCCCAGCGCTCGGAGTCGTGCGCGTCCAGTATCTGCATCTGGTGCGCGTAGAACTGCTGCACCTCGGCGTACAGGGCGGCGAACTTCTGGCTCTCAAGGGTGCGTTCGGCGGTGTCCACCAACTCGACGGTCATGATCTGGGTCTCCGCTTCCGTCCGTGCCTATGGGTTCCGTGCCTATGGGTGGTGAGGGACGCCGAGCGGGCCCCGGCGCACGTCGGGGGTCCGCACTCGGTACAGGCAGTGTCTCGGGCGCGGGTTGAGCTTCCTTCAAATACCCCTCAAGCGCCGCCGTCGAAGGTGGAGGGCATGGGGTCACGACAGCAAGCCGATCCGTCCCCGACCACCCAGGGAGTCTGTGATGTTTGGTGAGCGTGTGCACCGTACGCGGCACTCGGCCGAGGTGGCCGCGCCGGCCGGAGCGGTCTACGCCCTGCTCGCGGACGCCGAGCGCAGGCCGCTGTACTGCCCGCCCGTGCTGCACGTCGAGCGCCTCGACTTCGACGGGCCCCGGGAGCGGCTGCGCTCGTGGGAGAGCGCGGCGGGTGACATCAGGTCCTCGATCTCGGCGCGGGTGCGCCACCCGCACGAGCGGCGCATCGAGTTCGTCCAGCTGAGGCACGAGGCGCCGGTCGAGTCGATGGCCGGCGAGTGGACCGTCGAGGAGACCGCGGGCGGGCGCAGTGTGGTGACGGTGCGCCACGAGTTCACGGTCGTCGGCGACCACCCGGACGACGTGGCCTGGGTCGGCCTCGTCACCGACGACAACGCCCGGGCCGAGCTGGAGAGTCTGCGCCGGGTCGCCGAGAGCGGGATCGGGCTCGACGACCTGGTGCTGTCGTTCGAGGAGTCGGTGCGGGTGGACGGGCCGGGCGAGCTGGTCTACGACTTCCTGTACCGGGCGGCGGACTGGCCCGGGCTCGTGCCGCACGTGCCGCGCCTCGAACTGGCCGAGTCCTCCCCCGGACTGCAGGTCCTGGACTACGACGTACGACTGCCCGACGGGGCGGTGCGCACGGGCGGCTCGGTCCGGCTGTGCTTCCCGCACGCCGGGCGGATCGTCCACAAGCAGACCACGCCCGCGGTGCCGGCGGCGGCCGCGCACATCGGTGAGTGGTCGGTGCTGCCCGACGAACACGGGGTGCGCGTGGTCGCCCAGCACTCGGTGCTGCTCGACGAGAACGCGGTGGGGGACCTGCCGTCCGGCGTCGGGCAGGCCCGGCTCGGTCTGCGGGAGGACATCGGGCGCATCTCGCTCGACACCCTCGAACTGGCCAAGCGGCACGCGGAGTCGGCGGTGCGGGCGCTGCCGCGCCGGCCCGCGCTGACCGGGGAACCGATCTAGGCCATGGGGTGGCGCCCGCACCGCCGTGGCCGTCAGGCGGCGTAGAGGTCGAAGGTCGAGGCGCGCCGCTCGCCCGCCATCACGTCGAGCGCGGGGTCGACGGTGAGCATCATCTGGTGCAGCCGCTGGAGCTGCGGGGAGGGTTCCACGCCGAGCTCGTCGATGAGCCGCTTGCGCAGTCTGCGGTACACATCGAGCGCGGTCGCCTGCCGTCCGGAGCGGTACAGGGCGACCATCGCCTGGGAGTGCAGCCCCTCGTGCTGGGGGTGACGGGCAATCAGATCTGTGAGTTCGGCGATGAGTTCGGCGTGCCGGCCCAGCCTCAGATCGGCGTCGATGCGGCGCTCGACGGTGCCCAGGCGGGACTCCTTCAGGCGCATGATCTCGATGGAGAGGATCGAGCCGGCCCGTACGTCGACGAGGGGCGGTCCGTTCCACATGTCGAGGGCGTTTCTGAGGAGCGCGGCGGCCTGGCCGTCCTCGCCTTCCTCGAAGGCCCGCTGGCCGCCCGCGACGAGCTGCTCGTAGCGGTGCAGGTCGACGGACTCGGCGGGGATCTGCAGGACGTAGGCGCCGTGCCGGGTGGCGAGGACCTCCTTGGCGTTACCGGGGGCGTCGGGGCCCATGGCGGTGCCGAGGTGACGGCGGAGCTGGAGGACGTACGTCTGCAGCGTGGTCAGGGCGCTCTGCGGCATGTCGGCGCCCCACAGCTCCTCCATGAGCGTGGCCACCGGCACGATGCGCCCCGGGTAGAACGCGAACAGGGCGAGGAGCTGACGCGGCTTGCTCGCGGTGGGCACGATCGAGACTCCGTTGACGGAGGCGCTCAGTGGCCCCAGAACCTGAATCTCCACGGTTTCCTCTCGTACCCCATCGAGTGGCGGCCGTGCCTGTTGACCCATCGAGTGGCGGCCTTGGTCCTCGGCACGCTAGACCTGTTCCCGGCCACCGCACCCGTTGCTGGATCCGTCCTCAAGTGGCCCTGTACAGGCGGTGGTTGGGGTCAATCCGCCTCGACTTGAGGATGCGTGCAGAGCGGTTCGAGGCCCACTCGCGGGAGCGCTCGCCACGGCCGGGACGCGGTTAGGGTGCCAACTCCCTGCGCCGTTCCGGGACCGCTGGTCACCGGGCCGGACGCCAGAGCGTCTCGTCGATGGAGTCTCCATGCAGAAGGCCGAAGAGCGGGAGCTGCGCCTGTTCGTGTTCCACCACTCCGGTGGTTCGCACCTGATGTACCGCGACTGGCCGTCCCACTTCCCGGCCGGCTGGGACGTGCGGGTGCCCGACGCCCCGGGCCGCGGTCCGCGCGACCCCCGTCCCGCCCTTGAGAACGCCGGCGCGCTCGTCGAGCACTTCCTGCACGAGCTGGACGAGGAGCTGACCGGCCGTTTCGCCTTCTTCGGACACAGCCTGGGCGGGCTCGTCGCGTACGAACTGACCCGCCGGCTCATCGAGGCGGGCCGTACGCCGCCGGTGTGGCTCGGCGTCTCGGCACGCGGCACGCTGCTCCCCGACGGGGACGGCACGCGCCGCCACCTCCTGTCGGACTCGGAGCTGCGCCGGGAGCTCGCGGCGATGGGCGGCACGGCGCCCTCGGTCCTCGACCACCAGGAGCTGTGGGACCTGTTCGCGCCCGCCATCCGCTCGGACCTGCGCATCAGCGAAACCTGGCGCACCGAACCCCTCACCGCGCCGCTGCCGGTGCCCCTTTCGGCGTTCGGCGGCACACGGGACCACGTGTCGCCACCGCACCGCCTGGACGGCTGGGCCGACTCGTGCGAGCACTTCCTGGGCCTGCACCTGTACGAGGGCGGCCACTTCTACTTCCAGGACCGGCTCCCCGAGGTCGCCGCGCGGATCCAGAACGACGTGCGCCGCGCCCTGCTGCTCGCCCGGGAGCCGTCCGCGGTGGCGCGATGACCGTCCTCGACCTCGCCGCACCGGCTCCGGTACGCGGCGAGGTCACCGAGTTCCGGCTGCTCGGCCCGGTGTTCGTGCACGACGGGGCGACCGGGGCGGGCATCGTGCCCTCCGGCCCCAAGCAGCGGGCCCTGCTCGCCACCCTGGTCCTGCACGCGGGGGAGCTCCTGTCCGTGGACCGCCTGGTGGAAGAGCTGTGGGGCGACCGGCCCCCGTCCAACGCGGCGAACGCCCTGCAGGCGCACGTCGCCCGGCTGCGCCGACTGCTGCCCTCCCCGGGCCGCACCTGGATCAGCACCCTGCCCACCGGCTACCTGCTGACGCTGGGCAACGCCTCCACCGACGTGGCCCGCTTCACGCTGCTGTCCGGGCAGGGCCGGGCGGCCGTCCCCGACGACCCCCGGTACGCGATGGAACTCCTGGGCCACGCGCTGTCGTTGTGGCAGGGCCCGGCCCTGCAGGACAGCCGCCAGGGCCCCATCTGCACGGCGGAGGCGGACCGGCTCGAAGAGCAGCGCCTGGCCACTTTGGAAGCCCTCTACGAGGCGAGCCTCAACTGCGGCAGGGACGCCGAGATCATCTGTGACCTGGAGCGTCTCATCGCCGACCATCCGCTGCGCGAGCGCTTCTACGATCTGCTGATGGTCGCCCTGTACCGGGGCGGCCGTCAGGCGGAGGCCCTGGGTGTCTACGAGCGCGCGCGCCGCCATCTGGTCACCACCCTCGGCATCGAACCGGGCCCCGCCCTGCGTTCGCGCATGGAGGCGATCCTCAACCACTCCCCCGCGCTGGCCGCGTCGCGTCCCCGCACGCTGGATCTGACGGCGGAGATCGCCCAGCTCCAGGCACGGATCGAGCAACTGGTGTGGGACCAGGAGGACTTGCTCCGCAGGATCCAGGAAGAACACGAGGGCCGGTAGCACGAGGCCCGGTGGCGCGGGGTGCCGTCCGGCGGACCGCCAGAGCGAGGCCGAGCGGGCGACCGCGCGACCACCCCCGGGCCGCGTGGAACGTCCCCGCCGACACACATCAACCTCACGCACACACCAAGACGCCCCACCCGCCCGAAGCCGACTTCGGCTCTCGGGGGTGAGCGGGGCGCGGACGGCGGGACGGTCGGAACACCTCGGCCGCGGGGCGCGGGCTTCAGCCGACGCGGACGAGTCGGTCGCGTGACCCGGCGCCGACGGCTTCGGACCGTGTGGTGTGGGGGGTGGGTTCGGAGGCCTGGAGCATGGTCTGCTGCAACCGGCGCAACCCCGCCGACGGCTCCAACCCCAGGTCGCGCACGAGGGCTTGGCGCAGCCGCTGATACACACTCAACGCCTCACTACGGCGCCCCGACCGGTACAGGGCCAGCATGAACTGGCCGTGCAAAGCCTCATGCGTCCGATACCGCGACACCAGCACGGTCAGCTCACCCAGCAGTTCACGGTGGCGGCCCAACCGCAGATCGGCCTCGATCCGCTGATACAGCGCGCACAACCGCGCCTCCTCCAGCCGGCACACCTCCACCTCCAGCTGCGCACCCGCACGCACGTCTGCCAGCGCCGACCCGCTCCACAGCGCCAACGCCTCACTCAACCACCGAGACGCCCCCGCGAAATCCTCCGCGTCCATGGCCCGATACCCCATGCCCGCAAGCCGGTCGAACTCGCGCACATCACTCGAACCACCCCCGCCCCGCAACACATAACCACCCGGCACAGTCGCCAGCACGTCCTTCGCCGACACCACACCCGGCCCCTGCGAAGTCACACCTGGCCCCGGCTCCAGAGCCGCGCCGATCAACTCACGCAACTGCAACACATACGTCTGCAACGTCGTCCGCGCCGACCGCGGCGGACGCTCCCCCCACAACTCCTCAACCAACAACCCAACCGGC
>NZ_LGDD01000290.1:85052-126521 GCF_001279695.1 Streptomyces sp. WM6378
CCAACACCTTCCGAGGCTTCGGCGCCGACGGCATCACACCCACACCATTCACCCTCACACCCAACGGACCCAGAACATCGATATCCACGCCGTATCCCCCTGATCGTGTGTGGCCAGTTTCAAGCGCCCACCCAGTAAAAAACCAGCAGTCCGGTTTGTCAATACCAGACCGCAACCGCTGTTTATGCATGCCCGCCACCACCCCTTGAGTGCGCCTGAAGCCGGCGGAGACCGGGCCGGCGGGCCGCGACCTCAAGCAGTCGGCGGCACCGCGAACAGGAAGTGCCCCGCCGGACCATGTCCGGCGGGGCACTCGACACCCGCCGTGGCGGGCCGGTCCTGTGAACTTGCACGGGCAACGTCGGGGCAGCCTCAGGGGGCGGCGTCCCGGCAAGTGGCCTACGCCCAGGGCACCCCCGCCCCCGATCCGGACGCCACCAGGGCGTCGAGGCGGGAAGGCTCCACGAGCCGCGGAAGAATCAGCTGCCAGAACCGAGTGAGCGGGGCATGCGAGAGCCACCATTCGTCCTGTCGGCCCAGGGTCTCAAGGCCCGCCGTGACCGCCACCACGGCCGTCGCGGCATCCTGCGCCGAGTTCTCCGGCGCCAGGGCGCCCTCCCTGTCCGCCCGGGCCAGGGAATCCTCCACCCACCCCTGCCACTTGCCGCGCAGCCCCGCGCCGACGCGTACGTGCTCAAGACTGTCGCTCAGGCCGAACCCGGCGCGCAGGACGACATCGCGGTCGAGGGCCTGGACGAGGGCGTGCGTGACGTCGATCAGCGTCTGCAGGGCGCCGTCGGCCCGTTGCTGGGTGATGCCCTCCAGCCGCTGCGCGGCCGCCTGCCCGACCGCGTCGGCCAGGGCCGCCTTGCTCGTGAAGTGGAAGTGCAGCGCGCCGCTGCTCACCCCCGCCCGGGCGCTGATGGTGGACAGCGAGGCCAACTCGTAGCCTTCGCGGTCGAACAGCGCGGCAGCGGATTCGATCAGGGCGGTGCGCGTACGTACCGCGCGATCCTGTTTGGCCATCAGAGGGCTCCGGTGGTGCAGAGGGACGGGCATCGGGTGTGAACTTCGCCGGTGAAACCGTCTGAGCGCGCTCTCTCATTGGGGACGTCTTTGTCATCATTTGAGCACACACAGTGGCCGCCCTGGCCGTCTCATCGGGCGCCCCCGCGTAAGGCAACAGTAACAAACCGCATGGGCGGTTTCCAGTAAGAGGCAAAGAGTCTCGACCACCGCTTGAGCATGGGGTGCCATGAGGCCGCGTCCAAAGCGAAGAGCTCCGCCGCCCAAGGGGGCTGCGGAGCTCTGTGCGGCCGACTGCCGGGCCGCGCGGGAAGGGAGGTCAGCCGGCGGGCCGAAGTACCACGGGCAGCGATCCGTAGCCGTTGACTATGAAGGACGGCATCGGGTCGATGCTCTCCAGCGGTGCGGCCAGGGTGAGGTCCGGGTACCGCTCGAAGAGCCCCTCCAGGGCAACGGTGGTCTCCAGGCGGGCCATCGGAGCCCCAAGGCATCGGTGCACGCCGTGTCCGAAGGCGAGGTCCTCGCCACGGCGCCGCAGCACGTCGAACTCCTTCAGGTCTTCCCCGTGTTGCTCGGGATCCTCGACGGCGGCGGCGAAGGAGATGACGATCGCGTCCCCCTTCTTGATCGTCACACCGTCCAGGTCGATGTCCTCCACCGCGAACCGCAGCGGCGAGAACGCCGTGGGGCTGTGCGTGCGCAGGGTCTCGTTCATCACGTCCGACCAGTCGGCACGGCCCGCGCGCACGTGCGCCAGCTGCTCCGGGCGGACGCACAGCGCGCCGACGGCGTTGGTGATGACGGCGGACGTGGTCTCCTGGCCGGCAGCAATCATCAGGTAGAGGGTGCCCAGGAGTTCGTCCTCGGTCAGCGCGTCGCCGTTGTCCCGGGCCTCGATCAGTGCGGACGTCAGGTCGTCGCCCGGCCGGACCCGCTTGTCCGCCACCAGTTCGCCCAGCATGGCAAAGGCCCTGACCTGCGCGGCGGCCATCTCCTCGGCCGACACCACGGTGTCGAAGACGACCTCCAGGGTGGAGCACAGCGGCTGCCTGAGTTCCTCCGCGACGCCGAAGAGCTCACAGATGACCTGCATCGGCAGCAGCTTCGCGAACGACTCGCGCAGGTCGATCGTCTCGCCCGCCGGCACGTCCGCCAGAGTGTCCAGAAGCTTGGCCGTGGCCTCCTCGACCCGGCCACGGAGCGCCTCCGTGCGGCGCACCGTGAACGCCCCCGAGACCAGCCGACGCAGCCGCGCGTGGCTCTCCCCGTAGGAGAACAGCATGTTCTCGTTCGCCACCCAGGGGTAGAGCGGCCACTCCTGCGTTATCCGCCCCTCGATGAAGGCGGGCCAGTGCCTGCGGGCGTCCTTGGACACCCGCGGGTCCAGGAGCAGTTGCTTGGCATAGCGGTGCCGCGTGACGGCCCACGCCGCCACTCCCCCGGGGAGCAGCACCTCGACGGCCGGCCCCTGCCCGCGCAGTGTCGCGGCCTCACCAGCGAGATCGCTTCCCGTGACATCCAGCGCATAAGGGCAGACAGCTTGCTTCATTCGTGTCTCCGCTCGGTGAGTCCTGCGTCTTCACGTTCCAAAACCCTGCGCGCAGAGAGCACGGCCCCCCGGCGTACTGCTGAAACGACCGGCTCAGCCGGCCAGTTCGAGCTCCGCGTCCTGTCGTTCCCGCATCGCCGTCTCGTAGATCTGCTGTCCTCGGCTCGCCGAGAAGTCCAGCCGGACGAGGACGGCGGGCACGGCGATGGACGGCATCACGAGCCGGTACAGGTCGACCACCCGGTCCGCCATGTCCGCCCGGTCGGTCATGATCCTCGACAGCACCTGGATGCCGGTGAAGGAACCGACCATGAACTTCGCCACGCGGGGCACGTCCGTGTCCGGGAGGATCTCGCCGTTCGCCTTGGCCGCCTCGAAGAGGTCCGTGGTGTGGTCGATCCAGGCGGCCATCGGCACCCGTCGGTCCAGGCCGTCCTTGGGCGATCCCTGGTCCACGGTGAGGCGGATGCTCCCCTGGATGATCGGATCGCCGAAGTCCCGCCCGAGCAGGTGCGTCAGGAGCAGTGATTCGTCCAGGGACTGCTGCAGCTTCAACTCCCGCTCCGGAACGACGGGCATGGCGATGACCTGTTCCGCCAGAACGGCCTGGGCCAGCTCGTCCTTCGAGGTGAAGTGGAAGTAGAGCGCTCCCTTGGTCATGCCGGACTTCTTCAGGATGTCGGCGATCGTCGCCGCCTCAAATCCGACCTCGTCGAACACCTCTGCCGCCGAGACGAGAATCTTCTGCCGCGTACGGATGGCTCGTTCCTGCTGCGCCATAACCCACCTCCATGCCAGCCCCCGACGGACAAGAAATAAACCAAAGGGTTCGTATTCTAGCATCGAGGGCCCTGCACGACGAGTAGGTACCGAAGGGCCCCATACCGCCTCTAGAGTCCCGTTTTCGCCTGCGACCCAAGGAACCTTCCGAAGAATAAAACCAGATTGCTGGTTTTTCAAGCCATCCCAGAGGCGCCCCACCGCAGGATCTGGCGCCCGCGATTGCCCAACATCGGCGCATCATGTCCGGAATGCGTCACTCCGGTATGGTTCAAAGCTGCTCCTGAACCACTTGAGCAACACCCGCCTGTTCCCCGAAAGGGGTTGTAAACAAAACCGGTTGGTACGTATCTTCATGGCTGAGATTCCCACTTACCGGGTCCCTCATCAACGGGGAGAGGTCCATGACCTTGCTGACGTTCCAGAACGACACCTTTATCGGGGCAGAGGTGGAGGGGGCCGTTGGTAGCAACGGTCCGCGCAGCCGTTTCGCGTTCGGGCCCTCGACCATGGCGGCCGGTGAACTCGCGCATCTGCTCTTCGACAGGCAGGACCGGGACCGGATCCACGAGACCTGGCGCGGCCTCGTCAGTGGCCGAAACTTCACCTACCGAGCCGGGCTGTCGCCGGACGAGCGAGCCGCCCTCTCCTACGACCGGCTGCGTCTGGTCAACGAGGCCGTCGGCAACGCCGCGGAGCTGGCCGACGACCCCTACCGGCTGGCCAGCCTGCACGAGTGGACCGGGCCCGTGGACGGTGGTCTGTGCACGGTGGCCAGCATCCACTACAACCTCTTCCTCGGCAGCCTCCTCGATCACGACACCGACGGCCGTGACCTCTCCGCCTTCACCTCGATGCAGCGCACAGGAACGTTTCTGTGCACAGAGCTCGAACACGGCAACGACGTGGCCTCGATGGAGACGACGGCGGTGCTCGACCGCACGACCAACGGATTCGTCCTGGACACCCCGACCCCGGGCGCCCGGAAGTTCATGCCGAACACCAGCACCATCGGCGGCCCCAAGAGCGCCGTGGTGGCGGCCCGGCTGGTGATCGACGGCCGGGACCACGGGGTCTTCCTCTTCCTGACCCCGCTGAGCGACGAGAACGGCCACCTGCCCGGCGTGCAGGTCCACCGGCTGCCGCAGCGCACCGGCACCCCGGTCGACCACAGCCTCACCTCGTTCGACCACGTGTGGCTGCCTCGCGAGGCCCTGCTGGAAGCCGCACACGGCCGGCTGGACTCCAAGGGAGAGCTGAGCAGCAACCTCGGCAACCGCCGCAAACGCCTGCTCCGTTCCATCAGCCGCATCACCATGGGGAAGCTCTGCATGAGCGCCGGCACCCTTGGCATGTCCCGCACCGCGCTCGCCATCGCGGTGCGCTACGCCCACAACCGGTTCATCGCCGGGACCAAGCCCGGCGAGCGGGTGGCGCTGGTCGCCCACCGCAGTCACCACGGCCGCCTGCTCGACAAGCTCGCGACGGCGTACGCCATGACCTTCCTGCACCGGACCACGGTGGCCCGCTGGGCCGCGCACACCGAAGGGGACCGGGCCGAGGTCGAGCGTCTGGTGGCCATCGCCAAGGGCTGGATCACCTGGCAGGCCCGGGGCATCACGATCGAGTGCCGGGAGCGGTGCGGAGCGCAGGGGCTCTTCCCCGCCAACGGCCTGGCCGACCTCCCCCTGAACATCGAGGGCGGGATCACCGCCGAGGGCGACAACCTCGTGATCTGGGTCAAGGCCGCCGCCGAGATGGTGCTCGGCCACGAGGTCGACCGCCGCGACCCCATTGAACTCCCGGCCGGTGAACGGGATCTGACGGATCTTCACTTCCTGCGCGGCCTGCTCGCCGAGGTGGAGGCCCTGTGGCAGGACCGGGCCCGTACCGCCCTGCGGGAGGGTCCGTCCGGCGACCCGCTGTCCCGATGGAACGAAACCTCCCCCGCCGCCCTGGAGATGGTCTCCGTTCACGCCCGGCTCCAGGCCGCCGACGCCTTCATCTCCGCCACCGCCCAGGCCATGGATCCGTCGGCCCGCTTCCTGCTGGGGAACCTGTGCCTGCTCTTCCTCCTCGGGCAGATCAACGAGCACACCGGAGACCTGCTCGCCGACGGCCACATGACCGCCGACCAGGTGCGTGAGCTGCCGAGGACCGTCAACGCCGTCATCTCCGAGCTCGCCCCGCACATGATGACCCTCGTCGACGCGTTCGACATCCCGGCCGAGATGCTGACCTCCGTGCCCATCGCGAACGGCGCCTACATCGACCAGTGCCTCGACGCCTCGGCCACCGGCCCGGCCCCGCTCCCCGTGTGACCACCGCCGCCACATATAAGACCGGGCCAGCGGTTTATTCTGGAGGGGCAAGGTGGGCTCCGTGACCGCCCCCGGCCGGACGGTGTCACGTCGATACTGGGCGGGTACGCCAGGACGGAACTTCCGGATCACGGGGACGCGTCGCGATCCCCTCATCCACCGGCAATCCCATCTCGGAGTGAGCATGACCAAACAGCAGGGCCGGGCGGCGCGGACGCGGGCTGTCCTCGTGGAGGCCGCGGCCTCGCACTTCGACCGCGAGGGGTACGAGGGAACGTCCCTGGCCAGGGTGTGCGGGACCGCGGGCATTTCGCTGGGCGCCCTCACCTTCCATTTCCCCACCAAGGCCGAACTGGCCGACGCGGTGATGGACGAGGGCCGCGCGCTGACGCAGGCGGCGCTCCTTGAGGTCTCGGCCCGGCCGGGCACGGCGCTGGGCAAGGTCGTCGAGCTGACGCTGGAGCTCACCCGTCTGCTGGAGGTGGAGACGCCCGTCCGCTGCGCGGTGCGGCTGGCGAGGGAGCGGCCGGGCACCGGTGGCTGGTCGGACATCTGGCTCCCGGTCGTGAAGCAACTGCTCGACCAGGCGTACAGCAACGGGCAGTTGAGGGGCGGGGCCCGGCCCGCGGAGGTCACGATGCTGGTCGAGTACCTGACGGCGGGAGCGGAGGCGTTCCTGCGCGGCCGCCCGGGCCCGGCGGCGGCCTCCGGGAGCGGCGTCGCCCAGCTGGAGAGCGTCTGGCGGCTCGCGCTGTCGGGCGTGGGCGTCCCCGAGGAGGCAGGGCGCCTCCCTCGCACCAAAGGAGCGGATCCAAAGCCCTTTGTACGGACGGTTGGTGAGGATTCGTCAGGTGTTGACACCGCCGCCCGCTCCTGAGGACCGGGCTCGTTGCGGCCCTCGTCCGCCGTCGCTCGGCCCGGCCGGCCGCCGGTACTTGTGGTCCGTGCCACGAGAACCCACCAGTCACTCGACAAACAGACCGGTTACCCTTTATTTTGCTTCGGACGGTGTGCTGCGGGTGATCGACAGCCACGAGGGAGCGGGCGCCCAACACCTCACCGCCAGGCTCTGCGTGCCGGCAGGCCGCGGAGAACACTTCGCACGCCCGGGGGAAAAGGCATGCACATCGCCAAGGGACGACGTCCACTCACGTCACCACAGGGTTCGCCGGGCGCCACGGCCCCCGGAGGGACGTGCCTCGGCCACGGCCGGCGAACGCGTCCCTGACCGGCCGGCGATCGGACCCGGTGGCCGCACGGCAGTCGCCGCCTCCACCCCGCTCCGGTCCGCCGCATCGCCCGTCGGTTTCCTCTCCCCACCCGCGCGCACGCGGCATTGCCCCTGCCCTCGGCCGTAGCCGGATCGGCTGCCGGAAGGCACCATCGGGCCGATGCCGCCGCCCCCACCCTTGACGACACCAAGGGCCGCGCTCGGTCGCTTCGGTCGCTCGCCCGGTGCTCCCCACACCGGCCGACACCCCCCCACTACTGAGTTCTCCGACTGCGGGACCGATCGAATACGTTTCCGCTAGCCTGCGCGGAGCACGTTTCGAACTTGAGTCGCTTCAGTCGCCGAAAGGATCCATCAATGTCCCTTGACCTGGGGATATCTGGCAGCGACTCAACTCGGCACGCACCGGTCGGCGCCGAGGGCCAGAGACCGGGGACCCCGCTGGACACCGCCTTGTGGTGCGCCGAACAGGGCTGGCCGGTGCACCCGTTGGCCCCGGGCCGCAAGACGCCTGCCGCCAACTGCGGCCATTGCCGGGACCAGCCGCACAGCGCCCAGGGATGCCCCTGCATCGCCGCCGGTCGCTGGTGCCACGGCTTTCACGCCGCCACGACCGACCCGCACCGGATCCGGGCCTGGTGGGCGGAGCAGCCCCGCTTCGGGGTGGGCGTGGCCTGCGGCCCGGCGAACCTCGTCGTCATCGACGTCGACGCGCACCCGGCGCCCCTGCCGGACCCCGACCGGCTCCTGCCGGGCATCCACATCCCCGCCTCCGTGTCACTGGGCGGCCTGCGGCACGGTTTTCACAGCCTGGCCCTGCTGGCGGCGCTGCGTGGCCAGCAGGATCCGAGCCAGGACGACACCACCTTGCGGGTGCGCACCCCGTCCGGGGGCCTGCACCTGTGGTACGCGGCGCGGCCCGGGCACCTGTGGCGGTGCTCGACCGGCTCCAGCGCCAAGCGGGCCCTGGCCTGGCAGGTCGACGTCCGGGCGCACGGCGGCTACATCATCGCGCCCGGCACCACGACGGCGCTCGGCACCTACACCGCCTGTCGGCCCGTCAGGCGCCCCGCGCCGCTGCCCGGCTGGCTCGCGGCGGAGCTCGAACGCACCGGCCACCGCCCGGCATTAACGGTTCCCCCGACGCCGACGCCCGTACCCTCACGGGCCCGTGCCGCCGTCATGGCGGCGCGCGGCGGACGTGACGCCGCGGGGCGGACCCTGGCCACCGTCCTGATGGCGGTCGCGGAATGCGCGGCCGTTCCCGAGGGCGCCGGCTTCAGCGAGAAACTCAACCGCGCCGCGTTCACCGCGGGCGGTCTGGTGGGGGCCGGCCGCATGGACCTAGCCGACGCGGAGTCCGCTCTGATGGCCGCCGCCGCGCAGGCCCGCCCAGGCCAGGAAGGCCGCAGCCTGCAGATCATCCGCAGCGGAATGAACGCGGGCAGCCGACGGCCGCTCGATCCGGGGGTCCGTACATGAACGGCGCATCGTCCGCCAAGGAAGGGCTGTTCGACCCGGTCGAAGTCGCCCGGCAGATCATGCTCCGCTCCCCCGCCGACCAGGTGCCCGCCCAGGCCCCGCCCGAGACGGCGCGGGATCAGGCCACGGAGGACGGCCTGCTCCCTGACAGCCTCAGCGACCGGGGCAACGCGAAGCTGTTCGTGTCCCTGTACGGGCGGGACTTCCGGCACGTGCCGGGCCTCGGCTGGTACCGGTGGTCCGGCTTCCGCTGGGAGATCGACGAGGACGACAACGTGCTGTGGGCGGCCGGCGAGATGGCAGAGACGCTCGCGGAGACCGACGCCCGCGCCCGTTACAGCGACTCCGCGTTGCGTCGGCATCGCCGTCGGGCCCTGTCCACGTCGGGCATGAAGGCCATGCTGATGCAGGCGAAGGCGGCTCCGGGCATGGTCCTCAACGCCTCGCTGCTCGACGCCGATCCCTACGCCCTGTGCACCCCGGACGGCGTCATCGACCTCTCCACCGGCGTCCTCACCCCGCCCGATCCCGAGAAGCACTACCACTCGCGCGCCACGAGCGTGGCCTCCCGGGCCATGCCCACACCGCGCTGGCAGCAGTTCCTGACCGACACCTTCGGCGACGACGCCGACGGCCGCCAGATGATCGACTTCCTGCACGAACTGCTCGGCTACTCCATCACCGGCGACGTCGGCGCGCAGATCATGCCGTTCCTCTACGGGCAGGGCAAGAACGGCAAGAGCGTCCTGCTCGACGTGATGGTCAAGCTCCTCGGCGACTACGCGGACGCCGCCCCGCCCGGGTTCCTGATGGCCCGCCCCTTCGAGGGGCATCCCACGGACCTCGCCGAGCTGCACGGCCGGCGCATCATCGTGTGCTCCGAGCTGAAGCCCGGCGACCGGTTCGACGAGGCCCGCGTCAAGCTGCTCACCGGCGGCGACCGCATCAAGGCCCGCCGGATGCGCCAGGACTTCTTCGGTTTCAACCCGACCCACAAGCTGTGGCTGCTCGGCAACCACCGGCCCGAAGTGGGCACCGGAGGGTACGCGTTCTGGCGCCGGATGAAGCTCATCCCCTTCGAGCGGGTCGTGGCCGACGACCGCAAAGTGGACAACCTCGCCGACGTCCTGGTCACCGAGGAGGGCCCCGGCATCCTCAACTGGCTGGTCACCGGGGCCCGTCGCTACCTCACCGGGTCCCGCGACCTCACGGGCCCGCAGCAGGTCCGCGTCGCCACCACCGCCTACGCCGAGACCGAGGACCACACCGGGCGCTTCCTTGGCGAGTGCTGCACGCTGGGACCCGCCCTGCGCGCCGAGCAGGCCCAGCTGTACAACAGCTACAAGAACTGGTGCCAGCTGGAAGGGGCCAACCCCGCCTCCTCCCGGTCCTTCGCCGCCCGGGTGCGGGAGACCGTCGGCATCGCCACCCCCAAGGACATGGTTCTGTCGAACCAGCGGAAGTTCTATCCCGGCATCGGACTCAACGCTGAAGTGGGAGCGACCTCATGAGCGCCCTGATCGAGCCCGCGCAGCTCGCCCATGAGAGCGGCCTCGTGTGGCTGGAGGACATCACCGGCCTGGACTACGTGCGCCAGAGCCTCGACCGGCTGCCCACCCGGCGGGGCAAGCCCGCCTACCACCGCGACGGCCGCATGGTCGGCTACGCGGTGCTCGGCCCCGACGCGCGTTCCTCGCGCGCGAGCGGAACCTTCCTGCGCCGCGTGTTCTGGCTCGCGCCGCACGACCGCGACGGCCGGCCCGGCGGGCTGTACGCGTCCGGCGCGCCTTCGGAGGCCGTCGACCCCCGCACCATCGCCCCGAGGATCAAGGGCTACAAGACCCAGCGCTCCGAGGGCGGCCCGGAGTCCGAGGCGATGCGCGAGCTCGGCATCATCCTGCCGAAGGCCTGAGCGCCAGAGCAGCGACTGAAGGCGCACAGCCACTCAGCGACTGAGGCGACCGAGCCGGTCTCAGAACAAAATCCCAGGTCAGCGCGGGTGCTGATGACGTCTCAGCGACCGAAGCGACCGAAGTTCCCATCTATGAGGACATTCCCGGGTGCGCGTGCGTGCGCGTGTGCGCGTCATAGATAGGGGGCTTGAGTCGCTTCAGTCGCTGATCTGCTCATGGAAGCTCTGTGACCTGGGATTTTCTCGGTGGGCCGAAGCAGCGACCCAAAGAATTTGAGTCGCTCCGCGTTCAGTCGCTGCGCGGGCGGCGGGCCGACGGGCGCTCGCGCAGCGGGGGTTGGGGTACGCCGCTGGGCCGCCTGCTAGCCGTTCGGCCGGCCCAGGCGGGCCTCCAGGCCGTCCAGGACCCGGTCGAGCGCGTAGGCGAAGTTCGCCTCGCGGATCTGCTCGGGGTTCCTGCCACGCTGGGCGGCCTGCCCCTCGCGCAGCCGCGGGTAGTCCTGTGCGGCCTGCTCGGCGGCAGGCCGCAGGCTGTCCAGCCACTCCTGCTCGTCCTTGCCGCTGCGGGCGATCATCGAGAGGTAGGCGGCCTCGCTGATCGTCATGCCGATGACGCAGGCGATGACGGTGTTCATGGCCTGGTCGCTCTCCTCCGTCGCGAAGCCCGCCGTCGCGAATACCGCGAGCATGCGCTCGGACATCCGCATCACGTTGGGCCCGAGCCGGACGAGGCCGACCTGGCCGAGCACGGAGGCGACCCAGGGATGCCGCAGGACCATCGACCGCAGGCTGTGCGCGCCGGCGCCCACGGCCTGCCGCCAGTTCGTGTCGTCCTCGGCGGCGGGCACCGTGAGCTCGCCGTAGACCTCGTCCACGACGAGTTCGATGAGCTCGTCCTTGCTGGCCACGTGCCGGTACAGCGACGTGGCCCCGGCCCCGAGGCGGGTGCCAAGGCGCCGCATGCTCAGGGCCTCCAGCCCCTCGGTGTCCAGGAGTTTCACGGCCTCGGACACGATCTGCTCGCGGCTCAACTGCTCTCGCTGGCGGTGCGGGCGGGTCCACACCGAGGAGATCGGCGTCTCGTTGCCTGCCATGGGGCGTCCTCTTTCTCCGGACCGGACGATCTGTGTCACGGCCTACCGTAGCCAACACCGTTCGCATGTTGCGCACACCGGACGCCGGGTGCCAGCCCCGCCCCCTGCGGCACGAAGCTTTTCCGCGCCGGAGCTCTGGCTAGTAGTCGAGCTCGACGTAGTCGATGTCGGTGAATTCGACCTGGAGGTCGCGGGCGCGGCGGCCGCGGTCCTTGAAGTAGATCTCCTGGAGGCCCTCGGCGGCGATGTCCCGCAGTTGCTGCTCGGTGGCGCCCGAGGACTGGGCGTCGAAGAGCCGGGCCGCGTACGCCGGTGGCAGGGACTGGGTGATGAGCCGGAGGCGGCCGTCGTCGGACGTACCGGGGGCCGCCGTGTAGCCGAACCGGGCGCGGGTCTCGATCACGATGCCGCCGGTGGACGCGGCCTGCTTGCGCGCCCGCTCACGGACCTTCGGCTGCCACCGCTTGCGCACCTCGCCCAGGAGCCGGGCCGCGAGGTCCTTGCGGGGCTGCTTCAACTGGCCCTTGAGGTAGCGCTCCACGGTGCGCTGGGAGACGCCCAGGAGCCGGGCCACCGCCTGGGTGGAGCCCTTCTCCTGCCGCACCAGGAACTTCATCTGCGCCTGGGCGGACTTGGGGACGGGCCGGGTGAACGTGTTCGCAGCGGCCCGGTCGAGGCTGTCGCCGATGATGCCCATCGAGGTGGTCTACTCTCCGTCGATCGCGGCGTCGGTGCCCTTGATGTGCCGGGCGGGGTTGTGGCCTTCGTCGAGCATCTTCACCGCCCACAGCAGTTCCTGGGTGCCTTCGTGCTTGACCATGCCGGGGCTGACCCCCAGACGGAACGTACCGGGTGCGGGCTTTCCCTCCGCCGTGCGGGGCAGGAAGTCCAGCGGGGCGGGTCCGTCGGAGAAGTACACCGCGCAGTCGGACAGCAGGGCGACGGGGAGCAGCGCCTCGTCGGCGAAGCGCAGGTGCCCCCAAGGGGCTGAGGCCTGCTGGGTGGCGAGGGCGGTCTTGACGAGTTTGCGGTGCATGTTGACGCGGGCGGTGGAGATGACGGCGGCGCGGATGTCGGGACGCCAGGTGGGGCGCTCCAGGGCGGGCCAGCGCTCCCCGGGCCGGTAGCCCGCTCCTTGCGGCCGCTCGCGCAGCTTGCCGATGCCGCCCTTGACCGTCGACTTGATCGCGGACAGCAGAGCGGCCAGGCCCGGATCGTTCTCCTTGTACGTCTCCATCGCGGCGAGGAACTGCCCCTCGTCCATGCCGGGTTCGATGCCGAGGTCGGCCATCGTCTCCTTGTACGCCTCGCTCAGCCGCTTGTACCAGGGGTCGAGGTAGGACCCGCTGTCGGGCCGCAGCCACCCTTCGAGCGGGGTGAGGCCGACGGGGAGCCCGTGTGCGGCGACGAGCTCGTGCGCGTAGGCCACGGTGGGCGTCGTGTACCAGGCCGCTCCCTGGGGCCGGGCGCCGTGCGGGGTGAAGGGGTTCGGCAGGCGCGGGTCCATCTCGATGCCGGACAGGTCGATCAGCCAGGAGCCGGGCACCGTCTTGTCGAAGGCGGGGGCGGCGACGTGGACGGCCGCCCCGAGCCCGACGACCAGCCGGTTCGCGGCGGCGAGGAAGGCGGTGTTCACGTCGATGCCGACGGCGAACGGCCGCGCGCACTCCGCGTCGGTCAGCAGCTGCGGGTCCCGGATCCAGTCGAAGGCCTCCTCGTCGAGGACTTCGTCCGGGGTGCGCTGGTGCCCGCGCGGATACAGGGCCGCGACGACGGGGTGCTCGTCCGGCGCCTCGGGGGGCGCCGGATCGACCGGCTCGGTGAGCGAACCCGGCATCGGGCCGGACACCCAGGCGTCCGAGTGGGGGTCCTTGACCGCGCGGGTCGGCGGCCGCAGGGCGGTCATCAGCTCAAGACCCGAGACGGCGGTCGAGCCGCGCGGGGTGATGACACGGGTCGCGTACGCGCCGAGCACGCGGGCGAGTTCGGCGGGCGGGAGCTGCCCGGCACTGCCCCAGGCGCGGGCGTCGAGCGCGCCCCACGGCAGGACCGCGAACTGCACGCACCGGCGCTGCCCGGACTGCGCGGGGCGGTAGACGCGGGCCCAGGGCCCGAAGCCGCGCCGGGTCAGTTTCCACTTGGCCCGGGTGATCTGCCGGACGGCGGGGTGGTCCTCCGCGAGACGCAGGCCGCGCCGGTCCTCCAGGACCGCCGGGAGCCCGAGGCGCTCGGCGGCCGCCGCCGTGAGGACGACGAGCGGGTCGGCGTCCTTGCCCGAGCGGTGCAGCCGCGCAGCGCCCAACTGCGCCTCGTTCAGGGCCCATTCGACCAGCGAGACGATGTCCTTGGCCGGGCAGTCGAGGATCAGGCCGCCGACGCAGTACGCGTTGGTGTCGCCGTCCAGGACGACGAGCGGACCGTGCGCGAAGCGCGGATCGGGCGCGGCGGGGGCCGACGCCCGGGCGGCCTCCTTCTTCGGCGCGGGACGCCGCGCCGCCGCGGCCGGGCGGACAGCCGCCGGAGGGGACGGAGGCGCGGTCACCCGGGCCGGGGCGGCGGGCGTCACGGTGGCGGGCGCTGCGGCAGGCGCCGGGGTGGCGGGTGCCGCGGTGACAGGCGCCGCCGCGGCGGCCGATTCGTCGGGCTCCGGTGTACGCGGGGGTTCGGGGTGACGGGCGGCGAGGCCGTCCAGGAGGCGGAGGTAGGCGGCGCGCTTGGGCGGTCGCGGCTCGGAGCGCCCGGCTTCCCAGGACGTCACCGACTCGCGCCGTACGTCCAGCGCACGGGCGACCTGTTCCTGGCTGAGGCCGGCCGCCTTCCGCAGGCGCCTGCGCTCGGCCGGTTCCGGCAGTCCGTCGTCGGCGGTCACCTGCTCCAGCAGGGCGTCGACGGACGCGAACAGCTCTTCCTGCTCAGGGGACACACGTACCACCTCCAGCAGCGCACCCTATGCGACTCGCACACCGAAACGCACATGAAACGCACGCGTGGCGACGGGTCCCCCGCCACGGCAGCCACCGCTCATGGCGTCCGGCTTGATTCGGGCTCGTACCGGGGCATGGGAGGCACGGCCGCGGTGAACCGCGCGGGCCGGGTGACCGGGCCGGTCGCACCGTACGCGGGCGGCCGCGCCGCGAGGACCGCCGCGACGACCGTCGTGCCCGCCACCCGGTCGGCCACCGTGCGGCCCGTGTAGACCGCCAGGGCGTTGAACCAGAAGAACGCCACGGCGCCGAGCCAGGCGAACACCGACCAGACCAGGTGCCCGGAGACCAGCAGACAGCAGGCGAAGGAGAAGCAGCCCACGTCGGCGATGGTGGTGACCAGCGCGCGGGCGGCGGCCCGCGCGGGAGTACGGGGGGTGATGCGCAGGCCGACGACCGCTTTGCCGAGGGTGCGGCCCGCGAGGGCGAGGGTGGACCAGTGGTAGAGGAAGGTGGTGCAGGCCAGGACGAAGAAGCCCTGGATCACCGCGGTGACCACCTGATGCCACAGCGCTGTGGCGACGTGCCCCGCCTTGCCGATGGCGCTGCCGTCGCCGGTGATGATCTGCCAGCCGGACAGGCCGAGTTCGGGGGCGTTGTCCCAGGCGCCGGTGATCCGGTGGACGGTGTGGACGCCGACGGCGTACGCCGCGACGAGGACCAGGGCGAAGTCGATCGACCAGGCGGCGGCTCGGCGTGCGACGGCGATGCGGTTCTGAGGGGGTAACAGGTCGGGGGCGCTGGCGTTGTCCATGGTCGTCTCCCACTGATGCGGCGAGGTCGGTGGTCACGGCCTCTCCTGGACCGGCGGGCCGGTCTCCCGTCGGCTCCAGCGACCCGACGGCCCATGGACCCGTACGCCTCTCACCGGCGAGGCGACCGTGGCCCACGGGGGCGGCTTCGACCACGTGGGGGTGTGTTTCAGAGGCTGCGGGCCGTGATGTCGCCGTAGTTGGTGGTGGCGTGGATGGTGAGGTCGGGCGCGCTGCCCTGGGTGTTGCCGAGGGCGTTGTTGATGCGGCCGTAGGTGGTGCCGGCGTCGAGGGTGGCGGAGGCTCCGCGCGCGGCGCCGACCGTGATCCCGCCGGATTCGGTGCGCAGGATGAGCGTGCCGCGTACGGCTTCGGTGACGGCGATGTCGCCCTTGGCGACGCGGATTTCGCCGCCCGCGGTCAGGCGGCCGACCGTCACGTCACTGGCGTGGACGGTCAGGCGCAGGCTCGTGGCCTCCTCGACCTCGACCACCCCGTGCGCGCCGTCGAAGGCGATGTCGCCGAGGGCACCTTCGGTCCGCAGCTCGGCGCCGCCGGACTTCGCCTCGACGCGGGAGCCGGCCGGTACGTGGAGGGTGACGTCAAGGGATCCGGAGGCGCCGAAGTACTGGTTCTTCACCGGGTTCTCGACCCGCAGGACGCCGTCCCGGTAGCCGATCGTGGTCTGTTCGGCGGCCTTCACGTCACGGCTCTTGGAGGTGTCCGCGGGCAGCACCTCGACGGTGGCGCCGGCCTGGTCGGCGGCGATGATCTGGATGCGTCCCACCGGGATGTCGAGGACGACGGCGATCGGGGCGGTGGTGTCGAACTTCTGCATGATGTTCTCCTGCGACTCGTTGTCTTCCGTGGCTTCGTCCGCCGCGTTGTTGAGAAGAGAGTGCGCGGGGCGGGTTTCAGTGGGGCTTTACCGCGGTTTCAGCGGGCTTCAGGCCGGGCGGGGGCTGCTCACTTGGTCCCCGAACTGTCAACTGGCTCAAAGTAGTTGGTCGTTGCACCGCTGCCGGTGATCTACTGGCGGCACTCCCAGGAAGGAAGATCCGCCATTCCCACCAAGACTCTGCAGATTCCCACCGCCGACGGCCGGGCCGACGCCTTCGCCGCCTTTCCCGAGCACGGCGAGCAGCACCCCGGCGTGCTGTTGTACATGGACGCCATCGGGCTGCGGCCCGTGCTGAAGGAGATGGCGTCCGAGCTGGCCGGGCACGGGTACTACGTGCTCGTGCCCAACCTCTTCTACCGGTACGGCACGGCCCCGGTGGTCGAGGTTCCCGAGTTCGTCGGGCAGGACAACCGGGCCGAGCTCTTCGGCCGGTTGATGCCCATGGTCCACGCGCTCACCCCGGAGCTCGCGCTGCGCGACGCCGAGGCCTACCTCGCCTTCCTCGCCGACCAGCCCGAGGTGAGCGCCGGGCCGGTCGGCGCGGTCGGCTACTGCATGGGCGGCGCGCTGGCGCTCCGTACCGCGGCGGCGTACCCCGAGCGGGTGGCCGCCGTCGCCGGGTTCCACCCGGGCGGCCTGGTCACCGACGCGCCCGACAGTCCGCACCGCCTCGCCCCCAAGCTCAGCGCCCAGGTCCATTTCGGGCTCGCCGAGCACGACCTGACGGCCGAGGGCATCGCCGAGCTCGACCGGGCGCTGGACGCCGCCGGTGTCGACTACGGCGTCGAGGTCTACCCCGGCACCCTGCACGGCTTCACCATGACCGACACGGCAGCCTTCGACCCCGCCGGGTTGCAGCGCCATTGGGACCGGCTGCTGCCGCTCCTCGCCCGCACGCTGGGCAACGGCTGAGGGTTCTCGTACGGTTGCCGGCGCCCGGCTGGTGGCTGGGCGCCGGCACCGCGTCAGGTCGGGTCAGCCCTGCGGCCCGGCCGCCCCGCCGAGGTGGCGTACGAAGAACCGGACCGCGCTGTCGGCCTCGAACCTGGGCAGTTCCTTGTGCCGTCCCGCGTTCGCGTGCAGCGTCTTGTCCTTCGAGGCGAACGCGTCGAACAGGGCGAGGCCCGCCTCGCGCGGGATGTGCTCGTCGTCCCACTGCAGCGCGAACTCGATCGGGATGCTGATCCGCTTCGCCGTCTCCACCAGCGTCTCCGGCCAGAACAGGCCGAACACCGCGGCGGTGATGCGGGGCTCGACCGCGGTCAGCGGGACGCCGATCGCGGTGCCCATGTTGAGGCCGAAGTAGCCGACCGGCCCGTCCGCGCCGATCTCCGGCAGCTCCTGGAGAGCGTCCAGGGTCGCCTGCCACTCCGGTACGGCGCGCTCGGCGAGGTGGGCGTTGTAGCGCCGGACGATCGGGCCGACGGGCTCGCCCGCCGCCATCGCCCGCTGCATCACGGCGATCTCGCGCTCGTCGTGCTCGGTGCGCGGGCGGCCGCCGTGGCCGGGTGCGTCGATGACGGCGACGTTGAACCCGCCGTTGGTCACGAGGCGCTCGGCCCGGCCCGCCATGGCCGGGGACTTGCGGTGGTTGCCGCCGCCGTGGCCCAGCAGCACGAGGGGCGCGCGCCCGGCGCCGGAGGCCGGCGACCAGAGGGCGCCGGTCAGCTCGCCCAGGGTGAAGTCTTGCTCGATGACACCGTTCGCCGATGTCTCCGCGGTGAAGTGCACAGAATTCATAGGTCTTGTCCTTCGGGAGTGCCTTGTTCGTCTCGGCGCTCCCGGCGACACCTACGTCAGTCGCCGACCGTAACGGGGAGGGGGAGCACCCATCGGGATACTGCGTTCATGGGGTCTCACCTCCTGGTACGTGGTCACGGCGCATCCGCACGCTAGCAGCGGGCCCGCGTCGCGCCCAACCGAATTCGGAGCCGGTTTCCGAACTCCGTCCGGATCAGATCGGCGGTGCGGAGGCTCCGGGCTCGGCCGCGTGGCAGGGGCAGGCGCACTTGAGGACTTCGAAGGCCACCGTGCCCGGCGCCTGCCGCAGTTCGAGCGGCCCGGGACAGTGCAGGTGCCCCGTCTCCCAGCGGAGGTTGCGGGCCTCGCGGCACTCGGGGGTCACGTACGTACTCAGGGTCTTGAGCTGGGTCACGGTTCGTCCCCATTCATCAGCGCGTCCGATCCGACCGTGGGCATGCCAAGCAACCGGATCGAGCCGCACAGCTCGTCGGGCCGGAGCATGGGCGCGGACCAACAGCTTGCCAGGAACTCGCCGGGCTCGATGTGCTCCACCCGGGGGACGCCGGCGCAGTGGCCGAGGAGAGGACCGGGAGCCCGCTTCCGGCCAGCCGCCACCGGTCGCGAGGAAAGAGAGCGACGGTGAGCGCCCCGCTTCGGCGCGAGGCGCTCACCGTCCAGCTGATTCACGGCGGAGAGGGCAGGATTCGAACCTGCGCAGACCCCAAAGGATCCGACCTCGGCAGAGCCACGGTCCCCGATCAACCACTCCGGGCACCTCTCCCAGTACACCGGCCCCAACCACCCGGACCGACCACGCGGAGAGGGCAGGATTCGAACCTGCGTGGACCCCCAAGGATCCGACTTCGAGCTTGCGCCCTGGTCCCCGATCAACCACTCCGGGCACCTCTCCCTGATCCCGGCTCCGGTCTCCCTCGCCGTTCACAACAACTACGATGCCAGACCCACCTGACCCATCCAACTGACACCCTGCCGGTCCGGCTCTAACCGCCTTTCGGCAAACGGAATCTGTTGGCGTGTCAAGCGTCAGGAACCGGTCAGGAGGCTGCTCTACCTTCGGCCAGATGAAGCATCGTGAGAGGGAACTCCTCGTCATCAAGGCCGATCAGGCCACGGGTCATCCCGCCGGGCTGTCCGAACGCCCCGCCGGAGCCGCAACTGCCGCGCACACCCTCGTCGCCCGGGCCGCGGACGGCCGCAGACGTACCCCACAGGTGAGAAGGGCATCATGACTCCTGGCGTTTCAGTCGCCCCGCCCGCCGCCGGGCAGGGTGTCCACTCCCGGTTGCCGTCCCTCACCGGGATGCGCTTCCTCGCGGCGCTGCTGGTCTTCCTGTTCCACAGCAGCCGTACCGACCCGCCCCTGAGCCTGTTCCGCGGCTCCACCGCCCACTGGTACTCGACGGTCTTCTCGCAGGCCGGCTGGGTCGGCGTCTCGTTCTTCTTCCTCCTCAGCGGATTCGTCCTGACGTGGGTGGCGAACCCATCGGACACGCCCCGCCTGTTCTGGCGGCGCAGGATCGCCAAGCTCTACCCCAACCACGTCGTCATGTTCGCCGTGACCATGGCCCTGCTGACGACGGCGGCGACCTGGCGGCAGTGGCTGCCCAACCTGTTCCTCGTGCAGACCTGGTTCCCCACGGCCCACCTGGACACGGTGTTCAGCATCGACCAGCCGAGCTGGTCACTCTCCTGCGAGATCGTGTTCTATCTCTGCTTCCCGCTGCTGTACCGCCGCCTGGTCAAGATCGCGCCGGACCGGCTGTGGGCGTGGGCGGGCATCGTGGTCGCGGCCGTGTTCGCCGTGGCCGCCGTCGCCCAACTCGCCCTGCCCAGCAGCCCGATGACGCCCTCCCCGGGAGGTCCCCGCTTCCTGGCGTCGCAGTGGCAGGTGTGGGTCGTCTACGCACTTCCGCCCGTACGCCTGCTGGAATTCGTCCTGGGCATGCTCATGGCCCGCATCGTGCAGAGCGGACGCTGGATCCGGCTGCCCCTGCTGCCCGCGGGCCTGCTGACCATCGGCGCGTACGCCGCCGCGAGCAGGGCGTCCTGGTCCTTCGCCGCCGTCGCCGTGTGCCTGGTCCCGCTCGCTCTGCTGATCGCCTCGGCCGCGGTGGCCGATCTGCGCGGCAGGCGCTCCCCGTTCCGCGGGCCGGTCGCACTCTGGCTGGGCGAAGTGTCGTTCGCCTTCTACCTGGTGCACGGCCCGGTGCTCGGCTATCTGCGCGGCAAGATCGGTTTCGGTGTCACCTTCGGCCCGTTGGCCGGCTCCGCCGTCCTGCTGTTCGCGCTCGCCGTCAGCGTGCTCCTCGCCTGGCATCTGCACACGGCGGTGGAGACCCCGATGATGCGGCGGTGGAGCAAACCCTCCACCGGCGCCCGTACGCCGCCGGCTCCCGGGCTGCTCGTCGGCGCCCCGGACGCCCTGGTGTTCTCCGGAACCCCGCGGAACGCGGCTGTTCCCCGTACCGAGAGCTGACACCCCGACAGCTGACATACCGTCAAAAAGACCCGGCCGCCAGAGCCTTGTGGCGGCCGGGCCGATGCGCTGCTGCGGCCAGGTCCAGCCGCCTCAGGGGGGTGGACCAGCGCGGCTCGCAGGTGTCCACTTCGGCGCCGGCCGGGTTGAGGCGGTGCCGGATGTCCTCGGCGGCGAGGCTGGCGAGCAGCATCTGCCAGATGCCCGTCATCCGGTAGGGCGACAGCCAGCCGGGGCTGCGGCGGCCCAGCATCTCGATGCCCGCCGTCGCGGAGACGACCACCGTCACGGCGTTGTGCGGGGCCACGCCCCCGGCGAGCGTGCCCTCGCGCTCGGCGTCGTCGAGCAGCCGCTGGACGCACTGTTCCCACTCGGCGCGCAGATCGGCCTCCTCGCAGCCGTACGACGTGTCGCCGTTCAGCCGGAGCCCGGCCCGTACGACGACGTCGTTGCGCAGCTTCACCATGAAGGCGTGCGAGGTGTCGATGAGGACCTGCAGGGCGGGCCTGGCTCCTCTGCTGCGGGTCGCGTCCATGAGGGAGCGGAGGTCGGCCGCGGCCTGCCGCTCCACCGCGGCGGCCAGGGCCTCCTTGTTCTCGAAGTGGAAGTGCAGGGCGCCGACGCTCACATGGGCCTGCTGGCTGATGGCGGCGAGCCGGGCGGCGATGTAACCCTTTTCGTCGAAGACCTCGGCGGCCGCCAGGATGAGGTCGCTCCGCGTGCGTACCGCCCGCTCCTGCTTCATCTGGGACAACTCCCCGCCTTGGTGGTCGGCTGTCGGGGCGGCGCCCCGGGTACATAGAAAACCGACAGCGATGTCTAGTTAAGAGGGCTCAAGTCAGCGTTGTCAACGGCAATGGTGGTTGCCTTGAGGGCATGACCGGGTGGTCAAATCGGGCTGTAGCGGATGCAAATGACCCCGGTCCGCGACTCCACCTGGCCGTTTCGGGGGAGGTGGAGGCGCACCTGGTCGAGAAAACGTACACAAGTAAATGTTACCGATGGGTGGGGGCGGGCAATTCGCCCTCGCCCTCCAGGGGTTCGGCCTCCGACTGGAGGGACATCTGCTCCCAGAGCCGGGCACCTCGCCCCGCGGACGCGTCGAGCCGGCCGAGGACGGACGGGGTGGCGAAGCTGGGCAGGAGGTAGTGCAGCAGGGCCGCGGTGCGGTGCTCCAAGTCACTGCGCCCGGACAGGACTTCGGACAGCGCCTGCAGTCCGGAGAAGGCGCCGACGAGCAGTTCCGCCACCTCGGCGACGTCGGTGTGGGGGAAGACCTCACCGCGGTCCTGCGCCTCGCGCAGCAGCTGGTGGTTGTGGTCGATCCACTGCCGGAAGGGCTTGTCCCGCTCCAGGTTGAGCCCGGCACTCTCCACGGACAGCCTTATGCTGCCCTGCAGCATCGAGTCGACGCTCAGCCGGTGCGCGAAGACCAGGCCCGCGTCCACCAGTTCCTGCAGCTTGAGCTGCTGCGGAAGCACCGCCACCGCACCCACCTGTTCGGCGAGCACCGCGTTGGCCACGGCCTCCTTGTCGTCGAAGTGGAAGTAGAACGCCCCGCGCGTCAGCCCCGCCCGGGAGATCACCTCGTTGATGGTGGTGCCCTCGAACCCGCGCTCCGCGAAGACCGCGCCAGCCGCCCTCAGGATCGTCCTGCGTGTTCTGACTCCACGTTCCCGTGTCGCCATGCGATCTCCTGCCTTTCCCTGCTCGTGCCCGCCCGCGCCGGATGCGGGATGCATCTACCAGCGACTGCGGTGTTCTCATTGCAACCATACAGTCATGCACGTATGTTACGGACTCGAAGGCAGGCCTTGGCCGCCGCCTTCTGTCCTACCTAGGGGGAGTCATGACTCAGCGCACGTTCCTTCAGAACAGAACGCACGTCCCTGGAACCAAGAGCTCAACCGGGCAGCCCCGCAGGATTCCGCATCAGCGGCGTCCCACCGTCGACCCGGCACTCGTCCACCGTCCCGTCGCCCACGACGTCCTGCCCACGGCCTGGCGGCAGGTCGCCGACTCCCGCTTCCAGGTGGACGTGCGCTGGCCCGAGGAGCCCCGGCTGTTCCGGCCGGACGACGGGCTGCACTCGCCGCTGATCATCGCCGAGACGATGCGGCAGTCCGCCATCCTGCTCACCCACACCGCGTTCGGCGTCCCGCTGGACCACCGCTTCGTACTGCAGGACCTGCGCTACACGGTGGGCCGGGACTTCCTGCCGGTCAACGGCCCGACGAACGACGTGGCCGTCGAGGTGGCCTGCTCCGCCATCCGCGGCGGCCGGCGGCCCACCGCCATGCACTGCCGGGTCACGCTGCGCCGCGGCACGGCGCGGGCCGAGGGCGAAGGGGAGCTCGGCATCACCTCCCCCGCGGCCTACCGCCGCATCCGCGGCGAACGCGCCACCGCCGAACTGCCGCACCAGCCCCGGCCGGTGGCGCCGGGGACCGTCCGCTGCGCCACGGCGGAGCAGGTGCTGCTCGCGCCCCCGGCGGCCGAAAACCGCTGGCAACTGCGCGTCGATCCGCACCATCCCGACCTGACCAACGACCACTTCCCCGGCATCCTGCTGATGGAGGCGTGCCGTCAGGCCGCCTGCGCGGCGACTGCCTCTGAGGCGTTTCATCCGCTCGTGTTCTCCGTCCGGTTTCTGCGCTATGCCGAGTTCTCCACGCCGTGCTGGGTCGAGGCACGGCCTCAGCAGGGCTCCTCGGACGTACTGGTGACGTGCCATCAGGACGGTGAGCCCGTCTTCCTCGCCCACATGGCGATGGAGGAGGATCCGGCCGGGCGCTAGCGCCGCCCCGCCTCCCGTGTGAAGCCCCGCCCGCCGGCCGCCACGTGCGTGGCCCGGGTCCCGGGCGCCGGCTTCGCAGTTGTCCGCCGCATCGCGGGGCCGCCCTCGACGAGGGGGCGGCCCCGCCGTGGCCGCGCCCGGACCGGTGTGCCGGACGCCCCGGCCGCATGCCCGGATACGGCTGCGGCGCTGACTGAACATGTAAGTCCTCCACGGGACTTCGTGCTGCCTCCAGGCCCTGAGCGACGTCTTCGTACGGCACCGGCCTGGAGGGGGATCCACTTCTTCGGAGGAGTCTCTCCCATCATGAACGACCCTGCCGCCCATCTTCAGCCAGCGGCCCCCGGGCCACATGACCTGGCCGAAACCCCCTGCGCGCGGCAGCCGGCTCCCGTTCCGGTACCGGATGCCGGGCGCCACTGGGTCGACCGCACCGACTCCCGCCGACTGCGCCGGGCCTCCGACTTCCTGGACGCGGTGCGCTGGGCGGTGTCGGCCGCCCTGCACCCGCGCGCGAACGCCGCGACCGTGCGGGTGGCCGAGGACCTGGCGGGCAGGCTGAACTCCGCCGGGCAGGTCGCCTACGGCCGCGACCGCGTGGCCGCCCGGCTCGGCATGTGCCCGCGCTCGGTGGCGTACCACGTCCGGTACCTGCGTGAACTCGGGCTCCTGGTATGGGCGGTGCGCGGTTCGAGGGCCAATGCGCGCCGTGCGCGGGGCCTGCCCGGCTATGCCGCTACAGCGACGCTCTACGCCGCCTGTGCGCCGCCGCAGTGGGATGCGGCCATGGGCCGACGGGTGGCCGGGACCGGCTACTGGAAGCGCGTGTGCGGGGTGACCGCGCACGGCAGGCGGCGTGCCGTGCGGGAGGCCGCCCGCCGTTGCTCCCCTTCTTTCACTCGCTCCCCCCTGAGTGGGAAAGCCGAGGTAGGAAGAGGAAGGAACTACACAACCGGTCCCGCGACAGCCACCGCTGGGCGGCGTCGCCGCGCGCCGTCCGCCGGTACGCGGCGCGAGCCGGCGCGGGTCGCGGCCGATGTGGCCCTGGCGGCGAGGATCCGGCCCCGCGTCGCATGGACGCAGGGCACCCAACTGCGGCGCCTGGCCCATGCGTTGCGCCCGCTGGTCGACGCGGGCCTGGACGCCGAGGAGATCGTCTGCGAACTGACCGCCTGGTGGGTGGCGCCGCGCCCGCGGGACGCGGCCGCCTTCATCCGGGCGCGGCTGGCCCGTCGGCCGCCGCCCGCACTCGGCGGGACGGCCCTGTGCCCGGCCGGCCCGGATGCTCCGGAGCCGGTACCGCCGAACGCCGAATTCCGGGCCGCCGTCGCGCGGTTGACGCGCCGTCGCGAGGAGGACGAGGTGCCGGGCTGCCTCCGGGACGACCCCGGCGCGCTCGCCGCCTGGCAGGCGGCCCGCATCCGGGAACAAATCCTCGCCTCGCTCGCGGGAGCCGAGCAGGCCTCGCGCGAGCGCCGCTTCGGCGGCCCCGAGGGCCACTCGCTCGGCGAGTGGCTGGAGCGTACGGGGTGCTGATCTCAGCGGGCGGTCCAGCCCCCGTCTACGGGGACGACGGCGCCGGTCAGGAACGAGGCGCGCTCGCTGCACAGCCAGGCCGCGGCTTCGGCGATCTCCTCGGGATCCGCGATCCGGGGCAGCAGGGCCCGTTGCAGCAGCCCGGTCTCCGCTTCGGGGTGCAGCTCCAGCCACTGGGTGATCATCTCGCTGCGGGTGGTGCCGGGCGCGATCGCGTTGACCCGGATGCCGTGCCCCGCGTACTCGGCGGCGGCGGCCTTGGTCAGCCCGTTCACCGCGTGCTTGGAGGCGATGTACGGGGCGGCGGTCGGGGTGGCGACGGTGCCCGCGGTGCTGCTGGTGTTCACGATGGCTCCGCCGTGCTCCAGCATGGCGGCGACCTCGTGGCGCAGGCAGTGCCACACGCCGCGCACGTTGGTGTCCATCAGGGTGTCGTAGGCCTGGGCGGGCATCAGGTGCAGCGGGGTGTGCGGCAGCGCGGCGCCGGCGTTGTTGAAGGCCGCGTCCAGCGTCCCGAAGCGGTCCAGGGTCTCCTGGACGGCCCGCTCCACCCCGCGCTCGCACGTCACGTCGGTGACCGTGTAGGCCGCCTGGAACCCGGCGTTGCGCAACTGCTTGGCCAGGGCGGCGAGTTCCTCCTCGCGCCGGGCAGCCAGCATGACCCGGGCACCCTCCCGGGCGAACACCCGGGCCGCGGCCGCGCCGATGCCGCTGCTCGCGCCGGTGATCAGCGCGGCCCTGCCGGTGAGCAGCCCTTCACGTTCCGTCATGATCGCCACGCTACCCACGGCCCGCGCCACGAGTCCTACCTCGTGGAAAACGTTGACCGGATCCCACCTCGAAAGGCAACGCGATGATTCTCGTCACGGGCAGCACCGGATTCCTGGGCACCTCGGTGGCCGGACGGCTGTGTCCCCTGGCCGCCCGGGGCCGGGGCCCCGCGGTCCGGCTGATGGTGCACGAACGGGAGGTGACGGACCATCAGGGCAGGGGGGTGGAGACCGTGCGGGGCGATCTGTCCGATCCGGCGTCGCTGCGCGGCACGTGCGACGGCGTCGACACGGTGCTGCACATCGCCGCCGCCGTGGGAAAGGACGAGGAGACCTGCCGCGCGGTCAACGAGGAGGGCACCCGGGCGCTGCTCGCCGAGGCGCGCCGCGCGGGCGTGCGGCACGTCCTGCAGATGGGCACCTCGGCGGTGTACGGGGACGGCCCGCACGCCGGCCCGGCCGAGGGCGAGGTGGCGCCCGGGCCGACCTCGGCGACCAGCGTTTCGCGGCTCGCCGGGGAGAAGCTGGTGCTCGCGGCGGGCGGCACGGTGGTGCGGCCCTACCTCGTGTACGGCAGGGGCGACACCTGGGTCGTACCGGCGGTCGTCCAGCTCCTGCGGCACTTTCCGTACTGGGTGGACGAGGGGCGGCCGCGGCTCTCCCTGGTGGCCGCCGACGACCTGGCCGCGGCGGTCGCGGCCCTCGCGGTGCGGCCGCAGCGCCTGCCGGCGGGCCGGGTCCTGCACGGCTGCCATCCCGAGCCCGTGCGCGTACGGGACCTGGTCGCCGAGGTAGCCGGCGGACTCGGCCTCCAACTGCCCGAGCGCTCCTTGTCGTTGGAGGAGGCCACGGCCAGGATCGGGGCGGCGGGCGGGCGGCCGCTGCGGATGCTGTCCGCGGATCACTGGTTCACCAGCTCGCGCCTGTGGCAGCTGTCGGGCTGCCCGGCGGGTCCCGGCCTGCCCGCGCGGTTCGCTCAGTACCTGCCCTGGTACCGCTCGGTGCTCACTGCCCGGTAGCCACGCCCTCGGCGGCGGCCTTCCAGTCGGTGGTGCGCAGCACTTCGGCGGTCTCGGCGTCGGCCGGGAAGAACGACTCGATGGCGAGCTCGGCGACCGTGATGTCCAGCGGCGTGCCGAAGGTGGCCATGGTGCTGAAGAAGGCGAGCTCGCGGCCCTGGTGGCGCAGCCTCAGCGGGACGGCGATCTCGCCGGGGCCGGGCAGCTCGACCTTCGGCTCGGGCTGGTCGCAGGGGTAGCCGCTCAACTCGTCGTACAGCTTGATGAGATCGGGGTCGGCGGTCATCGTGACCTGTTGGCGCAGCCGGCTCATCAGGTGGCCGCGCCACTCGCCGAGGTTGGCGATGCGCGGGGCCATGCCCTCGGGGTGCAGGCTGACCCGCAGCAGGTTGACCGGCTCCTCCAGCAGCTCCGGGTGCACGCCCTGGCCGAACAGCCAGGCCGGGTCGTTGGCGTCGACCCGGTTCCAGTACCGGTCCAGGACGACCGCCGGGTACGGCTCGTGGGCGGCAAGGACCTGGCGCACCATGTCGCGGACTGCGGACATGTGCGGGGCCTCCAGACTGGTCTCGTGGTAGACGGGGGCGTAGCCGGCGGCGAGCAGCAGCGGGTTGCGTTCGCGCAGTTCGAGGCCGAGGGCTTCGGCCAGGCGCAGGACGGCGTCCCGGCTGGGCACCGAGCGGCCGTTCTCGATGAAGCTCAGGTGCCGCGGGGAGATCTCGGCCAGCGTGGCCAGTTCCATCTGGCTGAGCAGACGGTGCTTGCGCCACTGCCGCAGCAGATCCCCGAGGGACTGCGAAAGCCGCGGGTCCGTTGTCGTCACGGTCACTGGTCCTCACCTCGTTCTCGGGCGGGCGATGCTTCGGTCCGCCTGGCGTCATTCTCCGTCACCACGCCTTGTTCGACGGTGTGTTCACGGAGTCCGGGCGGGTGCGCGGCGGCGGGCCGGCCCCGGTGGACGTGTTCCCCCGCGCGGCGGGCCGATGGGGAAGGCCCTGCTGCCGGCCGGGGGAAGAACGGCAGCAGGGCGGTGTGCGGGGGTGCGGCTCGCGGCGGTCGGCCGGCCGCGCCCGGTCGGGGGTGTCACCAGGTGACGGGCAGGGCGTTGAGACCGTAGACGACGGTGTCGTGGCGGAAGGAGAGGTCCTCGAAGTCGACTCCCAGACGCAGGTCCGGGAAGCGGCGGAAGAGGGCGGGCAGGGCCACTTCCATCTCCATCTTGGCGAGCGCCGCGCCCGGGCAGTAGTGGGCGCCGTGCCCGAAGGCCAGGTGCTGGCGGGCGTCGCGGTCGGGCTGGAAGACGGCCGGGTCGGGGAAGACGCTGTCGTCGTGGTTGGCGGCGGATATCGCGAAGACCACGCCCTGGCCGGGGCAGACCGGGACCCCGCCGAGTTCGGTCTCCTTGACGGCGACCCGTACCTGGTTGTCCTGGGGGATCGACCAGTACCTCAGGAGCTCGTCGATCACCTTGTCAAGGCGTGCGGGGTCGGCCAGCATCTTCTCGACTTCGTGCGGGTGCTGGATCAACGTGAGGATGCTGAGGGTGAGTTGGCTGACCGTGGTCTCGTGACCGGCCACCAGGACGAGGAAGACCATGGCGACCAGGTCGGCGTGGTCGAGTTCGCCGGTGGCCCAGTACTGGCGCACCAGGCGGCCGATCAGGTCGTCGCAGGGGTCGGCCTCCTTGGTGCGGATCAGCTCGTCCAGGTAGCCGGTCAGCAGGCCGAGCGCCTCGGCTCCGGCGTCGCTGCCCACGTCGCACGTGGTGAGGGCGAGGGTCTGCTTCTGGAACACGTCGGCGTCGCCTTCGGGGACGCCGAGGATGCGGGCGATGGTGAGGGCCGGGATGGGGAAGGCGAAGGCGGGCAGCAGGTCCACCGGGTGCGGCTGGGCCGCCACCTCGTCGAGGAGGCCCTCGACGAGTTCGGTGACCATCGGCCGGTAGGCCTTGACGGCCGACTTGCCGAGCTCGGGCATCACCATGCGGCGCAGCCGGGTGTGTTCGGGGGCGTCCATGCGCATGAAGGACTGGATGCGCGGGACGGGCGGGATCGGGAGGCGCTGGGGGAAGCCGGGCCGGGTGTTGTCGACGCTGAGGGCCGGGTTCATCATGGCCTCGCGTACGTCCTTGTGGCGGCTCACGATCCAGGCCAGGGTGCCGTCGTCGAGGCGTACCTGCTGGGGCGCCTCCTCACGGAGTTCGGCGTACTGGTCGGGCGGCAGCATCGGGCAGGACCGGGGCATCGGCCAGTTCGGGGCGACTGTCTCGGACGTGGTCATCGTGCCTCCTCACAGGGGGGCGGGGAAGACGGGTGGGGGGCGGGGGCCGGTCAGTTCTGGGGGGCCGGCTTGGGCAGGGCCTGCACCAGGAGGGCGACGACGACGGTGAAGGCGGCGAGGACGGCGACGCTCCATCCGAAGGCGTCCGCGTAGGCGCTGCGGGCGCCGTGGCCCAGTACTCCGAAGAACACCACGCCGATGGCCGCGACGCCGAGGGCGTTGCCGCCTTCCTGGGCGGTGGAGAGGACTCCGGCGGCAGCGGCGGCGTGGTCGGGCTTGACGCCGGCGAGCACGGTGGGGGTGACGGGGTTGGCGAACAGGGCCATGCCGATGCCGGCGACGCACAGGCCGGGCATCACCCAGGGCGAAGGTCCGGTGACACCGATGACGGAGGTGGCGGCGATCATCAGGCCGTACCCGGCGGCGACGACGAGGGCGCCGAGGGTGAGCACCTGCTTGCCCATGCGGGCGGCGATCCTGGGGGCGGCGAAGGCGGCCGGTACGTAGCCGATGCCGAGGGCGCCGAAGATCAGGCCGGAGTGCAGCGGGGAGACTCCGTGGCCGTCCTGGAGGTAGAGGGCGAGGACGAACATGAAGGAGGCCATCGCCGCGAAGAAGCCCAGGATGATCAGGATGCCGACGGAGAACGCCCGCTCCTTGAACAGGCTGAGCGAGATCAGCGGTGCGCGGTCGTTGCGCTCCAGGCGGTTCTGGCGCCAGGCGAAGGCGGCGAGCAGCGGTACGGAGGCCACCAGGACCACCCACGACCAGGCGGGCCAGCCCTGCTCACGGCCCTCGACCAGGGACAGGACGATGGCGAGCAGGCCGCAGGAGCCGAGGACCGCGCCGATCAGGTCGAGTCCGGTGCGGCCGGTGCCGTGCGACTCGGGGATGTACTTGCGCATCAGGAGCAGCGAGACGGCGCCGATGGGCACGTTGATGAGGAAGATGGTGCGCCAGCCGATTCCGGCGATGTCCAGGTAGATCAGTGCGCCGCCGATGAGCTGGCCGAAGGTGGCGCTCAGGCCCATGGACAGGGCGAAGGCGGTGAAGGCGCGGACGCGCTGGACGCCGGTGAAGGCGGTGTTCAGGATGGCGAGCATCTGCGGGGTCATCACGGCCGCGCCGATGCCCTGGACGACGCGGGCCACGATCAGCACTCCGGGGGTGGGCGCGAGGCCCGCGGCCAGGGATGCGAGCGTGAAGAACGCCATGCCGAGGGCGAACATGCGGCGCCTGCCGTAGAGGTCGCCGAGGCGTCCGGCGGTGACCATGCTGGCCGCGTAGGCGAGGTTGAACCCGGAGACGATGAACTCGATGGACGCGGAGCTGGCGTTGAGGTCCGAGCGCAGCGACGGGATGGCCACGTTGACCCCGAAGAAGTCCAGGCCGATCATGAACATGCCCGAGACCACGATGAGGATCCGGATCAGGGCGGTCTTGTCCATCCCCGGTTCGGCCGCCTCCTCCAACCCGGGTGAGGCTGAGCGGATGCTTTCGTCTACCGACATGGTTCGGTCTCCCGATCGAAGTGTTTTCAGTACTGCCTGCACGGGCTGTGAAGCTCGCAGGAAATCTCCGGGGCCATGCGCATTCCGGGGATTCCGCCTGTTCCGGCGCAGCTGAAATCGGCCCAGCCGTTCCGTCACGCGCGAGAAAGGTGCCGCCGGGGGCCGGCAGAGCCGAAAGCCGGTGCCTCGGCTGCTCTGCCGGCATACGTCGCGGATTCAATTCCCTCCGCGGATGGGGTGGCGGCGAAGAAGGTGAACTGCGGAATTCCTGTTCAGACGTCGAGACCGACGTGGACGAGCTCCTCCATGCCGGTGGGGGCCTTGTCGATGAACTGGTGGTCGTTGGCCATGAGGCCGTTCTCGTCGAGGATGACCACCTGGGTGCCGATCGCCTCGGGCTCGGTGGCGCCCGCGAACGTCATCTCCCAGGTGTAGCGGACCGCGTCCATGCTGATGTCCACCTTGGTGACCTTGAACGTGGCGCCCTTGGTGGCGACGAAGAGGTCGTACGCCTGCGTCACCGCGTCCTCGACGCCCTTGCGGCCGTGGAATTCGACGAACGGGTTCTTGTAGATCGCGTCTTCTGCCCACAGTTCCGCGATGACCTTGCGGCGAATTTCGGCGTCCGGCTCCGCCCAGCTTGCGACGTACTTCTCGACGGCCGCTTCGATTTCACTCATGGTGCTCTCCTCGTGCGAAAAGGGGGTGGGAGTTTCGGTGCGGCAGTGCGCTCGCCTGCCCCGACAACTCAAGGCTGTCAGCAAGGGTGCGGGCCGTCGATTACCTCAGGGGTAATAACTTCCCGCCGTACCGTGCGGCCGGATGCCCGGGGGGCCGAGCGGCCTGGTGCGGCGGGGACGTCCGTTCTTCCTGCCTCTACGAGGTTCGCAGCGGGAGGCGGCCACCGTCGATTACCTCAGGGGTAATAAACCCCGGCGCCCCCGGAACGATCTCTCCCGGGCGCGCGGCGAGGGCGGGGTCCGCCTCCGGCGAGGGTGTCAGCTGGGCACGGGTGTTCGCCAACTCGCCCGCGCGGCGCCCCGGTTCAGCGCAGTCGATCACATCAGCTCTGAATCAGCAGGGCGTCAGCACATGCTGTTTACCTTGGTGCGATGAATACGAGTCGGTACCTGCGAGAGATGAGCCGGCGAGAGCGCCGAGACGCCCTGGAAGACCTCGTTGTCGCATACATCAAAGAGATTCTCCTGATGGACGACCACGAGGAACTTCCCCTTGACCATGGCTACTTCGACATCGGCCTGACATCGCTCAGGCTCAACGACCTCAGGGCACACCTCGAAGAATTGCTCGACCTCGGCATCGACGCGACTGTGCTGTTCAGCCAGCCCACGGTCGAGCAACTCGTTTCCTATCTGGCCGACGCCCTGTCGAACCCGTCCACTGACGAAGAGGCGTGCAATGTCGCGTGACGAGACGACCGCCGAACAGCACGAGGCGGCGAAGAACGAGCCGATAGCCATCGTCGGCATAGGGCTGCGCCTGCCTGGTGGCGCGGAATCACCCGACGAGTTCGACGCGTTCCTGCGGGCCGGCAAGTCCGGAATCCGGACCATTCCCGAAGACCGCTGGGACGTCGAGGCATTTCGGCCCGAAGGACCGGACGACAAGGGAAAGATCACCACCACCAGTGGCGGATTCCTCGACCGGATCGACCTGTTCGACGCCCCGTTCTTCAACATCTCCCCCAAGGAGGCCCGCTACATAGATCCCCAGCAGCGGATCGTCCTGGAAACCGCCTGGCAGGCCCTGGAACAGGCCGGCATCGACCCGACGCCGCTGCGCCGCGGCACCGGCGGCGTCTACATGGGCGTCAGCTCCTTCGACTACGGCCTGCACATGGGCGCGCTGCCCTACGAGGAGCTGGACGGGCACCTCGCGGCCGGCAGCCCGATCTTCGCGATCGCCGGCCGGGTGTCGTACTTCCTGGGCTGGCGCGGCCCCAGCGTCTGTGTCGACAGCGCCTGCTCGTCGTCGCTGAGCGCGCTGCACCTGGCGGTGCAGGGGCTGCGCGCGGGCGAGTGCGAGATCGCGCTGTGCGGCGGCGTGAACGCCGTGCACCACCCCAGCTTCATGGTCATGTTCTCGCACGGCCAGATGCTCGCCTCCGACGGCAAGTGCAAGACCTTCGACGAGTCGGCGGACGGCTATTCGCGCGCCGAGGGCTGCGGCGTGCTGGTCCTCAAGCGTCTGTCCGACGCCCAGCGCGACGGCGACAACATCGTCGCCCTGATCCGCGGCACCGCGATCGGCCAGGACGGCGACAGCGCCGGGCTCACCGTGCCGCACGGCCCCGCCCAGGAACTCGTCATCGGCCAGGCCCTGGCCGCCGCCGGGCTCACCCCCGACCAGATCCAGTACGTGGAGGCGCACGGCACCGGCACCCCGCTGGGCGACCCCATCGAACTCGGCGCCATCAGCAACGTGTTCGCGAAGTCCCACACCCACGAGGAGCCGCTCGTCGTCGGCTCGGTGAAGACCAACATCGGGCACATGGAGCCGGCCTCCGGCATCGTCGGCGTGATCAAGACCGCGCTCCAGCTGCGCTCCAGCACCATCTACCCCCACCTGAACTTCACCGAGCCCTCCCGCCGCATCCCGTGGGCCACCTACCCGGTGACCGTGCCCACCGAGGTGCTGCCGTGGAAGGCCGAGACGCGGCGCGCCGTCGTCAACAGCTTCGGGTTCGCGGGCACCATCGCCGCGACCGTCCTCGAACAGGCCCCGGCGCCGGACACGGTGCCGCCCGCCCCCCAACCCGCCGCACCGGGCGGGGTGTTCACGCTGTCCGGCAAGAACACCGCCGGGCTGCGGCGGCAGGCCGAGAACTACCGGCACTTCCTCGACACCACGCCCGACCTGGACATCGCCCGCCTGTGCTACACCACCAACGTCGGCCGGGCCCACTTCGGCCACCGGCTCGCGGGCGCCGTCAACACCCCCGCCGACCTGGCCAAACTCCTCGACTCCGCGCTCGGCGACGAGCAGCCCGCCACACCCTCCGTCCGCAAGGTCGCCTTCCTGTTCGGCGGGCAGGGCACCCAGTACGCGGGCATGGGCGCAGCGCTCTACGAGCGGTACCCGGTCTTCCGCGACCTGGTGGACGAGTGCGACCGCCTCTTCGCGCCCCATCTGACCGCGTCCGTACGGGAGTTGATCCTCGGCACCGCCAAGGACGCGAGCCTCCTGGACCAGACCGGCTACACCCAGCCGGCCCTGTTCACCTTCGAGTACGCACTGGCCCGGCTGTGGATGTCGTGGGGCGTCCAGCCCAGCGTCCTGATGGGCCACAGCATCGGCGAGGTCGCCGCCGCCGCGGTCGCCGGGCTCTTCTCGCTGCCGGACGCCGTCACGCTGGTCGCCACCCGCGCACGCCTGATGCAGTCGGTGCGGACGGCCGGCGGGATGGCCGCGGTCGCGCTGGCGCAGGAGGAGGTCACGGCGCTGCTCGACGGCCGCCCGGGCCTCGCGCTCGCCGCGGTCAACGCGCCCGACCAGTGCGTGGTCTCGGGCGTGGCCGACGAGCTCGATGCGCTCTGCGCCGAGCTGCGCGAACGCGGGGTGAAGGTCGACGCGCTGGCCGTGTCGCACGCCTTCCACTCCCCCCTGATGGCCGAGGTGTTCGACGAGTTCCGGGCGGCGGTGGCCGGGCTCACCTTCCACCAGCCCGAGTTCCCCCTCATCTCCAACACCACCGGCACGCTCGGCAGGTTCAGTGAGCTCGGCACCCCCGACTACTGGGTGCGCCACATCGGCGAGCCGGTGCTCTTCCTGTCCGGCATCCGGGCCGTCGAACAGCGCGGCCGGCACGCCTTCGTCGAGATCGGCCCCTCGACCGCGCTCACCGCCCTGGCCAAGCGCTGCATCAGCGCGGAGGACCACCACTGGGTGCCCAGCGTCCGCAAGCGCGACCCGCGCGGCGACACCATGCTGCGCAGCCTCGCCTCGCTGTACACGGCCGGGGTCTCCGTGTCGTGGACGGGCGTCCACGCGGACCGGGCGCTGCCGAAGATGCAGTTGCCCACGTACGCCTTCGAACGCAAGCGGTACTGGCTGCCCGCCACCTCCCCGCGGACCCCCGCGGCCCAGGGCGCGAGCCGGCACCCGCTGCTCGGCCGGTCCGTGACCTCCTCCCAACTGGCGGACGGAATACGGGAGTTCACCGCCGAGTACACGGTCGGCCAGCCTGCGTTCCTGGCCGGGCACGACGGCCCGGACGGGCCGGTGCTGCCGACCGGAGCGTACGTCGAGATGCTGCTCGCCCTGCGGGACGCCGTGTACGGCGAGACCCGCGGCGCCCTGCTCGACGTGACGCTGCACGAGCCGCTGCCGCTGCCCGAGGAGACCGCCGTCGCGCTCCGCACCCGGCTGCTTCCCCAGGACGGGGGCGAGGCCCGCGTCGAGGTGGTCAGCGGTCCCGCCGGTCAGGAGTTGCTGCACGCCACCGCGCGCCTCGCCGCACCGGGCGAGCGCGCCGACGGACCGGACGCGACGCTGCTGGCGCTCGCCGAGGCACCCGGCGAGACCGAGGAACGTGTCGACGGCGAGGACATCTACACCGACTTCGCGTCCGTAGGGCGCCGCTACGGCGCGCGCTACCAGCTGCTCACCGAGGTGTCCCGTCACCAACAGGGCGTCCTGACAGCCGAGTTGACGAGCCGGGACGCCTCGGCGCTCGAACATCTGCCGGTCGAGGTCCTGGAGTGCGCCGTGCAGGCCGCGGTGGCCCTGGACGGCACGAGCCCGGCGTTCGCCCCGGCGCGGCTCGGCAGCGTACGGCTGTTCAGGAAGCCCCGCGGAGAGCGGCTGCGCGTGGTGGCGCGGCTCACCACGGCCTTCGCCGCCGACGAGCGGCACGCCGATGTCCTGCTGCTCGACGGCGACTCCCCCGTGGCCGAGCTGCGCGACGTGGTGCTGGCCCGTCCCGGGCGCCCCGACGAGCGGTCCTCGTTCCTGCACCGCCTCAGCTGGCTCCGGCACAGCGCGACCCCCCGGAGCGACCCGGCGGACCGGCACGTCCTGGTCCTCGGCGGCGAGCCCGACCGGCTCGCGGCCGCCGAGACCTCCGGGGTGCGGCTGACCCGCCTGGCCGGTACCGACGCGCTGCCCGACGCGCTCGCCGACCCCTCGGTGACCGACGTGTGCTGGTTCTGGCGGCCGGACGGGAGGCCGATGTCGGCCGCCGTGCTGCGCGCCGAAGCCGAGCGCAACTACCGCGACCTGCTGGCCGTCGTGACCGCGCTGACCGGCGCGGGACCGAACACGGCGCCGCGGCTGTGGCTGGTCACCGAGCGCGCGCAGTGGCTGCCGCAGGACCGTCCCGGCACCGGCGAGCAGCTGGCCGCGGCGACCCTGTGGGGCTTCGGGCACGTCCTGCTCAACGAATACCCGCGCTACCGCGCCACGTTGGTCGACCTGCCCGAGGGCGCCGACCTCGGAGTGCTGGCCGCGGAGTGGCGGGCGGCGGACACCGGCGACTTCCAGATCGCCCACCGGGACGGCCGGCGGTATGTGCGCCGGATCCTGGCCGGCGAGTCGACGCCCGCCTGGAGCGGCGGGTTCGAGGTGCGGGCACCGGAGTCCGGCGACGCAACCGGCCTCCGCCCGGTCGCGGCCGAGGACGTTCCTCCCGGCCCGGGCCAGGTCCAGCTCCTCGTGCACACCGCGGCCGTGCGGCCCGGCGAGGCGGACGCGGCCGACGCCGCGGACACCCCGGTGGCGCTCGGCTCCGGATGCAGCGGCACGGTCCTCGCGGTCGGCGACGGCGTCGTGGAGTTCGCCGCCGGCGACCGGGTCATCACCTGCCACCGGGGCACCCTGCGCCGGACGGTCACCGTCGCGGCCGCGGCCGTGGCCCCGGTCCCCGACGGCATGGACCTTGAAGCGGCCGCCGCCCTCCCGGTCACCTACGTCACCGATCACCGGGCCGCGAACGCGGACGACTCCGAGCAGTCCGCGGGCCGGGCGCTGCGCGACGTGGCCGCTTCCGTGGCCCGTGGCGACCTCCCGGCCGTGCACACCCTCGCCTTCGCCCTCGACGAGGCCGACGAAGCACTGGTGACGGACCGTCAGGAAGGCGCCGCACAGCCGGTGGTGACCCTGGCGCCCACCCCGGCCGCTTCCGATAGTCCGGCGGCCACTCCCGTCGTACGTCCCGACCGCACCTATCTGATCAGCGGCGGCCTCGGCGGCCTCGGCCTGGTCACCGCGACGAAGCTGGCCGACCTCGGCGCCCGGCACCTGGTGCTCGTCAGCCGGAGCGGGCGGCCCACGCCCGAGGCCGAGCCGGTCCTGGAAGCACTCGCGAAGCGCTGCGAGATCGTGCTCGCCCGGGCCGACCTGGGCGACGCCGCCGATGTCGACAGGCTCTTCGCCGAGATCCGGGGCGGCCGGGTCCCGCTGGGCGGCATCGTGCACGCGGCGGGCCGCGCGGGCAGCTCCCTGATCGGCAACCTGACCTGGGGGGCCATCGACGAACAGCTCCAGGCCCAGGCGTACGGCGGCTGGCTGCTGCACGAGGCCAGCCTGGACGTCCCCGATCTCGACTTCTTCGTCGTGCACTCCTCGATCGCCGCGGTCGTCGGCGGCTCGACGCAGGCGCACTACGCCGCGGCCTTCGCCTTCCTCGACGGCCTGGTCGCCTGGCGGACCCGGCAGGGGCTGCCCGCGCAGGCGACGAACTGGGGCATGTGGTCCCGGGTCGGCATGTCCGCCCGCCTCGACGAGAACCTGGCGCGCGAGCTGGAACGTACCGGCATGCGGTTCTTCTCCCCGGCCAGGGCGCTGCGCACGATGGAGCGCCTGCTGCCCGCGCCCGCGCCGCAGTACGTGGCCGGCGAGTGGGACTGGGACCGGTTCGTGTCCCTGAACCCGCTGGACAACGCGCTGTACGCGCGGCTGCTCGGCGGCCGGGACGCCGCCTCGGGGGACCAGCCGGCCGGGCGGCCCGCCGTCGACCTGAGCGCCCTGGTCGCCAAGCCGAAGCCGGAACGCGTGGCCGTGGTCGGCCAGGTGGTCCTGGCGAGCGTGGCGGCGGCGCTGCACGCGGAGGAAGAGGAGGAGATCGACCCGACCACGGAATTCGTGTCGCTGGGGCTCGACTCGCTGATGGCACTGGAACTCAAGACCAGTCTCGAATCGGTCTTCAAGGTCGCGCTGCCCGCATCCCTCGCCTTCGACTTCCCCTCCCCGCAGCTCCTCACGGAGTTCCTCGACGCGCAGCTCGTTCCGCAGACCGGCTGATCCGGCCGACCGCGACCTACCACCTTCGGAGGAGTACATGGACGAGGCCAGTCAGTGGACGTTGTTCGCATCGTCCGCCGCGCACGCCCGCGACCGCGCGGACCACCCGGCCGTCATCTGCCAGGGCCGCCGCACCAGTTACGCGCAGCTGCACCTGATGAGCAACCGTGCGGCGCACGCCCTGCGGGCGGCCGGGGTGGGACGCGGGAACCGGGTGGCCTGGCTCGGCCGGGAGTCGGAGTACTACTACACCGTCGTCCTCGCCTGCGCGAAGGCCGGTGCGGTGCTCGTGCCGGTCAACTGGCGGCTCACCCCCCGCGAGGCGGACCACATCCTGCGGGACTCCGGCGCCAAGGTCCTGTTCGTGGACGGGGAGTTCCTGCCGGTCGCCGAGCGGGTGCAGCCCACGCTGCCCGCGCTCGACACACTGGTGGAGATCGACCGTACCGGCGACGAGGACCCGGGCTCCGGGCTGCGGATGTGGTGGGCCACGGCGCCGGACGACGACCTGGATCCGGGGACCGGTCCCGGCGACGCGGTCGTGCAGATCTACACCAGTGGCACCACCGGCCTGCCCAAGGGAGCCGTGGTGCCGCACCGCAGCTTCTTCACGCTGCCCGCCGCGATGCGCGAGGCGGGCCTGGACTGGGTCGACTGGCTGCCCGACGACGTGAACCTGATCTCCCTGCCGGGCCTGGGCACCGCGGGCACGGCCTGGTTCTGGCAGGGCTTCAACGCCGGCCTCACCAACGTCGTCATGCGCATGTTCGTACCGCAGGACGCGGTACGCCTCATCGAGACGCTCGGCGTGACCACCACCTTCGCCGCGCCCGCCATGCTCCGGATGATGCTGGACGAACGCGGGGCGGGACCGGAGGCCTTCGCCTCGATGCGCAAGGTCTACTACGGCGGGGAGCCCATCTCCACGCAGCTGCTGACCCGCTGCCTGGAGGTGTTCCGCTGTCAGTTCACCCAGATCTACGGCAGCACGGAGACCGCCAGTGTGCCGGTGTGCCTGCCGCCCGAGGACCACGTCCCGGGCAGCCCGCTGCTCCGCTCGGCGGGCCGGGTGTGCCCCGGCGTCGAGCTGAAGATCGTCGACGACGAGGGCCGGCCGCTGCCCGCCGGGGAGATCGGACAGATCTGCATCCGCACCCCCTCCCGCATGCTCGGGTACTGGAACCGGCCCGACGCCAACGCCAAGACCCTGCGCGACGGCTGGCTGTTCATGGGCGACAACGGCTACCTCGACGCGGACGGCTACCTCTACGTCTGCGACCGGATCAACGACACGATCATCGTCGCCGGGCAGAACATCTACCCCGCCGAGATCGAGAAGGAGCTCGCCGAGCACCCCGCGGTCGCCGAGAGCGCGGTGGTCGGCATGGCCGACGCCCGCTGGGGCGAGGCGGTGCACGCCTGCGTCGTGCTCCGGCCGGGCGAGCAGGTGACCCCGCGCGAACTGATGCTCTTCCTGCGCGGCCGGGTCGCCGACTACAAGATTCCCTCCGCCTACCACTTCGTGGCGACGCTCGACCGCAATCCCGCCGGGAAGGTCCTGCGCCGCGTGGTCCGGGAGGGGCTGAACAACCGGCGGCCCGCGGCGCGAGCGGGCACCCGCGCGGCCGCACCCGGCACCGCGCCGGCCGAGAAGACCGATGTTGCCGAGAAAACCGATGTTATGGAAGGAACTCCACGATGAGCACCTCGATCGCCCAGAAGATGTCCAGGCAGGGCCAGTGGTTCCAGCCGGCCGAGGCCGATCCCGACGCCTCGATCCGCCTGCTGCTGTTCCCGCACGCGGGCAGCGGGGCCATCATCTACCGCGACTGGCCCGAACTGCTGCCGCGGGACATCGGCGCCCAGGCCCTGACCCTGCCGGGCCGTCAGGAGCGGCGCGGCGAGCAGGCCTTCACCGAGTGGGAGCCGCTGGTGGAGGGCCTGTACGAGGCGGTGCTCGCCACGAACGACAACCGGCCCTTCGCGTTCTACGGTCACTGCCTCGGCGCGCAGCTCGCCTACGAGCTGGCCGTGCGCATGGAGAAGGACGGCGTCCAGGGGCCGTTGATGGTGGGCATGTCCGGCTGGGCTCCCAAGGGCTTCTTCTGCCCGACCGAGGAGCACATCGAGATGCCCACGGACGAGCTGATCAGCTGGATCAAGCGGCTCGGATCGTTCCCCGCCGACATCTACGACAACCCCGAGATGCTCGCCATGGTCATCCCCGCGCTCCGCTCCGACCTGTCGGTGGCCGCGCAGCGCAAGGACCACGGCGCCCTGGTGCCGTGCCCGCTGGTGTCCTACGGCGGCAAGAACGACGGGCTGCAGGAGGAGGACGACGCGTTCCAGTCCTGGGTCCCGCGCAGCCCGCAGTACCTGGGGCACCGCGAGTACCCCGGCGGCCACTTCTTCATCGACAGCCACGCCGAGGCCATCACGCAGGACTTCTGCAGCCACCTGTACCGGCTGGCGGCGGCCGCGAAGAACTGACCTGACGCACCATCAAATCCCTTCGGCTCGGCCCGAAACCGGCCGCGCCGAAGGGAGCCCGCTCGCTTGGGGTGCTTACGGCGTAAGCGCTCTTGGGCATCGCGGCCGGGCCAGTGCTTACGGCGTAAGCACCCCAGCGTGATGCGGCCGAGCAAGTGCTTACCGCGTAAGCACCCAGGCACTCCGGCCGGGCGCAGGGCACCGCACCCGCCGCAGGAGCGTGGTCGTCCCGGCCCCGGCGTCCGACCGACCCGCACACCGAAGGAGCACCCCCATGCCCCCAACTCCCCGGCCGCACATCGGGGTTCTGCTGCCGACCCGGGAGCAGGCCATGCTCGGCGCGCTCGACGCGGGCGGCCTGATCGAGTTCGCCACCGAGGCCGAGCTGCTCGGCTTCGACTCCCTGTGGGTCGGCGACTCCCTGGTCGCCCGGCCCCGCCTGGACCCGCTGATCGTGCTGTCCGCCGTGGCCGCCGCCACCCACCGGATCGCACTCGGCACCGCGGCCCTCACCCCGGCCCTGCGCCACCCGCTGATCGGCGCGAACATGATCACCAGCCTCGACCACATGGCGGGCGGCCGGCTCAGCCTCGCCCTGGGGTCCGGCTTCCCCATCCCCGAGACCGAGCGGGAGTTCGCCGCCGTCGGCGCCTCCTACACCGGACGCGCCGGGCGCCTGGACGAGATCGTCGAGCTGTGGCGCCGCACGTGGCGCAGCGGCGAGCCCGGCGCCCCGAACGACTTCGAGGGCCGCTACCTCAGCGCCGAGGACCTGGACCGGCTGTGCCCGCCGGTGCGCGAGGACGGCCCGCCGCTGTGGCTGGCCGGCAGCGACACCCCGGCCGTGCTGCGCCGGGTGGCCGGAAAGTACGACGGCTGGATGCCGTTCCTGCCGTCCGTGCCCGCGTACGGCAGGGCCTGGCGGCAGATCGAGGAGCTCCGCGAGGAAGCGGGCAGGCCGCAGGGCGCGATCACTCCCGCGCTGTACGCCACCATCAACGTGAACCCGGACGAGACGGCGGCCAAGAACGAGCTGGAGCACTACGTCCAGGGCTACTACAAGAACACCCTGGCCGGCATGGCCGAGATCCAGGCGTACGGCTGGGGTTCCGCCGAGCGCTGCGCCGACTGGCTGGCCGGCTACGTCCGTTCCGGCGCGCGGCACATCATCATCCGGATCGGCTCGATGGCCCCCGAGAAACAGCTGAAGGAAGTCGCGGAGACCGTGCTTCCCGCCCTCCGCGGCGCCTGACCCCCAGTCCGGCGGGCGGCCCATTCCCCCGTGCCGCCCGCCTCTGCCGTACCGAACGAAGGGAAGCGCCCCACCATGACCACCACCGCGGACCCGTCCCTGACAGGGCGCGTCACCGAGCTTCTTGCGTTGCGTGCGGAGGCGTGTCGTGGGCCGAGCGAGCGGGCGACGCAGGCGCAGCACGCGAAGGGCAAGCTGACGGCGCGTGAGCGTATCGACCTGCTGCTCGATCCCGGTTCGTTTCACGAGGTGGAGCAGTTGCGTCGGCATCGTGCGGTGGGT
>NZ_LGDD01000291.1 GCF_001279695.1 Streptomyces sp. WM6378
GCCCGGCCCCCGCCGCCCCGACGACGGGATTTCGCCATCCGCCGACCTCTCCTCCTTCCGGGGTGCTGACGCCACATCACGGATGTGGCTAACATCACGTCAACGCGGCAACGTTGCCGGAGCGTTACGGAGGTGCGCGGTGCGGCCAGCACGGGGACAGAACGGCACGAACCCGACCGGGACGCCCGGTTCCCGCCTCCGGCCCCGCCTCTGGTCCGTCCGCACCCTGTGGCACACCGTCGGCGACGGCGAGTTCTTCTGCCCCGACTGCGGCGGCGACCGGAACTACCAGCGCCGCACCGGCCGCAGACGCCTCACCGTCCTCGGCATCCCGCTCGTCACCCGCGGCACCGCGGGCCCGGTGGTCGAATGCGCCGCCTGCCAGGGCCACTTCGGGACGGAAACCCTGGACCACCCCACCACGACCCGCTTCTCCGCGATGCTCCGCGACGCCGTGCACACCGTCGCCCTCGCCGTCCTCGCGGCGGGCGGCACCTCGTCCCGTACGGTCACCACGACCGCCGTCGCCACCGTCCGGGCGGCCGGGTTCGACGACTGCACCGAGGACCAGCTCGTCGCCCTCATCGAGGCCCTGGCGGCGGACACCGGCCGGTTCCTGGCCGACCCGGTCGGCGACACCGACCCCTGCGGTGCGGCCCTCGCGATCGAGCTCCACGAGGCCCTCGAACCGCTGGCCCCGCACCTCGCCCCCGCCGGCCGCGAGTCCATCCTGCTCCAGGGGGCCCGGATCGCGCTCGCGGACGGCCCGTACAGCCCGGCCGAACGCGAGGTGCTCAGCACGGTCGGCGGCGCGCTCTCGCTCTGCGCGGACGACACCGCCCGGCTGCTCGCGGCCGCCCGCACGCCCTCCTGAGGCCCGGCTAGTTCTTGAGCTTGTACTCGCAGAGCTTGTCCGACTTGCCGTTCTGGTTGTCCGCGACCTGCTTGCCGTCGACCTTGATGGTGCAAGGGGCGGCCTGAAGCATCCCGTCCGCGCGCTTGACGGAGCCCGGCACCACCGACACCGTGTGGCCGACCTCCAGCTCGGCGTCCTCCAGCGTCACCGACTCGGTCTTCGTCCAGGGCAGCGTCACCTGCTCGAAGTGGTTGGTGTTGCCGACCCACATCACCTGAGACTTGCCCGTGCCGCCCACCTCGAAGACGACCTGGTGCGGCACGCCCTCGCGGTCCGGCGCCGAGCCTTTCGCGTTGCCGCCCGCCGAGGCGCTGGGCTTGGCGTCGCCCGCCTTGGCCGTGCCGTCGTCCTTCTTCTCGCTCCCGCACCCGGTGAGCAGCGCGGCCGCCGCGAGCAGGGTGATGGCGAGGGTGGCTGTCTTCCGCATGTGCGTACGTCCCCGTTGCTGTGCTGATCGGTACTGGTCCCGCAGGAGACCGTAGATCATGCCATCGGGCGCCCGGACACCGCCCGCGGGGGCACGCGGCAGCGCGTTAACCCCCGTACCGCAATGCATTGTTGGGCATCCGGAAGGCCTTGAACATTCGCTCGAAGAAACCTCTCTTTATGAGCCGTGCGGTCGATCCGGAGCGGAAACGTCCAACTGCCGCTTGCGAATTGGCTGTTCGAAATAGCGGGGGCGGTCACCCGATATATGGAGAGCGGGACGGGTGCCCGTCCGCCGCCCCTTCCCGGCTCCGGCCTGCTCCAACCCCCTGCGGCACACCTTCGTAGGAGCAGAAATCGCGGCTGCGGAATCGGTCGCGGGTGAATTGCAGGATGCGCGCGCCCGGTCCTGAATTACGCGGCCATTGCTCCTGCTCGATCCAATGTGGTACCCGAACGAAAAACTGGGATCATGGAGCGGCCGGCGCCGCCCGGCACCCGATACTGCCCGTGGACCCAGTTCCGTACTGTCGGAGGGAAACCCATGACCGCAGTCCCGCCCGTGGGTTCGTACGTCGTCGACACCGGGAGCGGAAGACTGGGCCAGGTGATGGGGCGGCAGGGGCCCTACCTCCAACTGCGGCCGTTCGGCGGCGGGCGCGAGTGGGACTGCCTGCCGGAGGCCGTGCGGGCCGCGACCACCACGGAGCGGCTCAGGGCCGCGACGGCGTACGCGAACGCGCGCAGCCGGGGCGAAGTGCCGTGAGCCGCACTCCCCGGGCAGGCGGCGCGCTACTCCCTGGGGAGCAACACGGGCGGCCGGGACGCCCGGGGAAGTACGGATGATCTCGGTCGCGGGCGGGACGAAAGGGGCCGCCGCGAGCCCGACGCTGGAAACAGCCGGGCAGGCCGCGAGGGCCTTCCGGAGTCCAGCCGGAGGGGGACCCGCCATGGGGTCGACGAGGTCAGCACCAACGAGGTCGGCGCCGGCGCCGACCGGGGGATCAACTGCCTTGAGGCGGCGGGCAGTTCCCTGGGGCGTGCTCGCGCTGTGGGTGATCGTGCCCGCCGTCGCCGGATCGTTCGCGGGGAAGCTCGGGGACGTACAGCGCGACCAGACCGCCGACTACCTGCCGGCGCCGACTCGACACAGGTGGCCAAGCTCCAGGACAAGCTGCCCGGCGGCGAGATCACCAGTCTGGTGCTCGTCTACCACCGCGACGGAGGAGTCGGGGCTGGTGGTGCCGGGCGCGTGAGCCCTGCGCGGGTTCAGCCCTGCCCGGGCCCGTCGGTGCCGTCGGCCGGCTTGATCAGGGAGTCCTCGGAGGGCCGGGTCTTGGTGGCGCCCTTGGCGGGGTCCGAGGCGGCCGGGAGCGGGGCGAGCTCGGTGCCGTTCCAGCGCAGAGTGGTGTCGGACTCGCGGTTGCGGCCGCCCGCGGGCTCCGTGACGACGAGATCGGTGCCCAGCGTCGCGGCGCTCGTGCCGGGCCGCCCGGCGTACTCCAGAACGGCATGGGCCTGCTCGCCGACCGCCGTGTAGACCCAGAGGATGGTGCGGCCCAAGTCGTCGTAGGCGAGCACGAGTTCACGCTTTCCGTCACCGGTGAGATCGGCGTACGCGGGCGGCCGCAGCCGGCACGAGGAGCCGTCCGGGCACCCCTTGAGACCGCTCTGCACCGCGCGGTCGGTCGCCGGATCGGCGGCCAGGAGGCGCACCCCGTCGACCCGCGAGAGATCCCCGTCCGGCACGGTGACCCCCGGCACGGGCCCGCGCGCGTGGAAACCCTGGCCCGGCTTGGCGGGCACGACGGTGGCGGTGTGGTCGGGCCACAGCGGGGAGGCGGTCACCGAACCGGAGGGCGAGGGAGCCGGCCCGTCGTCCCGCACCCCCTCGCCCGCCGAGCACCCCGCAAGCGCCAGCACGGCGAACGCGCAGACCGCCGTGCGGGCACGGCGACCGGTGGTGGGCAGCGGCATTCCGGTCCGTCCAGGTGAGGCGAAGGGTTCGGTCACAGGAGAAGAGGGCCCTGCTGGCGCAATGGTGCCGCATCCCCCTATGTAAACGCCGTGAATCGGACCGCACACGGGCGCCCGGCGCGCCCGGACCGCTTGAGGGGCAAGGGGAGAGGCCCCCGGGGTGATCCGCGCCACGTCGCCCCGACGGGGGCGGCGCTTCCGGCGCAGACGACCTCGGCCCGTTCGGCGGCGCCCCCCACCCTTTCACCTGCGGACCCGTTCGTGGCCGGTCGCGTGGTTCCTCGCGCCCCTTGCAGGATCGGTGCGGGCTCCCCTGGTGCGACCCGGCCGCCCCTCCGCCTCTTCGCCTGCGGACCGTGCGTGGTTGCTCGCGCAGTTCCCCGCGCCCCTGGCAGCGCCGGGTACCGGCATTCCCAGCCTGTCATGGGGGTCCCCCTGGCCCTTAAGGCCTTGGGGGAGTTTGAGGACGAGCGCACTTAAGGCGCGATCGGGGTCTGGGCGGAGCCCAGCGGCCACCGGGGCGCAGCTGGACGAAACCTCCCGGAGGGTCTCGGGAAGGGGCGGGGTGGGGAATTCGCCCAGATCCAGGGCCTCGCGCCGCACCGCTCGCCCCGTGCAGGACAATGGCCGCATGAGTCTGTTCCGTGATGACGGCATCGTGCTGCGTACCCAGAAGCTGGGTGAAGCCGACCGCATCATGCTGTTGTCTCCCGGGGGGCAACCCCCGGACCCCCGGCCGGACACCCGTGGGGGCTCGCGATGAGTCTCTTCCGCGACGACGGGATCGTGCTGCGCACCCAGAAGCTCGGGGAAGCCGACCGCATCATCACGCTGCTCACCCGCAATCACGGCCGGGTGCGGGCCGTCGCCCGCGGGGTGCGGCGGACCAAGTCCAAGTTCGGGGCGCGGCTCGAACCGTTCAGCCACGTCGACGTGCAGTTCTTCGCGCGCGGCAGCGAACTCGTCGGCCGCGGGCTCCCGCTGTGCACCCAGAGCGAGACCATCGCTCCGTATGGTGGCGGCATCGTCACCGACTACGCCCGGTACACCGCGGGCACCGCCATGCTGGAGACGGCGGAACGGTTCACCGACAACGAGGGCGAGCCGGCCGTGCAGCAGTACCTGCTCCTGGTCGGCGGGCTGCGCACGCTCGCCCGCGGCGAGCACGCCCCGCACCTCATCCTGGACGCCTTCCTGCTGCGCTCGCTCGCCGTCAACGGATACGCCCCGAGTTTCGAGGATTGCGCGAAATGCGGCATCCACGGCCCCAACCGGTTCTTCTCCGTCGCGGGCGGCGGCGTCATATGCGGTGACTGCCGCGTACCCGGCAGCGTCGTACCCTCTGCGGAGGCCATCGGACTGCTCAGCGCGCTGCTCACGGGGGACTGGGAGACGGCGGACGCTAGTGAGCCGAGGCATGTGCGGGAGGGCAGCGGGCTCGTATCGGCCTATCTGCACTGGCACTTGGAGCGCGGCCTGCGCTCCCTGCGGTACGTAGAGAAGAACTGAGCATCCAGAGCATCTAGGGAGAGAGCTCCACATGGCAGTACGCGGAATCCTGGGCGGGCGGTCGCGGCGCGACTACAAGACCCCCGAGCCGCACCCGTCGGGCGCGGTGCCGCCGAAGATCCCGGCCGAGCTGGTGCCCAACCACGTCGCCTGCGTCATGGACGGCAACGGCCGCTGGGCCAAGGAGCGCGGCCTGCCCCGCACCGAGGGCCACAAGGTCGGCGAGGGAGTCGTCCTCGACGTGCTCAAGGGCTGCCTGGAGATGGGCGTCAAGAACCTCTCCCTGTACGCCTTCTCGACCGAGAACTGGAAGCGCTCGCCCGAAGAGGTCCGCTTCCTGATGAACTTCAACCGCGACGTCATCCGGCGCCGCCGCGACGAGATGAACGAGCTCGGCATCCGCATCCGCTGGGTCGGCCGCATGCCCAAGATGTGGAAGTCCGTCGTCCAGGAGCTCCAGGTAGCCCAGGAGCAGACCGTCGACAACGACGCCATGACGCTGTACTTCTGCGTCAATTACGGCGGCCGGGCGGAGGTCGCCGATGCCGCGCAGGCCATCGCGCGCGACGTCGCCGCCGGGAAGCTCGACCCGTCGAAGGTGAACGAGAAGACCTTCGCCAAGTACCTGTACTACCCCGACATGCCGGACGTCGACCTGTTCCTGCGGCCCAGCGGCGAGCAGCGCACCTCCAACTACCTGATCTGGCAGTCCAGTTACGCCGAGATGGTCTTCCAGGACGTGCTGTGGCCCGACTTCGACCGGCGCGACCTGTGGCGGGCCTGCCTGGAGTTCGCCTCCCGCGACCGCCGCTTCGGCGGCGCCATCCCCAACGAGGCGCTGGCCGCGCTCGACAAGAGCGGCGACCTGCCCCGGCAGTGACGGTGAACCGTACGGAACGGCTGTACGCCCTGGTCGAAGAGCTCCGCGCGATCGCGCCCCGGCCGCGCACGGTCGGCTGGCTCGCGACGCGCTTCGAGGTGTCGGGCCGCACCGTGCAGCGCGACCTCCAGGCGCTGATGGAGTCGGGGGTGCCGGTGCGCTGCGAGGCGGGACGGCGCGGCGGCTGGTTCATCGACCCCGGGATGACCCTGCCGCCGGTCAACCTCACCAGCGAGGAGGCCCTCGCGGTGGCCGCGGCGCTGGCCGGGGCGGAGTCCTCGACGCCGTTCTCCTCGGGCGCGCGGGGCGCCATGCGCAAGCTGGCGGCGGCGCTGTCCGCGGATGCGGCGTCCTCGGTACGCGATCTGGCCTCGCGCATCCACGTGCTGCCGGGCCGGACCTCGGCGGGGGTGCTGCGGACGGTCGAACTCGGCGTTCTGGAGCGGAAGTTGCTGCGGATTCGCTACGCGGATGCGGCGGGGTGCGAGTCGTCCCGGCTGGTCGAGCCGGGCGGGCTGTTGTGCGCGGAGGGGGGTTGGTACCTGGTGGCCTGGTGCCGCCTTCGGGGGGCCGGCCGCGGGTTCCGTCTCGACCGGATCCGGGCGGCGGAGCCTCTCGATGAGAGGTGCGAGCCTCGGCCGTTGTCCATGCTGGACGAGGGGCTCGCGGGGCGGGTGGGAAGCCCGGTGTCGCTGAGCTCGCTGGCGGCGGAGGGCTAACGGCTGTGGCTTTCCCCACCCCGCCCCTTCCCGCTGTGACACTCTGCGGCTCCGCCGCGTGGCCTCCGGGGGTGAAGGACCCTGGGGCTCCGCCCCAGACCCCGTTCGCGCCTGAAGGGCGCTCGTCCTCAATCGCCGGACGGGCTAAAGATGCCGGTGCTGGCCAGGATCGATGCTGCTAGGGGCGCGGGGAACTGCGCGAACACGCACCCGCGGCCCGCGGTCGAACGGCCAGCGCCCAAGGGGCTCGGGGCGGAGCCCGAGGGGGACCGCCCCGAGGGGGTGAAGGGGGAGGCCCCCTATGAGTTCCCCGGGTTGGCGCACTGCGCGCACGTGCCGAAGATTTCCACCGTGTGGGCCACGTTCACATAGCCGTGCGCCGACGCGATCGACTCCGCCCACTTCTCGACCGCGGGCCCCTCCACCTCCACGGCCTTCCCGCACACCCGGCACACCAGGTGATGGTGGTGGTCCCCGGAGGAGCAGCGCCGGTACACCGACTCCCCGTCGCTGGTGCGCAGCACGTCCACCTCGCCCGCGTCCGCGAGGGACTGCAGCGTGCGGTAGACAGTGGTCAGGCCCACCGAGTCACCCCGGTGCTTGAGCATGTCGTGCAATTCCTGTGCGCTGCGGAACTCGTCCACCTCGTCAAGGGCAGCCGCCACCGCGGCACGCTGCCGGGTCGACCGGCCTCGTACGGGGGCGGTATTCGACCCGCCGAGTGGCGCTGTCGTCACAGGTGCCTCCAAGCCTTGACCCGTACAAACTCTCCTGGGGCCATTGTGCCAGCTCCCGCTCAGGCCGTGACCTCGCCGGCCTGAGGCTTTGCCGGGGCGGGCACGTCGAGCCCGCACTCGCCCTCGGCCGGGGCTGCCGCCGCGGCCCGGGCCCGCCGCTTGGCGAGTGGCGTCGCGAGACCCGTCAGGACGATGAAGATCGCGATCGTGAACAGGACGATCACCGCGCCCGGCGGTACGTCCTCGTAGTACGTGACCACCGTTCCGCTCAGCGTCACCGTCACCCCGATCGCCACCGCGATCGCGAAGGTCAGGGCGAAGCTGCGGGACAGCTGTTGCGCGGCCGCGACCGGCACCACCATCAGGGCGGAGACCAGGAGCAGGCCCACCACGCGCATGGCCACGGTCACCGTGACCGCCGCCGTCACCGCCGTCAGGAGGTTCAGGGCTCGCACCGGCAGACCCGTCACACGTGCGAACTCCTCGTCCTGGCTGACCGCGAAGAGCTGGCGGCGCAGGCCGACCGTCACGGCGAGGACGAACGCTGCCAGGAGGCCGATGGCCCACACGTCCGACTGCGAGACCGTCGACAGCGAGCCGAAGAGGTAGGAGTTCAGGTTGGCCGTCGAGCCGCCCGGCGCGAGGTTGATGAAGAGCACGCCGCCCGCCATGCCGCCGTAGAACAGCATCGCGAGCGCGATGTCGCCGCGCGTCTTGCCGTACCAGCGGATCAGTTCCATCGTGACCGCGCCGAGGACCGAGACGAGCGTCGCCATCCACACCGGTGAGGTGGAGAGGAGGAAGCCGAGGCCGACGCCGGTCATCGCGACGTGGCCGATGCCGTCGCCCATCAGCGCCTGGCGGCGCTGGACCAGGTAGATCCCGACGGCGGGCGCGGTGATCCCGACGAGTGCCGCGGCGATCAACGCCCGTTGCATGAACGGGGAGTTCAGGAGTTCCATCATGGTCAGCTCAGCAGTCCCGTGCGTACCGGCTCGGCGGCCGTGTGCGGATGTACGTGGTCGTGGCCGGGCAGCGCGTGCTGGCCGACGGCCCTCGGCGGCGGGCCGTCGTGCACGACGCACCCGTCGCGCAGCACCACCGCCCGGTCGATCAACGGCTCAAGGGGCCCGAGTTCGTGCAGGACGAGGAGGACCGAGGCGCCTGCGGATACCTGTTCGCGCAGGGTCGCTGCCAGGATCTCCTGGCTCTCCATGTCGACGCCCGCCATGGGCTCGTCCATGATCAGGAGTTCCGGCTCGGCCGCCAGTGCCCGCGCTATGAGCACGCGCTGGTGCTGGCCGCCGGAGAGGGCGTCCACGGAGTCCTTCGCCCGGTCGGCGAGGCCCACCGCCTTGATGGCCCGGTCGACGGCCTCGCGGTCGGCCCTGCGCAGGATCCCGAAGCGGGTGCGCGACAGCCGGCCCGAGGAGACGACCTCGCGGATCGTGGCGGGCACCCCGCCCGCGGCGGTCGTGCGCTGCGGTACGTAGCCGACCCGTCCCCAGGCACGGAAGCGCCGGCGCGGGGTGCCGAAGATCTCGACCGAGCCGCCGCTGAGCGGCACCTGCCCGATGATCGTCCGGATCGCGGTGGACTTGCCCGAGCCGTTCGCGCCGAGCAGCGCGACGACCTCGCCGCGGTGCACGGCCAGGTCGATGCCGCGCAGGACGGGGCGCGAGCCCAGCTCGGCCGTCACCTTGGTGAGCGATATGACGGGCTCCATGGCGGGTGCCTCCAAAGCGGGTGGACGGATGGTCACTTGGTGCCGAGCGCCGTCGTCAGGGCGGTCAGGTTGGACCGCATCACCGAGAAGTAGTCGGTGCCCTTCGACTTGTCGGTGATGCCCTCAAGAGGGTCGAGTACATCAGTCTTGAGCGAGGCGTCCGACGCCAGGGTCTTGGCGGTCTTGTCGCTGACCAGCGTCTCGTAGAAGACGGTCGTGACCCCGTCGGCCTTCGCCATCTTCTGGAGGTCCTTGATCCGGGCCGGGCTCGGCTCGGAGTCCGGGTCGAGGCCGTTGATGGCCTCCTCGGTCAGCCCGTAGCGCTCGGCGAGGTAGCCGAAGGCGGCGTGGGTGGTGATGAAGACCTTCGCCTTCGTGTTCCCCAGTGCGGCCGCGTACTCCTTGTCGAGGCCACCGAGCTTCGCCACCAGAGTGTCGGTGTTCTTCCGGTAGTCGGCCGCGTGGGCCGGGTCGGCCTTCGCCAGGGCCGCGCCGACGCCCTTGGCGACCTCGGCGTACTTCACCGGGTCCAGCCAGATGTGCGGGTCGTCGCCGCTCTCGGAGTGGCTGTGGCCGTGGTCGGCGTGGTCCTCCTCGCCGGCGGTGTGGTCGTGCGCGGCGGCGTGTCCGCCCACCTCGTTGCCGTGCTTCTCCATCGAGGTGAGCGTCGAGGCGTCGACCTTGGTCTTGAGGTCGGCCTGCTTGACGGCCGCGTCCACGGCGGGCTGGAGGCCCTTGAGGTAGACGACCGCGTCGGCGTCGTTGAGCTTCGCGGTCTGCTTGGCGCTGATCTCCAGGTCGTGCGGCTCCACGCCCGGCTTCGTCAGGCTGGAGACCGAGACGTGGTCGCCGCCTATCTGCTCGGTCAGGAACTGCAGCGGGTAGAACGACGCCACCACGTCAAGCCGGCCGCCCTTCTTGTCCGCCGCGGCCGAGCCCGATCCGCAGGCGGTGAGGGCCGTGAGACCGAGGAGGGCGGCGCAGGACAGGGCGGCCGTGGGTATGAGGCGTCGTACGTTCATGACATCCATTTTCAACAAAGATGGAAACGGTTGTCAATAATCGGGACCGGCGGCTCTCCGTGAGGGGCCGTGTGCGGGCCCCGCGCGGTAACCGATTTGATAGAGGGGGTGCGGCCGCCGCTAATCTGGGGCATTCGCTGTTCCCCCGTTCGTCGTCGTCGTTAATGAAGAGAGCACCGTGGCCGCCGACAAGATCGACACCATCGTCAACCTGAGCAAGCGCCGTGGCTTCGTCTACCCGTGCAGCGAGATCTACGGAGGCCAGAAGGCCGCCTGGGACTACGGGCCGCTGGGTGTCGAGCTGAAGGAGAACCTGAAGCGCCAGTGGTGGCGCTACATGGTCACCTCGCGCGAGGACGTCGTCGGCATCGACTCGTCGGTGATCCTGGCCTCCGAGGTCTGGGAGGCCTCCGGTCACGTCGCGACCTTCACCGACCCGCTCACCGAGTGCACCTCCTGCCACAAGCGCTTCCGCGCGGACCACCTCGAAGAGGCCTACGAGGAGAAGCACGGCAAGGCCCCCGCGAACGGCCTCGCCGACCTCAACTGCCCCAACTGCGGCAACAAGGGCACCTTCACCGAGCCCAAGAGCTTCTCGGGCCTGCTCTCCACCCACCTCGGCCCGACCCAGGACACCGGCTCGGTCGCCTACCTGCGCCCCGAGACCGCCCAGGGCATCTTCACCAACTTCGGCCAGGTCCAGCAGACTTCCCGCAAGAAGCCGCCCTTCGGCATCGCGCAGATGGGCAAGTCCTTCCGCAACGAGATCACGCCGGGCAACTTCATCTTCCGCACCCGCGAGTTCGAGCAGATGGAGATGGAGTTCTTCGTCAAGCCCGGCGAGGACGAGCAGTGGCAGGAATACTGGATGGAGCAGCGCTGGAACTGGTACACCGGCCTCGGCATGCGTGAAGAGAACATGCGCTGGTTCGAGCACCCCGCCGAGAAGCTCTCGCACTACTCCAAGCGCACCGCCGACATCGAGTACCGCTTCAGCTTCGGCGGCAGCGAGTGGGGCGAGCTCGAAGGCGTGGCCAACCGCACCGACTACGACCTCACCGCGCACTCCAAGGCCTCCGGCCACGACCTCTCCTACTTCGACCAGGAGGCCGGCGAGCGCTGGACGCCGTACGTCATCGAGCCCGCGGCCGGTGTCGGCCGCGCGATGCTGGCGTTCCTGCTCGACGCGTACAGCGAGGACGAGGCGCCCAACGCCAAGGGCGTCATGGAGAAGCGCGCCGTGATGCGCCTCGACCCGCGCCTGGCGCCGGTCAAGGTCGCCGTCCTGCCGCTGTCCCGCAACCCGCAGCTCTCCCCGAAGGCCAAGGGCCTCGCGGCGGACCTGCGGCAGAACTGGAACATCGAGTTCGACGACGCGGGCGCCATCGGCCGCCGCTACCGTCGCCAGGACGAGATCGGCACCCCGTTCTGCGTGACCGTCGACTTCGACACCCTCGACGACAACGCGGTCACCGTGCGCGAGCGGGACACCATGGCCCAGGAGCGGGTCTCCCTGGACCAGATCCAGCAGTACCTCGGCAGCAGGCTGCTGGGCTGCTAGGCGCTCCGCTGGTTCGGGGTGCGCTTCGGCTGCGGACCGTGCGTGGCTGGTCGCGCCCACGCGGCGGAGCCGCATGTGTCACAGCCCCGCGCCCCTCAGCGGCATGACGAAGCCCCGGGTTCCTTTGCCAGGAATCCGGGGCTTCTGCCGTGCCCAGTACGGGAGCTACGGCTTGCGCAGCGCCACCACCCCGCACGCCACCGCCATCGGCAGTTCCGCCGCCAGCGCCAGGGTCAGGGCGGTCGGCAGGTCGCCCGCGGCCGCCGTCGTCACGTCGAACCACGCGTCCATCACCAGGAGCGCCGCAGTCGCCGCGGCGAGCTGGGAAGCTCGGGGGTCCTGTCGCTTCAGCAGGACTCCCGTGCCGGTCAGGCCCGCCGCCAGCAGGGCGTCCAGGCCGATCCACGCCGTCGACCAGTTGGAGACCTCCGTGGTCTGCGGCAGCGTCTTGGCGAGCACCACCATCCACGGCACCAGCGCTATCCCGGCCCCGGTCAGGACGGTCGCCAGGCGCGGCCGGCGACGCAGGACTCCCGAAGTGCCCACGACGGTACGGGGCTTACGGCTCGTACGGATCTGCGGGGCGACGAGCGTCATGGCGGCGGGCTCCTTCCGGCCCGGCGGTCCATCCGCCCGAGCACAGCAACAAGACTCGCGTCCGGGGCCGCTCCGGTCAGTAACGCGGCTGTCCGAACCGGGGGTGGTGCTGGCTACACCCCCGACCGGGCAGCAGCGTGATGGCAGGCCCGTGACCAGCCCAACTACGCTGTGTCCATGGCAACTCCCGGCCCGCTGCGGCGCGCGTACGACTGGACCGCCGCGCACGCGCCGTGGTCGGCGTGGGCTTGGCGCAACACCGCCCTCGTGGTCGCGTCCGTACCGGTCGCGGTACCCGCGGCGCTCGCCCTCGCGTACACGTTCTCCAACCCCAAGCACCTCTTCAAGACGCTGGCCTTCGTGCTGCTGCTCTGCCCGCTGCTCACCCGGCTCCAGCGCAGCCGCTTCTGGTCGCTGACCGGCCTCGACATCCCGAAGATCCAGTGGGCCCGCCCCTGGTACCGCTGGGGCGGACTCATCCCGCGGCTGCGCGCCGAATCGACCTGGCGGCAGTACGGCTACCACCTGCTCGTCTCCCCGCTCGCCGGGATCGGCGGCGTCCTGGTCGTGCTCGGCTGGGCCACGGGAGCCGCCTGCACCTTCGTCTACGCCTGGGTGTGGGCGCTGCCCGTCGACGACCGGCCCGCGGGCTGGACCGAGGCCTATGTCGCCTTCACCGTCCTCGGCGCCCTGCTGCTCATCGCCATGCCCTGGTTCGCGGCCCTCGTCGCCGCGCTCGACAGCCGCGCGGCGACCGTCCTGCTCGGCCCCAACCGGGCCAAGGAACTGGAACGCCGCGTCGAGGACCTCGCCGAGAGCCGGGCCGGCATCCTCGACGCCGCCGACCTGGAGCGGCGACGCATCGAACGCGACCTGCACGACGGCGCCCAGCAGCGCCTCGTCTCCCTCGCCATGAACCTCGGCATCGCCCGCGCCACCCTCACCGACCTGCCGCCCGAAGCGAGGGCCGTCATCGACGAGGCCCACCGCGAGGCGAAGGAAGCCATCGAGGAACTCAGCAGTCTCGTACGGGGCCTGCATCCGGCCGTCCTCGAAGACCGCGGCCTGGACGCCGCGATCTCCGGCATCGCCGCCCGCGCCCCCTTCCCCGTCGAACTCACCGTGGACCTCGCCGAACGCCCCTCGCCCACGGTCGAGGCCGTCGCCTACTTCGTCGTCTCCGAAACCCTCGCCAACGTCGCCAAGCACGCCCGGGCGACCCGCTGTTCCGTCCTGGTCCGCCGCCGCGCCCAGCTCCTGACGATCACCGTCAGCGACAACGGCGTGGGCGGCGCCGACCCGGCGGGCGGCACCGGCCTCCTTGGCCTGCGCAAGCGCGTAGGGTCGGTCGACGGAACCATCAGGATCAACAGCCCCCACGGGGGCCCGACCGTCATCACTGTGGAGCTGCCGTGCGGGCTGTGATCGCCGAGGATTCGGTGCTGTTGCGGATAGGACTCGTCAAGGTCCTGGAAATGGCCGGATTCGAGGTCGCCGCCGAGACCGGAGACGCCGAGGGCCTGCTGCGGGCCGTCGAGGAACACCGGCCCAAGCTGGCGCTCGTCGACGTCCGGATGCCGCCCGGCTTCACCGACGAGGGCGTACGGGCCGCTCTGATGATCCGTCAGCAGTGGCCGGACACCGCCGTGTTGCTGCTCTCGCAGTACGTCGAGGAGCGGTACGCCGCCGACCTCCTCGCCACCCAGACCGGCGGCATCGGCTACCTCCTCAAGCAACGGGTCGCCGACGTCGAGGAGTTCGTCGACGCCCTCAAGCGCGTCGCGGCCGGCGGCACCGCGCTCGACCCGCAGGTCGTCGCCCAGCTCCTGCTGCGCCGCGGCGGCGGGCCCGACCCGCTGGAACGGCTCACCCCGCGCGAACGCGACGTCCTCGCGCTCATGGCGGAAGGCCGCTCCAACGCGGGCATCGCCGCCGAACTCGTCGTCAGCGAAAGCGCGGTGGCCAAGCACATCAACAACATCTTCGCCAAGCTCGACCTGCCCGTCGCCGACGGCGACCACCGCCGGGTCCTCGCGGTCCTGCGGTTCCTGGACGGCGGACCGGCGTGAGCGCCACCGAGCAGCGCGAGGCACCGAAGGCACCGAAGGCGGCGGAGGCCGCGGGGGAGCGCCCCCGCCACCGCACCGCGTGGATCATCGTCGCGATCATCGGCGCCCTGGGCATCGTGGCCCCGTTCACCTTCTCGCTCGTGGCCGACGCCATCAGTAAGACCGATGCGTACGCGAGCCCCGACAACGGTCGCCCCCATGCCGTCTCGGCCGTCGAAGTGGACTCCGGGGCGGCCCAGATCTCCGTCACGACCGGCGCCGCCGGGCAGGTGACGATGAGCGGCAAGCTCACCTGGTCGATGAAACGGCCCGTCGTCGAGCGGACCTGGGACGGCGACACCCTCAAGGTGCACACCCGCTGCGTCGGCTTCGTGGACGAGTTCGTCCAGAACTGCCAGGTCGACCTCAAGCTGACCGTCCCCGCAGGTGTCCGCCTCAAGGTCAAGAGCGGCTCCGGCCCGATCAAGGTCAGCAATCTGACCGGCCCCGTCGACCTCCAGGGCGGCTCCGGCAGCATGAAGCTGTACGGGCTCAAGGGCGCGGTCCGGGCCAAGGTCGGCTCCGGTGAAATCCAGGCGTCCCAACTCTCCTCGTCCGACGCCTACTTGAAATCCGGCTCCGGCACCGTGGACGCCGAATTCATCGCCGCGCCGCAGCGGGTCAAGGCCTCCGCCGGATCGGGCAGCGTCTCGGTCACCGTGCCGGAGAGTGCCCACTACCGGGTCGAGGGAGGCACGGGGTCGGGCGGCCGCAGCATCCAGAAGGAGCTGATCGACAACAACTCCGACCGGGTCCTGGACGTCTCCAGCGGCTCCGGATCGGCCACGGTCGGCTACCCGGGCTTCTGACTTGGGGAGCCTCGTGCCGCCCCCCCCAATTCACCCTGGGAATCCTGCTGTTGATGTTGTCCGTGGGGCACACTGGCCCCGCCGCAGCGAACTTCGCCGCGTACCGGCGCATTTCAGGGAGCCACCGATGCCGTCCACGACGACCAGCACGGTCAGCAGATGGGACCAGCACAGCAGACGCCACGTCGTACGGGTCGAGCGGGCCGGCGTGCAGCGCTCGCTGACCTGTGAGACCTGTGGCTGGCGCAAGGGCGCCCAGTTCCTGCCCTGGCTCAAGGCGGAGGAACACCTGACCGCGGCCCACCAGGCAACCGTCGACCCGACGGCCCCGGCGGGCTGAGCCGCGCGCGGAGCGCTCAGCGCTTCCTCAGCCCCTGCAACAGCAGATCCACCACGGCCCCGAAATCGTCCACGATGGACCGGCGCGACCACTCCGCCGCGTACACCGGGTCGTGGAAGCGGCCCGTCGCGTCGAAGACGGCCCGCGCCGAGACCGCCGACGACTCGTGCGGAATCGTGAACTCGCCCCGCTCCAGACCGAATTGGATGATCGTGGTGAGCTGACCCACCAGCTCCGCGATGTGCTCCTCCACGACGCTGCTGTTCTCCCGGAGCAGCACCTCGTACGTCTGGAACAGCTCCGGGTCGTCGCCCGCCTTGTGCATCTTGGCCTGGAACAGCTCGCTCAGCCAGAGCCGGAGCACGACGCCCGACTCCAGGTCCTGGCGGGCCGCGATCTCCCGCAACAGGTCCGTCGAACGGTTCAGCCACCGCTCGGTGACCGCCTCGCGCAACGCGGCCTTCGTGCGGAAATGGCGGTACACACTGCCGTGGCTCACCCCGAGCTGGCGCGCCACATCGACGACCGTCGCCTTCGCCGGGCCGTACCGGCGCAGCACCTCCTCGGTCGCGACGAGGATGCGCTCGGCGGTCAGTGGTTCCGTACTCATGGACATGACGTTACCTGCCGCTCGGAACGGCCCGGCCGGCCTGTGGACAACCCCGGTCACGGACTTGTCCACAGGTCACGGGCACGGGCAGGGGTGTGGCTCGGGCTCAGTGCTCGCTGTCCAGGTGGGCCATCTGAGCCTGGGGGTAGCGGTCGCCCGCGGCCGCGTCGACCGGGATCGCCGCCTCGATCGCGGCGAGGTCGGCGGCGGTCAGGTCCACGTCCAGCGCGCCGAGCGCCTCGGTCAGCCGGTCCCGGCGGCGGGCGCCGACCAGCGGCACGATGTCCACGTCGTGCTGCGGGCCCTGCGCGAGGACCCAGGCGATGGCGGTCTGCGCGACCGAGACGCCCTTCTGCTCGGCGATCTTCCGCAGCGCCTCGACGAGGTCCAGGTTGTGCTGGAGGTTCTCGCCCTGGAAGCGCGGGCTCATGCCGCGGAAGTCGCCCGCCGACAGCTGCCGGTCGCGCGAGAAGTGCCCGCTGATCAGACCGCGCGAGAGCACCCCGTACGCGGTGACGCCGATGCCCAGCTCGCTCGCGGTGGGCAGGATCTCGTCCTCGATGCCGCGCGAGATCAGCGAGTACTCGATCTGGAGGTCGGAGATCGGGGCCACGGCGGCGGCCCGGCGCAGGGTGGCCGCGCCGACCTCGGAAAGCCCGATGTGCCGTACGTGCCCGGCCTGGACCAGCTCGGCGATGGCGCCGACGGTCTCCTCGATCGGCACGTTCTCGTCGACCCGGGCGATCCGGTAGATGTCGATGTGGTCGACGCCGAGGCGCTGCAGCGAGTAGGCGGCGAAGGTCTTGACCGCGGCGGGCCGCCCGTCGTACCCGAACCAGGCGCCGTCCGGGTCGCGGAGCGCGCCGAACTTCACGCTGGTCAGGGCCTGCTCGCGGGCCGCGGCGGGGGCGGAACGCAGCGCCTCGCCGATCAGCATCTCGTTGTGGCCCATGGCGTAGAAGTCGCCGGTGTCGAGAAGCGTGACGCCGGCGTCGAGCGCGGCATGGATGGTGGCGATCGACTCGCCCCGGTCGGCTTCGCCGTACAGCGCCGACATGCCCATGCAGCCGAGGCCGAGCGCGGAGGTGCGGGGGCCGCTGGTGCCGAGGGTGCGGGTTCGCATGAGGGGACTCCTTGGTGGTGGGGGTGTGCGTCCACGATGACATGACAGCTGACAGATTTCAATATCTGTCAGCTGTCATGTGTTGGTCGTCATCTGTGATCCGGTGCCCGGGGCCCCGGCCCCCCACGCCAATAACTGGTACAGCTCACCCCCAGGACCCAGGTACCGTCGCCCTCATGGCTAAGAGTCGTAACAACCTGCTCGGTGTCGGTGGACAGCGGAAGAAGGTGTCCCGCAACGGAGACCAGGGCTCCGTCCAAGGGAGCGCGGCCGACCGGAAGGCGGCCGTGGACAAGAAGGAGGAGCTGCTGCGCAAGATGCGCGAGCGCGCCAACCCCGCGACGACGGAGTCGAGCGAGAGCTGATCCGAGGAGTCCGGGGCATCCGGAACATCCGTACGGCGAAGGGCCCGGAACGTGTGACACGTTCCGGGCCCTTCGCCGTCGCGGCTCACCCGCTCACCGCATGGTGCGCGGCAGCCGCAGGCTCAGCAGGGTCGTCACCACGATCAGGCCGAGCTGGACGAGGAGCGTGACGACGAGCGCGTCGCGCATGCCCATCGACGGCGCGAGGGCAAGGAAGAGGCTGCCCAGGACGGCGACGCCGAGGGCGATCGCGGACTGCTGGGTGGTGACCATCACGCCGCTGCCCACCCCGGCCCGGTCGGCCGGTATGTCGGAGAGCATCAGGCGGATGAGGACCGGGAGTTGCAGGCCCTGGCCGAGGCCGGCGACGGCCACACCCGGGGCGAGTTCGACGATGCTCAGGCCCGACCAGCCGTTCCGCACGGTCAGTACGAGCACGGTGATGCCGACCGCCTGGATCACTCCGCCCGCGGTCACCACGCGGGTGCCGAAGCGGCCGATGAGCCGGGGCCCGGCGAGCGAGGCGGCGAAGAAGGCGAGCGCCATCGGCACCAGGGCGAGACCGGCCGAGACCGGGCCCATCCGCAGTCCCTGCTGGAGCACCACGGCGACCACGAACATGAAGCCGCTGAAGCCGATCGAGAACGGCACCACCATCGCCAGGCCGCGCCGCAGCGAGGTCGTTTCGAGCAGGCTCGGCGGCACCAGCGGCGTCCGGCCGAGCCGGTCCGCGCGCCGCTCCACCAGGAAGAACGCGACGGCGGCGAAGGGGAAGACACCGAGCGAGACCCACGTCCACAGCGGCCAGCCCGCGGCCCGGCCCTCGGTCAGCGGGAGCAGCAGCGAGATCAGGGACAGCGCGAGGAGCAGCGTGCCCGGCACGTCGATCGTGGCCGGCCGGTGCGAGCGGGTCTCCGGCACCGAACGGGCCGTGAGGAGGATGCCGAGGACGGCGACCGGCACGTTCACCAGGAACACCGAGCGCCAGCCGGACCCGGCGATGTCGGCCGCGACCAGGACGCCGCCGAGGATCTGCCCGGCCACCATGGACAGGCCGGCGGTCGCGCCGTACAGGCTCATCGCCTTGGCGCGGCGCGGGCCCTGGGTGGTGGCCTGGATGGTGGCGAGGACCTGCGGCATCATCAGCGCGGCCGCGGCACCCTGTGCCACCCGGGCGCCGACCAGCGTCCAGGCGCTCGGCGCGAGGCCGCAGGCCAGCGAGGTGAGGCCGAAGGCGGCCATGCCGATCAGGAAGAGCCGGCGCCGGCCGGCCATGTCGCCGAGGCGGCCGCCGAGCACGAGCAGGACGGCGTAGGCGACGCCGTATCCGGCGACGACGAGTTCCAGCAGGGCCGGACCCGCGGCGAGTTCGCTGTCCATGGACGGCAGGGCGACGTTGACGATGAAGAAGTCGATCAGGGGGAGCGCCGCGCCGAGCAGTACCGTGAACAGCCCGAGCGGCCCGATGACTGCCCCGTGCTGGGTGACCGGGACAGTAAGGGAAGAGGTGGAAGGGTTGGAGGTCGTCCGTACCGTTGTTTCACTCACGGGGAAGACGATCCTCTTCCGCTGAGCCTGGTACCAGAGTCTCCTTATCCTGGTACAAGCACTACCTGGCAACCGGCTGACAAGCATCGGCGGGTGCGGCACCCTGAAGCCATGAGCACTGTGGCCCCGGCAAGCGATGTCCGCCGTCATGAGCTGGCCGAATTCCTGCGCAGCCGCCGCGAGCGCATCACCCCCGAGCAGGTGGGGCTGCCGCCCGGCCGGCGCCGCCGCACTCCGGGGCTGCGCCGCGAGGAGGTCGCGCAGCTCTCCGCTGTCGGTGTCACCTGGTACACCTGGCTGGAGCAGGCCCGCGACATCCAGGTCTCCCCGCAGGTCCTGGACGCCCTCGCGCGCGCCCTGCTGCTCGACCCCAGCGAGCGCAGCCACCTGTTCTCGCTGGCCGGCGCCCTCGACCCGGCGCCGAACGCGGCGTGCCCGAACGTGACGCCCGCGCTGCGCGCAATGCTCGACCAGATGGGGCCGATCCCGGCCTGCATCCAGAACAGCCGGTACGACATCCTCGCGTACAACAGCACGTACGGGCGGCTGCTCTGCGATCTCGACGCGCTGGCGCCCGAGGAGCGCAACTGCCTGTGGCTGGCCTTCACCAACCCCGACTGGCGGGCCTCGGTGGTCGATGTGGCCGAGATGAACCGGGTGATGGCGGCCAAGTTCCGCGCCTCGATGGCCGAGCACCTGGCCGAACCGGCATGGAAGGCGCTGCTGGCCCGGCTCACGGGTGCCTCTCAGGAGTTCCGCGAGGTGTGGGCCCGGCACGAGGTGGTCAACCAGGGCGGCAAGACCAAGTACCTCCGCAACGCCCACGTCGGCCTGCTGTCCGTCGAGCACACCAATCTGTGGCTCGGGCCCTCGGCGGGCCCGCGTGTGGTGATGTACGTGCCGACGGACGACGAAACCCGCGGGCGCCTGGAGCGACTCCAGGAGTTGGCGGACGCCGATCAGGCGTTGGCGTCCGCCGGGGCCTGAACGGCCGGAGCCTCCAGGCACCGCGCGGTCCGCCGCGCCGACTCGCGCGCCCAGCGTCCGCTGGTCGCGAGCCCCACGCACAGCACGCTCAGACCGCAGCCCGTGATGATCCACCAGGCGGGCCGGGCGGCCCCGGGGAAGCTGTCGGCGTACGCACCGGAGGCGACGCCCGCCATGCCGCCCGCGAGCACCGCGCCGATGACGGCCACGCCCAGGGTCTGGCCGATCTGGCGGCTGGTGGAGGCGACCGCGGCGGCCACGCCCGCCTGGGAGCGGGGCATTCCGGAGACCGCGGTGTTGGTGATGGGCGCGTTCACCATGCCGAAGCCGAGGCCGAACAGGACGTACCCGGTGAAAAGGAGCGCCGTGGTCCGCTCGGCGTCGAAGAGCGCGAAGAGCAGCCCGCTCGCGGCCATCGCGACGCCGGCGACCAGCAGGGACAGGCGCGGCCCGCGGCTGCCGACGAGGCGGCCCGACAGGGGCGCGCAGACGAAGGTGAGCGCGGCCATGGGCAGCATGTAGAGCCCGGCGTTCAGCGCGCTCAGACCACGCGCGTTCTGCAGGTACAGGGTGTTGAGGAAGAGGAACCCGCCGAGCGCGGCGAAGGCCGAGATCGCGATGACGGTGGCGCCGCTGAACGGGGCGCTGCGGAAGAACCGCAGGTCGATGAGGGGTTCCGCGCGCCGGGGCTCGTACATCAGGAGGGCCGCGAGCGCGGCGACGGCTATGGCGACGAAGGCCAGGATCTGCGGCGAGTCCCACCCGGCGCTGGGCACCTCGATGATCGCGTACGTCAGGGAGCCGAGCAGCGCGATGACCAGGAGCTGGCCGATGGGGTCCGGGCGGCGCGGCTTGGGGGCGCGGGACTCGGGGACGTAGCGCCAGGTCAGGAAGAGGGCTAGCAGCCCGATGGGCAGGTTGAGCCAGAAGATCGAGCGCCAGCCGACCGACTCGACGAGCACACCGCCGATGATCGGGCCCGCGGCCATCGAGATGCCGACGACACCGCCCCACACGCCTATGGCGCGGGCGCGTTCGCGCGGGTCGGTGAAGGTGTTGGTGATGATCGACATCGCGACGGGGTTGAGCATCGAGCCGCCGACCGCCTGCACCATCCGGAAGGCCACCAGGGATTCCAGGTTGGGGGCCAGCGAGCAGAGCACCGAGCCGATGGTGAACAGGACCAGGCCCGCCTTGAAGACCTTGCGGCGGCCGATGCGGTCGGCGGTGGAGCCCGCCAGCATCAGCAGCGAGGCGAGGACGAGGGTGTACGCGTCGATCGTCCACTGCAGGCCGGAGACGCCGGAGTGGAAGTCCTTCTGCAGGGAGGGGAGGGCGACGTTGAGGACGGTGTTGTCGAGGCTGACGATCAGCAGGCTCATGCAGCAGATCGCCAGGATGAGCATCCGTCGGCGGGGGTTCGGCTCGGACATGGCATCGATAGTACGCCTAACTAATGAACCGGATGGACGGGGCCCAGGTGGCGGCGGTCCTGGTACCAGTGACACCGGTCTGCGCGCACCCGTTGTCCACAGCCCCGAAGGGGCACGGCCGGGATGCGCGACAATAAGCAGATGACCACGCTCTCCATCGGCCCGCACACCGTGCAGCCGCCCGTGGTGCTCGCACCCATGGCCGGCATCACCAACGCTCCGTTCCGCACCCTGTGCCGCGAGTTCAGCGGCGGCAAGGGCCTGTTCGTCAGCGAGATGATCACGACGCGGGCGCTGGTCGAGCGCAACGAGAAGACCATGCAGCTCATCCACTTCGACGAGACCGAGACCCCGCGCTCGATCCAGCTCTACGGAGTGGACCCGGTCACAGTAGGCAAGGCCGTCCGCATGATCGTGGACGAGAACCTCGCCGACCACATCGACCTCAACTTCGGCTGCCCGGTCCCCAAGGTGACCCGCAAGGGCGGCGGCTCGGCCCTGCCCTACAAGCGGCCGCTGCTGCGCGCGATCCTGCACGAGGCCGTCTCCAACGCCGGGGACCTGCCGGTCACCATGAAGATGCGCAAGGGCATCGACGACGACCACATCACCTTCCTCGACGCCGGCCGGATCGCCGTCGAGGAAGGCGTCACCGCGATAGCGCTGCACGGCCGCACCGCAGCCCAGCACTACGGCGGCACCGCCGACTGGGACGCCATCGCCCGCCTCAAGGAGCACGTCCCCGAGATCCCGGTGCTCGGCAACGGCGACATCTGGTCGGCCGAGGACGCCCTGCGCATGGTCAAGGAGACCGGCTGCGACGGCGTCGTGGTCGGCCGGGGCTGCCTGGGGCGGCCCTGGCTCTTCGGCGACCTGGTGGCCGCGTTCGAGGGCACGGACTCCTTCGCGCGCCCCACGCTGCGCACGGTCTCCGAGGTGATGCTGCGGCACGCGACGCTGCTCGGCGAGTGGATCGGCGACGAGACCCGCGGTGTGATCGACTTCCGCAAGCACGTCGCCTGGTACCTCAAGGGGTTCGCGGTCGGTTCGGAGATGCGCAAGAGCCTGGCCGTCACCTCGTCCCTGGACGAACTGGGCGCTCAGTTGAGCGAGCTGGACCTGGACCAGCCGTGGCCGATCGGCGCCGACGGCCCGCGCGGCAGAACGTCCGGAAACAACCGGGTCGTCCTGCCGGACGGCTGGCTGAAGGACCCGTACGACTGCTCCGGCATCAGCATGGAGGCCGAGCTGGACACCTCCGGCGGCTGATCCGGGCCGGTTCGGATCGGCGCGGAACGGTCCAAAGAGTGGTCCGAGGGCTGGAATCCCGCTCGACTGAGCGCGTGATTCTCGCCACCCTTGATAGGGGTTGCGCTCAGATGAGCGCTTTTCGGGTGGCTGCATCTCTGAAAGGGGTGGCACTGAGTGCCATCCCTTCTGTATTCAAGTAGTGGACTCACTTGGCGCTACGGCTGCTCAGGTGAGCGGATATTGGCTGATCCTTGACCCGCTCCCTTCAAGTGTTGAACGTAAGCCCCGGGTGGTCGTTACGCGCCAGTCACTTTCGATCTGGTGGCGGACGAGTGGTTACGCCCCCGTGACGCGCAAGTGGACATACCCAGACGCCTTCGATCTGGGTATGTTCCTCGCCGTCAGGGCAGCCACCGCGGATTCGAGGAGTCGAGACCCGTGTCGGAAGACAAAGACCTCCAGCACACCCAGAAGTTCGTCTACGACTTCACCGAGGGGAACAGGGACCTCAAGGACCTCCTCGGAGGCAAGGGCGCGAACCTCGCCGAGATGACCAATCTCGGTCTCCCGGTCCCTCCCGGGTTCACCATCACCACCGAGGCGTGCAAGGTCTACCTCGACAGCGGTGACGAGCCGGCCGAGCTGCGCGACGAGGTCAGCGCGCACCTCGACGCCCTCCAGCAGACGATGGGCAAGAAGCTCGGCCAGGCCGACGACCCGCTGCTCGTCTCCGTCCGCTCGGGCGCCAAGTTCTCCATGCCCGGCATGATGGACACCGTCCTCAACATCGGACTCTCCGACGAGTCGGTGGCCGGCCTCGCCAAGCAGTCCGGCGACGAGCGCTTCGCGTGGGACTCCTACCGCCGCCTGATCCAGATGTTCGGCAAGACCGTGCTCGGCGTGGACGGCGAGCTCTTCGAGGAGGTTCTCGACGACGCCAAGGCCGCCAAGAAGGTCACCGTCGACACCGACCTCGACGCGGGCGACCTGAAGAAGCTGGTCAAGCACTTCAAGAAGATCGTCAAGGCCGAGGCCGGACGCGACTTCCCGCAGGACCCGCGCGAGCAGATGGACCTCGCGATCCGCTCGGTCTTCGAATCCTGGAACACCGACCGCGCCAAGCTCTACCGCCGCCAGGAGCGCATCCCGGGCGACCTGGGCACCGCGGTCAACATCTGCTCCATGGTCTTCGGCAACCTCGGCCCCGACTCGGGCACCGGCGTCGCCTTCACCCGCGACCCGGCCTCCGGCCACCAGGGCGTGTACGGCGACTACCTGCAGAACGCCCAGGGCGAGGACGTCGTCGCGGGCATCCGCAACACCGTGCCGCTCGCCGATCTGGAGTCGATCGACAAGGCGTCGTACGACCAGCTCATGCAGATCATGGAGACCCTGGAGACCCACTACAAGGATCTCTGCGACATCGAGTTCACCATCGAGCGCGGCCAGCTCTGGATGCTCCAGACCCGGGTCGGCAAGCGCACCGCCGGTGCCGCCTTCCGCATCGCCACGCAGCTCGTGGACCAGGGCCTCATCGACGAGGCCGAGGCGCTCCAGCGCGTCAACGGCGCCCAGCTCGCCCAGCTGATGTTCCCCCGCTTCGACGACGGGGCCAAGAGCGACCTCATCGGCCGGGGCATCGCCGCCTCGCCCGGCGCCGCCGTCGGCAAGGCCGTCTTCGACTCGTACACCGCCGTCAAGTGGTCGCGCTCGGGCGAGAAGGTCATCCTGATCCGCCGCGAGACCAACCCCGACGACCTCGACGGCATGATCGCCTCCGAGGGCATCCTCACCTCGCGCGGCGGCAAGACCTCGCACGCCGCCGTCGTCGCCCGCGGCATGGGCAAGACCTGTGTCTGCGGCGCCGAGGAGCTGGAGGTCGACACCAAGCGCCGCCGCATGACGACGCAGGCCGGCACCGTCATCGAAGAGGGCGACCTCGTCTCCATCGACGGCTCCACCGGCAAGGTCTACCTCGGTGAGGTCCCGGTCGTGCCGTCCCCGGTCGTCGAGTACTTCGAGGGCCGCATGCACGCGGGCGCCGACGACGCCGACGAGCTCGTCCAGGCCGTGCACCGGATCATGGCGTACGCGGACCGGGTACGCCGGCTGCGCGTACGGGCCAACGCCGACAACGCCGAGGACGCCCTGCGGGCCCGCCGCTTCGGCGCCCAGGGCATCGGCCTGTGCCGCACCGAGCACATGTTCCTCGGCGAGCGGCGCGAGATGGTCGAGCGGCTCATCCTCGCCGACACCGACGACGAGCGCGAGACGGCACTCAGTGCCCTGCTGCCGCTCCAGAAGAAGGACTTCGTCGAGCTGTTCGAGGCGATGGACGGACTCCCCGTCACCGTCCGCCTGTTGGACCCGCCGCTGCACGAGTTCCTGCCCGACATCACGGAGTTGTCGGTCCGCGTCGCGCTCGCCGAGTCCCGCAAGGACGCCAACGAGAACGATCTGCGCCTGCTCCAGGCCGTGCACAAGCTGCACGAGCAGAACCCGATGCTGGGTCTGCGCGGCGTACGCCTGGGCCTGGTCATCCCCGGTCTGTTCGCCATGCAGGTCCGGGCGATCGCCGAGGCGGCCGCCGAGCGCAAGAACGCCAAGGGCGACCCCCGCGCCGAGATCATGATCCCGCTGGTCGGCACCGTCCAGGAGCTGGAGATCGTCCGCGAGGAGGCCGACGCCGTCATCGCCGAGGTCGAGGCCGCCACCGGCACCGACCTCAAGCTGACCATCGGCACCATGATCGAGCTGCCCCGCGCCGCCCTGACGGCCGGTCAGATCGCCGAGGCCGCCCAGTTCTTCAGCTTCGGCACCAACGACCTCACCCAGACGGTCTGGGGCTTCTCCCGCGACGACGTCGAGGCCAGCTTCTTCACCGCGTACCTGGAGAAGGGCATCTTCGGGGTCTCTCCGTTCGAGACCATCGACAAGGACGGCGTCGGCTCGCTCGTGCGCTCCGCCGTCGAAGCCGGCCGCGCCACCCGCCCGGACCTGAAGCTCGGCGTCTGCGGCGAGCACGGCGGCGACCCCGAGTCGGTGCACTTCTTCCACGAGGTGGGCCTGGACTACGTGTCCTGCTCGCCGTTCCGCATCCCCGTGGCGCGCCTCGAAGCGGGCCGCGCCGCAGCCGAGTCCAAGGGCAGCGACTCGCGATAAGCCCCGGAGCCGCCGCCGGGTCCCCGACCCTCAACACCGATCCGGCGGCGGCTCCGGAACACCAAGAAGGGGCAGCAACCCTGTGCGGGGGTGCTGCCCCTTTTGCGTTGGCTCTTCCCGCCCCGCCCCGGTAAGCGTTCGCCGGGCGCGTTCGCGGTACACGTCCCGGGTGTGCGGGCGCTTAATTCCTGTTGAATGGCGGACATTTAACGGGGTGGTGGCCGGAAATGCAGAGTGCGGTTCACGGATCCCCACCCGTGAACCGCACTCTGTCAACCGCGCCGAGCACGGAGCCGCCACCTACGCCCACCGCCGCCAGAACCTGTGAAGCCCCCCACGGTCTTCGCAGAATCTTTCCGGTTGGCCCGGTGTCGTGCCCGACGAGGTACAGCTTTTCGTCCCCGGGGCCCCTTGCGCGAGGCCTTTCAACTGTGGCTGAAAGGCCCGTGGTCACGTGCAGTGACGGGAGGCATACTCAGTCGAGTCGGTCGGGGGATCAATTGCGGATGCAACACAAGGCAACAGGTTGCAACACAGTGGACAGGTGGGGTTTCGGTGCTGCGCATTCATTTCACCGGCGAGGATCTGGCTCGGCTCCGTATGGCGCCGGGTCCTGACACGCTGTGGGAAACGATTCTCAGCTTTCACCGCTTAAGGGACCGGCGGGGCGCCTCCGTATTCGGTGAATGGCGACAGGAAACTCGCGGCCGGTTGAGCGGAGAAACACGATTGCTCTCCGCAGTCGTTCCGTGTCGGGGATATTTCCCCGACTTTCTCACGCCGCCCAAGGGCCCGCATTCCCTGGAGACCGGACTGGAGCGAATTCGCGAGACACGGCCCGAGCGGCTGCACGCCGAACTCTCCCGGCTCCCCGCGGGCCGCCCGACGACCGGCTGGGCGGCCTCGCTCGCGGACGGCTGCACCACCCAACTCGGCCGCCTCGCGGATGCGTTGGCCGCCTACCACCAGGCGGCCGTCTCCCCGTACTGGTCGCACATACAGACCCGGGTCGACGCCGACCGGGCGGCCCGCGGCCGGGCGCTCCTGGACGGCGGCGCCGACGAACTCCTCGCCTCGCTGCCGCCGATGCTGCGCTGGCGCGCACCCGTCCTGGAGGCCGACTACCCGGTCGACCGCGAACTCCATCTGGGCGGGCGGGGGTTGCTCCTGCAGCCCTCCTTCTTCTGCCGCCGAACCCCGGTCGCCCTCCAGGACCCGAAGCTGCCGCCCGTGCTCGTCTACCCCGTGACGCACACCCAGGCGCCGTACGAATCCCCGCCGGGCCCCGAGCGCGGCACCTCGCTCGGCCGGCTCGTCGGCCACACCCGCTCCAGCGTGCTCCAGGCCATCGGCAACGGCTGCACCACCAGCGAACTCGCCCGCAGGGCAGGCGTCTCGCTCGCCTCCGCCAGCCAGCACGCGGGCGTCCTGCGCGACGCCGGGCTCCTGGTCACGCTGCGGCACGGCAACTCCGTATTGCATACGCTGACCCCGCTCGGCTCCGCGCTGCTCTGCGGCGGGACCCCGCGCGTGCCGAGGCCGCGTCAGTCGTCGATCCCCGAGCGCTCCACGCCGGCCACGATGTAGCGCTGGAGCAGCAGGAAGACCAGGACCAGCGGGACGATCGAGACGGCCGCCGCGACGAACAGCTCGTGCAGGTTGACCACCTGGGCGGTGGTGAAGGTGGAGAGCGCCACCTGCACCGTCCAGGCGTCTTGGTCCTGGCCGATGACCAGCGGCCACAGAAAGGAATTCCAGGCGCCGATGAACACAATGGTGCCGACGGCCGCGAAGACCGGGCGCGCATTGGGCACGACGATCCTCCAGTACGTACGCCAATATCCAAGTCCGTCGACGCGGGCCGCATCCTCCAACTCACGTGGAAATCCCGTGAAGAACTGGCGAAAGACGAAGCACGCGAACCCGGAGAACAGGGTGGGGATGATCAGGCCGCGCAAGCTCGACACCCAGCCGAGGGACGAAACAAGAACGAAACTTGGTACGAACGTGACCGCCGCGGGAACCATCAGCGTGCCGAGCACCGCGTAGAAGACCTGGTTGGCGAACCGGTACGGGATGCGCGCGAGGCCGTACCCCGCGAGCGAGGCGAACAGCAGGGTGCCCAGCGTCGTCGCGACGGCGATCAGCGCCGAGTTGAGCAGCGAGCGGGCCATCGGGACCGCGGGGTCGTCGAAGAGTTCGCGCACGTTCGACCAGTGCAGGGTGGACGGGAAGAACGTCCAGTCGGGCGAGGTGATGTCCTGCTCGGCGGCCAGGCCGTTGCGTACCAGCAGGTAGAAGGGGACCAGGAAGAGCAGCGCGAGCGCGGCCAGGATCGCCCAGCGCAGGGCGCGGCCGACCCGTACGAGCGCCTCGTCGGGGCGGTTGTTCCTTCGGGCGCCGGGTCGGCGGGGCGCGGTCATCAGTCGGCCTCCTTCCTGCCCAGGCCGAACCAGCGGGCCTGGAACACCGTCACCACCGCGATGATCAGCGCGAGGATCACCGCGCCCGCGCTGCCCGCCCCCAGGTTCTGCCCCTGGCCGAGGGCGGTGTAGTAGAGGTAGACCAGCGGCGGGCGGGCGTAGGGCGGGTAACCGCGGGCGTCGGACAGCAGGTTGTAGAACTCGTCGAACGCCTGGAACGCGTTGATCACCAGGAGCAGCACCACCGCGATCGACGTGGTGCGCAGCTGGGGGAAGGTGATGTGCCGGAACACCTGCCAGCCGGGCCGGGCGCCGTCGACCGCGGCCGCCTCGTACAGCCGCGGGCTGATCCGCTGGAGCCCGGCCAGGAAGAGGATCATGTAGAACCCGGCCTGCAGCCAGAGCCGCACCGTCACGATGACCAGCCAGTACCAGGGCGGATGCGTTGTCGAGAGCCAGGCCGTCTGGTCGGCGCCGAACCAGCCGAGCACGGTGTTGGCGAGGCCGAACCGCACCCCGTTGAAGATCGACATCTTCCAGATCAGCGCGGCGACCACGTACGAGCAGGCCGCCGGCAGGAAGAACACCGAGCGGAAGAACGCCTGGAAGCGGCGGATCCGGTTCACCATCAGCGCGAGGCCGAGCGCGAGCGCGTACGTCGCCGGGACGATGAACAGCGAGAACACCGCGAACGTCCCCAGGCTGGACGTGAACGCGCCGTCGCGCAGCATCGCCGTGTAGTTGTCGAACCCCACGAAGTCGGTCGGCGAGACCGTGTTGTGGGCGTCGAAGAAGCTCAGGTAGACGCTCCACAGCAGTGGGACGTACGTGAAGAGCGCGAGCCCCGCCGCGAACGGGCCGACGAAGATCCAGAACCAGAGGGTGTTGTCCGAAAAGCGCCGTCGCATGGCTGTCAGCTCTTCTTCACCCGCTGAAGTTCGTCATTGGTCTTCCGGATGACAGATTTCAACTCGCTGTCAGGGCTGGCCCCGTCCTTGATGATCCGGTTCAGCGCGTCCTGGTACGCCGTCTGCAGCGTCGGCGTCCACAGCAGGGGCTGGGCGTAGCCGTGCTCCGTCGCGTACGTCACCGCGTCGGCCGCCGCGCCCTGCCGCAGCTTGGCCGCCTTCTTCGCGAGCGAGAGCCGGGCCGGGATGTGGAAGCCGTAGGACAGCGCGAAGTCCTCCTGGAAATCGGTGCGTTCCACCCACAGCCACTTCACGTAGGCCTTCGCCTCGGCCTGGCGCTCCGAGCGGGTGGACACCGCGGCGGCGTACGCCCCGACCGGCACCGAGGGCTTCCCGTTCGGGCCGTCCTTGGGGAAGGGCAGCACCCCGAAGTCGTCGCCCAGCGCCTTCTGCACGGCGGGCAGCGCCCACAGCCCCGACCACTGCATCGCGGTCAGGCCCTGGAGGAACGCGGAGGGGTCCGACCAGTCGGAGGGCGCCCCGAGCAACAGCGACTCGTCGGCGTACAGCTGACGCAGCTTGCCGAGCGTGCGGGCGGCGGCCGGGTCGTCGAAGCCCGCCCTGCCGTCGGCGGTGACCAGGCTCAGCCCGGCCGCGTACAGCGGCGTACCGCCGAGGACGCCCGCTCCGCCGTCGTTGCCGAGGAAGAGCCCCTTGACCTTGTTGCGCGTCAACGCCTTGGCCGCGTCCACGAGTTCGTCCAGGGTGGCCGGCGGCTGGACGCCCGCATCCTTGAGGAGGCTCTTGCGGTAGTAGAGGAACTGCGTGTCGACGACCTGCGGGATGCCCCAGACCTTCCCGTCGTACGTCTTGGGTGCGAGCACCGCCGGATTGAAGTCGTCCTTCACCCCGTCGAGCAGCGCGCTGAGATCGGCGACCTGGCCGCCCCGGATCTGGTCCAGGGTCGGCCCGTTGACCTCGAAGACGTCCGGGCCCGACGCCGTGAGCAGCGCGGCCGCGGTCTGCTGGTCGTAATTGCCGGGCCGCCACTGCACGGCGACCTTCGCCTTGTCGTACGCGGCCGCGTAACGGCGCACGGCGGCCTCGGTGCCGGCCTCGCCGTACTGGTGGTACCAGTGGTCGAGCGTGACCTTCCCGTCCGGTGAACTCCCTTTGTCCCGGCCGGTGTTGGAGCCGCAAGCGGTGAGCAGACCGAGTGCGGCCCCGGTACCGAGCAGTGTCCGGCGGCTGATCGTCATGGCGTACGCCCCCTGTTCGTCATCCCGCTGTACGCCTCAACGATCAACCATGCAGGGGGATTACGACAGCGATATTGCGGCGATGTGTCGGCCCGGACGAATGTGCCCGCCCGGTCAGGCCTCGACGCGGGCCGCGCTCGGGCCGAGCCGGAAGCGCAGCCGGCAGATCACCGCGTCGGTGTCCTTGCGCACGGCGTGGGCGAGGACGGCGCCGCGCTGGTTCTGCAGCATCCGCTGCCAGATGTGCGCGGGCTCCACCTCCGGTATCAGCACCGTGACCCGGGTGTGCGGGTGGTAGGTGTGGACGCGGCTCACGTAGTCGGCGACCGGCCGGCCCAGGCTGCGGTGCTGGGAGGTCAGCTCGACCAGCTCCACGCCCGGGTTCCACAGCTCCCAGTCGCGGCGCAGCGCCTCCATGTCGCGCCGGTCGTCCTCGTCGGGGTGGCTCACCGTCACGGCCCGCACCTCGTCGCCCAGGGACACGGCGGCGTTCAGGGCCTCGCAGGTCAGCCGGGACAAGTGGGAAACCGGCACGATCACCAACGACCGGTCGCGGCGCGGCGGTTCGGGCACCCGGCCGAGGCCCAGGCGGTCCGCGATGCGTCCGTACGCCCGGTGGACGGCCTCGAAGGCGAGCACCAGGAGCGGCAGCGCGATGACGATCAGCCAGGCGCCCTCGGTGAACTTGGTGGCGGTCACCACGACCGCCGAGATGCCGGTCAGGACCGCGCCGAAGCCGTTGAGGACGGCCTTCCACCGCCAGCCGGGGGAACGTTCCAGGCGCCAGTGGATCACCATGCCGGTCTGGCAGATGGTGAAGCCGACGAAGACACCGATCGCGAAGAGCGGGACCAGAGTATTGGTGTCGCCGCCCGAGAAGACCAGGAGCGCCGCGGACACGGCGGCAAGGGCGAGCACGCCGTGCCGGTGCACCTGACGGTCGGCCTTGAGGCCGAAGACGTGCGGCAGGTAGTTGTCGCGGGCCAGCAGCGACATGAGGACGGGCAGCCCTCCGAAGGACGTGTTCGCGGCGAGCGCCAGAAGGATGACGGTGGCGAACTGCACGACGTAGAAAGCCCAGTTGTGGCCGAGGGACGCGTCCGCGAGCTGGGCGAGGACGGTGACGCCCTCGACCGGCTGGAGGTGGAAGCGGCCGATGAGCACCGAGAGGCCGATCAGCATGACCCCGAGCAGCGCGCCGAGCGCCACCTCGGTGCGCTGGGCGCGCTTGGCGGCCGGGGCACGGAAGGACGGCACGGCGTTCGCGACGGCCTCGACGCCGGTCAGCGCGGAACACCCGGACGCGAAGGCCTTGAGCAGCAGCAGGGCGCCGACGCTGGTCGCGTTGCCCGCCAGGACGGAGGCGTGCCCGTCGGCGGTGTACGTGGACGCGGGCGCGGAGCGGAAGAGGCCGACGACGACGATCGCGAGGATGGAGGTGATGAACACCGCGGTCGGGACGATGAACGCCTTCGCCGAGTCGACGATGCCGCGCAGGTTGATGGCGGTGACCAGGACGAGCACGCCGAGGCAGATGACGAGCCGGTCACCGTAGAGACCGGGGAAGGCCGAGGTCAGCGCGGCCACGCCCGCCGTGACGGACACGGCCACGTTCAGGACGTAGTCGAGGATCAGCGAGGCGGCGGCCACCAGGCCGGTGCGGGCGCCCAGGTGGCGGCGGGCCACCGCGTAGGAGCCGCCGCCGTTCGGGAAGGCCGCGATGACCTGCCGGTAGGAGGCGACGAGCACCGCGAGCAGCCCGGCGATGGCCAGCGTCACGGGAAGCGTGAAGCCGAGCCCGTACGCACCGGCCCCGGCGAGGACCAGGACGATGGCCTCCGGTCCGTACGCCACGGAGGCCATCGCGTCCAGGGAGAGAGCGGCCAGCCCCTGCGTGGCGGTGAGCCGGTGCCGGTCGACCGCTCCGGGAGGTTCTTCGGGGGCCGCGTCGCTGACGACGGCCTTCGACGTGGTGAGCATTCGCCCAGCGTGCGACCCGCCCCGCCCGTTGCCACGCCCCCTTGGCGCCCCCTTGTCGGAGGGCGGCCGCATCCATACGCGGTCTTGACGCGAGGGCCTTTCCAGACGGGGAGCCCCACAGAGGAGAGGGCGCTCTGCCGCCGCCCGAAAAACAAACGCGGCACGGCGATGAGTTTTCGCGCGGGCCGCCGTCTACCCCTCGTAAGCAACGCCACCACCCACGAGGGAGCACGACATGCCCACCATGATCTTCGTCAATCTGCCGGTGAAGGACCTGGACCGCTCGAAGGACTTCTTCGGCAAGCTGGGCTACTCGTTCAATCCCCAGTTCACCGACGAGAACGCGGGCTGTCTGGTCATCAGCGACACGATCTACGCGATGCTGCTCACCGAGCCGTTCTTCAAGGGCTTCACGAAGCGCCAGATCGCCGACACCGCGACGACCGTCGAGTCGATCGTCTGCCTGAGCGCCGACAGCCGCGAGGAGGTCGACCGCCTGGTCGACACCGCGCTGGCCTCCGGCGGCTCGCCCGCCCAGGAGACCATGGAGCAGGGGCCCATGTACGGCCGCTCCTTCCTGGACCCGGACGGGCACCACTGGGAGGTCATGTACATGGACCCGGCCGCGATCAACGCCTGAGCCGGCCCGGCCGAAGGGGCGTCAGCTTTTCGTACGTCACGCCGGTGAGCTGCTCGGAAGCCGCCCAGAGACGTTCACCGGCGATGTCGTCCAGCGTCCACTTGGCCCGCCAGGACTTGGCGGGCGCGCCGCGCCACATCATCAGGGACGGGCCCGTGAACGAGTCGGGCCGCACCCCGGGCGCGGTCGCCGCGTACAGCGTGGGCAGCGCGCCGGCCTCGGCGGGCTGGGCCATGACGCGGTTGCCCAGCTCGACGATCCGCTCGGCGACCTTGCGGCCCTCCATCCGTACGCCCCGCGTCTGGAGGCCGGTCGCGGCGTAGCCGGGGTGCGCGGCCGCCGCGACGATGTCCGAGCCCGCAGTCCGCAGGCGTCGCGCGAGCTCATGGATGAAGAGCAGGTTCGCCGACTTGGACCGCCCGTAGGCGATCCAACGCCGGTAGTGGTGCTCGCTGTTGAGATCGCCGAGGTCGATATTGGCCAGCGCGTGCATCCCACTGGACACGCTCACCACACGCGCCGCCGCGGCCGCCCGCAGCCGGGGCAGCAGCAGTCCGGTGAGCGCGAAGTGCCCCAGGTGGTTGACGCCGAACTGCGTCTCGAACCCGTCGGCCGTCCTCCCGTAGGGAAGCGCCATCACGCCCGCGTTGTTGACGAGCAGATCGAGCTGTCCGTACGGGAACGTCGCGGCGAACTCCCGCACCGAGGCGAGGTCGGCCAGGTCGAGCCGCCTGAACTCGGCCTCCGCGCCCGGGACTTCGGCCCTGATGCGCTCCTCGGCCTCCCGGCCGCGCGGCTCGCTGCGGCAGGCGAGCACCACCCGTGCGCCACGGCGGGCCAGCTCCCGCGCCGTGACCAGACCGATGCCGCTGTTCGCCCCGGTGACGACGGCCGTGCGGCCGCTCTGATCGGGGATGTCCTGAACACTCCAGCCCTGAGCCATGCGCCCACCGTACCGGTGGGTATGCCTGGTGAGCGGGGTGGGGCCGTGGTGGCGTACGGGTCAGGCGGAGGCGCCGCCGTCGATGACGAGGTCCGCGCCGACGACCGAGGCGGCGTCGTCGGAGGCCAGGTACAGCACGGCCGCCGCGGCCTCGGCCGTCGTCGAGACCCGGCCGAGCGGCTGGACCTCCTTCATGCGGATCGCCCGCTCGGCCTCGCTCTCGCCCGGCCGCAGCGACATGGTGGTGTCGATCGGACCCGGGCTCACCACGTTGATCCGCACCCCGTCCTGAATGTGGTCGAGGGCGGCGCCCCTGGTCAGCGCGCTGACGGCGGCCTTGGACGTGGCGTACGCGGCGAGGCCGGGACGGCGGCTGTGGGCGCCCAGGTTGGAGGCGATGTTGACGATGGCGCCGCCCGACTCCTGGGTGCGCATGTGGGCGATCTCGGCTTGGAGCGCGTAGAGAACGCCGGTGACGTTGACAGATATCAGCGTCTGCCAGTCACTCTCCGACAGCTCGACGACGGGGGCGCCGCCGCGGAAGACCCCGGCGTTGTTGACCGCCACGTCGAGGGAACCGAACCGTTCGACCACGTCGGCCACCAGGCCGCGCACGGCCGCGGATTCGGACACGTCGGCGGTGAACGCGGCCGCCGTGCCGCCCGCCTGTGCGATCAGAGCCACCGTCTCGTCGAGGGTCGCGGCCGTACGCCCGGCGACGGCGACCCGGGCCCCCTCGGCGGCGAAGGCGAGCGCGACGGCCCGGCCGAGCCCGGAACCGGCGCCGGTGACGAGAACGGTCTTGTGCGCGAAACGAGCAGACATATTCTTGACCAATCGTTCTGTTATCGGGGTGTGGGTGGCTAAGGCCGGGGGCAGTGGGCAATCGCGCACCGGTCAGTCGAGCACCGTCAGAATCTGTTCGGCCGCATCCCGCACCCGCCCCGGCTCGCCGGACGCCTTGCCGACGATCCGTACTCCCTGGAGGAAGACGAGCAGCATCCGGGCGAGCCCGCGCGGATCGCGGTCCGCGGGCAGTTCGCCCTGCGCCTGGGCCCGTACGAGCGCGGAGCGCAGCAGGGTCTCGATGTGCTCCCAGCTGAGCTCGACCCGGCGGGCCGCGGCGCTGTCGTGCGGGGCGAGTTCCGCGGCGGTGTTGGTGACGAAACAGCCGGTCAGGCGGGATGTATGGGCCGTCGACTCGGCGGCGAAGCGCCGCACCACACTGCGTACGGCGGGCAGTGCGGGCCCGGGGCCGGACAGCTCGGCGAGCAGTTCGGGGTCGCGGTGCTCCGCGTACCGGTCAAGGGCCTTGAGGTACAGCTCGTGCTTGTTGCCGAACGTCGCGTAGATGCTGGCGCGGCCGATGCCGAGGTGCTCGACGAGGTCCGCCATCGACGTCGCCTCGTAGCCGCGCCGCCAGAACAGCTCAAGGGCTGACTGGAGCGCGGCGTCAGGGTCGAATTCCTTGGTCCTGGCCACATGGCGACAGTAGAACTAATTGGAACGATCGGTCAAGTAAGCCTGGACGGCCTGCGCTTCGTCGTCCAGGCAGGTCCCGGTCTCCAGGTCGAAGCGGTGTTTCAGGAGCGGGGACGCGACATAGGGACGGCCCTCCGGAGTGGAGCCGAGCAGTCCGCGGGAGAGGACGTAGGCGCCGGTGAACGGGTCACGGTTGTCGATGGCGTACGTACGGCCGCGGCGGTCGCTGAAGACGGCGGCCTGGCGGCCGTCGGGCAGCAGGGCCGCCACCCCGCGCCCGGGGGTCAGGCGGGCGGCCTCGCAGACCTCGAACCAGCCGTCGTCCAGCTTGAGTTGGACCATCGTCATCGGGTCGCTCCCAGGGTGAGGAGGGGCAGCTCGGGCTTGATCTGGTCGCGCTCTGGGACGAACCTGACCGACGGGTCGGGTGCGCCGGGCGCGTTCACGAAGGACACGAAACGGGCGAGCCGCTCGGGGTCGTCGAGGGTCTCGGCCCACTCGTCGCGGTAGCCGGCCACGTGCGCCGCCATCAGGGCCTCCAGCTCGGCGCAGATGCCGAGCGAGTCGGTCACCACTACGTCCTTGACGTGGCTCAGGCCGCCCTCGATCCGCTCCAGCCAGACCGAGGTGCGCTCCAGGCGGTCGGCGGTGCGGATGTAGAACATCAGGAATCTGTCGATCAGACGGACAAGTTCGTCATCTGTCAGATCCTGCGCCAGCAGATCGGCGTGGCGGGGGCTGGCGCCGCCGTTGCCGCCGACGTACAGGTTCCAGCCGTTGGCCGTGGCGATCACGCCGAAGTCCTTCGACTGGGCCTCGGCGCACTCGCGGGCGCAGCCGGACACCGCCGACTTCAGCTTGTGCGGCGAGCGCAGGCCCCGGTAGCGCAGCTCCAGGTCGATCGCCATCCGCACCGAGTCCTGCACCCCGTAGCGGCACCAGGTCTGCCCCACGCAGGACTTGACCGTGCGCAGCGACTTCCCGTACGCGTGCCCCGACTCGAAGCCCGCGTCCACCAACCGGGTCCAGATGGAAGGGAGTTGATCGACGCGCGCGCCGAACAGGTCGATGCGCTGACCGCCGGTGATCTTCGTGTAGAGCCCGAAGTCCCGTGCCACCTCGCCGATCACGATGAGCTTGTCCGGGGTGATCTCGCCGCCCGGGATGCGCGGCACGATCGAATACGAGCCGTTGCGCTGCAAGTTGGCCAGGAAATGATCGTTGGTGTCCTGAAGCGCGGCCTGCTCGCCGTCCAGGATGTGTCCGTTTCCGAGCCCGGCCAGGATCGAGGCGATCGCCGGCTTGCAGATCTCGCAGCCCTCGCCGCCTCGCGCCCGCGCGCGCCCGTGCCCGTCGAGGAGCTCGGTGAACGAGCCGATGCGCAGCGCCAGCGCGATCTCGTACAGCTCCTGGCGGGTCTGTGCGAAGCAGCCGCACAGGCCGCCGTCGCCGGACTTCGGGAGCAGCATGCCGATGGTCTTGACGCAACTGCCGCAGCCCGTACCGGCCTTGGTGCACTTCTTGACCTCGGGCAGCGAGGAGCACGCGGCGATCGCGCCCTTGGTCACGTTGTGGCAGGAGCAGATGACCGCGTCGTCCGGCAGCGCCTCCGGGCCCAGCGCGGCCGGCGCGCCGAGCCCGGCCGGCAGGACCAGCTGCTCGGGGGAGACCGGCGGCACGTGCCCGGTGAGCGGCCGCAGCATGCCGTACGCGTCGGCGTCGCCGACCAGGACTCCGCCGAGCAGCACGCCCTCGGGCGACACGACCAGCTTCTTGTAGATCCCGGAACGCGAGTCCGAGTAGACGACGTCGAGGCAGCCGTCGGCCGTGCCGTGCGCGTCGCCGAACGACGCCACGTCGACGCCGAGCAGCTTCAGCTTCGTCGACAAGTCGGCCCCGGTGAAGGTGCGTCCGGAGGCGGCGGCGATCGCGTCGGCCGCCGTCTGGGCCATGTCGTATCCGGGCGCGACCAGGCCGTACACGCGGCCGTCCGAGGCGAGCGCGCACTCGCCGATCGCGAACACCGAGGGGTCGCTGGTGCGGCACTGCTCGTCGACGACGATGCCGCCGCGCTCGCCCACCGCGAGGCCGCAGTCGCGGGCCAGCTGGTCACGGGGGCGGACACCGGCGGAGAAGACCACCAGGTCGGTCGACAGATGAGAGCTGTCAGAAAGTGTCATTCCATTGACGTGGCCCTCGTCGCCGGCCGTGATCTCCCGCGTGCCGACACCCGTGTGCACGGTGAGGCCCATGTTCTCGATGGTGCGAAGGAGTGCGGCGCCACCGCCCTCGTCGACCTGCACCGGCATCAGCCGGGGCGCGAACTCCACGATGTGCGTGGTCAGTCCGAGCCCGCGCAGCGCACCGGCCGCCTCCAGGCCGAGCAGCCCGCCGCCCACCACCGCGCCGGTCGTCGCGGTCTTCGCGTACTCCTCGATGGCGAGCAGGTCCTCGATCGTCCGGTAGACGAAGCAGCCGGGGGTGTCCTTGCCGGGGACCGGCGGCACGAACGGGTACGAGCCGGTGGCCAGGACGAGCGTGTCGTACGCGAAGGTCCGCCCCGAGCGCGCGGTGACCGTGCGCGCGGCCCGGTCGACCGACTCGGCGGGATCGTCCACGTACAGCTCTATCCCGTGCTGCCGCATGAAGTCGTCGGGCACGAGGCTGAGTTCGTCAGGTGTCCTTCCCTCGAAGTACGAGGTGAGGTGGACGCGGTCGTAGGCGGGGCGGGGCTCCTCGCACAGCACGACCACCCGGGTCCGCCCGGTCGTCCCGCGCTCGGCGAGCGCCTCCAGGAAGCGCTGGCCGACCATGCCGTGGCCGACGACCACGATCGTGGAAAGGTGTTCGGTGGACACGTCAGGAACCTCCGTCGTGGGTGAGCAGGTGGAGCAGGGGCGCGTCCGGTACGGGCTCGTCGCCCTCCCAGGTCCGGGCGAGCGCCCCGACCGCCCCGAGATCGCCGAGGAGCACGCCCCCGACCAGGCGGTCGCCGCGCACGACGACCTTGCGGTAGGCACCCCGGGTCGCGTCCGCGAGGTGAGCCACGTCGTCGCCGGGGCGGGGCGTGGGCTCGCCGAACGCGGCGAGGTCCAGAGGGCGCGGACCACCGAGCGTGAGCCGGGTCAGACCGCGCGTCCCGGAGTAGGAGCCGCGCCCGGTGGCCAGCAACGCGCCCAGCGCGTCGGCCTGTTCGAGCGCCGGTCCCGCGAGCCCGTACACCGTGCCGCGATGCTCGGCGCAGTCGCCGACGGCATGGATGTACGGGTCCGAGGTGCGCAGCTCGTCGTCGACGACCACGCCCTGGCGCACGTCGAGCCCGGCGGCTAGCGCGAGGCCGGTCCGGGGGCGGACCCCGGTGGCGAGAACGACGAGTTCGGCGCCGAGGACGAATCCGTCGGCGAGCTCGACGTCGGTGCCGGCAGGACCGGTGAGACCGCGCACCCGGCACTCGGTGTGCACTTCCACACCGAGGTGTTCGAGATGGGTGCGGACCAACGCCGAGGCAGCGACGTCCAGCTGACGCTCCATCACGCGCTCGCCCTGCTGGGCGAGGACGACCTGGGCGCCGCACTCGGCGAGCGCCCGCGCGGCCATCACACCGAGCAGCCCGCCCCCGATGACCACCGCCCGGGTCCCCTCGCGGGCCCTCTCGCGCAGGGCGAGCGCGTCGTCGAGGGTGCGGAAGGGGTGGACGCCGTCGGGGAGTCGGCCCTCGCGCAGGCCCCTGAGCGGCGGCAGCACCGGGTTCGACCCGGTCGCGAGCACGAGGCGCCCGTACGGGACGGCCCCGGCGTCGTCGCAGTGCACCACGCGGGCCGCGCGGTCGATCCGCACCGCCCGCACGCCGCGCCGCACCGGTACGGGGGGCAGCGATATCACCTCGGGCCCGTACCGCCCGGCGACCACCTCCGCGAGGAGCACCCGGTTGTACGGTGCGTGGGTCTCCTCGCCGATGACGGTCACCGGGACATGCCGGGCCAGGCGGGCACCCGCTGTGCCGCCGCCGATCACCACGATGTCCGTACTCATGTGCCCAGCGTGCGCGGCGGCTGTTACCCGTCCGCATCCCGCCGATTTCCACGGCGGAACCTTGAGCTCAGCGGAGCGGGGGGTGGGATGTGAGGGGAGCGGAGCGAGGGGAGCCGATGCTCCAGCCCGTCGGGCAGGGGCAGGGGCAGGGGGTGGGGTAAACCGAACCATGAAGTTCCGTGCTGGCACGATCGAATCGGGGGACCGGGGGCGGGAGCCTTGACGCATGGACCTCGCGCAGCGGCATTCCGCACCCGCACCTGTACGCACACCTGCACAGGCACCCACACCGCCCCGCCCCGTCGCGGGCCCGGCCGTCACCGACCAGCACGCCACGCACCGTGCGGCTCCCCGCCTCGGCTGGAAGGGCATCCTGCGGGAGCCGTTCCGGGCCGGGACGTGGCTGCGGCTCGCCTATCTCCTGCTGGCCCTGCCCGTCGGCATCCTGTGCGTCCCGACAGCCCTGGTGGGCGGCCCGGCGGGCCGGATCCAGCGCGGGCTCGCCCGCAGGCTCCTGGGCGTGGAGGTGCCCGACCCCGGGCGCACGGGCCCGCTCGCCCTGGCCCACGCCGTGATCAGCCTGCCGCTCAACCTGATAGCGCTCACCGTGTCGGGCTACTTCTGGACGGTCGTCGTCATGAACCTGGCCTACCCGCTGCGGCCCGGGGGCGACCCGAGCGACGCGTGGGGCGGCCCCACCATGGCCGGCGCGTGGGCGGTGCACGGCATAGGCGGCGGATTGCCCTTCCTGCTCATCACACCCTGGGTGATGAAGGGCTTCACCGCACTCCAGGCCCGCCTGGTCAAGGGCTTCCTCGGCGCCGACCGCACCGGGCTGCTCAGGACCACCGGGATCGCCCTCGCCGTCGCTGCGATCTGCGCCATCCTGTCCATACCAGTGATCCACCAGCTCTGATCGGCGGCTCTAGGGTTGTTCCCCATGCACCGCCTGCGCTTTCCGGGCTCCTTGGAGTTCCCCTACCGGCGAGACCGACTCGGCCCGATCGGCCGCTCCGCGCTCTGCTCGCTCATCGCGCTGCCGCTCGCCCTGACCGGCCTGGCCCTGGTCGCCGCGGTCCTGCTGATCGGCGCGGTGCTGTCGTGGACGGCGTTGGGGCTCTGGCTCATCGCCGCCGCCATCCGCGCGGCCCTGGCCCTCGGAGATCTCCAACGGGCCCTGGCCAAACGGCTGTTGGGGCTTGAGATCGACCCGCCGGTACGGGCGGAGACGAGCGGCGTCTTCGACTGGCGGCGCGCTGTGCTCGGCGGCCGACACGGATGGCGGGCGGTGGGCTGCGCCCTGGCGGCCCCGCTCACGGCCCTGCTGGCCCTGGGCTCCGTATACATCGGCTTTGTGCACGGGGTGCTCTTGACCCTGTACCCGGTGCTCAAGCGCTGGAACTACTTCACGATCCGGGAGCCCGACGGTTCCGTACGGCACGTGGGAATGGAGGTGGGCGGAGTGGAGCTCGACAGCTGGCCCCGGTGGCTGCTGCCCTTCGCCGTCGGCCTGCTGCTCCTGTACGCGGCACCCTGGCTGGTCCGCCATGCCCTCGCCCCGCACCGGCTGCTGCTCACCGCGCTGCTCGGGCCGGACCGGGCGGACCAGCGCATCCGCACCCTGGAGGAGACCCGCGCCCAGGCCGTCGACGACGCGGCCGCCACCCTGCGCCGGATCGAGCGCGACCTCCACGACGGCACCCAGGCCCGCCTGGTGGGCCTGGGCATGCACCTCACGATGATCCGCGAACTGGTGGCGGGCGGCGCCGGGCAGGACCGCATCCTGAGAGTCGTCGAGACCGCGCAGGGCAACGCCAAGCAGGCTGTCGCCGACCTGCGCCATCTGGTCAAGGGCATCCACCCGCCCGTGCTCGACCAAGGACTGGACGCCGCCCTTGCCACCCTCGCCGCCGACAGCGCCCTGCCCGTCCGAGTGAGCTGCGGAATCGAGGGCAGACCGAGCCCGGCCGTCGAATCCATCGCCTACTTCTGCACGGCGGAACTGCTGGCCAACGCGGCCAAGCACAGCGGGGCTTCGGAGGTGACGGTCACGGTGCACGGCGCGGCGAAGATCCTGCTGCTCACCGTCGAGGACAACGGGCGCGGGGGAGCGGTGGTCGGCGCGGGCAGCGGACTGGCCGGCCTGCGGGCCCGGGTCCGTACCGTCGACGGCTCCCTGACCTGCGACAGCCCACCCGGAGGGCCTACGGTGGTGAGCGTGCTGCTGCCTTTCAGATGAACGGCGGTCTCTGTCGAGTGCGGGCCTTTGAACACCGAGAACTCTGAACACCGAGAACTCTGAACACCGAGAACAGGGCGGGTCATTCATGCGGGTCGTCATCGCCGAGGACTCCTCGATCCTGCGCGACGGGCTCGTCCAGCTCCTGGAGATGCGCGGGGTGGAGGTGGCGGCCGCCGTGGGGGACGCGCAAGCGCTGCTGGCCGCGGTCGCCGAACACCGGCCGGACGCGGCGGTGGTGGACATCCGGCTGCCGCCGACACAGACCGACGAGGGGCTGCGGGCAGCCGTGCAGATCCGCCGGACGGCGCCGGGCACCGGGGTGCTGATCTTCTCGCAGTACGTGGAGACCAAGTACGCGGCGCAGCTCATCGGGGACGGCGGGGCGGGGGTGGGCTATCTGCTCAAGGAACGGGTCGTGGACATCGGGGAGTTCGTGAACGCCCTGGAGCGGGTGGCGGCGGGTGGCACCGCACTCGACCCGGAGGTGGTGGCCCAGCTGTTCGGGGCGAGCCGGCGGGCCGCCGCGCTCGACGCGCTCACCCCGCGCGAGCGGGAAGTGCTCGGGCTGATGGCGGAGGGCCGCACCAACCAGGCCATCGCCGGGTCGTTCGGGGTGTCGGAGCGGGCAGTGGAGAAACACATCGCGAACATCTTCGCCAAGCTGGACCTGCCGCCCTCCGAATCGGGCCACCGCCGGGTGCTCGCCGTACTGCGTTACCTGGACCGGCAAGGCAGCTGAAGGCGGTCGGCGCCCGGGTCGGGGCAGGGCCGGCTTAATCGGCGGTCAGCCCACCCTCAAGGGCGCCTTAAGGATCCCGGATCCGCCTCTGACCAGGGCCTTTCGTGAGTCGCTCCGACCTAGGCTGCCGGGCGTGACGATCGAGGCCACCGACCCGCGGCTTGCCGCGTACCCAGCCCTGTCCGCCTATCTCGCCCACCAGTCTCATCAGTCGTATCAGTCCCAACAGCGGCCTCAAGTAGGCGAGTTGGGCCCCAAGCGGCCGGGTCTGGACGCCGCCGGCCCGGCTACTGCCGAGGAGCGGGCCGCGGCGCCCGTACCCGACGACGTGCGGGCGCTGCGCATCCGGCCGAAGGTCATGCGGCGGGGGATCGTCGGTGGGGCCGGGGGCGTGGGTCTGCTGTGGGGTGCGCAGGCGGCACCGTCCGCGCGCCTGGACGCGCTGTTCGGGAGCGGGGCCCACCTGTCGGGGCTGCTCGCGGGCTACGGAATCCTGGTGATGCTGCTGCTCATGGCCCGGGTCCCCGCCGTCGAGCACGGCGTGGGCGCCGACCGGCTCGCCCGCTGGCACGCGCTGGGCGGGCGCTACGTACTGAGCCTCGTCGGCGCGCACATGGTGCTCGCGCTGTGCGGATATGCCGCCCACACCGGCACCGATCTGCTGACTTCGGCCGCCCAACTGCTCGGCTACGTCGGGATCCTGGCGGCCGCGCTGGGGACGTTCGCGCTGGTGGTGGCCGGAGTCAGCTCGGTGCGGGCCGCTCGGGCGCGGATGTCGCAGGAGACCTGGCGTGCCCTGCACTTCCTCACCTACCTCGGGGCCGCGCTCGCCTTCGCCCACCAACTGGTCGGCCCCGACGTGTCAGGCAGCCCGCTCACCGTGTGGGTCTGGGCGATGCTGCACGCCACCGTCGCCGTGCTGATCGTCTGGTACCGGGGCGTCGTCCCCGTACGGCAGGCGCTGCGGCACGCACTCCGCGTCGCCGAGGTGCGTGACGAGAGCCCGGACGTCGTCTCCGTCGTGATGCGCGGCACCGGGCTCGACGCGCTGCGCGCCGAACCAGGGCAGTTCCTGCGCTGGCGGTTCGTGCAACGCAGGCTGTGGCACACTTCGCTGCCGTTCTCGCTGTCCGCGCCGGTCAGGGACGACACCGTACGCATCACCGTCAAGGCGCTCGGTGTCCACAGCCGGCGGATACGGCGGCTGCGGCCGGGCACCCGGGTCCTGGCCACCGGACCGTTCGGCGCGATGACCGCGCACCGCCGCACCCGCCGCAAAGTGCTGCTCCTGGCCGGCGGGGTCGGGATCACGCCCATGCGGGTCCTCTTCGAGACGCTGCCCGCCGCACCCGGCGACCTCACCCTGCTGTACCGGGCGAGCAACGCCGCCCAGTTGGTGCTGCGCGACGAACTGGAGGCCATCGCCGCCCAGCGAGGGGCCGCGCTGCACTACCTCCTCGGCCCGTCCGACGCGTCGTTCGACCCGCTCGCGCCGCAGGCCCTGTGCAACATCGTCCCCGGCCTCGCCGAGCACGACGTCTACCTGTGCGGCCCCGGCCCGATGGCGGAGGCGGCGACCGCCTCGCTCATCAGGGCGGGGGTGCCCGAACAGCACATCCACACCGAGCAGTTCAGCTTCTGAACCCCGCCGACCGACGCCCGCGGAACCACGCCCTCCGGCCGAACCGGCCGACCGAACACCGCCGAACCGAGGAATCGCAGAGCCATGGCCCGTCACCGCAAGTGCGCCGCCCCCGTCCCCCTCGACCGCGCCCGGCGCCGGCTCGCGGCCGGGCTCACCGCCACCAGCGCCCTCGCCGCCACCTTCCTGGCCGTCGCCGTCACCCCGGCCGCGCCGCCCGCCCCCGACCGGACCCCGGCGGCCACAAGCTCAGATCTGGCTCAGGCATCCGGAAAGTAATAGACGAACCAGCCGATCGCTCCTTAAGGTCGCGATCATGCCCGACATATCGCTGACCATGCTCATCGTGCTGTGCCTCGCCGCGGGCGCAGCCGGCTGGATCGACGCGGTGGTCGGCGGCGGCGGACTGCTCATGCTGCCCGCCCTGCTCCTCGGCCTCCCGCACGTCCCCGCCGCGCACATCCTCGGCACCAACAAGGCCGTCGCCATCGTCGGCACCTCGGGTGCCGCCGTGACGTATGTGCGCAAGGCGCCGGTGAACGTGAAGACGGCGGTACGGATCGGGCTCGCCGCGCTCGCGGGCTCCATGACCGGCGCGTTCTTCGCGGCCGGCATCAGCAGCGCGGTGCTGCGCCCGGTCATCCTGGTCGTGCTGCTCGGCGTCGCCGCGTTCGTCATGTTCAAGCCCGCGTTCGGCACCGGGACCAGCGGGCAGCCCGTCACCCGGGCCCGTACCGTCACCGCGATCGTGCTCGTCGGCGGCGGCATCGGTCTCTACGACGGCCTCTTCGGCCCCGGCACCGGCACGTTCCTCGTCCTCGCCCTCACCGCCGTGCTCCACCTCGACCTGGTGACCGCGAGCGCCACCGCCAAGATCGTGAACGTCTGCACCAATGTCGGGGCGCTCGCGATGTTCGCCTACCAGGGCAACGTCATGTGGCAACTGGCCGCGATCATGGCCGTGTTCAACCTGGCGGGCGGTCTGATCGGCGCGCGCATGGCACTGAGCAAGGGCAGCGAGTTCGTGCGCGGCGTGCTGCTCGTGGTCGTCTTCTCGCTGGTCGCCAAGCTGGCGTTCGACCAGTGGAACGCGTAAGCGCTCCGCTTTGGGGAGGGGAGTGGTCGTCGTTCTGGTGCGGGTCCGGTGGGGGCTGGTCGCGCCCACGCGGCGGAGCCGCACGATGTCACAGCCCCGCGCCCCTAACCCCGCTTTCGGCCTCGGGCCGTGCGTGAGCCCGCTCAGGGGGCGCTGACCCGTGTCGCCCCGGCCACCCCCGTCAGGTGGGCGAAGGCGACCACGTTGCCCCGGTAGCCGGTCTGCTGCGAGAAGCCTCCGCCGCAGGTGATCAGGCGTAGTTCCGGGCGTGCGGCGGGGCCGTACACCTTCGTGTCCGGGAACGCGTCATTCTCGTAGACCTCGACCGCGTCGACCTCGAACACCGCGGTCCGCCCGTCCTCGCGGGTCACCTCGACCCGGCTGCCCTTCTTCAGCGCCCCGAGTGAGTAGAAGACGGCCGGGCCGCGGGAGTCGTCGACGTGGCCCGCCATCACGGCCGTGCCCCGGGCGCCCGGCGCCGTGCCGTCCTTGTACCAGCCGGCCATGTTCGTGTTCCCCGGCGGCGGCACGTCCAGGCTGTGGTCGGGGCCGAGCCCGAGCCGCATCACGGGCGCGTCGACGCGGATCGAGGGGATCTTGATCCGTACGGGTTCGGAGGGCGGCAGGCCCTCGGCGGGCGGGAGTTCGGCCACGGCACGCGCGGCGGACCCGGAGCGGGAGTCGCCCGTGATTCCGCTCCGTTGCGACGCCGGCCCCGCCGCGAACCTCTCGGCCGCCGACGGCTGCGGAGGCTCCACGGTCTCGAAGCCCCGCTCGATCAGCCACAGGCCGACGAACGCGGCGACCACCATCAGCCAGCCCGCGTTGCGCCGTGCGATCCGGTCCGACAAGGGCGGTCAGCCCCGGCCCTGCGCGCCGCTCGCCCGGCGACGCAGTAGCCAGGTGCCGCCCACGGCGGCCGCGGCCAGTACCGCCGCGCCCACCGCGATCTTGGTGGTGTCGGGGCCGATGCTGCCGCCGACCCCGGTCTTCACATGACCCCGCGGGTCGTTGGTGTCCCAGGACTTGTCGTGACCCCGCTGGTCGTTCCAGGCCGACGGCTTGTCCTTGCCGCGCGGGTCGTTCCCGTCCCAGGACTTGTCCTTCTCCCGCTGGTCGCCCCAGTCCCACGACTTGTCCTTGCCGCCCTGCGGGTCGCCCGCGTTCCAGGACTTGTCCCTGCCCTTCTGGTCCCGGTCGCCGCCGCCGGTGACGGTCAGCTGGGCATCGGCCACCTTGCCGTTCTCGCAGCTCACCCTGATGCGGAAGGAGCCCGGCTTGGCCTGTGGGGCCACCTGGAACTGCCCGGCGAGCACTTCCCTGTGCGTGGAGGCAGACATCGGGAAGTCGCCCGAGCCCACCGCGTTCGCATCGCCCGTGGCCCGCCCCGCCGGCCCGCAGACGGTGGTGTTCGCGGTCACCGTGGTGCCGGGCGCGGCGCTCGCCGGCCACAGCTCCAGCGAACCGCCCGGCTCGCTGTTGGCGTACGCGAGCGAAGCCCCCGGACCCAGCACGGCGGCGGACGCCAGCAGGGCACTGGTCAGGAGTCGGGCTGTACGCATGGATCCTCCGGGGACGAGGCAGGGCTTCTGCCTTCGACCTAAGAGGCGCACGGGCCGCTCCGCCCGTCGGCGGGGTGCGAAAGAGTGACCTGGTGCGGGCCGTACGGGTGAACCGTCACCCCGGGGCGATCACGTCCCAGGGCGCCTCCTCGTACGCCCGCCACACCACCTTCATCAGCTCCGCGTCGACCGCGAACTCACGCTCGTCGATCCGGCCCACCGGGGCGATGCCGCGCGAGTTCATGACGAAGGCCGCGCTGTACGCGTCGAGCCCGCCCAGGGTCACCTCGCGGTGGACCGACTTCAGGCCGTACGCCGCGAGCCGGGGTTCGAGCACGGCCATCGTGATGCCGATCAGCGCGGGACGGTTCGGCCAGACCACCGAACTGCCGTCCCAGAACGCGATGTTGGTGATAGCGCCCTCGGCGACGACCCCGCCGGGGCCGGTCAGCAGGGCCTCGGTGAAGCCCTGGCGTTCGGCGAGGCGGACGTAGTAGCCCTGGGCGAAGTGGCCGAGGTGTTTGAGGTGGGCGACCGGGCGCTCGTACGGCACGGAGAGCAGCGACTGCGCGGTGGACGGTATGTCGGTCGGCTCGTTCACGACGACCATCGGGGTCGGCGCGTCGGCCGGCCCGTACACGTAGACCCGTACCGTCGCGTCCGACCGGCCCGAGGTGCCGAGTGCCTGCCCTATCAGGGAGCGGATCCGTTCGCCGTCGAGACCGGGGCCGAACAGCTCGCGGGTGGCCCGGTCCAGGCGGGTCAGGTGGTGGGCCAGGCCGCGGACGCGTCCGTCGCGCACCTGCAGGGCGGTGAAGTGGCCGTAGCCGCCGGTCAGCGCGGGAATGAGCAGGTTCTCGGCATCGGCGGGGCGGCCGTCGATCTCGACGTACGGAAGTGTCATGGGCTTCAAGATAGTTCGCCGCCGGTCCGCGCTTGACCTCAAGCAGACTTGAGGTTGAATCCTTCTCGGCATGGACATCACCACGGCCGGACCGGCTGTTTCCCCGGTTTCCCCCGCTCTGAAGCTCACCGTTGTTGTCGCCTCCAACCGCGAGGGCCGGTTCGCGCCGGTCGTCGCCGACTGGTTCCTCGCCCGGGCCCGCGAGCACCACGGCCTCGACGTCGAGGTGCTCGACCTGGCCGAGGCCGAACTCCCGACCGCCATCTCCCACCACCCCTCGCCCGCCGTAGCGGCCCAACTCGCCGTCATCTCACCGAAGTTGGCGGACGCCGACGCCTTTGTCGTGATCACCCCCGAGTACAACCACTCCTTCCCCGCCTCGCTGAAGAATCTGATCGACTGGCACTACGTGCAGTGGCAGGCCAAGCCCGTCGGCTTCGTCTCGTACGGCGGGATCTCGGGCGGTCTGCGGGCGGTCGAGCAACTGCGGCAGGTCTTCGCCGAGATGCATGCCGTCACCGTGCGGGACACGGTCAGCTTCCACCAGGCGCACGGACTCTTCGACGAGGACGGCGAACACCGCGAGCCCTCGCAGGCCGACGCGGCGGCGAAGAAGATGCTCGACCAGGTGGCGTGGTGGGCGCGGGCGCTGCGCGAGGCGAAGGAGGCGCGTCCGTACGCGGGCTGAGGGGGCAGCATTGGGCGGTCGGAATCTGTCAGTTGATCATCGCCAGCTGATAGCTGATAGCTGATAGCTGATAGCTGATGGCTGATGGCTGTCAGCCGACCGCCCATCCCCCGACCGCCCATCGCCCAACCCTCAACCTCCCGGCAGCGACACCATCGCCACCGCGCCCCCGCCCTCCGCGTTGCTCAGCGCCACCTCCGCGCCGATGACGTGGGCCTGGCCCAGGGCGATGGTGAGGCCGAGGCCGGTGCCCTGGCCGCGTTCCTTGGCGCCGGTCACGAAGCGCTGGGGGCCGTCCTTCAGGAGGCGTTCGGGGAAGCCGGGCCCGTGGTCGCGCACGCTGACCGACGTGCCGTCCACCGTCACCTCGACCGGCTCCGCGCCGTGCCGCCGCGCGTTGGCGATCAGGTTGGCGACGATCCGCTCCAGGCGGCGCGCGTCGGTGCGTACGAGGGTGTCCGCGCCGCCGGGGTCATCCGCGGCCTGCTCGGGGCGGCGCGCCAACTCGACGGCCCAGCCGCACCGTTGGAGGATGCCCTCCACGGTGCGGTCGAGCGGGAGCACCTCCAGGTGGGGCTCCTCCGCGTTCGCGTCGAGCCGGGCGACCTCCAGGAGGTCCTCGGTCAGGGTGCACAGGGCCGAGACCCGGTCCCGCACCAGCTCGGTCGGGCGGCTCGGAGGCAACAGCTCGGCGGCCGTGTGCAGCCCGGTCAGCGGGGTGCGCAGCTCGTGCGCCACGTCCGCGGTGAAGCGCTGCTCGGCCTCCAGGCGGCGCTGCAACGACGCGGCCATCGTGTCGACCGCGCAGGCCAGTTCGGCCACCTCGTCCTGGCGGCCGGCGGGGGCCGACTGGCCGATCCGGGCGTCGAGTTCACCCCGGCTGATCCGGCGCGCGGTGGCCGCGGCCGTACGCAGTTCACGGCTCAGCCTGCTGGCGAGCCCGGCGCCGCCGAGCGCCGCGAGCCCGACCACCACCGCGCCCCAGGCCACCAACTGGCCGTCCAGCTCCCGGAGTTCGTCCACCATGGCGTCCAGTGGCTGCCGCACCGAGAGCACCCGGTCGCCCACGGGCCGCGCGGCCCACACCGCCGGATGCGGTCCTTCCAGGTCCAGGAAGGTGCTCCGCTTTCCGGCGTGGGCGGACTTCCGCAGCGGCTCGGGCAGGTCCGGGTGGTCGAGCGCGGCCTCGGTGTCGCCGTGGTCGACCTGGCCGGTCAGCTCGTACAGCTGACGTACGCGAATGAGCTGGGCGGTCGCGGACTCGCGGGCGGTGGCGGCGACCTGCGCGGCGCGCGACTGGTGGATGAGCAGGCCGATGGTGACCGCCACCAGGGCGCAGCCCGCCGCGAGCAGTGCGGCGATCTTCCAGCGCAGGCTCAGGCCCTGGGTCAGCCCGCGGGCGCGGGCGAGCAGGGCGCGGCACCGGCGCCGCGCGGCGCGCATCACGAGGCGCCCTTCCCGCTGTCCGGGCCGCTCGTCCACGTCTTCGCTCCGCCCGTCTTCGCAACTCCGCCCGACTTCGCAGGCCCTGGCGTTTTGCGCGGCCCGGGGGTCTCGGGCTCGTCCGTGGTGTCCTTCGTGTCCGGGCCCTTCGGGGCGATGCCCTTGTACGTCTTGATGTCGCTCACGGGGGAGAGGCGGGCCCCGTCCCAGCGGTAGCGGACCGCCTGCTCGGCGCCGTCGTCCGCGGCGCCCCGCGTCACCAGATCGGTGCCGACGGCCTCCACCGCGAGGCGGGTGCCGACGGTGTAGAGGATGGGAACGATCCGGCCGTCGCGGACCGTGTAGACGATGACGACCGTGCGCCGGGTCTCCAGATCCGCCGCGACGATCAGTTCGGGCGAGCCGTCGTGGCCGGTCAGGTCGTGGAGGACCGGCGGGCGGATGCCGGGCCGTCCAGGGTGGTCGATCACGGGCAGCCGGACGAGGGTCTTGGCGCGCGGGTCGGCCTTCAGGATCGCCATCGGGTTCATGCCGCGCAGTCCCTCCTTCGGCACCTTCAGCGATTCGGGGAGCGGGACGGGAGCCTCTCCCCGGCCGGACGCCGTCGCGCCGTCGCGCCGCGCCTCGCTCTCGTACCAGGCGGGCCACAGCTCCTGGGGACTGGGCTGGAGGGCGACCGTGGAGGCCCGGGCGCCCTCCACGAGACCGGAGCGCGAACCGCAGCCGGAAATGGCGAGGGCCACCGCGGCGATGCCGAAGGCGGCGATGCTCGCGATGGCGGCGGCGCGGAGAATCCGGAAGGTCTGGATCATGGTGGGATGCCGGGGGTAGGGAAGGCGGCCGGAACACCGGCACTCCCGTCGACACTAGGAGCGGATCATCACGGAAACCGGGACAACATGTAACAGCCGTGCGTACGCTCCGCACCGGCCGGCGGGTTCGGGACGTAGGACCCTGCCGGACGACTCTTGTCATCCCGGCCGGACCCGGCCGAACCACCGAGGGAGGACGCCGTGACATCGGCCGATCGGCTGACCGCGCAGGCCACGACCGTGCAGACCATGATCGTGCAGACCACGACCGACAGCGCCGACAAGGCGGCGGCGCTCGCCCGCGGCGCGGTGGAGGCCCGCCTCGCGGCCTGCGCGCAGATCGTGGGCCCCGTCACCTCCGTCTACCACTGGGCGGGCGGCATCGAGACGACGCAGGAATGGCAGGTCCTCTTCAAGACCACGGCCGCCCGCTACCCCGAGCTCGAACGCCACCTCCTGGCGGCCCACGACTACGAGACCCCCGAGATCATCGCGACCCCGGTGGTGGCCGGCAGCCCGGCCTACCTGTCCTGGATCACGGCCGAAACGGTCGCCCGATGACCGCCGCCGAGCCGCCGCTCCCCTTCTTCGTGTACGGCACGCTCCGCCCCGGCGAGCGCTACTACCGGAGCTTCCTGCAAGGCCGTACGGTCTCCGAGCGCCCGGCGCTGCTCGGCGGCGCCCTCCTGTACGACGGTCCCGGCTACCCTTACGCCATAGCCGGGGACGGCACGATCGCCGGCACCCTCATCGAGGTCGCCCCCGACGACTACCCCGAACTCCTCGCCGCGCTCGACGAGTTGGAGGAGTACATCGGACCCGGCCACCCCCGCAACCTCTACGACCGCCTGGTGCGCGAGGCGCTGGTGGACGGCCGGCCCGTACGGTCGTGGACCTACCTCGCCGCGCCCCGCCTGGCCCGCGAGCTGATCGCCGGCGGCACCCCGATCCCCGGCGGCGACTGGCTCACGTGGCAGGACCGGCCCGCTCCACCCGTACCGCGCACGCCTTGAACTCGGGCATCTTCGAGACCGGGTCGAGCGCCGGGTTCGTCAGGTTGTTGGCCCGGCCCTCGCCCGCCCAGTGGAACGGCATGAACACCGTGTCCGAGCGAATGGCACCGGTCACCCGGGCCGGAGCGGTGGCCCGCCCGCGCCGCGAGGTCACCGTCACCGCGTCGCCGTCACCCACCCCGATCCGGCCGGCGAGCAGCGGATGCATCTCGACGTACGGGCCGGGCGCGGCGGCGTTGAGTTCCGGCACCCGGCGGGTCTGCGCGCCCGACTGGTACTGGGCGAGCACGCGGCCCGTCGTGAGTACCACCGGATAGTCGGTGTCGGTCTCCTCGTCCGGCTCCCGGTGGGTGACCTCCACGAAGCGGGCCCGCCCGTCCTCGGTCGCGAACCGGTCGAGGAACAGCCGGGGCGTGCCCGGATGCCCCTCCTGCGGACAGGGCCAGAACACCCCGTCCTCCGCCTCGATCCGGGCATAGCTGATGCCCGCATAGTCCGCCGCCCCGCCCGCCGACGCGAGCCGCAGCTCCTCGAACACCTCCTCGGGATCGACCGGAAACCCCTTGGCGACCGACTCCGAACCAAGCATCCGCGCAAGGGAGTTGAGGACTTCGAGATCGCTGCGTACGTGCTCCGGAGGCGTGACCGCCGCCCGCCTCAGCAGCACCCGGCCCTCCAGATTGGTCATCGTGCCGGTCTCCTCCGCCCACTGCGTCACCGGAAGCACCACGTCCGCGAGCTCGGCGGTCTCCGAGAGCACCACGTCCGCGACGGCGAGGAAGTCCAGCGTGCGCAGCCGCCCCTCGATGTGGGCCGCGCGCGGCGCCGACACCACCGGGTTCGACCCCATGACCAGCAGCGCCTTCACCTCACCGCCCAGCGCGTCGAGAAGCTCGTACGCGCTGCGCCCCGGTCCCGGAAGCGAGTCCGCCTCGACGCCCCACACCCCGGCGACGTGGGCGCGCGCGGCAGGGTCGGCGAGCTTGCGGTAGCCGGGCAACTGGTCGGCCTTCTGGCCGTGTTCGCGGCCGCCCTGGCCGTTGCCCTGGCCGGTGAGGCAGCCGTACCCGGACAGCGGGCGGCCCGCCCGGCCGGTCGCGAGACAGAAGTTGATCCACGCGCCGACCGTGTCGGTGCCCTTGGCGTGCTGCTCGGAGCCGCGCGCGGTGAGCACCATGCCGTCCGGGGCATCACAGAACATGGCCACGGCGGCACGGAGTTGGGGCACCGGAACGCCGGTGATCTTCTCCACGAGCTCGGGCCAGTGCGCCATCACCGCGGCCCGCGCCGCCTCCCACCCCGACGTCCGCTCCCGTATGAACTCCTCGTCGGCGCGCCCCTGGGCCACCACCAGGTGCAGCAGGCCGAGCGCGAGCGCGAGGTCGGTGCCGGGGCGGGGCGCCAGATGCAGGTCGGCCAGCTCGGCGGTCTTCGTGCGGCGCGGGTCGATGACGATCAACTTGCCGCCGTTCTCCCGCAGTTCGCGCAGGTAGCGCACCGCGGGCGGCATGGTCTCGGCCAGGTTCGACCCCGCCAGGATCACGCATCCGGTCCGCGCCACGTCCGCCAGCGGGAACGGCAGCCCCCGGTCGACGCCGAACGCCCGCTGATGCGCGGCCGCCGCCGACGACATGCAGAACCGCCCGTTGTAGTCGATCTGGGAGGTGCCGAGCACGACCCGCGCGAACTTGCCCAGCGCGTACGCCTTCTCGTTCGTCAGCCCGCCGCCGCCGAACACCCCGACCGCGTCGGCCCCGTACCCCTGGCGTACGGAGCCGAGCCGCTCGGCCACGAGCTCCAGGGCCTCCCCCCAGGTGGCCGGTTCGAGCAGGCCGGTGGCGGCGCGCCGGACGAGCGGCTCGGTCAGCCGCAGGCCCCGGGAGAGCAGCGCGGGCGCGGAACTCCCCTTGCCGCAAAGGGAGCCCCGGTTCACGGGGAAGTTCCGCCTGACGACATCGAGTCCGCCGTCCGCGCCGCTCGCGGCCCGCAGTCCCATGCCGCACTGGAGCGAGCAGTACGGGCAGTGGGTGGGGGTCACGGGGGCGGACGCGGGCGCATCTATGGGCATGCGCTCCAGGCTACGACCGGGGTGTTACACCCGCGTCCGCGCGCGGGTTACGCGGGCGGGGCGGGGGGCTCATTCTGGTCAGGGGGGAGCGGTGAGGGGGGCAGCCGTCAGCTGCCCGCCAGTGCCCTCGCAATCCCCGGCTCCTTGGGACCCAGGAACGTCGGGTCGGGCCGGAACACCACGTCAAGGAGGGCCTTGCCCGCGGCGAAGACCTCGCGGGTGCCGCCGTAGTACCAGGTCACATCGTGGACGGCGTCGACGCCGACGCCGTAGGACCGGACCCCCGCGGCCTCGCACAGCGCCACCGCGCGCCGGATGTGGAATCCCTGGCTGACCAGGACGGCCCGGTCAACGCCGAAGATCTTCTTGGCCCGTACGCACGAATCCCAGGTGTCGAACCCCGCGAAGTCGCTGACCACGCTCTTGTCCGGCACCCCGTGCTGGACGAGGTAGCCGCGCATCGCGTCGGGCTCGTCGTAGGTGGGTCGGCCGTTGTCGCCGGTGACCAGGACCGCCTTCACCTTGCCCGCCCGGTACAACTCCACGGCCGCGTCGAGGCGATGGGCGAGGTAGGGCGAGGGCTTGCCGTCCCACAGGCCGGCCCCGAACACCACGGCCACCCCGGACACCGGGGCGTCGGCCACCGTGCCGACGCGGCCGCTCGTGCTCGCGTACATCCAGGTGGCGGGCGCGAGCCCGAGCACGCACGCGGCGACGACGCCCTGCACGAGGCGGCGCCGGCCCGCGCGGGTGCGCGGCAGACGCGGTCGCTTCAGTCGGATGCGCGGCACGTGGTCCCCCTGGTGAGCTGCGTTCTGGTGATCTTCGTCGGCGTACGAGGGGATGGACGTCGCGGGCGGAGAACCGGTTCGCCGCCGGGCGCGCTCCGTACAGCTCTGTGACATGGAAAGACCCGTGACATGACCCTGCCTCTCGCGGGTGTTCCGCCGACGGCCCGGAGCCGATGCACCCCGTCCTCGCCGCCCCCGTGAGGCCATGGAAAACACCCGTCACCGCCGCGCAACGACCCGGCAACGTGCGCCCGGCAGGATCGGTTCATGACGGAGCCGGAGACGAGCCACCTCTTTCCGCACGACCACCTCTTTACGCAGAGCCAGCTCCCACGGGACCAGCCCTCCCCGCAAAACCAGCCGTTCTCGCAGAGCCGGCCGCCCCTTCCGCTCGACAGCACCGCGCAGCTCCTCACCCGCATCACAGCCCAACTGGGCAGCCAGCTCAGCCACGTACGACTGAACGGAACCCCCACCTCCATGCCGCCCCCCGCACGCCCCGCCCTCGTCGCCGTCGCGCACGGCAGCCGCGACCCCGGCGCGCTGCGGACGGTCACCGCCCTCCTGGAACGGGTCCGCGAACTGCGGCCGGGCCTCGACGTCCGGCTCGGCCACATCGAGCTGGACCGCCCGCTGCTGCCCGACACCCTGGCCGGCCTTGCGGGAGAGGCCGTCGTCGTGCCGCTGCTGCTCGGCCGCGGCCACCACGTCAAGCACGACATCCCGCACGCCCTCGCCACGGCGGGCCGGCACCTGAGCGCCCGTGTCGCGGCCCCGCTCGGCCCGCATCCGCTGCTCGTCGAGGCGCTGTACGGGCGGCTCGTCGAAGCGGGCTGGGACCTCGACGCCCGTACCGTGCGCGGCAGCGGGGTCGTGCTCGCCGCGGCCGGATCGCGCGACCCCGACTCGGCCGCAGACACCCGCCGCACCGCCACGCTGCTGAGCGAGCGCCTCGGCGGGGTGCCCGTGCTGCCCGCGTACGCCTGCGCCGCTTCTCCCACCGTGCCCGAGGCGCTGCGCGCCCTCGCCGCGCGCGGCAGGCACCGGGTCGCGGTCGCCTCGTACTTCACCGCTCCGGGACGTTTCGCGGCCGAAAGCGCGGCAAAGGCGCCGTGGATCGCGGCCGCCCCCATGGGCGCGCATCCGGCCATGGCCAGGCTCGTACTGCACCGCTACGAAGAGGCGTTGACGCGCATGCCGACGACGGCGCGTGACGCCGAACTCGCCCCCCTCCTCGCCCCCGCACTCACATCCGCCCTCGCCTCCGCCTGAGGCGAGCCCCCGAGCCGAACCGGTCTCCACCCGTGCCCGCATGTGGCGAGCCTCGATGCCCCCTTGAGCCCACTTGTCAGTGACTCCGTTTACTGTCGGTGCATGGAGTTCTATGCCGAGGCCGACACCGAACGCTGGGCCGCCGAGCCCGACAAGCGGCCCGGCCGCACCGCCTTCCAGCGCGACCGGGCGCGCGTGCTGCACTCGGGGGCGCTGCGCCGCCTGTCCGGCAAGACGCAGGTCGTCACGCCGGGCTCGCGGAGCCAGGCCTGGGACGCCAGCCCGCGCACCCGGCTCACGCACTCGCTGGAATGCGCCCAGGTGGGCCGCGAGCTCGGCGCGGCGCTCGGCTGCGACCCGGACCTCGTCGAAGCCGCCTGCCTCGCCCACGACATGGGCCACCCGCCGTTCGGACACAACGGCGAGCAGGCGCTGAACGACTTCGCGAAGGACATCGGCGGCTTCGAGGGCAACGCCCAGTCGCTGCGCCTGCTGACCCGGCTCGAACCGAAGCGCTTCGTCCGCTCGTCGGTGACGGGGGAGCCGGTGAGCGTGGGCCTCAACCTCACCCGGGCCGCCCTGGACGCGGCCACCAAGTACCCCTGGGCGCGCGGCGGCCACCCCACCGACCCGGCCTCGGTGAAGTTCGGGGTGTACGAGGACGACCTGCCGGTGTTCGCCTGGGTCAGGGAGGGCGCGACGCCCTACCTCAAGTGCTTCGAGGCCCAGGTCATGGACTGGGCGGACGACGTGGCGTACTCGGTGCACGACTTCGAGGACGGGCTGCACGCCGGCCACGTCGACCCCCTCGCGCTCGTCTCCGAGGCCGAGCGGGCCGACATCTGGCGCGTCGCGATCGGCCGGTACGTGCCGGCCGACACCGATCCGCAGGAGCTGACCGAGGCCCTGGAGCGGCTCATCGAGCAGGACTGGTGGCCGCACGGCTACGACGGCACGGCGGTCTCCCAGGCCCGCCTCAAGGACGCAACCAGCCAGCTCATCGGCCGGTTCTGCCTGGCCGCCGAGGGCGCGACGCGCGCGGCGTTCGGCACCGGGCACCTCACCCGGTACGGCGCGGAGCTGGTCGTGCCGCGCGAGGCCCGCAACGAATGCGCCGTACTGAAGGCGGTGGCCGACCGGTATGTCATGCAGCGCGACGAGCAGGAGCGGCTCCGCGCCGACCAGCGCGTCGTCCTTGCCGAGCTCGCCGAGGCGCTGACCTCCCGGGCCCCCTCCGAGGGGCTCGACCCGCAGTTCCGGGCGCTGTACGACGAGGCGGGCGACGACCGCACGAAGAAGCGGGTGATCGTCGACCAGATCGCCTCGCTCACCGACGCGGCAGCCCGCTCGCTTCACTCCAGACTCACCGTGCACCACCGGTAATCCCAGCCGCCGCCGCGTCCCAACGGAGCAAGCCCTCTTCCCCCATCACGCTCCGTGCGGGACGCTCGCAGGTGGCGGCGCCGCGCAGCAAGCACCGAGGAGGCATCAAGTGGTCGACGCAGATCGGACATTCGTCATTGTCGGAGGCGGTCTCGCGGGGGCGAAAGCCGCCGAGACCCTCCGGTCCGAGGGTTTCAACGGGCGGGTGATCCTCATCGGCGACGAGCGCGAGCACCCCTATGAACGGCCGCCCCTGTCCAAGGGGTTCCTGGCCGGCAAGGAGGAGCGCGACAGCGTCTTCGTGCACGAGCCCGCCTGGTACGCGCAGAACGACATCGAGCTGCACCTCGGCCAGATCGTCACCACCATCGACCGCGGCGCGAAGACGGTCCGGCTCGGCGACGGCACCGTCATCCAGTACGACCGGCTGCTGCTCGCCACCGGCGCCGAACCACGCCGTCTGGACATCCCCGGCACCGACCTGGCGGGCGTCCACCACCTGCGCCGCCTCGCCCACTCCGAGCGCCTGAAGCACGTCCTCAAGGCGCTCGGCCGCGACAACGGCCACCTCGTCATCTCGGGCGCCGGCTGGATCGGCCTGGAGGTCGCGGCCGCCGCCAGGGGGTACGGCGCGGAGGTCACCGTCGTCGAGCCGGAGGCAACGCCGCTGCACAACGTGATCGGCCCCGAGCTCGGCCAGCTCTTCGCCGACCTGCACGCCGAGCACGGCGTCCGCTTCCACTTCGGCGTCCGCCTCACCGAGATCATCGGCCAGGACGGCATGGTGCTCGCCGCCCGCACCGACGACGGCGAGGAACACCCGGCGCACGACGTGCTGGCCGCGATCGGAGCCGCCCCGCGCACCTCGCTCGCCGAGAACGCGGGCCTGGCCATGGCCGACCGCGCGCACGGCGGGGGCATCGCGGTGGACGCCTCGCTGCGCACCTCGGACCCGGACATCTTCGCGGCGGGCGACGTGGCAGCCGTCCACCACCCGCTGCTCGGCACCCGGCTGCGCGTGGAGCACTGGGCGAACGCCCTCAACGGCGGCCCGGCCGCCGCCCGCGCGATGCTGGACCAGGCAGTCAGCTACGACCGCGTCCCGTACTTCTTCTCCGACCAGTACGACCTCGGGCTCGAATACTCGGGGTGGGCGCCACCGGGCTCGTACGACCAGGTGGTGATCCGGGGGGACACGGGCAAGCGCGAGTTCATCGCGTTCTGGCTCAAGGAGCGCCGGGTCCTCGCCGGGATGAACGTGAACGTGTGGGATGTCACAGAGCCGATCCAGGCCCTGATCCGGGGCGGGGCCCAGGTGGACACCGAGGCGCTGGCCGATCCGGCCGTCGCCCTCGGCTCCCTCGCACCCTGAGTGTCGTACCGTCCCCGTAGACTTCATGCGTGGCAGGCAGGATCAACGATGACGACGTGAAGGCGGTACGGGACGCGGTCCCGATCGACGCCGTCGTGTCCGAGTACCTCCAGCTGCGCAACGCCGGGGGAGGCAACCTCAAGGGCCTCTGCCCCTTCCACGACGAGAAGTCCCCGTCCTTCCAGGTCAGCCCGAGCAAGGGTCTCTTCCACTGCTTCGGCTGCCAGGAAGGCGGCGACACGATCGCCTTCATCCGGAAGATCGACCACCTGTCGTTCTCCGAGGCGGTCGAGCGGCTCGCCGCCAAGGCCGGCATCACGCTGCGCTACGAAGAGGGCGGCTACAACCCCTCGCACCAGCGCGGCGAGCGCATCCGCCTGGTCGAGGCGCACCAGGCGGCCGCCCAGTTCTACATCGAGCAGCTCGGCAGCCCCGAGGCCGAGATCGGCCGCAAGTTCCTCGCCGAGCGCGGCTTCGACCAGGCCGCGGCCGCCCACTTCGGCGTGGGCTACAGCCCGGCGGGCTGGGACCACCTGACGCGTTTCCTGCGCGGCAAGGGCTTCAGCGACAAGGAGCTCCTGACGTCGGGCCTCGCCCAGGAGAGCCGCCGCAACCCCATCGACCGCTTCCGCGGCCGCCTGATGTGGCCGATCCGCGACGTCTCCGGCGAGGTGGTCGGCTTCGGCGCCCGCAAGCTGCGCGACGACGACAACGGCCCGAAGTACCTGAACACCCCCGAGACGCCGATCTACAAGAAGTCGCAGGTCCTGTACGGCATCGACTTGGCGAAGAAGGACATCGCCAAGTCCAGCCGCGCGGTGGTCGTCGAGGGCTACACCGACGTCATGGCCTGCCACCTCGCCGGAGTCACCACCGCCATCGCGACCTGCGGCACGGCCTTCGGCGGCGACCACATCAAGATCCTGCGCCGCCTCCTGATGGACAACGGCTCGGCCCGCGTGATCTTCACCTTCGACGGCGACGCGGCCGGCCAGAAGGCGGCCCTGCGAGCCTTCGAGGACGACCAGAAGTTCGCCGCCGAGACGTACATCGCGATCGCCCCCGACAACATGGACCCCTGCGACCTGCGGCTCGCCAAGGGCGACGAGGCGGTCGCCGACCTCGTCCAACCCCGAACCCCGCTCTTCGAGTTCGCGATCCGCCAGATCGTGGGGCGCTACGACCTGGAGACCCCGGCGGGCCGGGCCGCGGCCCTCGACGAGGCGGCCCCCATCGTCGCCCGCATCAAGAACGTCGCCTCCCAGCACGAGGTCGCCGTCCAACTCGCCGGCATCCTCGGCATCCTGGACACCCAGTTCGTCGTGAAGCGCGTCGCCCAGCTCGCCCGCTGGGCCCGCGACCGCGGCGGCAAGGGCCCCGCGCCCGCGCAGAACCGCCGCCAGCAGTACGAGAGCGCCGCCCCCAGAGCCGCCGCCCCCGGCCCCGCCCTGAACCTGCGCAGCCCGGCCCACCGCACCGAACGCGAGCTCCTCAAGCTGGCGTTGCAGCACCCGCACCTGGTCTCCCCGGCGTTCGACGCGTACGGCATCGACGAGTTCACCGCCCCGCCCTACGCGGCGGTCCGCCAGTGCATCCAGGAGGCGGGCGGCGCCACCGACGCGCCCTCCGACTACCTCCCGGCCGTCATGGACTCCGCGCCCAACGACGTGGTGCGCGCCCTGGTCACCGAGCTCGCCGTGGAGGCCATCCACGCCCGCACGGTCGACGAGGCGTACGCGGGCGAGCAGCTGGTGGCGGTCCGCCGCCGGGCCGTCGACCGCCGCCTCCTGGACATCCAGGGCACCCTGGCACGCCTTGGCCAGCACGGCGACCCGGCCCAACTGGCCGCAGTCCAGAACGAGTTGTGGGTCCTCCAGCAGTACGGCCAGGCCCTGCGCAACAAGGGCGCGGCGGCACTTTAACCCCGCCCGACCTTAACTCCGGCCGTCCTGGGTAGGTGTCCAGGAGAAGGCCTCCGTCCCAACTGCCGGCATCCGGTTGGGCGTTCGCGGTCCGAGAGGCGCGTGAGCGCGTCCGCGGTGGCATATCCATCCGGGTAACCACCCGGTCACACACCGGCTTCAAAAAGTCCCCGCACGCCCGTCGCGGCGACCATGTGTCGTACCCCACACTGGGTTGCGGTGCCTGAGTCCTCGGAGCGCGGCCGGCCCACCCTCGGGGGTGGGCACCTCACCCCCGCGGATCCGCTCATCGTGTACGGGACGGAATGCGGCCCGGCCGCCCCCGTCCCGCTGCCGCAATCCCCCGATCCGGCAGCGATCACCCTGGAGGTCGCCCCCGTGCAGACCCAGACCCTGACCGACAACGACGTCGTCACGGCCGTACCGCCGCAGTCTCGGGCCGTACACCACCCGCAGGCGGAGCCGGCCGGCCCCGTGCTCGAACAGGCCGCCGAGGAGGAGGCCCCCGAACCACCCGACCCGCAGCCGGGCAGGGTGGATACCGGCGGCCCGTCCTCCGACCTCTTCCGCCAGTACCTGCGCGAGATCGGCCGCATCCCGCTCCTTACCGCGGCCGAGGAGGTCGAGCTCGCCCGGCGCGTGGAAGCCGGCCTGTTCGCCGAGGAGAAGCTGGCCAACACCTCCGACCCGGATTCCCAACTCGCCGTGGATCTGGACAAGTTGGTCGTCATGGGCCGGATGGCGAAACGCCGCCTCATCGAGGCGAACCTGCGCCTGGTGGTCTCCGTCGCCAAGCGGTACGTCGGCCGCGGCCTCACCATGCTCGACCTCGTCCAGGAGGGAAACCTCGGACTGATCAGGGCGGTCGAGAAGTTCGACTACGCGCGCGGCTACAAGTTCTCGACGTACGCGACCTGGTGGATCCGCCAGGCCATGTCGCGGGCGCTCGCCGACCAGGCCCGCACCATCCGCGTCCCGGTCCACGTCGTCGAGCTCATCAACCGCGTGGTGCGCGTCCAGCGCCGGATGCTCCAGGAACGCGGCTACGAGCCGACCCCGGACGAGGTCGCCGCCCACCTCGACCTGACCCCGGAGCGGGTCGGCGAAGTGCTGCGCCTCGCCCAGGAACCGGTCTCGCTGCACGCGCCGGTGGGGGAGGAGGACGACGTCGCGCTCGGCGACCTCATCGAGGACGGCGACGCCGCGTCCCCCGTCGAATCCGCGGCGTTCCTGCTGCTCCGCGAGCATCTGGAGGCCGTGCTCTCCACGCTCGGCGAGCGCGAACGCAAGGTCGTCCAGCTGCGCTACGGGCTCGCCGACGGGCGGCCGCGCACGCTGGAGGAGATAGGGCGGATCTTCGGCGTGACCCGTGAACGGATCCGCCAGATCGAGTCGAAGACGCTGAACAAACTCCGCGACCACGCCTTCGCGGACCAGCTGCGGGGGTACCTGGACTGACGAAGGGCCGGTACGGAACGAATCCCGTACCGGCCCCAACTGCTTTGCCCATCAGTCGACTTCCGCCACCGCCTGCGCGAACTGGGCCGCGTACAGCCGCGCGTACGCGCCCTCCGCCGCCAACAGCTCGTCGTGCGTGCCCTGTTCGACGATCGAGCCGTTCTCCATCACCAGGATCACGTCCGCGTCCCGGATCGTGGAGAGCCGGTGAGCGATGACGAACGACGTGCGCCCGTGGGCGAGCCGCGCCATCGCCTTCTGGATCAGCACCTCGGTACGGGTGTCGACCGAACTCGTCGCCTCGTCGAGGACCAGGATCACCGGGTCGGACAGGAACGCCCGCGCGATGGTGATGAGCTGCTTCTCGCCCGCGCTGACCCCGGTGCCCTCGTCGTCGATGACGGTGTCGTAGCCCTCGGGGAGCGTACGGATGAAGCGGTCCGCGTGCGCGGCCTTCGCCGCCTCCTCGATCTCCTCGCGCGTGACGTCCTTGGCGGCGCCGTACGCGATGTTGTCGGCGATGGAGCCGCCGAACAGCCAGGTGTCCTGGAGCACCATGCCGATCCCGGAGCGCAGTTCCTCGCGGGTCATCCGCGCCGCGTCGACCCCGTCCAGGGTGATCCGGCCGCCGGTGACCTCGTAGAACCGCATGAGCAGGTTCACCAGGGTCGTCTTGCCGGCGCCCGTCGGGCCGACGATCGCGACCGTGTGCCCGGGCTCCACCGTCAGCGAGAGGTCCTCGATGAGGGGCTTCTCCGGCTCGTACCGGAAGGACACGTTCTCCAGCGCGACCGCGCCGCGCAGCACCTCCGGGCGCTCCGGCGACACCGTGTCGGGAGCCTGCTCCTCGGCGTCGAGCAGCTCGAAGATCCGCTCGGCCGAGGCGACCCCGGACTGCACCAGGTTCGCCATGGAGGCGACCTGGGTCAGCGGCATCGAGAACTGCCGCGAGTACTGGATGAACGCCTGCACGTCACCGATGGACAGCGAGCCGGTCGCGACCCGCAGCCCGCCGACGACCGCCACCAGGACGTAGTTCAGGTTGGACACGAACATCATCAGCGGCTGCATGACGCCGCTGTTGAACTGCGCCTTGAACGACGCCTCGTACAGCGCGTCGTTCTGCTCGGCGAAGGCGTTCGCCGACTCCTGCTGGCGGCCGAACACCTTCACCAGGGCGTGCCCGGTGTACATCTCCTCGATGTGCGCGTTCAGCTTGCCGGTCGACTTCCACTGCTGGACGAACTGGGGCTGCGACCGCTTGCCGACCTTGGTGGCCACGACCACCGACAAAGGCACCGTGACCAGCGCCACCAGCGCGAGCAGCGGCGAGATCCAGAACATCATGACCAGCACGCCGACGATGGTGAGCAGCGAGTTGATGAGCTGGCCCATCGTCTGCTGCATCGTCTGCGAGATGTTGTCGATGTCGTTGGTCGCGCGGCTGAGCACCTCACCGCGCTTGGCCTTGTCGAAGTACGACAGCGGAAGCCGCGACAGCTTCGTCTGGATGTCCTCGCGCAGCCGGAACACGGTCTTGTTGATGGCCCGGTTGGCGAGCCGGGTCGCGACCAGCATCATGAGGCCGGCGCCCACGTACACCGCGAGGGCGGTGAGCAGGACGGTGCCGACCGCGCCGAAGTCGATGCTGCCGCCCGGGGTGAAGTCCACGCCCGAGAGCATGTCCGCCAGGCCACCCTGGCCCTTGTGCCGCAGGGCCTCCAGGGCCTGCGCCTTGCTCATGCCGTCAGGGAACCGCGGACCGATCACACCGGCGAAGACCAGGTCGGTGGCCTTGCCGAGGATCTTCGGCCCGACGACCGAGAGGCCGACGCTGACCACGACCGCGAGCAGCATCACGCTCAGGGTGGCCTTCTCCGGCGCCAGCTGTTTGACCAGCCGTTTTCCGGATTCCTTGAAGTTCATCGACCGCTGATCCGGGCCGCCGCCCATCATCATGCGTCCACCGGGCCCGCTCATGCCGCCTCAGCCTCCGTCAGCTGGGAGAGCACGATCTCCCGGTACGTCTCGTTGTCGGCCATCAGCTCGTGATGGCGGCCGGTCCCGACGACCCGTCCCTCGTCGAGGACGACGATCCGGTCGGCGTCCCGGATGGTGGAGACCCGTTGGGCGACGATCACGACCGTGGCCTCGGCGGTCTCGCGGCCGAGCGCGGAGCGCAGCGCCGCATCGGTGGCGTAGTCGAGCGCCGAGAAGGAGTCGTCGAAGAGGTAGATCTCCGGGCGCTGCACCAGGGTGCGCGCGATGGCGAGCCTTTGGCGCTGACCGCCGGACACGTTCGTGCCGCCCTGCGCGATCGGTGCGTCCAGGCCGCCCTCCAGCTGGGAGACGAACTCCTTGGCCTGCGCCACTTCGAGCGCGTGCCAGAGCTCCTCGTCGCTCGCGTCGGGATTGCCGTAGCGCAGGTTGGTGGCCACGGTCCCCGAGAACAGATACGGCTTCTGCGGCACCAGCGACACGGTCTTGGCGAGCAGGACCGGGTCGAGCGTGCGGACGTCCTCGCCGTCGACGAGCACCTGGCCGTCGGTGGCGTCCATGAGCCGCGGCACGAGCCCGAGCAGCGTCGACTTGCCGCTGCCGGTCGAGCCGATGATCGCGGTGGTCTCGCCGGGCCGGGCCGTCAGCTCGACGCCCCGCAGCACGGAGGCCTCCGCGCCCGGGTACTTGAAGTCGGCGCCCCGCACTTCGAGATGGCCGTGCCGGCGCAGTTCGAGCACCGGGCTCTTGGGCGGCACCACGCTGGTGTCGGTCCCGAGGACCTCCTCGATGCGCTCGGCACAGACCTCGGCGCGCGGCACCATCATGAACATGAAGGTGGCCATCATGACGGCCATCACGATCTGCATGAGGTACGCGAGGAACGCGGTGAGCTGGCCGATCTGCATGTCGCCGCTGTCGATGCGGTGCGCACCGAACCAGACCACGGCCACCGACGAGACGTTCACGACGGTCATGACGGTCGGGAACATCAGCGCCATGAGGCGGCCGGTGGCGAGGGAGACGTCGGTGAGCTCGGTGTTGGCGCCCCGGAAGCGGCCCTGCTCGTACTCGTCGCGTACGAAGGCGCGGATCACGCGGTTGCCGGTGATCTGCTCGCGCAGTACCCGGTTCACGGTGTCGAGGCGGGTCTGCATGGTGCGGAACAGCGGCCGCATCTTGCGGACGATCAGCGAGACCGCGATGCCGAGGACGGGAACGACGGCGAGGAGCACCGCGGACAGCGGAACGTCCTGGCCGAGCGCCATGATGATGCCGCCGACGCACATGATCGGCGCGGACACCATCAGCGTGAACGCCATGAGCACCAGCATCTGGACCTGCTGGACGTCATTGGTGGTGCGGGTGATCAGGGACGGCGCCCCGAAGTGCCCGACCTCGCGGGCCGAGAAGGACTGCACCCGCGCGAAGACGGCGGCCCGGACGTCGCGTCCGAGGGCGGCCGCGGTCCGGGCACCGTAGAAGACGGCACCGATGTTGCAGAACACCTGGACGAGGCTGACGGCGATCATGATGCCGCCGTGTCCCAGGATGTAACCCGTGTCCCCGTTCACGACACCGTTGTCAATGATGTTCGCGTTGAGGGTGGGCAGGTAAAGGGTGGCGCTGGTCTGCAGCAGTTGCAGCAGGACCAGCAGGGCTATCGGTTTCTTGTACGGCCCTAGATGGGACCGCAGGAGTCGTATGAGCACGCGCAGGCTCTCCGGGTCGGCAAGATCGGGGGTTCGACCCCCCATCTTGCGACACTCCACCCCTGGGAGCTCAAGCGATTATCGGGGTGAAGTCAAAAGGAATAGCAAAGAGCGTATGCCCGGTCCGCGTCAAGCACCCTGGCCGAAGGCACCCGGGTGGACCTCGTCACGCGTCGCGATGTACTGCTGACGCACCGCCTGCCCCACGGCGAGCTCCTCGCCGGGCTCGAAGATCTGCGCCGCGGCGCCCTGCCAGGCCGGCGGGGTGTGCGGGGCGAGCGTGCCCTGCGAGACGCCGAGCGCCCAGGCCGCCTGCCGCGCCGCGCCGAGCGCCGCGTACTCGGCGGGCTGCGGCACCACGACCTGGGTGCCGAAAATGGCCGGCGCGGCCGCCTGCACGGCGGGCAGTTCGGCGGCGGCGCCGAGCAGGAACACCCGCCGGACGTCGACCCCGCGCATCCGCAGCACGTCCAGGGCGTCGGCCAGCGAGCAGAGCATCCCCTCGAAGGCGGCCCGCGCCAGGTGCTCGGGCTTCATCGACTCGCGCCGAAGCCCGGACAGCGTCCCGGCGGCATGCGGAAGCCGGGGCGTGCGCTCGCCTTCGAGATAGGGCAGCAGGACGAGACCGCAGGCGCCGGGGGTGGACTTGAGGGCCAGCGTGCTGAGTTCGGCGAGGTCCTCGACGCCGAGCATCTCCGCCGCGCCGCGCAGGGTCCGCACGGCATTGCTCGTATGGACGACCGGCAGATGCATTCCGGTGGCGTCGGCGAAGGACGTAATCATCCCGCTCGGGTCGGCCAGCGCCTCGTGATGCACGGCCATGACCGAGCCCGACGCGCCGAGCGAGACCACCGCGTCGCCCACGCCGACGCCGAGCCCGAACGCGGCCGCCATCGTCTCGCCCGTACCGGCGGAGATCAGCAGCCCCTCGGGGGTGGTGCCGGCGGCGTCCGAGGGCCCGAGCACCTCGGGCAGTGCCACCTGGTGGCCGAGCGCGAGCTCGATCAGATCGGGGCGGTAGAAGCCGGTGGCGGCGGACCAGTAGCCGGTGCCGGAGGCGGCGCCGCGGTCGGTGGTGCGCCGGGCGGGCCGGCCGAGCAGCTGCCACACCAGCCAGTCGTGCGCCTGGAGAACGCCGGCCGTGCGCTGGGCGGCGTCCGGCTCGTTGCGCGCGAGCCACCGCAGTTTGGCCACGGCCTGAGCGGCCTGCGGCGCACACCCGACGGCCTTCGCCCAGGCCTCCCGGCTGCCGAGCCCGTCGATGAGATCGGCGGCGGCGACCTGCGCCCGCTTGTCGTTCCCGGTCAGCGCGGCGCGTACGAGATTGCCCTGGCCGTCCAGCGGTACGAGCCCGTGCTGCTGGGCCGCGACGCCGATGGCCTGGACCCCTTCGAGCAGTCCGCCGGTCGCGGCCTCGCCGAGCGAGAGCAGCCAGGCCTGTGGATCGACCTCGGTCGCCTTCGGTTCGACCGGGTGCGGGGCGTACCCCTGCCGCAGCACGGCACCCGTGTCCGTGTCGCAGACGACGATGCGAGTGAAGGCGGAAGAGCTGTCCAGCCCGGCGACTATCCCCATGGTTGGAGATTCTGCCGCACGCGAGGGACTCCTGGGACGGCGGTGGCCGGGACAACGCTGTCGGGAGGCCCCTGGATGCGTGCTCGCCGGAGTTCGCGGGTGCCCGTGGGGGCCCGTGGGTGCTCGTGGGTCAGGTGTTGCTGGTGCCCCAGTCGTCCTCGGCGCCCTGGCCGCGCTCGCGCAGGGAGCGCATCCGGTCGGCGACGGAAGCGGGCACCCTGTCCCCGACCTTGTCGCTCACCGCGTGGAAGGCCTTGCCCGCGACCTGGCGCGAGGTCTGCGCGGCCGACTCGGCGGTGTTCCGCACCGCGGGGTTCTGCGCCACCTGACGTGCGGACTTCTTCAACTGCTCGTAACGCTCGCGCCCTGCCCGGGCTCCGAGCACGTATCCGAGAGCCAGTCCGGCGGCGAACGTGAGCCGGTATCGCATGGCGGTCACCCTTCCCTAGCGTGTGTGCCGCGCCTACCCGCGCAGCCCCGTGATCACCCGGGGCGGAACCGATTGGCGGAGCACCCCCCTGCTTGCGCTAATGTATGTGTCGCAGCGAACGCACGCCGCCCGGGTCACCCGAGGTGGGTACGTTCGAAGCAACGAGGCATTCCCCTGTAGCTCAATTGGCAGAGCAGCCGACTGTTAATCGGCAGGTTACTGGTTCGAGTCCAGTCGGGGGAGCTCGATCTCCTGTAGCTCAATTGGCAGAGCAGCCGGCTGTTAACCGGCAGGTTACTGGTTCGAGTCCAGTCGGGAGAGCAGCGGAATCGGACCCTTCGGGGTCCTTTTTCGTATCCAGTGGAACCGCTGGGATCCCCGCGAAGTCCTCATGGGCGTGCGAAGCCGACCAGCCGAGGCAGGAGATCGTATGAGCGGCTATGCTGCGGCAGACGGCGCGCACAAATGTGCGCGACGCGCCGTTAGGGGCGGTAGCTCAGCCGGTTAGAGCAGCGGACTCATAATCCGTCGGCCGTGGGTTCGAGTCCCACCCGCCCCACTACGAGGCGCAGGTGCAGAAACGATCTGGCCTGCGCCTTTGGCGTTTCTGGTGGGCGGTGCGGCTTCCGCCGGGGAGGGCGCGACGGTCCCGCCGGGAACGGCTGGGGCACCTCGTTCGAGCGATCACCCGCACGGCCCCCTTCACCCGAGGACGCGTGTCGCACCGCCGCCGGGCGGCGCCTCACGACCCCGCCCGGCACCCCTCCCCAGGGCTACGGCTCAGCCGTCAGCCGCACATCGGTGCACCCGCGTTGCTTCGCCTCGTTGTCCACGAATGCCTTCAGGGCGGTGTTCGCGAAGTCGGGGGAGTAGTGGGGCACGGGGTAAGTGACGTCGTTCCCGTTCACCTCCGTGAGTCGGGTGATGAGGAAGTCGGCGGGCTCGGTGGACTGGGGGCACTTCGCGGTGGCCCAGGCGTAGTCCCTCGGCTCGTCCGGCGTCTTGAGGGAGGAGAACACGCCGCCTGCCCGGACTGCCTTCGCGCTCGCGCCGTAGAAGGCGAACAGGCCGTATCCGGGCTTCTGGGACGACGTGGCGAGGTAGCAGTTCACCTGAGGTGCCTGTGCGTCCGCCGGGAACTCCATGGCCTGCGGGACGCCGTTCTGCGTCGCCGTCGAAGCGAGGCCGCGCAGGGCGGCGCAGGAACCCTGTGACTGGTCCAGCGGCTTGGTCGGGTCGGGCTTGGGGCCGTAAGGCGGCAGCGCCACGTCCGTCAATCTTTCGCCGCCGCTCGCCTGACAGCCGTACTTCGCGGCCGCCTTCTGGGCGGTCTCGGCGGTTACCCGGCCCAGCCCGGCCAGATCGGCAGCGCTTCCTGACGGGGCGCCGCCCGGAGGCGCGAAAGACCCGTACGCGACGAGAGCCTTGTTCCTGTCGTTGCGGCAGTCGAGTGCGATCTGGACACCGGGGAATTCGCCATTCCGCACGATGCCCGGCCATCCCTTGCCGAGCGGCGCGGCCTGCCCCCTGACCCCGTTGGTGATGTCGAAGGAGCGGGGGAAGGTCTCCAAGGCGGAGGGCTTGGTGCTGCTCCAGCGCAGGGACATCTCCAGAGAACCGTTCCTTCCGGAGTCGGCCCGAAGCACCAGGCAATGGGCCAGGTAGCCGTCATCGAGCTCAAGGGATTTGGCGCGGAGTTCCGAGGACTCCAGAGCCGTATCGAGTTCGCCCTGGGCCAGCATCCCGCCGCATGCCCGGTCCACCGATCGGCTGTCGCGCCAGGAGTCGTATATCCCTGTGCTGTAAAGGACTTGGGCCACTATGGCCAGAGCCACGACGAAAGTCCCGGCATACCAGCCTGGGTGGATTCGTCGGAGTCTGGAGATTTTCTGCATGGTGCTCATTCTGTCGAGAGCCGTTTCCCGGGACGTCAGCGGTCGGCTCGGAGGTAGCGGAGCGAGTCGTTGCGGCTGAGGTCGTACTGGTCCTGGCCGGCGTGCAGGAAGTACTTGGTGTAGTCGCTGTCGATGTCGTGGCCACGGCTCTGGCCCCACATTCTGACCATGTGGTCCACGTCGCGCTGGCCGGCGTCATAGCTCTTGGCGTTCGCATCGGTCGCCGCGAGATTCGCCTCGGCCGTGTGTTCCTTGTTGGACTCGTACGCCCACACGTCGACGGTCTTCGTGGCCAGGTCTCCGACGGGGCTGAGGTCGGACACGGGGTTGAACATCAGCGCGGTGCTCAGCGAGGTGCCGAGTCCGTGGTTGAAGTCGGCGGCCCACTGCGTTTTCTTGAAGCGTTCGTCGAAGATGATGTCCGCCCGTACGCCGTCATAGGAGCCCATGGCGCGAGAGGCTTCGACGATGCGATCGTGGACCGTCTTCTCCCCCGCGTCTTGAGGGAGAGCGGTCAGGACGTCGTGCGAGTACTTCTGCTCCGCTCCGTAAAGATGCCCGAAAGCCTCCGGGTCGTCGGCGATTCCCCGCATGATCTTGGTCAAGTGGTCGGGCGCCAGGGCGAGATGTGCCCCGTCCTTGCCCTCCCAGACAGTTCCGTTGCTGTTGTAGGGAATGTCGTAATGCGAATCCGACTTCGCGAACGTCTGGTGCGTGTCCGGCGTGTATGACGTCATGATGTGCGCCAAAGGCTCGGTCAGGTTCTTCGGCAGCTGCTGGGCGTGGTTGTCCGCGTTCAGCGTGTCGACGGTCTGCCGCAGAATGCTCGCCTGGGCCGCCGTGTGGTGTCCGATGGGGTGATACGCACCCGGTGCGTTCCCGGTCGTCGCGGCCTCCAGGGCGGCGCCGAAGCCCCTGCGGACGTCGCCGTCCTCCACGGTGACCGGCATGCCCTGTGTGGTGCCGCCGGGCGGCGTCGCGAAATGGTCCACCACAGTGTCCCAGTCCCGGCCGTGGAGCAGGTAGTTGAGATTGTCGCTGTGGGCCGGGTCCAGGTACGCGGTGCTGGTAGCCGGGTCGTGGGACATGATGCCGAGAACGCCGTCGAGCGGGTCGTTGGCGAACCAGCCCCGGTCGCCGCCGCTGAATTCGTCCCGCAGGGCCCAGACGGAATCGAGCTTCCCCTTGGCCGTGTACGACACCTCCGCGTGCCGGATGTCGTCCGCGGTGTCCTTGAGGAACTGGCCTGAATAGCCGTCCCCGTGCTGCATCAGGGTGACCAGGCTCTGGTAGCCACGGACCCGCTCGTTCGGGATCTTGCTGAGGCCGTCCAGTTTGAATTCCTCAGTGCCGGCCTTCTGCGTTTCAGTACGGAAGTGCTTGTAGAAGGCGGAGCTGGGGTCCTTGGTTGCCGTGGACAGTGTCGTGGCGAGGCCCTTCTGGAGGTCCAGGTACTGGCCGCTCTGCTTCTGGTCCTTGTAATAGGCGAGACTGTCGAGGGAGTTGGAGAGCTTCAGGGTCCCGTCGGCGCCCAGGTTGTCCAGCAGGGTCTGGCTGAACACCTTGTCACCGGAATTGTCGCGGAAGAGGCGCTGCAACTCCTGGTAATCGTGAGCGGTCGCGTCGCCCGAATCGACGCGCAGCGCGATGTCCTTGCCCTCGTCCGCCTCGTACTGCTCGATGTCGCCCTTGGCCTGCCCGTTGAACCCGTTGTTGGTGCCGTCGGTGATGACGGAGTCCTTGACGACCTGGGTGAGGGCCACCTCGAACCCCTCGTCGGCGTCGCACACGCTCCGTACGGCATTGTCGATACGGGTCTGCCAACTGCCCGCCTTTTCCTGCGCGGACCGCTGGTAGTCGGGGTCGTGGTGGTAGGCGCTCAGCTCTGACTGGTCGAGTTTGCTGGTGTCGAACGTGACGTATCCCGTGGATGAGACGGTCATGCCGTCCTTGACGGCGGCATCCCGTTCGGACTCCACCTTCTTTCGAAGGTCCACGAACTGGGTGTGGGCGTCTCTCAGAAGCGAAGCCATCGCCTTGGCCTCGGTCTGGGCGTTCTTGTACTCGTTGAGTGTGATGCCGAACATGGCGTTCGCGGCCTGTGAACTCTCACCCACCCAACTCGTGGGGAGCGTGATGGTGTGCACCTTGTCGTGGTACAGCGTCTCGTGTTCCTTGAACTTCCCCGCCATTTCGTCCCACTTCGTCGCCGCCGTGGTCAATGTGGACAGGTCGGTTGCCAATATCTCTTGGTACGTGGGCATGTGTGGGGTCCTGTATGCCAGTGAAATGCGAGGAGATCAGAAGAGGTCCAGAGGGGAACCGGGGCGCGCGATGCCGTGCTTGATCCCGAAGTCGGTGTTGTGCAAACGCGTTTTGGCGCCGACCAGCGCGGACTTCTCGTAGCCCAGGCGGTTCATCAGGGCCTGTACCTGTTCGCCCCAGGTGTGGTGGGCCTTCTTCAGGGCGCCGGACGTCACCCAGCCGTGGCCGTCGTGGGGCCCAAATGCCTTGACGATGTTGGCTGTTGACTCGTCGGCGTGGGTGCCGGAATCCTTCGTGCCATGTTCGAGGTGGTCGATGGTGTCGGCGGCGGACTTCTTCGCCTCGGGGGTCGAGACGAGATCCGACTGGCCTGTTCCGGTGAAGAGCGGGGGCGGCGGAGGCTGGTGGTCCAGACTCATGCGGGACGGGCCGCCGTGCTCACCGGTTGTATCCATGGACATGCGAGATCTCCTGAGGCCGTTGGCGGCGGCCGACCGGCGTGCCGTTTCGGGCCGAGGCCGCCTCATGACTGACAGGTTCTTGATCCTATGGAGGGCGGGGAGCGGCAGGCAGGGGCCGATGGTGTGGGCGCGGCATGTGGGGGATTCGTGTGGGTGGCACGGTTAAGGCCCCCGGTGGTTCGCACGGGGCGTGCGGTTGCCGGGGGCCTCTGGGCTGGGGCCGTGGGTTACGAATCTTTCACAGGGCGGACTGGAAGGCCGACGCGCTCGGCGCGTTGCCGGCGGCCGTGGTGATGCGGTCGAGGGCGGCGGGGACGTGGCCGGCGTGCTGTGCTGCCGCCCGTGCGGTGAGCGGTACACGGCGGGCGGTCCCCGGGGTGGTGCTGCGGCGGGCGGCGGCGGAGATCAGGGTGTTCATGGTTGGCCTTCCGGCGAGATGCGTCGCCGCCCCCGCCTGATGAAGGCGGGGGCGGCGACGACGCTGACTGATCGGGGGAAGCGTAGCGGCGCCCAAGGGCTTCGGCTCGCGCCTGTCGGCGTGGCATAAGGATGGTCCCGGCAACCCGGATCGGGCCGCCGTGGCCCCGACCTGAGGCGATGCGCGACCGGGGGCATGTCCACTGCCCAGGTGTGGTCCCGGATACCGGGCTCCGGCACATTGACCCGCTCGGGGTACGACGCTCGCGGCGGGGTGCTCGCCGGGGCGCGCCGCCGTCGCGACCATGGCCGGCGGAGTGCTGGGCACCGGACGGCCCGGTGTGAGGCCGCCCCTACCTGGGCGCTCGCGGTCGGAGTTAGCATCCCGCGTGACCGAACAAGCCGAGCAGCCCACCGAGACCTCAGCAGCGACCGGATCCGATACCGGAGCGAACCGGACGAACGCCCCCGGCGCGGGAGGGACACGGGCGGGTGGATCCGCGGCCGGGGAGATACGGGCGAAGGGATCCGGCGGCGGGGAGATGCGCGCGGCGCGGCGCCGGATATTCGCCGACCTCACGCCGTTCCGCATATCGGCGGACTACCGCAGGCTCTGGTTCGGCAACATGGTGTCGTGGGTCGGCAGCGGCATGACCGCACTCGCGATCTCCCTCCAGGTCTACGACCTCACCGGCTCCAGCTTCTACGTCGGCCTGGTCGGCATCTTCACCCTCGTACCGCTGGTCGCGTTCGGTCTGTACGGCGGCGCTATCGCCGACACCGTCGACCGGCGGGGGCTCGGCCTGTACAGCGCGCTCGGATCCGCCGCGCTCTCGGCGGCGCTCGCGGCCGGGACCTTTGCCGGGGTCGCGAACGTCTGGTTCCTGTACGCCGTCATCGCGCTCCAGTCGGTGTGCCAGGCACTGAACGCCCCGGCCCGTTCGGCGATGATCCCGAAGCTGCTGCCGCCCGAGCAGCTGCCCGCCGCCAACGCGCTCAACTCCATGATCATGACGACCGGTACGCTCGTCGGGCCGATGCTGGGCGGGCTCGTCGTCGGCTTCGCCGGGTATAAGACGGCGTACCTCATCGACGCGATCACCTTCGCCGCCTCCCTGTACGCGATGTGGCGGCTGCCCGCGATGCTGCCGGAGCGGACCGGCGCCAAGCGGGCCTCGGTCCTGGACGGGCTGCGGTTCCTGGCGACCCGGCCCAATCTGCGGATGACGTTCTTCAGCGACTTCTGCGCGATGATCCTGGCCCACCCCCGCGCCCTGTTCCCGGCCGTCGCCGTGCTCTGGTACGGCGGCGACGCCCGCACCACCGGCCTGCTCGTCGCCGCCCCCGCCGTCGGCGCGCTGCTCGGCGGGGTGTTCTCCGGCTGGCAGGGACGCATCCACCGGCACGGGCTCGCGGTGCTGATCTCGGTCGGCGGGTGGGGCGCCGCCATCGCCGTGTTCGGGCTGACCCGGCAGCTGTGGCTCGGCCTGTTCATGCTCGCTGTCGCCGGGTTCTCGGACACCGTGTCCATGGTGTTCCGCAACACGATGATGCAGGTCGCGGCCCCGGACGACATGCGCGGCCGGCTCCAGGGCGTGTTCATCGTGGTGGTCGCGGGCGGGCCGAGGCTCGGCGACTTCCTCGCCGGTACGGTCGCCGACCTCACCTCGCCCGCCGTGATGGTGGTGGGCGGCGGCATCGCGTGCGTCCTCGCGGTGACGGTGCTCGGCCTCAGCCGCCGGGGCTTCGCGCGCTACGACGCCCGCAACCCCGTCCCGTAACGGATGGCCACCCCCGCGCCCTGGTAGGCGCCGATGTTCGGCGGGTCGGCGATGGGATTGCCGAACCAGTCCTGTACGACCCCGTCGGCGATAGGGGCGCCGGACCTCAACGCCGGTGATTTTGGGCGCAGTTGTACGTCGTACGGGCCTGCCGGAGCCGGGGCGGTGAACGCGGGGTCGGTGGTCACGGGGGAGTGGTCGGAGGCGGGCGCTGTGCCCACGCCCCGGTACAGATTGTGGTCGTAGGTGTTGCGGGGGTCCGAGAAGGGGGCGTCCCCGGCCGCGCTGGACACGAAGACGTTGTTGCGGAAGGTGACGTTCCCGGGCCCGTTGTCGCTGACCATGGCCGTGCCGGACTGGTTGGTGACGATGGTGTTGTCGTACACCTGGGTGCGCGTGGAGGGCCCGCACACCACGGACACGATCCCGTACGGCGCGCTGCGGTTGCGGTCGTTGACGCTGATGTTGTGGCGTACGAGGTTGTCGGCGGAGGTCATGCCGGCTCCGTTGCAGACGAGCAGGAAACCGCCCTCGTTGTCGTGGCTGTAGTTGTACTGGTAGACGTTGCCGTTGTTGCCGCCGTCGATGTCGAACGCCATCGAGTCCCGGGTGCCGTGGCCGTGCGCGACCTCGTTGTACTGGTAGCGGACGCGGTCCGAATTCCACGCCCACAGACCGGCGTTGTAGCCGGCGGAGCGCATGTTGAACCCGTCGACGGTGTTGTGCTCGGCGAGCGCGCCGTCCGCGTTCTGGACGACGATGCCGTCGCCGCCGACGTCGGTGACGCGGTTGTTCTCGATGCGCAGTGCGGTGATCGGCACGAAGCCGGTGCCGGGGCCGTCGGGGTATTCGGGGCGGCGGCCCCAGGTCGACGAGGTTCCGATGCCGGTGCGGTCGACATGGGTCACGGTCGAGCCGGTGACGGCGACGTCGTCGAAGCCGGTGGGGGTGGCCGCGCCCCGCACCGCGAAGAGGATCCCGCCGGACGGGTCCGGGTCCTTGAAGTCGGCCCCGTTGACGTCGTGCACGTCCACGTCGCGTACGGCGTAGTGGTGGCCGGTGCCGAAGTCGGTGAGCCGCACCAGGATGCCCGCGCGGCGGGCGGTGGTCGTGGCGGGGCCGGTGTTGGACACGTCCAGGTCGTGCAGTTCCCACTGCTGGACGTTGTCGAGGAGCACGGCGGCTCGGCTGCCGTTGCCTTCTATGTGCGGCTTGCTGCCGGTGCCGGTGCCGGTGCCGGTGCCGCTGCCGTACGCTCCGGCCGATATGGGGCTGCCGGGGGTGCCCGAGCCCCTCGGGGCGAACGTGCCCGTGCAGGTCGTGCCGTGTTTGAAGAGGATCTGGTCGCCCGGGCGGTACGTTCTGGCGCTCGCCTTCGCGAGGGTGCGCAGCGGTTTGGTGGGGGTGGTGCCGGGGTTGGTGTCGTTGCCGGCGCGGCAGTCCACGTAGTACGTGGTGGGGGCTTTGGGGGTGGCTGAGGCT
>NZ_LGDD01000292.1 GCF_001279695.1 Streptomyces sp. WM6378
GGCCGGAAGGGGCGGGGGCAGCAGCACGGCGAGGCGGTGGGCGAGCAGGGACGCCGGGTGGTGCAGGGGTTCGGGGATGTTCGCGGTCAGGGTGCGGCGTACGGCCTCGGGGTCGGCTCCTCGGTCGAGCCAGACGGCGACGGCCGGGGCGAGGCGGTGTACGTCCCGTTCGGCGAGCAGGAGCCGGGGCTCGTGGCGCCGTAGCGCGGCGAGGAGTTCGACGGCGGCGGGGTGCTGTCCTGCGGCTTCGGCTTCGGCTTCGGGTTCCGGCTCGGACGGGGGTTCTGGCCGGGGTGGTGCGGGTGCGGGTGCGGGTGCCGGTGTCTGTGGTGCCGGGGGAGCCGGGCTCTTGCGGCGCGGCCTTGTCGGCGCCGGGCGGCCCGCCCCGGGCTGGTTGCACGACACCGTGCGGGTGACGACTCGGCCGCTGGACAGCCGCTCCCGGCTGCGGTTCAAGTAGCCGTACGCCTCCAGCTCGCGCAGCGCGGCCGCGATGCGGGCCTCGCTCTCGGGGAAGCGCTCCGCGAGGGCCTTGATGCCGACGCGGGATCCGGCGGGCAGCGACTGGATGTGGACGGCGAGGCCGATCGCGAGCAGGGAGAGTTCGCGGTGCTGGGCGAGGTGGTTGCCGACGACCGTGTAGCGGGTGGTGTGGCGGGTGTTGGCGTGGATGACACCGGAGTGTGGGGTGCCGTCGGGAACGCGGGGCGAGGTGCGCGGGGGCGCGCTAAGGTGCTGAGGAGCCATGGGGGAAGGGGCTTTTCTTCCTTTGTGGTAGCCATCGGGAAGGTCTCTTCTTCCTTGGTGGTCAGGCCCTCGTTCGGGATGCCAGTCCCGGCCGGGGGCCGATGCATGTATCGGGTTTCGCCGCCCGGAGTCCGTGTCCGCACCCGGGGCTGTCGCCGCGAGCATATGCCCGCCAACAACAAGCAAATCCAGCCCAGTTGGGATATGTCACCCGTGTGAGTGACGGGAGGCTGGAGGGGGTTGGGAAGGGTGTAATCCCCTTCGGGATTGAAGGCATTTGATGTCGCGGGGCGCCGGGATGCGGCGTACCGGATCGTGGTTCACCGGGTCGCGGGCCGCTGGGTCGCGGAGGGTGCGATCCGGCGGGTGGGGGCCGAGGGGGTGGCCGGGGGTGTGCGGGGTGCTGTCGGCAGGATGGGTGCCGTGACCGAGATGATGATGGGCCGGCGGGACGACGCCGTTGCCGGGCGTGGTGACGAGCGGGTCTGGTGCAGCGTGTCGTGGTGGCTCGCCGCGCGCAGCCGGACTCCGTACCGAGTGCAGGCCAACGGCCCGTGGGGGAGTGCGTCGGCGGCGACCGAGGACCTCTTCGGCTCCTTGATGGACGTACGTCTCCAGCTTGAGGCGCTCGGCTGGCGGCTCCTGATCAACGGGGCGCGGCCCGACGTCTGGCAGAGCGGCATGCTCCGCTCCAGTGGCAGTACCCGTGCCTACAGACTGCACCCGGGAGCGGGGACGTCACCCGATGACATGGTCGAGCTCTTCGACGGGGCCGACGCGGCGAACGTGGTCTCGGTGACCGAGCAGCGTGCCGCTTACGCGGCGTGGGAGGACTCCGTGACGGCTGCCAAGAACAGGCTGACGGCTCCGGGGCCCGCCCTCACCGAGGCATTGAGAGCCCAGGCGAAGCGGGCACCCGGCAGCTGGCTCTATTCGATCGACCCGGCGTACGACCCGAGGGGGACGGTGCCGCCGTACGCGGTCATCGGGGCCTGGCCGGTCGACCAGCGGGGCGAGCCCGGGGCGTTCAGCCGCAATCCCAACTACCGGCCGTCGCCGATGGCGCTCGGGCTTCCCGTCCCCACGGATGCGGTCGACGCTGCGATGCAGCTGGCAGGGACCGGACACGGGTCCGAGGCGGACCTGGTGCGCCGCTTGGCCGGAGCCACGGTCTACCTGGTGCCCACGGCCGAAGCGGGGCCGACTCTCTACTCCGATGCCGGAGGCCGCTTCGTTCCGGTACTGACCGACCCGAAACACGCCCCGAGCTCGGCACCCCAGCTACGGGCGATCCCGTGTGCCCAACTCCTCGCGTTCCTCCCGGCCGATGTCGCGCTCAAGCTGAACCCGGGCAGCCGGGTGTCCGTACGGGTTCCTTCGGCTGATGTACGGGGGGCGTTGGGCTGACCAACCCGCCCTGAATCCGGCCCGATTCACGTTGCAATGCGAAACGGGGCTATGTGATTCTGCGGGGCGTGGAGATATCCGGGGGGCCTGTGGGGCGGCAGAGGCGGCGTGAATTCGCGGCGTTGCTGGGTGAGTTCCGTCGTGCGGCAGTGTTGGTGCCCGAGACCGAGGGTGGATGGTGGACCGCCGAGTGGGGTGGGATCCGGTGGATCTGCGCGTTCTCTGACGAGGCGGCGCTGGCCCGGTTCGCGATCGCACGCGGTGAAGGCGCCGAGGAGTGGGCCTACCAACGGGTGCTCGGAGCACGGCTGTTGGACGTCGCGGTGCCCGCGCTCGGGGTGCCGGCCGGGGTCGCGCTCGATGCGGGGAGCGCGGACGGTGTGGTGTTCCCGCCGGTCGCCGGGATCGTGCCGGAGGCCGTAGCGGTCGACGCCGGAGCGTATGCAATTGAAGGGACGGGCGGGGCATGAGCGGCGGGGGCGATGGGGATCTGCGGGTTCCGCCGGAGGCCATGGTGCTGATCACGCAGGGGATCAACGGCGCGCTGAGCGAGTTGAAGGAACTCGGGCTCATCGGGGAGGCCGGGATGGGCCGCGGGTTCGACTCGATGGCGATGACCGGGCTTGAGCTGGGTGACGACGGGCTGACGGAGACGTTCAAGTCGTTCTGCGAGCGCTGGGAGTGGGGCGTGCGGGCGCTCGTGCAGGAGGGCAACGACTTCGCCCTGAAGGCGGGCCTGTCGGCCGGGATCATGTACGAGGAGGACCAGTACATCCAGGGCGGGTTCAAGGTCCTCGCGAACTCGGCGATGGGCAATCCGCATGCGACCGAGGACCAGGTCACCGGCATGTCCTGGGGTGACCTGGCTCGTAACAACATGTACGCGCACGCCGATTTCAGCCCCGAGTCCTTCCAGAAGGCCGACGCGGACATCTGGCAGAGCATGAAGGACGCCGGCCGGGACGTCACCGACAGCAAGCTGAATCCGCTCGTGCTGGGCATGGAGGCCTCCGGGCAGGGTGACGCACTGGCCCAGTGGCGGGACGACGAGTTCGGCCCGTCGCCCGAGGAGCGGGCGAAACAGCAGGGCACGAACGGCGGCGGCCAGGGCTGATGGTGGATTTCGGGGGCTTGGTCGACGGCGGGAAGAACCTGCTGAACAAGGGCCTGGGCAAGGTCGAGGAGGGGGTCGACGCCGGCAAGAAGGCGGTCGGCAGCGCCGTCGATGAAGGCGCGCACGTCACGAGCGGTCTCCTGGACCGGGTCGGCGCGCACCACCTGGCCGACCAGGTGGACGACTTCGGTGACGCCGTCGCGGCCGAACTCGGCGCCCACGTTGATGAGAAGCAGCTCGGACAGACCGATCTGTTCAACGACCTCGTCCACGGCAACCCGAAGACGATCCGGGCCAACGCCAAGCATCTCGCCGACTTCGCGACCGCGTTCGGCAAGGTCGGCCAGGGCATGCGCCGGCTGGACTCCGGGAGCTGGAAGGGGCAGGCCGCCGACGCCTTCCGCGCCCAGTTCGCGATGCACCCCGCCAAGTGGGACGAGGCGTCCTTCGCCTGCCACGACGCGTCCGGCGCCCTCGGCCACTACGCCGGGACGGTCGAGTGGGCGCAGAGCAAGGCGCAGGAGGCCATCGAGCTGTACCGGGAGGGCGAGCAGGACTCCCAGAAGGCGGTCGAGGCGTACAACAAGCAGGTCGACGCCTACAACGACAAGGTACGCAGCCATCAGGATCCCGGGCCGCAGCCGGGCCCGTTCGCCGACCCGGGCCTCGCCAAACGGCAGCGGGCCCAGGAGGTCCTCGCCGAGGCGCGCCGCCAGCGCAACGGCGCCGCGGCCACGGCGCGCGGCATGGTGCAGGGAGCCCTGGCCGCCGCTCCGGCCGAACCGCCGCCGCTGTCCCGCCTGGGCCGCGATTACAAAGACCTCATGGCAGGCGGATCGATCGAGCTCGACCATGTCTTCACGGGCGTCATCAAGGGCGGCGCCGACATCCTGAACTTCGCCCGCAGCCTCAACCCCCAGGACCCCTACAACCTCCTGCACCCGGCCGAGTACGAGAAGGGCGTGGCCACCACGCTCACCGGCCTCGTCTCCATGGACGCCCACCCTGAGCGGGCGATCAAGAGCGCGTGGAACGACGCCAAGCATGACCCGGCCGAGTTCGGCGGTCGTCTGCTGGACAACCTTGCCGATCCCGAGGCGTTCGCGGCGTCCGGAGTGAGGACCGCGGCCGAGCTCGGGGTCAAGGAGGCCGCGAAGGAAGGCGCCGGCGCAGGGATCAGGGAGGGCTTCGAGGGCGCTGTCGACGACACGGCCCGCGGAGCCTATGAGCACGAACCGCACGGCTCCAGCCGCACCGAGAATGAGATGGAGTGCGTCGAGGACCCGGTTGACGTGGCCACCGGCCGGATGCTGCTGCCGCAGAAGGACCTCGCGCTGCCCGGTGCCCTGCCGTTCGTCTTCCGGCGCACCTTCGGATCGGCGTACCGCCTGGGCCGCTGGTTCGGGCCGAGCTGGGCGAGCTCGATCGACCAGCGCCTGGAGATCGACGCGGCAGGCGTGATCTTCGTCCGCGAGGACGGCAGCCTGCTGTCCTATCCGCACCCCGCGCCCGGCGTGCCCACGCTGCCCGCGCACGGTGGCTCCCGCTGGCCGCTGGACCGCGACGGCGACACGTACACCGTCACGGACCCGGGCACCGGCCTGACGCGGCACTTCGTGCTCCACAACGACGAGCTCGCCCTGCTGGACCAGCTCGACGACCGCAACGGCAACTGGATCACCTTCGAGTACGACGCCGAAGGCACCCCCACCGGGATCGCCCACCACGGCGGTTACCACCTGAAGCTCACCACGGCCGAGGGCCGGATCACCGCCCTGCACCTGGCGGGCGCGGCGCCGGACGGCAGCGACCAGCAAATCCTGTGCTACGGCTACACCGACGGCCATCTCACCGAGGTTCTCAACTCCTGTGGCCGCCCGCTGCGCTTCGGCTACGACGAGCACGCCCGCATCACGTCGTGGACGGACACCAACGACAGCCACTTCGACTACGTCTACGACGACCGCCACCGCTGCGTGGCCCAGTCGGGTACCAACGGGCACATGAGTGCGCGGTTCGCCTACAGCGAGCCGGACCCGGCCGACGGCCTGCGGACGACGACCGTCACGAACGCGGCAGGCCACGACGAGCGCTATCTGATCAATGACCGCGAGCAGGTCGTCGGCCACATCGACGCGACCGGCGGGACGACACGCTTCGAGCTGGACCGCTACAACCGCCCGCTGTCCCGCACCGACCCGCTGGGGCACACGACCTGGTCGGCGTACGACGAGGCGGGCCGTCCCACGGAGGTCGTACGCCCCGACGGGCGCCGGACGACGATCGCCTACGACGAGGCGGGGCTGCCGGTCCGGGTGACCGGCGCCGACGGCCGGACCGTGCGTCAGACCTTCGACGAGCGCGGCAACCGCACCTCGGTCACCGACGCAGCCGGGGTGCGCACCGAGTTCACGTACGACGAGGCGGGCCACCTCGCCGCGGTGGCGGACGGCCTCGGACACATCACCCGCATCCGGTGCGACCGTGCCGGGCTGCCGCTCGACATCACCGACCCGCTGGGCGCGGTCACCCGCTACGAGCGGGACGCCTTCGGCCGGCCGATCGCGATCACCGACCCGCTGGGCTCGACCACGCGCCTGACGTGGACGGTGGAAGGCAGGCTCGCGCGCCGCACCGCCCCCGACGGCAGCGAGGAGTCCTGGACGTACGACGGCGAGGGCAACTGCACCAGCCACACCGACCCGCTGGGCGCCGTCTCCCGCTTTGAGTACACGGACTTCGACCTCCTGACGGCCCGCACTGGCCCGGACGGCGTGCGCTACGCCTTCGAACACGACGCCCACCTGCGCCTGACCAAAGTCGTCAACCCCCAGGGCCTGGCCTGGAGTTACGCCTACGACCCGGCCGGGCGGCTCATCGCGGAGACCGACTTCGACGGCCGCACGCTGACCTATGCCTACGACGCGGCGGGCCGCCTGGCCGCGCGCACCAACGGGCTCGGCGAAACGATCCGGTACGAGCGCAATGAGCTCGGCCAGACGGTCCGCAAGGACGTCGAGGGCTCGGTCACCACCTTCGCGTACGACATCTTCGACCAGCTCGCCCAGGCGAGCGGCCCCGACGCGACCGTGATGCTGCTCCGGGACCGGCACGGCCGGGTGAGGTCGGAGACGGTCAACGGCCGTGAACTGTCGTACTCCTACGATGAGTTGGGGCGCCGAAACGGGCGGAAGACGCCGGGCGGCTCGGCCAGTTCCTGGACGTACGACCCGGCGGGCAACCGCACCGAGCTGACCACTTCCGGCCGGACGGTGTCGTTCGCGCACGACGCAGCCGGGCGGGAGCTGATCCGCCGCTTCGGGGAAACGATCACCCTGGCCCACGCCTTCGACCCGCTGGGCCGCCTCACGGACCTGGCGGTGACCGGAGCGCGGGGCGAATCCATCCAGCGCCGTGCCTACCACTACCGCGCCGACGGAAACCCGACCGGCGTGGACGACCAGCTCTCCGGCTCGCGCCGCTTCGACCTGGACGCGGCGGGCCGGGTGACGGCGGTCCGGGCGGGGGACTGGTCGGAGCGGTACGCCTACGACGCGGCGGGCAACCAGACGGAGGCGTCCTGGCCCGCTGCCCACCCGGGCCAGGACGCCCTGGGCGCCCGCGCGTACACGGGCACCCGAATAACCCGGGCGGGCTCGGTCCGCTACGAACACGACGCCCAGGGCCGCGTCACCCTGCGCCAGAAGCAGCGCCTCTCTCGCAAGCCGGACACCTGGCGGTACACGTGGGACCCGGAAGACCGCCTGACCTCGGTCGTCACCCCCGACGGCACGGTCTGGCGCTACCGCTACGACCCGCTGGGCCGCCGCATCGCGAAGGAGCGGATGGCGGGCGAGGCGGTGGCGGAGCGGGTGTCGTTCACGTGGGACGGCACGACGCTGTGCGAACAGACGACCACGTCGTCCGCATCCCCGGCGGCGGTCTCCCTGACCTGGGACCACGCGGGCCTGCGCCCGATCGCTCAGACCGAACGAATATCGTCCCCGGACCTGCCCGTCGGCTCGATCGACGAACGCTTCTTCGCGATAGTCACCGACCTGATCGGCACCCCGAGCGAGCTGGTGGACGAGCAGGGCGAAATAGCCTGGCGCACCCGCTCGACGCTGTGGGGCACGACCACCTGGAACACAGACGCCCGCGCGTACACCCCGCTCCGCTTCCCGGGCCAGTACTTCGACCCGGAGACGGGGCTGCATTACAACTGCTTTCGGTATTACGACCCGGAATCGGCGCGCTATTTCTCGCCTGATCCACTGGGGCTGGTGGCGGCGCCGAACTCCGTAGCTTACGTTCCGACCCCCCATGTCAGTGCAGACCCGCTGGGGCTATTTGGGTGCCCGGACGAAGAGCACCTCTTCCGAGGGACGACGCGTGGCTATGACGCGAGCAGCGGAACGCAGGCATCTGGTTTTACGCCCACGTCTACAGATCCAGGAGTGGCGGCTGTTTTCGCCAGGCACTCGGAGCAGTTCGGAGATGCTGTAGTCCAGCTGATCCCTCGGAGCGCGCTGGAAGGGATTCCGCTGGAGCCAGGTTTCATACGAGCCGAAGCGGAAGTTGCAGTTGGTCTGCCGGCGTCAGAACTCGCCCAGCGGGCCAGTGTCGAGATACCTGTGGGAGCCGCTCACGACATCCTTTCCCAGATGGGTATCCATGTGCCGAAGGTGCACGGATATCAGGGGATCAGTGACGCCCTGGGGTTCGACGTCCCGAAACTATCACCAGAACAGATCAAGCATTTTGTAGCGGAGGCATACAAGCATGGCGGCGGATAACAGACTGCAAATTTATTCAGTGGAGGAGTCGAGCGGGGATTTCGCCGTCTGCATTGCGCGATGCGTGGGCGGAGTGGTGCGAACCGGGCAGAATTTCGCTATGGAGACGGCGTCGGAGCCTGTTGATTTCGAGCATGGCGTCACGTTGACCGCTATTGATCGGTATGGCCGGAGCGTGGATTTCTTCGATCCGCCCCACGCCGCGAAGGTCTACCTGTCCGGCCCGGGGGCTTCGGTGCTGGAGCCCGGGATGATCCTTGCCGCGCGTGGCTGAGCCGCAGGGCGACTGGCCCGCGCCGCACGTCAGCGTGCCGAATGCGTGAGCCCCTGTGACGTGGGGTACGCTTCCCCGCTGCGATTGGCCAGGCCATGGCCCCGTATGGCAGACTGTCGGGGTTGCTCGGTTGAGTGCCGATGCTGCGCGCCTCCCGCCGGGAGGACCGGAAGCGAGTCCCACAGTACTCGTCGCCCCTGATCAGGGGCGGACGTACGGGAATCTTCCGGGAAGTGTCAGCGGGGCTCCGGCCAGGCGTCCGGTGGGTGTTCTGCCCCCGTCTGCGAGGTCCTGTGGCCCGCATCCCCTTGGTTGGGAAATCCCGTATGGGATTTCTGCGTAGAGGGAGTGCGACACGCCCGACCGCGTGGGTCGGAGACAGAGTTGGTAGAACCCCCGGGTTCCAGAGCGTTACGAGACAAAGGACTACTAGGTAGCCATGGCGGGACAGAAGATCCGCATCCGGCTCAAGGCCTACGACCACGAGGTCATCGACTCCTCGGCGAAGAAGATCGTCGAGACGGTGACCCGCACTGGTGCGTCGGTCGCAGGCCCGGTGCCGCTGCCCACTGAGAAGAACGTGTACTGCGTCATCAAGTCGCCGCACAAGTACAAGGACTCTCGCGAGCACTTCGAGATGCGCACGCACAAGCGCCTCATCGACATCCTCGACCCCACGCCGAAGACGGTTGACTCGCTGATGCGCCTCGACCTCCCGGCCGGTGTCGACATCGAGATCAAGCTCTGAAGGGACGGGCCGAGATGAGCAAGAACATCAAGGGCGTCCTGGGCGAGAAGCTCGGCATGACCCAGGTCTGGGACGAGAACAACCGGGTCGTCCCGGTTACCGTCGTCAAGGCCGGGCCGTGTGTCGTGACGCAGGTTCGCACCAACGACGTCGACGGCTACGAGTCGGTACAGATCGCCTTCGGCGAGATCGACCCGCGCAAGGTGAACAAGCCCCTCAAGGGCCACTTCGCCAAGGCCGACGTGACCCCGCGCCGCCACCTGGTGGAGCTCCGCACCCCTGACGCCAGCGAGTACACGCTGGGCCAGGAGATCACTGCCGAGGTGTTCGAGTCCGGCGTCAAGGTTGACGTCACGGGCAAGAGCAAGGGCAAGGGCTTCGCCGGTGTCATGAAGCGTCACAACTTCAAGGGCCTGGGCGCCGGTCACGGTGTGCAGCGCAAGCACCGCTCGCCCGGTTCCATCGGTGGCTGCGCCACCCCTGGCCGTGTGTTCAAGGGCGTCCGCATGGCGGGCCGCATGGGCAACGAGCGTGTCACCACCCAGAACCTGACCATCCACGCGGTTGACGCGGAGAAGGGTCTGCTGCTCATCAAGGGCGCGGTCCCCGGTCCGAACGGCGGCCTCGTCCTGGTCCGTACCGCGGCCAAGGGGGCTTGAGGTAATGAGCACCATTGACATCCTTTCGCCGGCAGGCGACAAGGCCGGTACCGTCGAGCTCCCCTCGGAGATCTTCGACGCGAAGACCAGCGTTCCGCTGATCCACCAGGTCGTCGTCGCTCAGCTGGCAGCTGCCCGCCAGGGCACGCACAAGACCAAGACCCGTGGCGAAGTCCGCGGTGGTGGCAAGAAGCCTTACCGCCAGAAGGGCACCGGCCGCGCGCGCCAGGGTTCGACCCGTGCGCCGCAGTTCGCCGGCGGTGGCGTCGTCCACGGCCCGCAGCCGCGTGACTACTCGCAGCGCACCCCGAAGAAGATGAAGGTCGCCGCCCTGCGCGGTGCCCTCTCCGACCGGGCGCGCCACTCGCGCATCCACGTCGTCACCGGCGTGGTCGACGGAACGGCTTCCACCAAGGCCGCCAAGACGCTGTTCGGCAAGATCTCGGAGCGCAACAACCTGCTCCTGGTCGTCGAGCGCGCCGACGAGGCCGCGTGGCTGTCCGCCCGCAACCTGCCCCAGGTCCACATCCTGGAGCCGGGCCAGCTGAACACGTACGACGTGATCGTCTCCGACGACGTGGTCTTCACCCAGGCCGCTTTCGAGTCCTTCGTGTCTGGCCCCAAGGCCGATGACAACGAGGGGAGCGAGGCCTGATGGCCGAGATCACCAGCAAGACCTTCACGGACCCGCGCGACATTCTTGTCAAGCCGGTTGTTTCCGAGAAGAGCTACGCGCTGCTCGACGAGAACAAGTACACGTTCATCGTCAAGCCGGGCTCCAACAAGACCCAGATCAAGCAGGCCGTGGAAGCGGTCTTCTCGGTCAAGGTCACCGGGGTCAACACGATCAACCGCCAGGGCAAGCGCAAGCGCACGAAGACCGGTTTCGGCAAGCGTGCCGACACCAAGCGCGCCATCGTGACCCTTGCTGAGGGCGACCGTATCGACATCTTCGGCCAGGCCTCCTAACGGAGCGCCCTGGTCCGAATATCGGACGAGGACTGAGAAATGGGTATCCGCAAGTACAAGCCGACGACTCCGGGCCGTCGTGGCTCCAGCGTCGCCGACTTCGTCGAGATCACGCGGTCCACGCCGGAGAAGTCGCTGGTCCGCCCCCTGCACAGCAAGGGCGGCCGTAACAACACCGGTCGTGTGACCGTCCGTCACCAGGGCGGTGGCCACAAGCGCGCCTACCGCGTGATCGACTTCCGTCGTCACGACAAGGACGGCGTGCCGGCCAAGGTCGCTCACATCGAGTACGACCCGAACCGCACCGCGCGCATCGCGCTCCTGCACTACGCAGACGGCGAGAAGCGCTACATCATCGCGCCCCGTGGCCTGAGCCAGGGTGACCGCGTTGAGAACGGCCCCGGGGCCGACATCAAGCCGGGCAACAACCTGGCGCTGCGCAACATCCCGGTCGGTACGACCATCCACGCCATCGAGCTGCGTCCCGGCGGCGGTGCGAAGTTCGCCCGCTCCGCGGGTGCTTCGGTGCAGCTGCTGGCGAAGGAGGGCACGATGGCCCACCTTCGTATGCCGTCCGGCGAAATTCGCCTGGTCGACGCCCGCTGCCGCGCCACCATCGGCGAGGTCGGCAACGCCGAGCAGTCGAACATCAACTGGGGCAAGGCCGGCCGCATGCGCTGGAAGGGCGTTCGCCCGTCCGTCCGCGGTGTCGCGATGAACCCGGTTGACCACCCGCACGGTGGTGGTGAGGGCAAGACCAGTGGTGGTCGCCACCCGGTCTCCCCGTGGGGTCAGAAGGAGGGTCGTACTCGCTCGCCGAAGAAGGCATCGAGCAAGTACATCGTCCGCCGCCGCAAGACGAACAAGAAGCGCTAGGAGCGGGTTTAGATGCCGCGCAGTCTCAAGAAGGGACCCTTCGTCGACGGACACCTCATCAAGAAGGTGGACGCCCAGAACGAAGCTGGTACCAAGAACGTCATCAAGACCTGGTCCCGTCGCTCGATGATCATCCCGGCCATGCTCGGCCACACGATCGCGGTGCACAACGGCAAGACCCACGTCCCGGTGTTTGTCTCCGAGTCGATGGTCGGCCACAAGCTCGGCGAGTTCTCGCCGACTCGCACCTTCCGCGGCCACGTCAAGGACGACCGGAAGTCGAAGCGCCGCTAACGCGGGGTGGGAACGACTAATGACTTACACCGAAGGGACAACCATGGAAGCCAGGGCCCAGGCGCGGTACATCCGCGTCACGCCCATGAAGGCCCGCCGAGTGGTGGACCTTATCCGTGGCATGGATGCCACGGAGGCTCAGGCGGTCCTGCGTTTCGCCCCGCAGGCCGCGAGCGTGCCGGTCGGCAAGGTGCTGGACAGCGCCATTGCCAACGCCGCGCACAACTACGACCACACGGACGCCTCTTCGCTGTTCATCAGCGAGGCGTTTGTGGACGAGGGTCCGACCCTGAAGCGGTTCCGTCCGCGTGCTCAGGGCCGTGCCTACCGGATCCGTAAGCGGACCAGCCACATCACCGTGGTCGTCAGCAGCAAGGAAGGAACCCGGTAATGGGCCAGAAGGTTAACCCGCATGGGTTCCGGCTCGGTATCACCACGGACTTCAAGTCCCGCTGGTACGCCGACAAGCTGTACAAGGACTACGTCAAGGAAGACGTCGCCATCCGTCGGATGATGACGTCCGGCATGGAGCGCGCCGGCATCTCGAAGGTTGAGATCGAGCGCACCCGTGACCGCGTGCGGGTGGACATCCACACCGCGCGTCCCGGCATCGTCATCGGCCGCCGTGGCGCCGAGGCCGACCGCATCCGCGGCGACCTCGAGAAGCTCACGGGCAAGCAGGTCCAGCTGAACATCCTCGAGGTCAAGAACCCCGAGATGGACGCTCAGCTGGTTGCTCAGGCCGTTGCCGAGCAGCTCTCCTCCCGCGTCTCCTTCCGTCGTGCCATGCGCAAGAGCATGCAGGGCACGATGAAGGCCGGCGCCAAGGGCATCAAGATCCAGTGCGGTGGCCGTCTCGGCGGCGCCGAGATGTCCCGCTCGGAGTTCTACCGCGAAGGCCGTGTGCCGCTGCACACCCTGCGCGCGAACATCGACTACGGCTTCTTCGAGGCCAAGACGACCTTCGGCCGCATCGGCGTGAAGGTCTGGATCTACAAGGGCGACGTCAAGAACATCGCCGAGGTTCGCGCCGAGAACGCAGCGGCCCGTGCGGGTAACCGCCCGGCCCGTGGTGGCGCCAACGACCGTCCGGCCGGTGGCCGCGGCGGCCGTGGCGGCGAGCGTGGCGGTCGCGGCCGCAAGCCGCAGCAGGCTGCGCCGGCTGCCGAGGCCCCCAAGGCCGAGGCTCCCGCCGCCGCCGCTCCGGCTGAGAGCACCGGAACGGAGGCCTGACCGAAATGCTGATCCCCCGTAGGGTCAAGCACCGCAAGCAGCACCACCCCAAGCGCCGCGGTATGGCCAAGGGTGGTACGACGGTTGCGTTCGGCGAGTACGGCATTCAGGCCCTCACGCCGGCGTACGTGACCAACCGCCAGATCGAGGCGGCTCGTATCGCGATGACCCGCCACATCAAGCGTGGCGGCAAGGTCTGGATCAACATCTACCCGGACCGCCCGCTGACGAAGAAGCCTGCCGAGACCCGCATGGGTTCCGGTAAGGGTTCTCCGGAGTGGTGGGTCGCGAACGTTCACCCGGGCCGGGTGATGTTCGAGCTGTCCTACCCGAACGAGAAGATTGCTCGTGAGGCGCTCACCCGAGCTGCTCACAAGCTCCCGATGAAGTGCCGCATCGTCCGGCGCGAGGCAGGTGAGGCGTGATGTCGGCCGGAACCAAGGCGTCCGAACTGCGCGAGCTGGGCGACGAGGAGCTTCTCAACAAGCTCCGCGAAGCCAAGGAAGAGCTGTTCAACCTCCGCTTCCAGGCGGCGACGGGCCAGCTCGAGAACCACGGTCGGCTCAAGTCCGTCCGTAAGGACATCGCCCGGATCTACACCCTGATGCGCGAGCGCGAGCTGGGCATCGAGACGGTGGAGAGCGCCTGATGAGCGAGAAGAATGTGACTGAGACGACTGAGCAGCGCGGTTTCCGCAAGACCCGTGAGGGTCTGGTCGTCAGCGACAAGATGGACAAGACCGTCGTCGTCGCTGTCGAGGACCGTGTGAAGCACGCGCTGTACGGCAAGGTCATCCGCCGTACGAACAAGCTCAAGGCGCACGACGAGCAGAACGCTGCCGGCGTCGGCGACCGCGTCCTCATCATGGAGACGCGTCCGCTGTCGGCGAGCAAGCGCTGGCGCATCGTCGAGATCCTCGAGAAGGCCAAGTAAGCAAATCTCTGGGGGGTTTCCCTCAGAGTGGTTCCGCCAGGCTCGGCGGGGGCCGCACCTCGTAAGAGGACCGTGGCCCCCGCCGGGAACCGGCAGACGATCAGGAGATAGACGTGATCCAGCAGGAGTCGCGACTGCGCGTCGCCGACAACACTGGTGCGAAGGAAATCCTTTGCATCCGTGTGCTCGGTGGCTCCGGTCGCCGCTACGCGGGTATCGGTGACGTCATCGTCGCCACCGTCAAGGACGCGATCCCCGGTGGCAACGTGAAGAAGGGCGACGTCGTCAAGGCTGTCGTCGTGCGCACCGTCAAGGAGCGTCGTCGTCAGGACGGCTCGTACATCCGCTTCGACGAGAACGCGGCCGTCATCCTCAAGAACGATGGCGACCCCCGCGGCACCCGCATCTTCGGCCCGGTGGGCCGGGAGCTGCGCGAGAAGAAGTTCATGAAGATCATCTCGCTCGCGCCGGAGGTGCTGTAAGCATGAAGATCAAGAAGGGCGACCTGGTTCAGGTCATCACCGGTAAGGACAAGGGCAAGCAGGGCAAGGTCATCGCGGCCTTCCCCCGCGAGGACCGCGTCCTGGTCGAGGGTGTCAACCGGGTCAAGAAGCACACCAAGGCCGGCCAGACCGCTCGCGGTTCGCAGACCGGTGGCATTGTGACGACCGAGGCCCCGATCCACGTGAGCAACGTTCAGCTCGTCGTGGAGAAGGACGGCAACAAGGTCGTTACCCGCGTCGGTTTCCGCTTCGACGACGAGGGCAACAAGATCCGCGTTGCCAAGCGGACGGGTGAGGACATCTGATGGCTACCACCACCACTCCGCGTCTCAAGACGAAGTACCGCGAGGAGATCGCGGGCAAGCTGCGTGAGGAGTTCTCGTACGAGAACGTCATGCAGGTTCCCGGCCTCGTGAAGATCGTGGTCAACATGGGTGTGGGCGACGCCGCCCGCGACTCCAAGCTGATGGATGGCGCGGTTCGCGACCTCACCACGATCACCGGTCAGAAGCCGGCCGTCACCAAGGCCCGCAAGTCCATCGCGCAGTTCAAGCTGCGTGAGGGTCAGCCGATCGGCTGCCACGTCACCCTCCGTGGTGACCGCATGTGGGAGTTCCTGGACCGTACGCTGTCGCTCGCGCTGCCGCGTATCCGTGACTTCCGTGGTCTGTCGCCGAAGCAGTTCGACGGCCGTGGCAACTACACCTTCGGTCTCACCGAGCAGGTCATGTTCCACGAGATCGACCAGGACAAGATCGACCGTACCCGGGGTATGGACATCACCGTGGTCACCACGGCGACCAACGACGACGAGGGCCGCGCGCTCCTTCGTCACCTCGGCTTCCCCTTCAAGGAGGCGTAAGCGAGATGGCGAAGAAGGCTCTCATCGCGAAGGCTGCCCGCAAGCCCAAGTTCGGTGTGCGTGCGTACACCCGCTGCCAGCGCTGCGGTCGCCCCCACTCCGTGTACCGCAAGTTCGGCCTGTGCCGCGTGTGCCTTCGTGAGATGGCTCACCGTGGCGAGCTGCCGGGCGTGACCAAGAGCTCCTGGTAATTCCCCTCTGTCCTTAGGGACTTGGGAATTTCCGGACGCTCTCGGTAAGTATCTGGTCGGCGGATGCCCTCCTCCATATGCCGTAGGCTTGTGGGGTTGGGCGTCCGCCGCCCATAACGACTTACTACGCCGTAGGTCCCCGCACCGCACCCGTCCCGCCACTGAGTGGGGAGAGGGATGGCGCATACAGGAAACCGCGGCGAGAGAGGCCGAAGGCCGATTCATGACCATGACTGACCCGATCGCAGACATGCTCACTCGTCTGCGTAACGCAAACTCGGCGTACCACGACTCTGTCGTGATGCCGCACAGCAAGATCAAGTCGCACATCGCGGAGATCCTCCAGCAGGAGGGCTTCATCACCGGCTGGAAGGTCGAGGACGCCGAGGTCGGCAAGAACCTCGTCCTCGAGCTGAAGTTCGGGCCGAACCGTGAGCGCTCCATCGCGGGCATCAAGCGGATCTCGAAGCCCGGTCTGCGTGTGTACGCGAAGTCCACCAACCTGCCGAAGGTGCTCGGCGGCCTGGGCGTGGCGATCATCTCCACGTCGCACGGTCTGCTCACCGGTCAGCAGGCAGGCAAGAAGGGCGTAGGTGGGGAAGTCCTCGCCTACGTCTGGTAGTCGGGAACGGAGGAAAAGCTAATGTCGCGAATCGGCAAGCTCCCCATCCAGGTTCCCGCCGGTGTGGACGTCACCATCGATGGCCGTACGGTCCACGTGAAGGGCCCCAAGGGTTCCCTCACGCACGCCGTTGCGTCCCCCATCGAGATCGTGAAGGGTGAGGACGGCGTTCTGAACGTCATCCGCCCCAACGACGAGCGTCAGAACAAGGCCCTGCACGGCCTGTCCCGCACGCTGGTGGCCAACATGATCACCGGTGTGACCCAGGGATACACCAAGGCGCTCGAGATCAGCGGTGTCGGTTACCGCGTCCAGGCGAAGGGCTCCAACCTGGAGTTCGCGCTGGGATACAGCCACTCGATCACCGTCGAGGCCCCCGAAGGCATCACCTTCAAGGTCGAGTCGCCCACGAAGTTCTCGGTCGAGGGCATCGACAAGCAGAAGGTCGGCGAGGTCGCCGCCAACATCCGCAAGCTGCGGAAGCCCGACCCGTACAAGGCCAAGGGTGTCAAGTACGCCGGCGAGGTCATCCGCCGCAAGGTCGGAAAGGCTGGTAAGTAAGCCATGGCATACGGTGTGAAGATCGCCAAGGGCGACGCTTACAAGCGTGCCGCCAAGGCACGTCGCCACGTCCGCATCCGCAAGAACGTGTCGGGTACGGCGGAGCGTCCGCGCCTCGTCGTGACGCGTTCCAACCGCGGTATCACCGCTCAGGTCATCGACGACCTCAAGGGTCACACCTTGGCGTCGGCGTCGAACCTGGACGCTTCGATCCGTGGGGGCGAGGGCGACAAGTCCGCGCAGGCCAAGCAGGTCGGTGCCCTGGTCGCTGAGCGCGCCAAGGCCGCCGGCGTCGAGACCGTCGTGTTCGACCGTGGTGGCAACAGGTACGCCGGGCGCATTGCCGCTCTGGCTGACGCCGCCCGCGAAGCCGGGCTGAAGTTCTAAGCCCCGGTTCCGGGACTAACGGACGTAACAGAGAGAGGTAAATCCAATGGCTGGACCCCAGCGCCGCGGAAGCGGTGCCGGTGGCGGCGAGCGGCGGGACCGGAAGGGTCGCGACGGTGGCGCTGCCGCCGAGAAGACCGCTTACGTTGAGCGCGTTGTCGCGATCAACCGCGTTGCCAAGGTTGTCAAGGGTGGTCGCCGCTTCAGCTTCACCGCGCTGGTCGTGGTGGGCGACGGTGACGGCACCGTAGGTGTCGGTTACGGCAAGGCCAAGGAAGTTCCCGCGGCCATCGCCAAGGGCGTCGAGGAAGCCAAGAAGAACTTCTTCAAGGTTCCCCGCATCCAGGGCACCATCCCGCACCCGATCCAGGGCGAGAAGGCGGCCGGCGTTGTCCTGCTGAAGCCTGCTTCCCCCGGTACCGGTGTTATCGCCGGTGGCCCGGTGCGCGCGGTGCTCGAGTGCGCCGGCGTTCACGACATCCTGTCGAAGTCGCTCGGCTCCGACAACGCGATCAACATCGTGCACGCGACCGTGGCGGCCCTCAAGGGCCTGCAGCGTCCCGAGGAGATCGCGGCTCGCCGTGGTCTGCCCCTCGAGGCCGTCGCCCCCGCGGCTCTGCTTCGTGCGCGTGCGGGAGCGGGTGCGTAATGGCCCGTCTCAAGATCACGCAGACGAAGTCGTACATCGGCAGCAAGCAGAACCACCGCGACACCCTGCGTTCGCTCGGGCTCAAGCGCCTGAACGACGTGGTTGTCAAGGAGGACCGCCCCGAGTTCCGCGGCATGGTGCAGACCGTCCGCCACCTCGTGACGGTTGAGGAGGTTGACTGACATGGGTGAGAACAGCCCGCTGAAGGCCCATAACCTCCGTCCTGCCCCGGGCGCGAAGACCGCCAAGACCCGCGTGGGTCGTGGTGAGGCGTCCAAGGGTAAGACCGCAGGTCGTGGTACCAAGGGTACGAAGGCCCGCTACCAGGTTCCGGAGCGCTTCGAGGGTGGCCAGATGCCCCTCCACATGCGTCTTCCGAAGCTGAAGGGCTTCAAGAACCCGTTCCGCACCGAGTACCAGGTCGTGAACCTGGACAAGCTCGGCGCTCTTTACCCCGAGGGTGGAGAGGTCACGGTGGCCGACCTGGTCGCCAAGGGCGCGGTGCGCAAGAACAGCCTCGTCAAGGTCCTGGGCCAGGGCGAGATCTCCGTGGCGCTGCAGGTTTCGGTTGACGCCGTCTCCGGCTCCGCCAAGGAGAAGATTGCCGCTGCCGGCGGCACCGTCACCGAGCTCGTCTGAGACAGCTTGATGGCTTGAACATCCGACCGGGGATGCCTCTCAAATGGGGCATCCCCGGTTGGTCGTTCCTAGGGGGGCATAGTCGCCGGTAAGGTGGCGTGCACTGTCTAAGTTCCGTGCTGTGTGCCTGGACGGCTACAGTACGGATTTTTGGCAGATTCAAGACTTCAGTCCTTATTCGTCGATCCTCAAGACCGTCACCCTGACGCACTTGCGCGGGGGTCGCAGGAGGCACCGTGCTCACCGCGTTCGCCCAGGCGTTCAAGACGCCTGACCTGCGCAAGAAGCTGCTCTTCACACTCGGCATCATCGTGATCTACCGGCTCGGTACGCATGTGCCCATGCCCGGGGTGAGCTACAAGAACGTACAGACCTGTGTGGACCAGGCCCAGCAGAACAGCGGTCTGTTCAGCCTGGTCAACATGTTCAGCGGCGGTGCGCTGCTGCAGATCACGATCTTCGCGCTCGGCATCATGCCGTACATCACGGCGAGCATCATCCTGCAGCTGCTGACCGTGGTGATCCCACGCCTGGAAGCCCTCAAGAAGGAGGGTCAGGCGGGTACGGCGAAGATCACGCAGTACACGCGTTATCTGACCGTCGCGCTGGCGATCCTCCAGGGCACGGGCCTCGTGGCCACCGCTCGCAACGGCGCGCTCTTCAACGGCTGTCAGGTCGCCACGGAGATCATCCCGAACCGGTCGATCTTCACCACCATCACGATGGTCATCACGATGACCGCCGGCACCGCCTGCGTCATGTGGCTCGGTGAGATCATCACCGACCGCGGCATCGGCAACGGCATGTCCATCCTGATGTTCATCTCGATCGCCTCCAGCTTCCCGAGCTCCCTGTGGGCCATCAAGAAGCAGGGCCACCTCGCCGGTGGCTGGATCGAGTTCGGCACCGTGGTGCTGGTCGGCCTGGTCATGGTCGGGCTCGTGGTCTTCGTCGAACAGGCCCAGCGGCGCATCCCGGTGCAGTACGCGAAGCGCATGATCGGCCGCCGGTCGTACGGCGGAACCTCGACCTACATCCCGCTGAAGGTCAATCAGGCGGGTGTGATCCCCGTCATCTTCGCCTCGTCGCTGCTCTACATCCCGGCGCTGATCGTCCAGTTCTCGAACTCGACGGCGGGCTGGGCGACCTGGATCAAGGACAACTTGACCAAGGGCGACCATCCTTACTACATCGTCAGCTACTTCCTGTTGATCGTGTTCTTCGCCTTCTTCTACGTGGCGATCTCGTTCAACCCCGAGGAAGTCGCCGACAACATGAAGAAGTATGGTGGCTTCATCCCGGGCATCCGGGCTGGCCGACCGACCGCTGAGTACCTGAGCTACGTACTCAACCGGATCACCTGGCCGGGGTCGCTGTATCTGGGGCTGATCGCGCTCGTACCGACAATGGCGTTGATCATCTTCGGCGGCGTCCAGAGCTTCCCGCTCGGCGGGACGAGCATCCTCATCATCGTGGGTGTGGGTCTGGAAACCGTTAAGCAGATCGAGAGCCAGCTTCAGCAGCGCAATTACGAAGGGTTCCTCCGCTGATGCGAATCGTCCTCGTCGGACCGCCCGGTGCAGGCAAGGGAACGCAGGCCGCGTTCCTTGCCCAGAACCTGGCGATCCCGCACATCTCCACGGGCGACCTCTTCCGTGCCAACATCAGCCAGGGCACGGACCTCGGCAAGCAGGCCAAGGCGTACATGGACGCCGGCAACCTGGTACCGGACGAGGTCACCATCGGGATGGCCAAGGACCGCATGGAAGCGCCGGACGCCGTGAACGGCTTCCTGCTCGACGGCTTCCCGCGCAACGTGGTGCAGGCCGAGGCGCTGGACGAGGTGCTGAAGGCGGACGGCGTGAAGCTGGACGCCGTGCTCGACCTGGAAGTCCCCGAGGACGAGGTCGTCAAGCGCATCGCGGGCCGGCGCATCTGCCGCAACGACAGCGCGCACGTCTTCCACGTGGCGTACAACGCCCCGAAGCAGGACGGCGTCTGCGACAAGTGCGGCGGCGAGCTGTACCAGCGCGGTGACGACACCGAGGACACCGTGCGCAAGCGGCTTGAGGTCTACCACAGCGAGACCGAGCCGATCATCGACTACTACCGCGCGCAGGGGCTGGTCATCACGATCTCCGCGCTCGGCAAGGTCGACGAGGTCACCAAGAAGGCGATGGACGCGTTGCGCCGCGAAGCGGCGTAGTCCCCGCACTCAACGCTGCCTACGGCCGCGGTGCCCCTCACGGGGGTGCCGCGGCCGTTCTGCGTCCCCGGCGCCCGTTGCCAGGGGCTCCGCCCCCGGACCCCCGTTCGCGCCTGAAGGGCACTCGTCCTCAAACGCCGGACGGGCTGGGTGTGCCTGCATGGGTGGCATGCAAGAGGCCGGACGGGCTGGGTGTGCCCCAAGGACGAGCGGGGCTCCGTCCCGGACGGGCTGGGCTGACGGCACTGGGCAGGGAAGCCTTATCGTTGTTGGTGACCCGTACCTGTCCAGAAAGGCGTGAGCCGCACATGGTGGAGATCAAGACCCCCGAGCAGATCGCGAAGATGCGCGAGGCGGGGTTGGTCGTCGCCGCGATCCACGCCGCCACCCGCGAGGCCGCGGTGCCCGGGTCCACGACGAAGGACCTGGACGAGGTCGCCCGCAAGGTGATCGCCGAGCACGGCGCCAAGTCGAACTTCCTGGGGTACGGCGGTTTCCCCGCCACGATCTGCACCTCGGTCAACGAGGTCGTCGTGCACGGGATCCCGGACGACAAGACCGTCCTGAAGGACGGCGACATCATCTCCATCGACGCCGGCGCGATCATCGACGGCTGGCACGGCGACGCCGCGTACACCGCCTTCGTCGGCACCGGGCACGCGCCCGAGCTGATCGAGCTGTCCCGGGTCACCGAGGAGTCGATGTGGGCCGGCCTCGCCGCGGTGAAGAAGGGCAACAAGCTCCTCGACGTCTCGCGCGCGATCGAGTCGTACATCCGCCGTCAGCCGCGCCCCTCGACCGGTAAGTACGGGATCGTCGAGGACTACGGGGGCCACGGCATCGGGTCCGAGATGCACATGGACCCGCACCTCCTGAACTACGTCGACAAGCGCCGCATGCTGGGCCGCCACAACCCGAAGCTCGTCCCGGGCTTCTGCCTCGCGATCGAGCCCATGGTCTCGCTGGGTACGGCCCGCACCGAGGTCCTGGAGGACGACTGGACGGTCGTCACGACCGACGGCTCCTGGTCCTCGCACTGGGAGCACTCCATCGCCCTGACGGAGAACGGTCCGCTGGTCCTGACGATGCCGGACGGCGGCAAGGCGAAGCTGGCGGAGTACGGCATCACCATCGCCCCCGACCCTGCGGCGTAACGATCTCCACGTCGGGGCAAACTCATCTGATTCGTCTTTTCGAGTGCCCTGACGTAGACTGATGCGTCGGCTCTCGTGTACCCGTGTGTCCACACACGGCTGCGGGAGTCGATCAAGGTAGCCGATTCGAAAGGCGAAGCGTGGCCAAGAAGCAAGGTGCCATCGAAATCGAGGGCACCGTGATCGAGTCCCTCCCGAACGCCATGTTCAAGGTGGAACTCCAGAACGGTCACAAGGTCCTCGCGCACATCAGCGGCAAGATGCGGATGCACTACATCCGTATCCTCCCGGATGACCGGGTTGTGGTGGAGCTTTCTCCCTACGACCTGACGCGTGGCCGGATCGTCTACCGGTACAAGTAGATCTTGCCCACGTCGCTGTTCCAGCGGCGGTGGCACTGACCCGGAGAACCTGACATCCCATGAAGGTCAAGCCGAGCGTCAAGAAGATCTGCGACAAGTGCAAGGTGATCCGCCGTCACGGCCGGGTCATGGTCATCTGCGACAACCTGCGCCACAAGCAGCGCCAGGGCTGACGCACGCCGACCGACCTGCATTTCGCAGTTCTTCCCGCGACGCGAGCAAAACGTACATACGCAGCATCCACCTGGCCGGTTTCCCCGGCTGGTGACACCTCCGGCGGGGGCCGGGGACCCGAAACGTACCTAGTACGGCGGTCGGGAGCGGTGCTGCGGAAGACCCCCGAAAACAACTGGAGCCAGTAAATGGCACGCGTTTCCGGTGTTGACATCCCGCGCGAAAAGCGTGTGGAGATCGCACTCACCTACGTCTTCGGTATCGGGCGCACCCGGTCCAAGGAGATCCTCGCCTCGACCGGCGTGAACCCGAACACCCGCGTTCGTGACCTGGCCGAAGAGGACCTGGTCAAGATCCGCGAGTACGTGGACGCCAACCTCCGCACCGAGGGTGACCTTCGCCGTGAGGTTGCCGCCGACATCCGCCGCAAGGTCGAGATCGGCTGCTACCAGGGTCTGCGCCACCGTCGTGGTCTGCCGGTCCACGGTCAGCGCACCAGCACGAACGCTCGTACCCGCAAGGGCCCGCGTCGCGCCATCGCCGGTAAGAAGAAGCCGGGCAAGAAGTAGTCCACAGCGGACGCTTTTCAGCGGTCTTCGCTGTAGGACCGATCACCTCCCCTCTCCAGCTGGAGTAAGACATGCCCCCCAAGGGTCGTCAGGGCGCTGCCAAGAAGGTGCGCCGCAAGGAAAAGAAGAACGTCGCTCACGGCCACGCGCACATCAAGAGCACGTTCAACAACACCATCGTCTCGATCACGGACCCCTCGGGCAACGTGATCTCCTGGGCGTCCGCCGGCCACGTCGGCTTCAAGGGCTCCCGCAAGTCGACTCCGTTCGCCGCGCAGATGGCCGCCGAGTCGGCCGCCCGCCGCGCGCAGGAGCACGGCATGCGCAAGGTTGACGTCTTCGTCAAGGGCCCGGGCTCCGGTCGCGAGACCGCGATCCGCTCCCTCCAGGCCACTGGCCTGGAGGTCGGCTCGATCCAGGACGTCACCCCGACGCCGCACAACGGCTGCCGTCCGCCCAAGCGCCGCCGCGTCTGACGCACGTCGCTTGAGCTGGGGTTCTGGGCGGTACGGCTCCTTTGAGGCGTGCCGCCCGTACCCTTGCAGTACGCAGTAACCCAGCAGGGCATCAAATAGTGGGTGCCCATGACTGAAGGATCTCCACATGCTTATCGCTCAGCGCCCTTCGCTGACCGAAGAGGTTGTTGACGAGTACCGCTCGCGGTTCGTCATCGAGCCCCTGGAGCCGGGCTTCGGCTACACGCTCGGCAACTCCCTGCGTCGTACGCTCCTCTCCTCGATCCCCGGTGCCGCTGTCACCAGCATCCGGATCGACGGTGTCCTGCACGAGTTCACCACCGTGCCGGGCGTCAAGGAGGACGTCACCGACCTCATCCTGAACATCAAGCAGCTGGTCGTCTCCTCGGAGCACGACGAGCCGGTCGTGATGTACCTGCGCAAGCAGGGTCCCGGCCTGGTCACCGCTGCTGACATCGCCCCGCCGGCCGGTGTCGAGGTGCACAACCCCGACCTGGTGCTCGCCACGCTCAACGGCAAGGGCAAGCTGGAGATGGAGCTGACCGTCGAGCGCGGTCGCGGCTACGTCTCCGCCGTGCAGAACAAGCAGCTGGGCCAGGAGATCGGCCGCATCCCGGTCGACTCCATCTACTCCCCGGTGCTCAAGGTCACGTACAAGGTCGAGGCGACCCGTGTCGAGCAGCGCACCGACTTCGACAAGCTGATCGTCGACGTCGAGACCAAGCAGGCCATGCGTCCCCGTGACGCCATGGCGTCGGCCGGTAAGACCCTGGTCGAGCTGTTCGGTCTGGCGCGCGAGCTCAACATCGACGCCGAAGGCATCGACATGGGCCCGTCCCCCACGGACGCCGCCCTCGCCGCCGACCTGGCGCTGCCGATCGAGGAGCTTGAGCTCACCGTTCGTTCGTACAACTGCCTCAAGCGTGAGGGCATCCACTCCGTGGGTGAGCTCGTGGCGCGCTCCGAGGCGGACCTGCTCGACATCCGCAACTTCGGTGCGAAGTCGATCGACGAGGTCAAGGCGAAGCTGGCCGGTATGGGCCTCGCGCTGAAGGACTCGCCTCCCGGCTTCGACCCGACCGCCGCGGCTGACGCGTTCGGCGCGGATGACGACGCGGACGCCGGCTTCGTCGAGACCGAGCAGTACTAAGACGCTCCGCGGGGAGGCTGTACTGCTTCTGCGGGCCGGCCTCGGCTGGTCGCGCACACGCGATGGAGTCGCAAATCGACTCTTCCCCGCGCCCCTTCCGGAAGCGCCCCTTCTGGGGCTGCTTCCGGATCTCCGATGGGCGACCGCCTGCTCGGACACTGACATCGGTACCTCGTACGGCCGGTGCAGATCACTAGGAGAAACAACATGCCGCGTCCCGCAAAGGGTGCCCGCCTCGGTGGCGGTGCCGCTCACGAGCGTCTGATGCTCGCCAACCTGGCGAAGTCGCTCTTCGAGCACGGCCGCATCACGACGACCGAGGCCAAGGCCCGCCGCCTGCGTCCGGTCGCCGAGCGCCTGATCACCAAGGCGAAGAAGGGCGACATCCACAACCGTCGCCTGGTGCTGCAGACGATCACCGACAAGGGCATCGTCCACACCCTCTTCACCGAGATCGCGCCCCGCTACGAGGAGCGTCCGGGTGGTTACACCCGTATCACCAAGATCGGTAACCGTCGTGGTGACAACGCTCCGATGGCCGTGATCGAGCTGGTCGAGGGCGAGATCGCCAAGAAGGCGACCGTCGCCGAGGCCGAGGCCGCCACCGTGCGCGCCGTCAAGGAGTCCGACGCCAAGGCCGCTGAGGCCGAGGTCGCCGAGGACGCCGAGGCGAAGGACGCGTAAGCGTTCTGAAGGCTGGTGAACGGGCCCGTTCCCTTCGGGGGGCGGGCCCGTTCTGCTGTGTGGATGCTTTGAGAGGATCTGTTACGTGAGTGATGAGGTGGAGCCCGGCCTCGTCCGGGTGCGGCTCGATCTGTCGTACGACGGCAAGGACTTCTCCGGCTGGGCCCGGCAGCCGCTGGGGCGCAGGACCGTGCAGGGCGAGATCGAGGACGCGCTGCGCACGGTGACGCGCTCCGACGTGACGTACGACCTGACCGTCGCCGGGCGCACCGACGCCGGCGTGCACGCGCGCGGGCAGGTCGCGCACGTCGACCTGCCCGAGGCGGTGTGGGCCGAGCACCGCGAGAAGCTGCTGCGGCGCATGGCCGGGCGGCTGCCGCACGACGTGCGGATCTGGCGCATCGCCGAGGCTCCGAGCGGTTTCAACGCGCGGTTCTCGGCGATCTGGCGGCGGTACGCGTACCGGGTGACCGACAACGTCGGCGGCGTCGACCCGCTGCTGCGCGGTCATGTCCTGTGGCACGACTGGGAGTTGGACGTCGACGCGATGAACGCGGCATCCGCCGCGCTGCTCGGCGAGCACGACTTCGCGGCGTACTGCAAGAAGAGGGAAGGTGCCACCACCATCCGCACGCTCCAGGAGCTTTCCTGGGTGCGCGGCGACGACGGGATCGTCACCGCGACCGTGCGCGCGGACGCCTTCTGCCACAACATGGTGCGCTCGCTCGTGGGCGCGCTGTTGTACGTCGGCGACGGCCACCGGGGTCCCGAGTGGCCCGGCAAGGTCCTCGCGGCTGCGGTGCGCGACTCCTCCGTGCACGTGGTGAAGCCGCACGGCCTCACCCTGGAGGAAGTCGGTTACCCCGCCGACGAGTTGCTCGCCGCGCGCAGCAAGGAGGCGCGCAACATGCGTACGCTGCCCGGGAGTTCAGGTGGCGGGCCGGGTGGCTGCTGCTGAGGCCTGGTTGCGGCCGCGGGCGACGATCTGGTCGAAGGTGAACTTCGCGAGCTCGTCGCCCGCCGTGAACACGGCCCCGTCGGCCTTCGTCACGCTCTTGCCGTTGGCGAAGCCACCGGTCGTGAAGTAGGCGTACCGGCCATAGGAGTTGGTGGTGTTGCGGCAGACCGAACCGCCCCGGCAGAACGTGTTCACGCCCGAGCCGGAGAGGGATGCGATGCCGCCGTTCGCCTGCTCCTTGGCCTTCGTCGCCGCGGTGTCCGTGTCGAACACGGCGACGCCGACGGTGACCGCGATGCCGTCCTTGGTGAACGTGGCCCGGATGACCTGGCGGCAGCCGTTGCCGTTGAGGGCCGAGCCGAGCGAACCCTGGGTGACCGAGGCGCAGTCGGTGACCTTGTCGGTCGGGCCCTTGGCATAGACGCCGCTGCCCAGCGTCAGGCTCTTGCCCGGGAAGAGGGTGTCGGCGCTGAGCGGCGCCGTGTCCTTCTTCGCGTTGGAGACGTAGTCGTACGGGTTGGGCGGGGGCGGCGGGGCCACCTGCGAGAACGAGGGCCCCGGCTGCGCGCTGTTGCTGGGCAGTGCCGGGGGAGAGGGCAGTTCACTGGCCGACTTGCCGTCGTCCTTGTTGCCCGCGTTGACGATCACGGTGGCCACGACCGCGACGACGGCCGCCGTCGCGACCGCGCCGCCGCCTATGAACAGCCACTTCTTCCGCCGGCTGCGCGCGGCCGACGCATCGGCGAGCGCCGCCCAGTCCGGTGTCTGCTGATCCCCCGGGCCCCACGCGGGTCCCCCTTGCCCAAAGCTCATGCCGCGCATCTTAGAGCCTGTGTCCAAGCCCCGCCCGGGCCCGCGGCGTCTGGCACGCACGCTCGCAGCGTTGGCCGAAAGCCCTAGTAGCTCCGCTACAAGGACTTCCAGCCGCCTTGCGATCGCACGCACCGGACGCCGCGGCCTGATCCGGACGGGGCTTGGACACAGGCTCTTAATTCGATTGTTCAGGGGGGCAGGGCCTGCGCGACAATCCGCCCATGGGACATCTTGAGGCTGCACATCTGGAGTACTACCTGCCGGACGGGCGGGTGCTGCTCGGCGACGCCTCGTTCCGGGTGGCGGAGGGCTCGGTGGTGGCCCTGGTCGGCGCCAACGGGGCCGGCAAGACGACACTGCTCCGCATGATCTCCGGCGAGCTCCAGCCGCACGGCGGCTCGGTGTCGGTGAGCGGCGGGCTCGGCGTGATGCCGCAGTTCGTGGGCTCGGTGCGCGATGAGCGTACGGTGCGTGACCTGCTGGTCTCCGTCGCGCAGCCGCGGATCCGGAAGGCCGCGGCCGAGGTGGACGCGGCCGAGCACCTGATCATGACGGTCGACGACGAGGCCGCGCAGATGAAGTACGCGCAGGCCCTCAGCGACTGGGCCGAGGCGCACGGGTACGAGGCCGAGACGGTCTGGGACATGTGCACCATGGCCGCCCTCGGGATGCCGTACGACAAGGCCCAGTTCCGCGAGGTGCGCACGCTCAGTGGCGGCGAGCAGAAGCGGCTGGTGCTCGAAGCGCTGCTGCGCGGGCCCGACGAGGTGCTGCTCCTGGACGAGCCGGACAACTATCTGGACGTGCCGGGCAAGCGCTGGCTGGAGGAGCGGCTGCGGGAGACCCGTAAGACCGTGCTGTTCGTCTCGCACGACCGGGAGCTGCTCTCGCGGGCCGCCGAGCGGATCGTGAGCCTGGAGCCGAGCCCCGCCGGGACGGACGTGTGGGTGCACGGCGCCGGATTCGGCACGTACCACGAGGCGCGCCGGGAGAGGTTCGCGCGCTTCGAGGAGCTCAAGCGGCGCTGGGACGAGGAGCACGCCCGCCTGAAGGCGCTGGTGCTGCGGCTGCGCAACCAGGCCGCGATCAGCCCGGACATGGCCTCGCGCTACCACGCGATGCAGACCCGCTTCAAGAAGTTCGAGGAGGCGGGCCCGCCGCCGGAGCCGCCGCGCGAGCAGGCGATCACCATGCGGCTGCGCGGTGGACGTACCGGTGTCCGCGCCCTGACCTGCGAGAACCTTGAGCTGACCGGCCTCATGAAGCCGTTCTCGCTCGAAGTCTTCTACGGCGAGCGGGTCGCCGTCCTCGGCTCCAACGGCTCCGGGAAGTCGCACTTCCTGCGGCTGCTCGCGGGGGATCCGTCGGTGGCGCACACCGGGAACTGGAAGCTGGGCGCGCGGGTCGTGCCCGGGCACTTCGCGCAGACCCACGCCCACCCCGAGCTGCTCGGGCGCACGCTCGTCGACATCCTGTGGAGCGAGCACGCCAAGGACCGCGGGGCCGCGATGTCGGTCCTTCGCCGCTACGAGCTGGAGCGGCAGGGGGACCAGCCCTTCGACAAGCTGTCCGGCGGCCAGCAGGCCCGCTTCCAGATCCTGCTCCTGGAGCTCGCCGGCACGACGGCGCTGCTGCTCGACGAGCCGACGGACAACCTCGACCTGGAGTCGGCGGAGGCCCTCCAGGACGGTCTGGAGTCGTACGACGGCACGGTGCTCGCCGTCACCCACGACCGCTGGTTCTCGAAGACGTTCGACCGCTATCTGGTCTTCGGCTCGGACGGCGTGGTGCGCGAGACGGCGGAGCCGGTGTGGGACGAGCGACGGGTGGAGCGGGCGAGGTAGTGCGTTTGTGCAGGCCAGGGCCCGATGTGGCGGAATTCGGCCAGGTCGGGCCCGGGCGGTTTTGACCCGCCTGGGGGCGCCCGGGTATCGTTCAGGTTTGTTATGCGTATTGGCTCGGTCGTTCTCACGCGAAGAGCTCTTGCGCAAGTTCTCTGGAGCAGTTACCAGTGACTCGCATACGGGCAGCGTCCCCGGCACTGTGAGTCCCAGCTGCATGATCGCTTCAGGGTGCAGTGTGTTTGGACCCCATCCACTAAGAAGCGAAGGCTACGAAGTGCGTACGTACAGCCCCAAGCCCGGCGACATCACTCGCCAGTGGCACGTCATTGATGCCCGGGACGTCGTCCTGGGTCGTCTGGCGACCACCGCCGCGAACCTCCTCCGGGGCAAGCACAAGCCCGTCTATGCGCCCCACATGGACATGGGTGACTTCGTCATCATCATCAACGCCGACAAGGTTCACCTGTCCGGCAACAAGAAGACCCAGAAGATGGCCTACCGCCACTCCGGCTACCCGGGCGGCCTCCGCTCGGTGCGCTACGACGACCTCCTGGCGAACAACCCGGAGAAGGCCGTCGAGAAGGCCATCAAGGGCATGATCCCCAAGAACACCCTGGGCCGTCAGATGCTCTCGAAGCTGAAGGTCTACTCGGGCGACCAGCACCCCCACGCTGCCCAGCAGCCGGTGCCGTTCGAGATCACCCAGGTCGCGCAGTAGTTCCGGCCACCCCCTAAGACGTAAAGAAATCTGAGGAGAATCGTGGCCGAGACCACCGTCGAGACCCCGCTTGAGGGCGACGAGACCTACGCCGAAGTGACCACCTTCGAGTCCGAGGTGCCCGTCGAGGGCGAGTACACCTCCGAGTCGATGGCTTCCCGCTTCGGTGACCCGCAGCCGGCCGCCGGCCTGGGGCGTCGCAAGAACGCCATCGCCCGCGTCCGGATCGTTCCGGGCACCGGCAAGTGGAAGATCAACGGGCGTACGCTCGAGGACTACTTCCCGAACAAGGTCCACCAGCAGGAAGTCAACGAGCCCTTCAAGGTGCTCGAACTCGACAACCGCTACGACGTCATCGCCCGCATCTCGGGTGGCGGCGTGTCCGGTCAGGCCGGCGCCCTGCGCCTCGGCGTGGCCCGTGCGCTGAACGAGGCTGACGTGGACAACAACCGCGGCGCCCTCAAGAAGGCCGGCTTCCTCTCCCGCGACGACCGTGCGGTCGAGCGCAAGAAGGCCGGTCTCAAGAAGGCCCGCAAGGCTCCGCAGTACAGCAAGCGCTAAATCCGCGCCTGCCTGTACGGCTTTCGTTCGCCCCGGCAGCACTTCTCTGTGCTGCCGGGGCGTTCGTCTATCTACCCCGCACTTTGAGGTTTTCGGAGGACAGACGTGGGACGACTCTTCGGCACGGACGGCGTGCGCGGTGTCGCCAACTCGGATCTGACGGCTGAGCTCGCGCTCGGCCTGTCGGTCGCGGCGGCGCACGTGCTCGGCGAGGCGGGGACCTTTGAGGGGCATCGGCCGACCGCCGTGGTCGGTCGTGACCCCCGGGCGTCGGGAGAGTTCCTGGAGGCCGCGGTCGTCGCGGGTCTCGCGAGCGCGGGCGTGGACGTCCTGCGGGTCGGTGTGCTGCCCACCCCCGCGGTGGCGTACCTCACCGGCGTGCTGGGCGCCGACCTCGGCGTGATGCTCTCGGCCAGCCACAACGCCATGCCGGACAACGGCGTCAAGTTCTTCGCGCGCGGCGGCCACAAGCTCGCCGACGAGCTGGAGGACCGCATCGAGTCGATCTACGAGCAGCACCGCACGGGCGAGCCGTGGGAGCGCCCGACCGGCGCCGGCGTGGGCCGCGTCCGCTCGTACGACGAGGGCTTCGACCGCTACGTCGCGCACCTCATCGGGGTGCTGCCCAACCGTCTCGACGGCCTCAAGGTCGTCCTGGACGAGGCGCACGGCGCGGCCGCCCGGGTCTCGCCGGAGGCGTTCACGCGGGCCGGCGCCGAGGTCGTCACGATCGGTGCCGAGCCGGACGGGCTCAACATCAACGACGGCTGCGGCTCCACCCACCTCGACCTCCTCAAGGCGGCCGTCGTGGAGCACGGCGCCGACCTCGGCATCGCGCACGACGGCGACGCCGACCGCTGCCTGGCCGTGGACGGCGCGGGCAACGAGGTCGACGGCGACCAGATCCTCGCGGTGCTCGCCCTCGCCATGCGCGAGGCGGGCACGCTGCGCGGCAACACCGTCGTCGGCACCGTCATGTCCAACCTGGGCTTCAAGATCGCCATGGAGCGCGAGGGCATCCAGCTCGTCCAGACCGCGGTCGGCGACCGCTACGTCCTGGAGTCGATGAAGGAGCACGGGTACGCGCTCGGCGGCGAGCAGTCCGGCCACGTGATCATCCTGGACCACGCGACCACCGGTGACGGCACGCTGACCGGCCTCATGCTGGCCGCCCGCGTGGCCGCTACCCGCCGTCCGCTGGCCGACCTCGCCGGGGTCATGGAGCGCCTGCCGCAGGTCCTGGTCAACGTCCCCGACGTCGACAAGTCCCGGGTGTCCACCTCCGCCGAGCTCGGCGCGGCCGTCGCCGAGGCCGAGCGCGAGCTGGGCGCCACCGGCCGGGTGCTGCTCCGCCCCTCGGGCACCGAGCCGCTGGTCCGCGTGATGGTCGAGGCCGCGGACATCGAGCAGGCCCGCTCGGTGGCCGGCCGCCTGGCCGACGTCGTCAAGTCGGCGCTGGGCTGAGGGAGTTGGTGCTTGCGCCGGTCCGCCCTGTGAGGGTGGGCCGGCGCTTTCGCGTTTCCGGAATTTGGGGCTGCCGTCGACCGGCACAGGTCAGAGCTTACGGAGCGAGATCTTCTGGATCTTGTGGTCGGGGCCCTTGCGCACGACGAGGGTGGCGCGGCCGCGCGTGGGCGCCACGTTCTCCACCAGGTTGGGCCGGTTGATGGTGCGCCAGGTCGTCCGGGCGTAGTCGAGGGCCTCCTCCTCGGAGACCTGGGTGTACTTGCGGAAGTACGAGAACGGGTTCTGGAAGGCGGTCTCGCGCAGCTTGCGGAAGCGGTTGAGGTACCAGGTCTCGATGTCCTCGGTGCGCGCGTCCACGTACACGCTGAAGTCGAAGTAGTCCGCGAGGCCGACCCGGGTGCGGCCGTCCTGGCCGGGCAGGGCGGGCTGCAGGACGTTGAGGCCCTCCACGATCAGGATGTCCGGGCGGCGCACGACGAGGCGCTCGTCCGGCACGATGTCGTAGATCAGGTGCGAGTAGACGGGCGCGGTGACCTCGTCCTTGCCCGCCTTGATGTCGGCGACGAACCGGGTCAGGGCCCGGCGGTCGTACGACTCGGGGAAGCCCTTGCGGGACATCAGGCCGCGCCGCTGGAGCTCGGCCATCGGGTACAGGAAGCCGTCGGTGGTGACCAGCTCGACCCGGGGGTGCTCGGGCCAGCGGGCGAGCAGCGCCTGGAGCAGCCGTGCCACGGTCGACTTGCCGACCGCCACGGAACCGGCGACCCCTATGACGAACGGGGTGCCGTGCTGGGTGCCGTGCCCGTTGCCCGCGTCGCCCAGGAACGTGTTGAGGGTGCCGCGCAGATTGGCGGTGGCCCCCACGTACAGGTTGAGCAGCCGGGACAGCGGCAGATAGATGTCGCGCACCTCGTCGAGGTCGATGACGTCACCGAGCCCGCGCAGCCGCTCGACCTCGTCGGCGGTCAGCGGCAGCGGCGTCTTGTCGCGCAGGGCGCTCCACTCTGCGCGCGTCAGGTCCACGTAGGGAGTCGCCTCCGGCTTGCGGTGGGCGCTCCGTGGCGGCGAAGTGATCACGGGTCCATTGTTGCGGCTGTATGACCTGCGTGGGGGGTGGGGTGGGTCACTCGGCCTCCCCCTCCGTCCTGAATCCGGACGGAGGGGGAGGCGTACCGGACGGCGGGCCCCCTGGGGAGCCCGCCGGACAGGCCCTAGGGCAGGGACCACCAGTTGACCTGGAGGTCGGAGTCGTCGGTGATCACGAAGGCGTAGGGGCGTTGCGCCGCGTTCGGGTTGTCCTGGACCGTGATCGCTTCACCGGGGCGCTCGATGACGCGGCCCGCCGGGGTGCCCTGTGCGGCCCAGTTCCAGGCCTTGCCGTCCCACCAGTTCACATACAGCTTGGAGTCGTCGCCGATGACGAAGACGTAGGGGCGGCTGAAGGCGTTGGGGTCGTCCTTCATGGTGACGGTGCCCACGGAGTCGAGGATGAGCCGACCGCTGGGGGCGCCCTGGGCGCTCCAGTTCCACTTTGCGCCGTCCCACCAGTTCACGTAGAGCTTCGAGTCGTAGCCCTGGACGAAGACGTACGGCCGCTCCACCGCGGTGGGGTTGTCCTGGACGCTGATGACTCCGGCGCCCTTCTTGACCGGCTGGCCCGACGGCGCGCCCTGGTCGCTCCAGTTCCATTTGGAGCCGTCCCACCAGTTGACCCATACCCGGGAGTCGTCGGTGATCACGAAGGCGTACGGGCGGGTGAAGGCGTTCGGGTTGTCCCGCATGGTGGTGACGCCGAGAGGGCGGGAGATGGTGCGGCTGGGCGGCGTGCCCTGGTCGCTCCAGTTCCATTTGGAGCCGTCCCACCAGTTGACCCACAGCCGGAAGTCGTCGGTGATGACGAAGACGTACGGCCGCTGCGGCGCACTGGGATTGTCCTGAACCGTGACGACCCCGGCACCTTCACGTACCAGGCGGCCGCTGGGGGTGCCCTGGTCGCTCCAGTTCCACTTGGCGCCGTCCCACCAGTTCACGTACAGCTTCGAGTCGTCGCCGATGACGAACGCGTACGGCCGCTGCGCCGCGTTCGGGCTGTCCTGGACCGTGACCGCGCCGACCTTCTCGATGATGCTGCGCCCGCTCGGCGCGCCCTGGGCACTCCAGTGCCACGCCTTGCCGTCCCACCAGTTGACGTGCAGCTTCGAGTCCAGGCCACGTACGAAGACGTACGGCCGCTGGGGTGCCTGCGGATCATCTTTCATGGTGACTGCGCCGGCCGTGGCCCGGACGCCGACCGTGCTGGTGGGCCTCTGCTGGTCGTTCCACTGCCATGAACCCATCGGGTTTCCCTCTCCGGCCCGCGGCCCGGCGTGACACCGGCGGGGCATGCTGAGGCGTGCTCCAAGGACCCGGCACCGCGGACGGCGGCACCGGGAGGCGACAGGGACGGGGTCCGGCCGGAGTCCCGCACGGGTTGCGTGGGCGCACACTCTGGCACCGCGTTCCACGGCCTGTCACCACCGCGCGAAGGAAGGTGACGCTCCGCAGAACCGATCCGGACACGGCGGGGCTTCTCGCCCTGCCCCATGGGCAACGCGCGCCCCTTGCGCAGGGGCGAGCGAGGGGGTTCACGGGAATGCCATCAAGTCCGGTTCTGCGTCGCCGCGTTGATGTTTCGGATCACACCAGTCGGTGGACGTCAGGCAGAGGAACATGGCCGGTCGTACGGTCCATTCGGCGATTTCTCCGGTGTGGAGGCGGAGGGTGAATCCGACGGATTCGCCGAGTCCGAGCAGGGCGCGGGCAGAAATGAATCCCTCGTCGGCCCATTGGACGGCCCGGCGCGATTCCTGAGGGGTCATGGCGAATACGTGGCCGGCGCGCAGGTCGAGGCGCAGCGCGCGGATAGCCCGGGACGCCGTGTCCAGTACGGCGCTTCGGACCAGGCGGGGTGTCTTGTCCTCGGCGGCCCGGTAGAGCAGAACCTCGTACAGGTACCTGTGCTGGATACGGGCCTCTGCGAGGGCCGGGCCCGGTGGAGCCACCCCGCTGGCTCGCTCTGATGGTGCGCGCAGTGAGTGCATGGGCCGCCCTCCAGTGCGAGGTCGGGGCCGCCCTCTCTCTCCCCCGCCAACCGTCAGGCGGGGGAGAGGACGACCGCTGGCGACTCTCCCCCAACAGGCTTGATGGCGTGGAGAGTTGAGCCGCGCGGGGCTGTCGTTCCGCACATGCGCCCGGCGCGGTATCGCCCTGCGACCGTAGCGCTGGCTACAGATGCGTATCAACTGTTTGACGTCTAACGAGTGAGACGGCATATGCCAACTCGTTGTACGGCAAGCGGAAGCCCCCCGTCATCAGGCGGGGGGCCGGTGGGAGCGGGGCTACTTCACGAAGTGGTCGAACTCGTTGGCCTGGGCGCCCAGCAGGAAAGCGCGGAGCTTCTCCCGGCTGGTGCGCACGATCACGTTGCCGTTGTCGCTCTCGCGAAGCAGGATCTCGTCGCCGACTTCTGCGATCTCCAGGCAGTTGCCCTCCGAGTCCGTCGAGAACGAGGACTTTTGCCACGTTATTTCCACTGTCTCCACGCCTTCATGCTTGTTGTGCGATTCCGTGAATGAAGTCTCGCGACTTGGCCGGGGCCAACGATCGCTCTTCGGTGCGGTCGAGTACGGCTCGGTAGTTGGCGAGAAGGGTTTCGGCGTCCAGGAACGCCGGGCCTGTTGGGGTGTCCATCTGCACCGTATCGAGCTGCGGCACAAGGCCATAGACGTAGAGGGTGGAACTCCCCGCGTTCGGGAACCCGCCGACCGCGAACGGGATCACGCGCACGATCACGTTGTCGCGCTCGGACTCCTTGAGGAGGTGGTCGAGCTGTGCGCGGGCGACCTTTGGGCCGCCGTACTGCATGCGCAGCGCGGCTTCGTGGATGAGGAAGGTGCAGTGCAAGGGCTGGGAGCGATCGAGTACGTCGCGACGCTTGAGGCGGTGTGACAGGCGAGTGCGCAGGTCGACCGGGCTCAGCGGTGGCACCGCCTCCTCGAACACGGCACGGGCGTACTCCTCGGTCTGGAGCTGTCCGGGTACGTGCATGATCGTGACCCCGCGCAACCCGGCCGCGTTCGCTTCGAGTTCGGCCAGATCGAGTGCGCCGCTCGACAGCCGTCCGCGGTAGTCGTCCCACCAGCCCTTGACGCGTTCCTCCGCCATGGCGACCAGCGCCTCGACGTACTTGGGATCGGGGCACTGGTAGAGGGCGGCCCAACTGCGAACGCGGTCACCGCTCAAGCCGAACCGTCCCGATTCGCTGTTGCTGATCGTGGTGCGATCCGTCCCCAGGAGCCCAGCGGCGTCGGTGAGCTGTAGGCCGGCGTGCTCGCGCATCTTTCGCAGCTCTGCACCCAACCGGCGTTGCCGTGCGGTCGGAACCTTCCTCGGCGGCATCTGGTTCCCCTTCTGTCGGCCCCCAGTGTGGCCCCGTACCGCAATGGTGGTCCACAAGTTCCATGGTTTAGCTGAATAGGTACAACAGGTGAGACGGGTGCGCTACCTTCGTTCCAGCACCGCTTCGCTATGCCGGACGGCCGAAGTGCAGCCGCTGCGCGCCTAGTTGAGGCGTTCCTGGGGGCGGCCATCGCCACGGTCCGCCGGCAACGCGCGAGCTACAGCCGCGTTGGGAGAGAACGCAATGACGATCGCAGCCTTAACGCCTCCCGCACCACCCGACACCGCCTCGACCAGAACCCACCGCCTCTCTACCGCCAACCGGGACACGGCCGCCCGTGAGGTCCGTTCCATGGTGTGCGCCCTGCTCGGCGCGACCGGGCATGCGGGGCTCACGGAGTCCGCGGCCCTCTGCGTGAGCGAGGTGGTGGGCAACGTGCACCGGCACACCCGCTCCCCGTTCGTGCACGTCGTCGTGACGCTCGCCGAGGGGTACGTCGTGATCCACGTGCACGATGCCGAGCCCCAGAAGGAGCCGTGGGCAAGGGAGTTGACCGAGGTGCGGCAGCTCGCTGACGTCCCCGTGGGCGGCTATGGGCTGTGCATCTTGCAGCAGCTCACGGACGGGTGGGGCGTGACACGGTACGGCGGAATGTTCCCCGAATCCAAGGCCGTGTGGTTCCGCCTCGACGACGGCGGGAGGGGCGCGGCGTGACGCGGCTCGATCGCGAGGCGGGGCGTCGGGTGCGCGGGCCTGGGTGACGAGGCGTCAGGTTCAGCGCCGCGCGGCGCGTGTCGGGCTGCGTTCTGCGCCACACCTGCGCCGCGACACCGCTGGAAGCGGGGGAGCCGCCCGTTCTCGTGGCAAGGTGGCTCGGTCATGAGGACCCGGACTTCACCCGCGGGTACGTGCGCGAGCGGACGCGGACGTACATGCGCGTGATGGCCGGACTCGGGCACTCGTGGCCTCGAAGCGCTCGATGCGTGGGTCGGCGGGAGTTGGAGCTCCCTGCCGGCTCCCAGCGGGTGTCAGGGGCGGTAAGTGACACCTTAAGTCGCTGGTCGGGCGGCCATGGAGGGGTTTCTATGTGCGGAATCGTGGGTTACGTAGGCGGGCAGTCGGCGCTCGACGTCGTCGTGGCGGGGCTCAAGCGCCTTGAGTACCGCGGATACGACTCGGCGGGCGTCTCGGTCCTCGCGGACGGTGGGCTCGCCGCGGCCAAGAAGGCCGGGAAGCTGGTCAATCTGGAGAAGGCGCTCCTGGAGGCGCCGCTGCCCGCCGGGTCGACCGGCATCGGGCACACCCGGTGGGCCACGCACGGCGGGCCGACCGACGCCAACGCGCACCCGCACCTGGACAACGCCGGGCGGGTCGCCGTCGTACACAACGGGATCATCGAGAACTTCGCCGCGTTGCGGGCCGAGCTCGCCGAGCGCGGCCACCAGCTCGCCTCCGAGACGGACACCGAGGTCGTCGCGCACCTCCTCGCCGAGTGCCACTCCTCGGCCGAGGACCTGGCCGAGGCCATGCGGCAGGTGTGCCGACGGCTTGAGGGCGCGTTCACGCTGGTCGCGGTGCACGCGGACGAGCCGGACGTGGTCGTGGGCGCGCGGCGCAACTCGCCGCTGGTGGTGGGCGTCGGCGAGGGGGAGGCCTTCCTCGCCTCGGACGTCGCCGCGTTCATCGCGCACACCCGCTCCGCGATCGAACTCGGCCAGGACCAGGTCGTCGAGCTGCGCCGGGACGGTGTCACCGTCACCGACTTCGACGGGGCGCCGGCCGAGACCCGGGCCTACCACGTCGACTGGGACGCCTCCGCCGCCGAGAAGGGCGGCTACGACTACTTCATGCTCAAGGAGATCGCCGAGCAGCCCAAGGCCGTCGCCGACACGCTGCTCGGCCGGATCGACGCGGCGGGCTCGCTGACACTGGACGAGCTGCGCATCCCCGACTCCGTACTGCGCGAGGTCGACAAGGTCGTCATCGTGGCGTGCGGGACCGCCTACCACGCGGGCATGATCGCCAAGCTGGCGATCGAGCACTGGACACGGATCCCGTGCGAGACGGAGCTGGCCAGCGAGTTCCGCTACCGGGACCCGATCCTCGACCGGCGCACGCTCGTCATCGCCATCTCGCAGTCCGGCGAGACCATGGACACGCTGATGGCGCTGCGGCACGCCCGCCAGCAGGGCGCGAAGGTGCTCGCGATCTGCAACACCAACGGGTCGACGATCCCGCGCGAGTCGGACGCGGTCCTCTACACGCACGCGGGCCCCGAGGTCGCCGTCGCCTCGACGAAGGCCTTCCTCACCCAGCTGGTGGCCTGCTACCTGGTCGCGCTGTACCTCGGGCAGGTGCGCGGGACCAAGTGGGGCGACGAGGTCCGGGCCGTCGTGCACGACCTCGCCGAGATCGCCACCGAGGTCGACCGCGTCCTCGAAACGATGGAGCCCGTACGGGAGTTGGCGCGCTCGCTCGCCGACAAGAACACGGTGCTCTTCCTCGGCCGGCACGTCGGCTACCCGGTCGCCCTCGAAGGCGCGCTCAAGCTCAAGGAGCTGGCGTACATGCATGCCGAGGGGTTCGCGGCGGGGGAACTGAAGCACGGCCCGATCGCGCTGATCGAGGAGGATCTGCCGGTGGTTGTGGTCGTTCCCTCGCCCCGGGGGCGGTCGGTGCTCCATGACAAGATCGTTTCGAACATCCAGGAGATCCGGGCGCGGGGGGCGCGGACGATCGTGATCGCGGAGGAGGGGGACGAGGCGGTGGCGCCGTACGCGGACCATCTGATCCGCATCCCGGTCACGCCCACGCTGCTCCAGCCGCTCGTGGCGACCGTGCCGCTCCAGGTCTTCGCGTGCGAGCTGGCCACGGCCCGGGGCAACGAGGTCGACCAGCCCCGCAACCTGGCCAAGTCCGTGACGGTGGAGTGAGCGCGTGATCATTGGTGTCGGGATCGACGTGGCCGAGATCGAGCGGTTCGGGGAGTCCATCGAGCGGACCCCCGCCATGCTCCAACGGCTGTTCGTGGAGGACGAGTTGATGCTGCCCAGCGGCGAGCGGCGGGGGGTCGCCTCGCTGGCGGTGCGGTTCGCGGCGAAGGAAGCCCTCGCGAAGGCTCTGGGGGCGCCGGCCGGGCTGTTGTGGACGGATGCGGAGGTGTACGTGGAGGGGAGCGGGCAGCCCCGGCTCCGGGTGCGCGGGTCCGTCGCCGCGCGGGCGGCGGAGCTGGGGGTTCGGCACTGGCACGTTTCGCTCAGCCATGACGCGGGGGTCGCTTCCGCGGTGGTGATCGCGGAGGGGTGAGTTTTCCCCTCCCCGCCCCTTCCCTGGACCCGCCGGGAATTGGTTGCCGGGTGCGGCCCGGTGGTCGTTCCTGGGGCTCTGCCCCAGACCCCGTATCGCGCCTTATGGGCGCTCGTCCTCAAACTCCCCCAAGGCCTTAAGGGCCAGGGGGGACCCCCATGACGGGCTGAAGATGCCCGCATCCCCCCTCAGCCACGTACGGTCCGCAGGCGACATGGGTTCTGGTGAGGGGCGGAGCCGGGGGCGCCGGGCAGGGCACCTCCACCCCCGGCGGGTTTCGGGGAGGGGCGGGGCGGGGGAGAGTTGGCGGCATGCGTACTGCCTACGACGTCGACACCGTTCGGGCCGCCGAGGGCGAGCTCATGGCCCTCCTCCCGCCCGGCGCGCTCATGCAGCGCGCCGCCGCCGGACTGGCCGCGGCCTGCGCGGACATGCTGGGCCGGGTCTACGGCGCCAGGGTCGTGCTGCTCGTCGGCAGCGGGGACAACGGCGGCGACGCCCTGTACGCGGGGGCCCGGCTGGCCCGCCGAGGCGCGGGCGTCAGCGCGGTGCTGCTCGCCCCGGACCGCGCCCACCCCGAGGGCCTCGCCGCCTTCACCCGGGCCGGCGGCCGCGTAGCCGACGACCCCTTCGAGGTCCTGGCCGTCGCCGACCTCGTACTGGACGGCATCACCGGCATCGGCGGCCGTGGGGGCCTGCGTCCCGACGCGATCCCGCTCGCCCGGGCGGCCCGCGGGTCCAACGCCGTCGTCGTCGCCGTCGACCTCCCCAGCGGCGTGGACGCGGACACGGGCGAGGTGCCCGGCGAGGCGCTGCGGGCGGATGCGACCGTCACGTTCGGGGCGTACAAGCCGGGGCTGCTCATCGACCCGGCGCGCGAGTACGCGGGGGCCGTGCGGCTCGTCCCCATCGGCCTCGACCTGCCCTCCGTCCCCGGCGTCGAGGCGCTCCAGCACGCCGACGTGGCGGACCTGTTGCCCACTCCGGCCGCCGAGAGCGACAAGTACCGGCGGGGTGTCGTCGGGGTCGTGGCCGGTTCGGCCCGCTATCCCGGCGCGGCGGTCCTCGCGGTCGCGGGCGCGCTGCGCGGCGGGGCCGGCGCCGTGCGGTACGTCGGGCCCGGCGGCGACGCGGTGATCGCGCGCTTCCCCGAAACCCTGGTGTCGGACGACTCGCCCGCGAAGGCCGGGCGGGTGCAGGCGTGGGTGGTGGGGCCCGGGCTGGGGGACGGTTCGGGCGTTGATGAGGTGCTCGACTCGGACGTGCCCGTCCTGGTGGACGCCGACGGGCTGCGCGGTCTCGACCCCGACGCGGTACGGGCCCGCCCGGCGCCCACCCTGCTCACCCCGCACGCGGGCGAGGCGGCCGCGCTGCTCGGGGTGCCGCGCGAGAAGGTCGAGGCGGAGCGGCTCGCCTCGGTGCGCGAACTGGCCTCGCGGTACGGGGCGACGGTGCTGCTCAAGGGCTCGACCACGCTGGTCGCCGACGCGGCCGGCCCGGTGCGGGTCAACCCGACCGGCACGCCGTGGCTGGCGACGGCGGGCAGCGGCGACGTGCTGTCGGGGCTTGCGGGCTCGTTGCTTGCGGCGGGGCTGCGGGCGAGGGATGCGGGGGCGGTGGCGGCGTACCTCCATGGTCTGGCCGGGCGCCATGCCTCGCAGGGGGCGCCTGCGACTGCGTACGGGGTGGTTGAGGCGGTGCCGGGGGTTTGGCGGGATGTTGCCGCGTCGGGCGGGTGAGGAGGGGCCCCACCCCGCCCTTTCCCGAGACCCTCCGGGGGGGGGGTGTCGTTCGGCTGCGGCCCAGTGGTCGTCCCCTGGGGCTCCGCCCCAGACCCCGTTCGCGCCTAAAGGGCGCTCGTCCTCAAACGCCGGACAGGCTGAAATGCTCCGGTGCGGGTCAGGGTCGACCCCGCTAGGGGCGCGGGGCTGTGACACGTGCGGCTCCGCCGCGTTGGGGGGAGCGACCAGCCATCCACGGCCCGCAGACCGAAGGGCGCCAGACCCCCAGCCCGCTGGGGCGGCTCGGACGTGCCCCGCGTGTGTGCACTCCCCTCCGCCGCCCCCGGCGGTTTCATGGCTCGCATGGACCACCCCCGCGTCACCCTGGAACCCGGCGGCATCGCCGCGCTGCTCCTCGGCCCTGCCGTCGTGCTCGTCCCCGCGCCCCCGGCCATGGCGGACGGGCTCACCGCCGTCGTCCGGCCCGTGCCCGCCGGCCTCGGGCCCGTCGAGCGGATCGCGGTGGTCGAGCGGGAGGTCGCCGTCGCCGAGGACGGTCAACTCACCTCCTCCGCAGGGCTGTTGAGGCTTGGTGAGGCGTCCTCGTACGCCGCGCAGGGCGAGGCCTGCACCCCGCAGCGCCTCGCCGAGGCCCTCCGGCGGCACCGCGGTGACCTGTGGAGCGCGCTCGCCGAGTTCGGGTACGTCGGCGGGCGCGGGGGCGGGGTGCAGGCGGCGGCCCTCGCGGCGGCGTTCGCCGTGGCCCCGGGCGGTCCGGAGCCCGCCGCCCCGGACCGGGTCTTCGCGAGCGTGGAGGAGTTCGCGGCCCGGTGCTGCGCCTGGCGGGATGCCCCGCCATCCACAGGTGGGTGAGGGCCTGGCCCGCCGCTCCCCACCGGGGCTCACCAGGGCAACCCCCGCCACCGGGTGACATCCGCCGCGCGGCTTCCGCGACACGCCCGGTGCCGGGGGTTCTCTGGGCCTATGAGACAAGCACAAATTCGTCAAAAACGTCAGAAGCCGCAGAAACGTCAGAAATGGGGGGCTTGCGGGCTGGTGGTCGCGGCCGCTCTCACGCTCGGGGCCGCCGCGCCCAGCACCGGCGTCCCGCTGCCCCCGCCACCCCGCCGTCTCGCGGCACCCGCGGCACCCGCGGCCCCCGTCCCGCCCGCGCCGGGCGACCCCGCCCCGGGCAACCCCGCGCCGCCCGCCCCTGGCGACCCCGCGCCGGGCAACACCACCACCGCCGAGGTCCTCGTCCCCGGTGAGGCGCTCGACCCGAAGGCCGGCCCCCTCGACACCCCCGACCAGGTGCTGCCCCCGCTCGTGTACCAGCCCGACGCCGCCGAGGACCGGCTCGAACCGGTTGCCGCGCCCGAGGAGACGTACCGGCTCATCGAGTACGTGCCGCAGAGCGAAGTGGCCGCCAAGCCCGGTAGTTGCACCGCCAAGGCCGGGCCGTATCAGCGGCAGATCGAGCAGTGGCTCGGGCTCAAGGTGGACGGGCGGCAGTCCTCGGCCGACTGTGACGCGATCCGCAAGTTCCAGCAGACGCAGGGGATTTCGCCGGCCATCGGGTTCGCCGGGCCGGTCACCTGGTCCCGGATGCAGTTCCTGTCCGCGCGCAAGAATCCCAACGCCGCGCACAACTGCCCCGCGAAGGCGCAGCGGGTGGCCTGCGTGGATCTGACGCGGCAGTTGATGTGGGTGCAGATGGGGAAGAAGGTGACATTCGGGCCCGTGCCCATCCGTAGTGGGCGGGCCTCGCTGCCCACCCGGGGCGGGTGGCACAAGGTCTACTGGCGGCACAAGAACCACTGGTCGACGATCTACCACCAGTCCATGCCGTACGCCCAGTTCTTCGACGGCGGGCAGGCCTTCCACGCCGTCTACCACAGCGTGTACACCTCGGAGGGCAGCCACGGGTGTGTGAACCTCAGCGTCGATGATGCGCGCAAACTGTGGGACGCCCTGCGCCAGGGCGACGGCGTCTACGTGTGGGGGCACCGCGAGGGCACCTGAGCCCGCCCCCGCCGGTGTGTCCTGCGGCACAATCCGAGTCCTCGTGCGCTCTGAGAGACTTGGCGCGATGACCGCGATGACTCAGTACCCCGCCGGGCGCGCCCGTGCCGAGATCGACCTCGGCGCGCTGCGCGCCAACGTCCGTACGCTGCGCGCCTGTTCGCCCGGCGCGCAGCTCATGGCCGTGGTGAAGGCGGACGCGTACGGGCACGGCGCGGTGCCGTGCGCCAGGGCGGCGCGGCAGGCGGGCGCCGCTTGGATCGGCACCGCGACGCCGCACGAGGCGCTCGCCCTGCGCGCGGCCGGCATCGAGGGCCGGATGATGTGCTGGCTGTGGACGCCGGGCGGCCCCTGGCGCGAGGCCATCGAGGCGGACATCGACGTCTCGGTCAGCGGCATGTGGGCGCTGCGGGAGGTCACCGACGCCGCCCGCGCCGCCGGACGTACCGCCAGGATCCAGCTCAAGGCTGACACCGGGCTCGGCCGCAACGGCTGTCAGCCCGCCGACTGGCCGGAACTCGTCCACGCGGCGCTCGCCGCCCCCGGGGTGGCGGTCACCGGCCTGTGGTCGCACCTGGCCTGCGCCGACGAGCCCGGCCACCCCTCGATCGCGGCTCAGCTCTCGGTGTTCCAGGAGATGACCGCGTTCGCGGAGAAGGCGGGCATCACCCCCGAGGTGCGGCACATCGCCAACTCCCCGGCCACGCTCACCCTCCCCGAATCCCACTTCGACCTCGTGCGCACCGGCATCGCCATGTACGGCATCTCGCCCGCGCCGGAGCTCGGCACCGCGCGCGAGCTCGGCCTGCGGCCGGTCATGACGCTGTCGGCCTCGGTGGCGCTCGCCAAGCAGGTTCCGGCGGGTCACGGCGTCAGTTACGGGCATCACTACGTCACGAAGAGCGAGACCACCCTCGGCCTCGTCCCGCTCGGGTACGCCGACGGCATCCCGCGGCACGCCTCCGGGCGCGGCCCGGTTCTGGTGGGCGGGAAAGTGCGTACCGCGGCGGGCCGCATTGCCATGGACCAGTTCGTGGTCGACCTTGAGGGGGACAAGGTCGAGCCGGGCGACCGGGCCGTGCTGTTCGGGCCGGGCGACCACGGGGAGCCCACGGCCGAGGACTGGGCGCGGGCGGCCGACACCATCGGCTACGAGATCGTGACGCGCATCGGTTCACGGGTGCCCCGCGTCTACGTGAATGAGTGTTCCGACGACGAGTAAGAGCGGAGCGGCACGGTGAGCGAGAGCAGCACGGGGGACGCCGTCGTATCCGCGGTCCAGGATGCCCAGTCCGCGGTGGGGAACTGGCGTCTTGCCGGGATCGCGGGCGCCGCGGTCGGCGTGGTCGCGGCGGGCGCCGCGGCAGGGGTCGCCATAGAGCGCCTCACCGTCGGGCGCGGCATGCGCAGAAAGGCGCGGCTCGCGCTCGACGCGTCCGGGCCCTACGGGTCGCTGCGGGGCATGCCCGGCAGGGCGGTCGCCGACGACGGCACGGTCCTCTACTACGAGACCGACGAGGTCGAGCCCGAGGCGGGCGCCAACGGCTCGCGCAAGCGCCGGCTGTTCGGGCGCAAGGTCCCGGCCCCGGTCACCGTGGTGTTCTCGCACGGCTACTGCCTCAGCCAGGACTCCTGGCACTTCCAGCGGGCCGCCCTGCGCGGAGTGCTGCGCACGGTGCACTGGGACCAGCGCAGCCACGGCCGCTCGGACCGCGGCAAGGCTCAGCGCGACGGCGTCCCGGTCGACATCGACCAGCTCGGCCGCGATCTGAAGGCCGTCATCGACGCGGCCGCGCCAAAGGGCCCGCTCGTCCTGGTGGGCCATTCCATGGGCGGCATGACGATCATGGCCCTGGCCGACCAGTACCCCGAACTGATCCGGGACCGGGTGGTCGGCGTCGGCTTCGTCGGTACGTCCTCGGGCAAGCTCGGCGAGGTCAACTACGGCCTTCCGGTGGCCGGGGTCAACGCGGTGCGCCGGGTGCTGCCGGGCGTGCTCAAGGCGCTGGGCTCGCAGGCCGAGCTGGTGGAGCGGGGACGGCGGGCGACGGCCGACCTGTTCGCGGGCATGATCAAGCGCTACTCGTTCTCCTCCAAGGACGTCGACCCGGCGGTGGCCCGGTTCGCCGAGCGGATGATCGAGGGCACCCCCATCGACGTGGTCGCGGAGTTCTACCCGGCCTTCTCCGAGCACGACAAGACGGCGGCCCTGGCGATCTTCGCGGAGGTCCCCGTCCTGGTCCTGGCCGGCGACCGCGACCTGGTCACGCCCAGCTCGCACAGCGAGGCCATCGCCGATCTGCTGCCCGACGCGGAGCTGGTCATCGTGCCGGACGGCGGGCACCTGGTGATGCTGGAGCACCCCGAGACGGTCACCGACCGCCTCGCGGACCTCCTGGCCCGGGTCGGCGCGGTGCCGCAGGCCGCTAACGTTGGGACGTATGGAAGCACCGCACAGCAGCCCGGCGGCTGACGCCGGCACCCGCATGACCCTCAACTCCCCTTCCGAAATGCAGGAGTTGGGCCGCCGCATCGCCAAACTGCTCCGCCCCGGCGACCTCGTGATGCTCACCGGGGAGCTCGGCGCCGGCAAGACGACCCTCACCCGCGGCCTCGGCGAGGGCCTCGGCGTGCGCGGCGCCGTGACGTCCCCCACCTTCGTCATCGCCCGCGTCCACCCCTCGTTGACCGGCGGGCCCGCCCTGGTGCACGTGGACGCGTACCGGCTCGGCGGCGGGCTCGACGAGATGGAGGACCTCGACCTCGACGTGTCGCTGCCCGAGTCCGTGGTGGTCGTCGAGTGGGGCGAGGGCAAGGTCGAGGAGCTGTCCGACGACCGGCTCCAAGTCCTGATCGACCGGGTCGTGGGCGAGACCGACGACGACCGCAGGATCGTCACCGTCACCGGAATCGGGCCCCGCTGGACCGGCGCCGGGGTGGAGGGTCTCTGAGGCCGCGGCCGGGTGCGGCTGGAGGGGGCCGTACATTCCGACAAGACGTCGGCAAAGTGTTGCGCCGGCTGCACCGGGCATGGTGACATGGAGACAGAGACCTGGTTAGGTTTACCTAACCGCGCCTTCTTCCGCAGCCCCAGGAGGCCGCCATGACCGTGCCGGAACGCGAAGCGAAGCCGCAGGCCCCGCGGGGCGTCCCGGTGCCGCTCGGGGTGTCGATACACGATCTGCTCGCCTCGTGCGCCGCGGCCACCGCCGTCTCGACCCCGCCGCGCGAGAGCGCCCCGGCGGCCGACGAGGGTGACGCGCGCAAGGACGCCGCTTAGTCCTATCGGGTGTTCGTCGGGTGTTCGTCGGGTGGGGCGCCGGCTGTTTACGGGACGACGACGACCTTCGAGTTGCGGGTCGCGAACGCCCACATCGCGTTGCCGTCCGTCCGCGTCATGCGGATCCCGCCGGCCTTCTTGTCCGTCTTGGGGCTCGTCATCGAGCCGTCCACCGCCGAGCTGAAGCCGATCGTCACGTTCTCGGTGATGGCGAACCGCACGACGTGCTCGACCATCACCCCGTCCGAGCCGGTGATCTTGCCGCCGGTGCGCGAGAGCACGGAGTAGGTGCCGGGCTTCGGGTTGATGGTGGACGGTACGACCGCGAAGGTCTTGGGCGTCTTCGTCACCCCTACCAGCCACACCCGCTTCGCGCCGAGCGCGTACACGACACGGACACCGGTGCCGGAGTTCGCCGGCACCGTGAGGTCGGGCTTGTTGGCGGGGGAGCCGGCGGGGGGCGCGTTCGACGGCGTGCCGGACGGGGACGCGCTCGTGCCGGGCGCCGCGAGCGCGGCCCGCGGGGGCGCGCTCGCCGAGGCCTGGTAGGCGAGGAAGCCGACCACCGCGAGAGCGGCCGCGGTCAGCCCGGCCACGAACCCCGTGCTGCTCCTTGCCACCTGGGCTTCCCCTTTCGTACGTACGTGCATGCCTACGGTCATACCTGCGGCTGACGGTAGCAGTAGGTGACGGCTTGGGCAGGACGCCGTGCCCCCGCCGCCGGGGTCGTAGGCTGTTCGCGTGCTCTTGCTCGCCGTTGATACCGCCACCCCAGCCGTCACCGTCGCCCTGCACGACGGCACCGCCGTCGTCGCCGAGTCCAGTCAGGTCGACGCCCGCAGGCACGGGGAGCTCCTGCTGCCCGCCGTCGACCGGGTGCTCGCCGAGGCCGGCCTGAAACTCGACGCCGTGACGGACCTGGTCGTCGGCGTGGGTCCCGGCCCCTACACCGGCCTCCGCGTCGGCCTGGTCACCGCCGCGACCTTCGGCTCGGTGCTCGGCGTCCCCGTCCACGGCCTGTGCACCCTGGACGGCCTCGCCTACGCCTCGGGCATCGAGGGCCCCTTCGCGGTGGCGACGGACGCCCGCCGCAAGGAGGTCTACTGGGCCAAGTACGACGACTTCCGTACGCGCGCGGGTGAGCCCGGCGTCGACCGGCCCGCCGACATCGCGGACGAGCTGAGCGGCCTGCCCGTCGTCGGCGCCGGCGCCCTGCTCTACCCGGACTCCTTCCCCGACGCGCGAGGCCCCGAGTACCAGTCGGCGGGCGCGCTCGCCGCCCTCGCCGCCGAGAAGCTCGCCGAGGGCTCGGCCTTCCTGCCGCCGACGCCGCTGTACCTGCGCCGCCCGGACGCGCAGGTGCCCAAGAACTACAAGGTGGTCACCCCCAAGTGACCCAAGCCGTACTGCGCGAGATGCGCTGGTGGGACATCGCGCCCGTACTCGACCTCGAACACGAGCTGTTCCCCGAGGACGCCTGGTCGGCGGGAATGTTCTGGTCCGAGCTCGCGCACGCGCGCGGGCCCGGAGCCACCCGCCACTACGTGGTCGCCGAGGACCCGCAGGGGCGGCTCGTGGGGTACGCCGGGCTCGCCGCGGCCGGCGGCCTCGCCGACGTGCAGACCATCGCCGCCGCCCGCGACCAGTGGGGCACCGGGCTCGGCGCCCGCCTCCTGACCGATCTGCTCAAGCACGCCACCGCCTTCGAGTGCGACGAGGTCCTGCTCGAAGTGCGCGTGGACAACACCCGGGCCCAGAAGCTCTACGAGCGCTTCGGCTTCGAGCCCATCGGCTTCAGACGCGGCTACTACCAGCCGGGCAACGTCGACGCGCTCGTGATGCGGCTGAACGTCCAGGAACACGTCCAAGGAACAGAAGAGACTGACTGATGGCTGACGAACCGCTCGTACTGGGCATCGAGACCTCCTGCGACGAGACCGGCGTCGGCATCGTGCGCGGTACGACGCTGCTCGCCGACGCCATCGCCTCCAGCGTGGACACGCACGCCCGGTTCGGTGGCGTGGTCCCCGAGTTCGCGTCGCGGGCCCACCTCGAAGCGATGGTGCCGACCATCGAGCGCGCCCTGAAGACCGCCGGGATCTCCGCGAAGGACCTCGACGGCATCGCGGTCACCGCGGGCCCCGGCCTCGCGGGCGCGCTGCTCGTGGGCGTCTCGGCCGCCAAGGCGTACGCGTACGCCCTGAACAAGCCGCTGTACGGGGTCAACCACCTCGCCTCGCACATCTGCGTCGACCAGCTGGAGCACGGGCCGCTGCCCGAGCCGACGATGGCGCTGCTCGTCTCCGGCGGCCACTCCTCGCTGCTGCTCGCCCCCGACATCACCGCCGACGTCCGCCCCATGGGCGCCACCATCGACGACGCGGCGGGCGAGGCCTTCGACAAGATCGCCCGGGTCCTCGACCTCGGTTTCCCCGGCGGCCCGGTCATCGACAGGCTCGCCAAGGAGGGCGACCCGAAGGCGATCGCGTTCCCGCGCGGCCTGACCGGCTCGCGCGACCCGGCGTACGACTTCTCCTTCTCCGGCCTGAAGACCGCCGTGGCCCGCTGGATCGAGGCCAAGCGCAACGCCGGCGAGGAGGTCCCGGTGCGCGACGTCGCCGCGTCCTTCCAGGAGGCCGTGGTGGACGTGCTGACCCGCAAGGCCGTACGGGCCTGCAAGGACGAGGGCGTCGACCACCTGATGATCGGCGGCGGCGTCGCCGCCAACTCCCGGCTCCGCGCGCTCGCCCAGGAGCGCTGCGAGCGGGCCGGGATCCGGCTGCGGGTGCCGCGGCCCGGCCTCTGCACGGACAACGGCGCCATGGTCGCGGCCCTCGGCGCGGAGATGGTGGCCCGGAACCGGCCCGCCTCCGACCTCGACCTCTCGGCGGACTCCTCGCTGCCGGTGACCGAGCCGCACGTACCGGGCGAGGCGCACGCGCACTCCCACGACCACGTGCACGAGGTCAGCAAGAAGAACCTGTACTCATGACCGTCGCGCTGATGTGGGAGGCCCGGGCGGTCGAGGGCCGCGGCGCCGAGCTCCTCGCCTGGGTGCGGGAGCGGGGTGTGGCCGGTTCGCCGCTGCGCCGCGAGGTCCTGTGCGCGCCCGGCGACCGGGTCCTCGTGATCACCTGGTGGGACGCGCCCTACGAGGCCGAACTGCCCGAACTACCGGATCCCGACGGGGAGTTGGTGGCCAGGCCGGTGCACCGCTGGCGCTTCGAGGCGGTCGGCTGAGCCGGCCGCCCCGGGCGGCGCGTGCCACTTCCTGATCGCGCAAGGCAACCTCGCAACCGTTTTCGGCATCAATCTATGAGCAGGTGATGGCCGAAACGGACGGGTAATTGAACATGGGCTGGCTCGTGCGCAAGAAGGCGGTCGGTGCGGCCGTCTTCGGACTTCTGATGGTCGCGGGCTGCTCGTCGGGCGGTGGATCGGGCAGCACGCCCTCCGCGTCCGCGCCGTCCGCGAACGACGGCGGTACGGCGTCCCCGAGCGCGGACGCGGCCGGAGCCGAGGCCGCGTACCGCAAGTGGGGGCTCAAGCCGTTCGCGGCGCCGCCCGCGCCCCCGGCCGAGAAGCCGGTCAAGGCGAAGCCCGGCGAGGTGCCGGTGGTGAGCGACATCCCCACCAAGGACAAGATCGTCTTCGTGACGTTCGACGACGGGGCCGAGAAGGACCCCAAGTTCGTCGAGATGATGAAGGACCTGAAGATCCCCTTCACGATGTTCCTGACCGACGACATCATCCGCAACGACTACGGGTACTTCAAACCGCTCCAGGAGCTCGGCAACTCCATCGAGAACCACACGCTCTCGCACCCCAACCTGCGCACGCTGGGCGAGGCCGCGCAGAAGAACGAGATATGCACCCAGGAGAAGAAGCTGGGCAAGGAGTACGGCAAGGCGCCCCGGCTCTTCCGGCCCCCGTACGGCAACTGGAACGAGAACACCCGGTCCGCCGCCAAGTCCTGCGACCTCCAGGCGATCGTGCTGTGGCGCGAGTCGATGCAGATCACGAACATGCAGTACCAGCGCGGTGACAAGAAGCTGCACCCGGGCGACATCATCCTGGCGCACTTCCGCGGCCCCAAGGAGCTCAAGGGCACGTCCATGACGGAGATGACCGCGAACATGCTCCGCCACATCCAGGAACAGGGCTTCACGGTGGCCCGCTTGGAGGACTACGTCTAGGGCCACGGGGTGCGTGGCCGACGCCGCGTCCATCGGCACGCGCCGCACCATCCATCAGTGAACAGCACGCCGCGTCCATCAGCGGACAGCACAAAAGAAGAAGGCAAGGAGTAATTACTCTCCCTGCCACTCTCAAGATATAGCGCACCGGGGGGCTTGCGGCAAGGCCCCCATCGTGCCGCACAATCTCTCGCCTAGGTCCCCTACCTGCGGAAACGGGAGATTCACTCAGTGCGTGTGCTGTGCGGAGCTGATGGCATGGACAACCTGACCACGAGCGCCTTCGACCTTCCCGACCGCCTTGCCGCCAAGGCCGATCCGACCCTGATCGGCGACGACGAGCGGCACTTCGCCGCCATCGCGGAGAGCCTTGAGCAGACGATCGCCGAGCTGTCCGACCGCCTCGACACCCTGCGCAAGGCGCCCGGCGGCGTCGGCCGGGCCGTGATGGACCGGGACGTCGAGGTCCACCACGTGACCGGCCGCCTTCGCGCGCTGCGCCGCTTCGGCCTCGACCTGTGCCTCGGCCGCATCGTCGGCGCGGACGACTCCGAACCCCTCTACGTCGGACGGCTCGGCCTCACCGACAGCGAGGGCCGCCGGCTGCTGCTCGACTGGCGTTCCCCCGCGGCCGAGCCGTTCTTCGCGGCCACCCACGCCGAGCCGATGGGCCTGGCGAGCCGCCGCCGCTACCGCTGGACCCGCGGCCGGATCAGCGACTACTGGGACGAGGTGTTCAGCGCCGACGGGCTCGAAGGGCACGCGGCCCTCGACGACCAGTCCGCGTTCATCGCGAGCCTCGGCACCAACCGCTCGGCCCGGATGCGCGACGTACTCTCCACCATCCAGTCCGACCAGGACGCCATCATCCGGGCGGGCTCGCGCGGCGCCCTCGTCGTCGACGGCGGCCCCGGTACGGGCAAGACCGTCGTCGCCCTGCACCGCTCCGCCTACCTGCTGTACTCCGACCCGCGCCTGGGCCACCGCCGCGGCGGCGTCCTGTTCGTCGGCCCGCACCGGCCGTACCTGGACTACGTCGCCGACGTCCTGCCCAGCCTCGGTGAAGAGGGCGTGCAGACCTGCATCCTGCGGGACCTCGTCGCCGAGGGGGCCGCGGCGAAGGACGAGAGCGACCCGGACGTGGCCCGCCTGAAGTCGTCCGCCGACATGGTGCGGGCGATCGAGACGGCCGTCCGGTTCTACGAGGACCCGCCCACCCGGGGCATGACCGTCACGACCCCCTGGTCCGACGTCCGGCTGACCGCCGACGACTGGGCCGAGGCATTCGACGCGCCTGGTCCTGGCACCCCGCACAACGAGGGCCGCGAGCTGGTCCGGGAGGCGCTGGTCTCGATCCTGTTCGACAAGCGCGACGGCGACGACGTCACGCCCGAGGAGTTCCGCAAAGCGGTGCTCCAGGACCGGGAGCTGGCCGAGACCCTCAACGACGCGTGGCCCCTGCTTGACGCGGCCGATGTCGTCGGCGACCTGTGGTCGGTGCCCGCCTACCTGCGGATGTGCGCGCCCTGGCTCGCCCCCGACGACGTACGCAGGCTGCGGCGCGCGGACGCCAAGGCCTGGACCGTGTCCGACCTGCCACTCCTGGACGCGGCACGGCTGCGGCTCGGCGACCGGGAGGCGGAACGGCGCAAGCGGCAGCACGACGCCGTGGTCGCCGCCGAACGCGAGCGCATGGCCGGCGTCATCGACGAGATCATCTCGGCCTCCAACTTCAACTCGGCCGGCGACGAGAGCGAAGGCGCGCTGCGCATGCTGCGCGGAAAGGACCTCCAGGACACCCTGATCGACGAGAGCGCCCTGCCCACCGCCGAACCGGACCTCCTGGCCGGACCGTTCGCGCACATCGTCGTGGACGAGGCCCAGGAACTGACCGACGCGGAGTGGCAGATGCTGCTCCTTCGCTGCCCGTCCCGCAGCTTCACCATCGTCGGGGACCGCGCGCAGGCCCGGCACGGCTTCACCGAGTCGTGGCAGGAACGCCTGGAGCGGATTGGGCTCGACCGGAACGACGTGGCCTCGCTCAGCATCAACTACCGCACGCCGGAAGAGGTCATGGCCGAGGCCGAGCCGGTCATCCGGGACGCGCTCCCGGACGCCAACGTGCCGACGTCCATCCGCAGCAGCGGCGTCCCGGTGGTCCACGGATCCGTCGCGGACCTCGACGCGGTCCTGGAGCGCTGGCTCTCCGAGCACGCCGACGGGATCGCCTGCGTCATCGGGGCGCCCGGCTTCCGGGCCACGTCCCGGGTCCGGTCGCTGACGCCGGAGCTGTCGAAGGGGCTGGAATTCGACCTGGTGGTGCTCGTCGACCCGGCGGAGTTCGGCGAGGGCATCGAGGGGGCGGTCGACCGCTATGTGGCGATGACCCGGGCGACCCAGCAGCTCGTCGTTCTGACCAGCGCCTGACCGGCTTCCGACCGGCTCCGGAAAAAAATCCGGCGGACTTCCGGGACGGTGTCGATCGGGCCGTCTCCCGTTCGACGTATGAGTGAGAGGCGGGGAAACCATCCCCGCCCCGCACGGAACCCGCGGAAACGGGATCCACGGACAACGGAGACGATCATGCCGCGCTATCTGACGATGGTCCGCATCGACGAGAACAACGCCCCCGCGGGCGGCCCCAGCCCCGAGCTCATGGAGCGGATGGGCAACCTGATCGAGGAGATGACCAAGGCCGGGGTCCTGCTCGACACCGCCGGGCTCACCCCCACCGCCGAGGGCACCCGGGTCCGCTGGAACGGCGGCCAACTGACCGTCACCGACGGCCCGTTCACCGAGTCCAAGGAGGTCGTGGGCGGCTACGCGATCATCCAGGCCAAGGACAAGGCCGAGGCGATCGAGTGGACCAAGCGCTTCCTCCAGGTCCACGAGACGGAGTGGGACGTCACCTCGGAGGTGCGGGAGATCGCCGAGGGCTAGGGCCAAGTCCTGTCCGGCGCGGCCGGGGCCCAGGCCCCGGCCCCTCGGGAAATGTTGCCGCCCGGCGGCCGCGGTGCTCTGCTGGTACGGCCGGGCCGCGAGGAGGCGGCGATTTTCCGGGACGTACGGCGATGAGATTCGCGCGCGGGGCCGGTCTACCTGTTGATGCCGCCCATAGGGGCCGGGCAACACCAAGGAGGCCGAGGATGTCCGCGAAGCTCACTCAGAAGATCACCACCTTCCTCTGGTTCGACAGCCAGGCCGAGGAAGCCGCCAACCACTACGTCTCGATCTTCGGCGGCGACTCGAAGATCGTGGGGATCACCCGCTACACCGCGTCGGCGCCGGGCGAGCCGGGCTCGGTCATGACGGTCGACTTCCAGCTCGCGGGCCAGAGGTTCACCGCCCTCAACGGGGGCCCGCAGTTCTCCTTCACCGAGGCGATCTCGCTCTCGGTGGCCTGCGAAAGCCAGGAGGAGATCGACACGTTCTGGACGAAGCTCTCCGACGGCGGCGAAGAGGGGCCGTGCGGCTGGCTGAAGGACAAGTACGGCCTGTCCTGGCAGATCGTCCCCGCCGAACTGCCCGAGCTGCTCGGCCGGGGCGCGGAGAAGTCCGACCGGGTCATGGCGGCGGTCATGGGCATGAAGAAGCTCGACCTCCAGGCGATGCGGGACGCGTAAGGCATGGCCTAAGGAGCGTCTCGACGGTTGAGACCCCCGTCCGCACCCGCTTCACCTGCGGCTTACTCTGAGGGCGTCGCGGGTGCGGGGCCCGTGCGGGGAGGGGATCATGACCGGGTTCAGCACACGGATCGCCGGGGTGGCCATGCCGGGAGGCCGGGCCTGCGAAGCCGCGCGAGCGGTGTGTGCCGAGTACGCCGACGAGGCGCTGTACCACCACTCCGTACGGGCCTACGTCTTCGGCGCCGCGTACGCGCAGGAGCGCCAACTGGCCTTTGACGCCGAGCTGTTGTACGTCTCCGCGCTACTGCACGACCTCGCGCTGACCGACCCCTTCGACAGCCACCGGCTGCCCTTCGAGGAGGCCGGCGGCCATCTCGCCCGGGTGTTCACGGCCGGGCTCGGCTGGGACGCGGCGCGGCGGGACCGGGCGGCCGAGATCATCGTGCTGCACATGCGGGACGACGTTCCCGCGGCGCAGGACGTGGAGAGCCACCTCCTCCAGATCGGCACGACCGCCGACGTGTCCGGCGGCACCCTCGACGCGTTCGGCACGGAGTTCCGGGCCGAACTGCTGCGGGAGTATCCGCGGGTGGGGTTCGGCGCGGCCTTCGTCGGGCTGTTCCGGGACCAGGCGGCGCGCAAGCCGGACTGTGCGGCGGCCGGTCTGGTGGCGGGCGACTGGCCGGACCGCGTCGTGGCGAACCCGCTCGAACGCGGCTGAAGCCCGAGGGGCCGCATACCGGCCAGCTGTTGTGAACATGGCGCGGGGTGGGGTCCGGCCTCGGGGCCGCCCCCGATAATCTCTGGCGCATGTCGCCCCGTTCGCCGCTTCCGCCCTCGCCGCCCCCGGTCGAGATACGCGCCTGGCCCGACCGCAACGCACTGCTCGCCGACCGGGCGCGGGTCCTGGAGGCGCTGGTCAAGGGGTACTTGGGGGTGGGGCGGCTCGGGCTGCACTGGCTGTGGGCGGCGCTCTTCGCGCTCGGCTGGTCGCTGGTCGGCACCGCGCTCACCTCGCTCACCGACGTCCTCACCGCGATCGTCGGCGGGGTGTTCCTGCTGCTCGGCCTCGGCGTGATGATCCCGACCGGGCTCGCCGTCGGGTTCGGGCTGCGCAAGGACCGCCGGATCCGTGAACTCCTGCGCCAGTGGGCCGAGTTGGACCGCGATCCCGTGCTCGACCGGAACCTGCGCAGGCCCGGCCTGAGCCTGGCCTGGCTGGTTCCCTCGGTGCTGCTGTGCGCGGGCGGCCTCGCCGTGTGCCTGGTGCTGCCCGCGACCGCCGACCCGGGCCACGACACGTACGCGCTCGTCGTCTACGGCATGGGGCTCGGCCTCATCTGCTGGCTGACCGGCCTGGTCGGCGTCGTGAAGGCGGCCGCGCACCGGCGCTGGGTGCTGCGCTCCCTGGGCCCCGGGGCATCGCGCTGACCCCGGGCCTATCCTTGGGGTGCCGCAGCGCGATGCGGTGACACATCCCGGGGGAAGGACGGCCGCAATGGCCTGGTACTGGTGGATTCTGATCGTTTTCTGGATGGGCGGGTTCGGCTGGGCGATAGACAACGCCCGGACCGCGCTGCGCACCCGGCACGAGCGCAAGATGGAGCGGCTTGAGGTGGCCAAGCAGGAACGCCTCGCCGTGGAGGCCGCGCACAAGGCACCGGAACCGGTGTGCGGGTGTACGCACCACTTGGCCAAGCACGACAAGGCGGGCAAGTGCCATGAGCGGGTCGAGGTTCCGGTCGCCTGGGACGAGAACAAGAAGCCGCTCCGCTTCGAGTCGGCCCAGTGCAACTGCCAGCAGTACGTGGGCCCCCAGCCCCTGTCCCGGGTCTACGCGGACGAACTGACCGACCTCAACTAGGCGTTGCGCGGGGCGGGTTGATGCGGTGCGGCGGGCTGCGGCTGGTTTGCGCAGTTCCCCGCGCCCATGCGGCGGAGCCGCACGATGTCACAGCCCCGCGCCCCTGGCAGGGTCGGTGCTGGCCCGCACCGGGCATTTCAGCCCGTCATGGGGGTCCCCCCTGGCCCTTGAGGCCTTGGGGGAGATTGAGGACGAGTGACCTTGAGGCGCGAACGGGGTCTGGGGCGGAGCCCCAGGGGACGACCACCGGGCCGCAGCCGAACGACACCCCCCGGAGGGTCTAGGGGAGGGGCGGGGTGGGGCGTGGCACAGGCGTTCCGATCAGCATCGTCGGCGCCCCCGCCACCCTCGTCAGGAAGACCGTCGCCGCATTCGGCCCCGAGGGCTTCACCTTGCGCCGCACCTCCTCCGGCTCCACCGCGGACCCCCGCTTCTTCACCGTCAGGACCCCCACCCCCCGCTCCCGCAACAACGCCTTCAACTTCTTCATGTTGAAAGGGAGTTGGTCGGTGATCTCGTACGCCGAGGTGTACGGGGACGCGTACGGCTCGTCGCTCGTCACGTACGCGATCGTCTCGTCGATCAGACGGCCCCCGCACCGCTCGACGATCTCGGCGACCAGGTGCGCGCGGATGACCGCGCCGTCCGGCTCGTACAGGTAGCGGCCGACCGGGCCCACCGGCGGCGCGGCGAGCGGGGCCGAAGTCCACAGCGCGGCGGCCGCCGGCAGCACGGTGGCGCGGAAGGCGCCCGGGGTGACCCCGGTGCCGAACCACAGGACCGCTTCCTTCACGTCGCCCCCGTCCGAGATCCACTCCGCCTCGGCCTGCGGCGGGATCGCCTCGTGCGGGATGCCGGGGGCGATCTTCAGCGCGGCGAAGGGGGCCCCGACGGCCGCCGAAATCGCCCACGACAGGGGTGGTGAGTATGCCTCCGGGTCGAAGATGCGGCCGCGGCCGCCTCGCCTCGCCGGGTCCACGAAGACCGCGTCGTACGGCGTCGTGTCGATGTCCGTCACGTCCGCGCAGCGCACCTCGATCAGGTCCGCGAGGCCCAGCGCCTCGGCGTTGGCGCGGGCCACCGCCGCCGTCAGGGGGTCGCGGTCGACCGCGAGCACCGAGATCCCGGCCCGCGCGAGGGCCAGCGCGTCGCTGCCGATGCCGCAGCACAGGTCCGCCACGCTGCGTACGCCGTGGGCGGCGAAGGCCTCCGCGCGGTGGGTGGCGACCGAGGTGCGGGTCGACTGCTCGACGCCGTTCGGCGTGAAGAACATCCGGTGGGCGTCCGCCGCGCCGAACTTCGCCACCGCCCGCTGCCGCAGCCGCGCCTGTCCGAGCGCTGCCGACACCAGGCCCGCGTCGTGCTCGCGGCGCAGCCGGGTGGCGACCGCCAGCTCCTGGGAGGGGTCGTAATCCCGCAGCGACGCGAGCAGGGCGCGGCCCTCGTCGGTGAGCAGGAGGGAGAAGGTGTCGAGGTCGTTCACCCCGTCATTGTCGTTCAGCCGCCGCCCCGCTGTGGGCCAGGCGGGCGATGGTGCGGCCGCCGGCGGCGGTGTCGTACGGCCCGCAGGGCCCGCGCCTGACAGGATGCGGCGCCATGCAACTAGTACGACAAAAGGGAAAATCCCGGACGAAGATCGCCTGTCTCGTCCTCGGGCTCGGCGCCGCGCTGCTCGCCTCCGGCTGCACAGCCGAGGACGGCGGGACCGGACGCCCCGGCGCCGAGGCCGCCAAGAAGGGCCCCGCCGGAGCCCTCGCCGGCTACTCCGACCAGCTCAAGCAGGCCGAGACGGCCCGGCTCGCGGCCGTCAAGAAGTGGGGGCTCGCCAAGCCGCCGCTGCTCGCGCCCCCGCCGCCCAACGTCAAGCCGAGGATCACCAACCGCCCCGGCTTCGAGACGGACGGCGGCGACTCGCTGCCGCCGGTCTTCACCACCGTCCCCACCAAGGACCGGATCGTCTTCCTGACGATCGACGACGGCGCCGAGAAGGACCCCACCTTCCTGAAGATGATGCAGGAACTCCGCATCCCCTACAGCGCGTTCCTCAGCGACTACCTGGTCAAGGACGACCACGAGTACTTCAAGAAGATGCAGGGCCTCGGGGTCACCCTCAACAACCACACCCTCAACCACCGCTACATGCCCGCGCTCTCCTACGACGAGCAGCGGCACGAGATCTGCGACCAGCAGGACAAGATCGGCCAGTGGGCGGGCGTGCGGCCCCGGCTGTTCCGGCCGCCGTACGGCAACTACAACGAGGACACCCTCAAGGCCGCTCAGTCCTGCGGCATCAAGGCCGCGCCGCTGTGGGCCGCCGAGGCCTTCACCGACCACATGGAATGGCGCGAGTGGGACCGCGACCTGCACCCCGGCGACATCATCCTGACCCACTTCCGCGGCCGCCAGGACTGGAACGGCACCATGCCCGACATGATCCGGCAGGTGATGAAGGTGATCACCGACAAGGGATACGCCGTGGCCCGTCTGGAGGACTACGTGTGACCGGTCCCGGGGAGCCGCGGTGAAGCGCGCGCACCGGCTCCGGGCTGCTCTGGCCGGGCTGCTCGCCGCCGGTGCGCTGCTAAGCCCGCTGGCCGGGTGTACCGAGCCGACCGAGCCCGCCGCCCCGTTCGAGCGGCTCGGGCGCAGGGCCGCGCGGAAGGTGGTGCCGCGCGCCGGACCCGACGCGCGGGTGGTCGCCGCCCGGCGCTGGGGCCTGGCCGCGCCGCTGGAGCCGGCCCCGCGCCCGCCCGCCGTCCGCCCGGCCCTGCCCTACGTCGTCGACCGGGTCCCGCTGCACGGCGCGAAGGTGGTCTTCCTGACCTTCGACGACGGGCCCGGCACCGACCCCGGCTTCCCCCGCATGGTCCGCGACCTCAAGCTCCCGGTCGCCCTGTTCCTCACCGACAGTGTGGCCGCACCCGGCTACGACCGCGTCGAGCCCCTGCGCGCCCTCGGCGCCGGCGAGAGCGGCATCAGCGCGACCCGGCTGACCGCGCGGCTGCTCGACGAGGTCCAGGCGCAGGGATTCGCGGTGGGGCGGCTTGAGGACTACCTCTGAGCGCCGATCGCTGAGTGCCTACCTCCGAGTACCTACCGCTGAGCGCTCATCCTCAGCGGGTCGAGCTCCAACTCTCCCTCAAATGAGCCCAGTTCAGCTTCCCGCTGACGTTCGCCGCTGTCGCTGATCCGGATGAGCAGCGCGATCATCAGCCAGTTCGCGACCAGCGACGAGCCGCCCTTGGCGAGGAACGGCAGCGCCTTGCCGGTCAGCGGGATCAGGCCGGTCACTCCGCCCGCGACCACGAACACCTGGAGCGCGAGGGCCGCCGCGAGGCCGGTCGCGAGCAGCTTGCCGAAGCCGTCGTGCGCGGCGAGCGCGGCGCGCAGGCCCCGCTGCACAAGGAGCGCGTACAGGGCGAGGACCGCCATCATCCCGGCCAGGCCGAGCTCCTCGCCGACCGTGGTCAGGATGAAGTCGCTGCGGCCCGCGAAGCCCACGAGTTCGGGGTGGCCGCGGCCGAGGCCGGTGCCGGTCATGCCGCCGCTGCCGAAGCTGAACAGGGCCTGGGCCGCCTGGTCGGAGATGAGGCCCGGCGGGCGCCGCTCGGGCGGCAGATAGATGTCGAAGGGGTGCAGCCAGGCGACGATGCGGCCCTTGACGTGCGGCTCGGTCGAGCCGACGACGAACGCCCCGGCCGCCGCCATCACGATGCCGGTCAGGATCCAGCTGGTGCGCTGGGTGGCGACGTACAGCATCACCACGAACAGGCCGAAGAAGATCAGCGAGGTGCCGAGGTCGCGCTCGAAGACCAGGACGAGCAGGCTCACCACCCAGATGGTCAGGATGGGTGCGAGCTGGCGGCCGGGCGGCAGCCGGACCCCGAGCACCTTGCGGCCGGTGAGCGCGAGCGAGTCCTTGTGGACGACGAGGTAGCCCGCGAAGAACACCGCGATCATGATCTTGACGAATTCGCCGGGCTGCAGCGAGAACGGGCCGATGAAGATCCAGCGCTTGGCGCCGTAGGTGTCGCCGGGAAAGAACGCCGGGGCCATGAGCAGCACGAGCGCCGCGGCCATGCAGAGGTAGATGTAGCGCTGGAGGCGGCGGTGGTCGCGCAGCACGGCCAGGGTGGCGAGCGCGACCGCGAAGCCGATGACCGTCCAGATGAGCTGGCCCGAGGCGGTGGCCTCCGCCTTGAACTTGTGCGCGTACGTGGGGTCGAGCCGGTAGAGCAGCACCAGGCCGAGGCCCGAAAGGAGCAGGGCGAGCGGCAGGATCAACGGGTCGGCGTACGCGGCGTACCGGCGCACCGTGAGGTGCCCGGCGAGCGCGATCAGTGCCATGCTGATCGCGAACTCGTAGGTGGCGCGCGGGAGTTGGCCCGTCATGGCCATCGCGGCCGCCGCGTGGCCGAACGTGGTCACGGCGACGACGAGCAGCAGGAGCAGCGCCTCGGAGCGGCGGCGCCGGGCCGCGACAGGACCGGGGGCGCCGGCCCGGATCAGTCGACGCACGGGATGCCGCCGCCGTCGATGACCGGGGGCGAGGGCGCCGGGGGCGCCTTGCTCGGAGCCGGCGCCGGGGAGCCCCCGGGCGTGGTGGGCGGCGTCGAATGAACCGGATTGGTCTGTTCTGCGACTATCTGCTTGATCTTCACCGGATCGACGATATTGACGTCTTCGCCCCGGTGTTTGGCGAATCGCTCGATCGGAAGTGTCGCGAATGCCACATTCCCGCCCGATACGTTCTTGGCCTGCTTGAGGAACGACATCAGGTCCCAGCCCTTGTCGGTGACGAGGTCCTGCTTGGCCACGTTCAGCAGGTTGAGCAGGCGGACCGGGTCGGTGAAGGTGCCGGCCGAGGCGAGCTTCTGCGTCGCCGAGGCGAGGAACGCCTGCTGGCGGCGCGTACGGTCCAGGTCGCCGCCGTCGAGCCCGTGCCGCTGCCGCACGAACGCGAGGGACTGCTGCCCGTTCAGGGTCTGCTTCCCGGCCGGGAAGTCGGCGCCCGAGTACTTGTCCTTCACGGGATGTTTCAGGCAGACCGTCACTCCGTCCAGGGCGTCGGCCAGGTGGTAGAACCCGGCGAGATTGACCTCGGCGAAGTGGTCGATGGGCACGCCGAGGAAGTTGCGCACGGTCTCGATCTCGGCCCGGCGGCCCGCCTCGCGGCCCGCCGTCTCCAGCTTGCCCCGGTCGGTGACGCCCTGCGCGGCCAGCTTCTCCTCGGTGCGGGCCTTCTCCAGGCCGTACGCCTTCTTGATCTTGTCCTGGCCGTGGCCCGGAATGTCGACCAGGTCGTCGCGGGGCACCGAGAACGCCTTCGCCTTGCTGCCGTCGGCCGGCACGTGCAGGAGGATCAGGGTGTTGGTGTTGTAGCCGCCGATGTCGGAACTGCCCGCGTGCAGCTTGTCGAGGACCTCGGGCGGCAGGTCGTCGCCGTTCTGGTCCTTGCGGCTGTCCAGGCCCATCAGCAGGATGTTGGTGTCCCCGCCCACGGACTTCGGCGCGTTGTCGCCGAGCGCGTGCGAGGTGCCGATGCTCCCGGCCAGATCGCGGTACAGGTACCAGCCGCCGGCCAGCGCGCACAGCACCAGGACGACGGCGGCAAGGGCGAGCGCGCGCACCAGGCGCATCGGGCCGGAACGCTTCCTGCGACGGCGGTTGATCGGGCTGCGGCTCATTCGACGGTGGCTCACGCCGACCGATCCTCGGCCGTCGGCGCTGAAGGAAACCTGAGAGTCCTGAAGACGCTTTCAGGAATCCGTTCTTTCAGGGACCCGTCGCTCTTGTCGGGAACCCGTTGCTTCAGGGGCGCCCCGGCAGCCGCACCGTGAACGTCGCGCCCGGGCCCGCCCCCGCCGACAGCTCCCCGCCGTGTGCCCGCGCGATCTCGCGGGCGATCGCGAGCCCGAGCCCGGTGCCGCCGCTCTCCCGGGCGCGGGCGGCGTCCAGGCGTACGAAGCGCTCGAAGATCCGCGACCGGTCGGCGGCCGGGATGCCGGGCCCGTCGTCCGCGACTTCGAGGATCGCGTCCACGCCCTCCCGGGCGGCCCGCACCCGCACTTCGGTACGGGCGTGCCGCACCGCGTTGTCGACCAGGTTGGCCAGCATCCGCTCCAGTTGCGCCGGGTCGCCGCGCACCGGCACGGGAGCGTCCGCGAGCAACTCGACCGGGACCCGGGCGGCCCGCCTGCGCGCGGTGTCCTCCGCCGCGAGCAGCGTCAGGTCGACCGGCTCGGCCAGGGGCTGCGGGTGGGCGTCGAGGCGGGCCAGGAGCAGCAGGTCGGCGGCGATCCGCTGGAGCCGCTCGGTGTCGTCGAGCGCGGCCCGCACCGAGGCCAAGTCCGGTGCAGCGAGGGCGACTTCGAGCCGGGAGCGGACCGCGGCGATCGGGTTGCGCAGCTCGTGCGAGGCGTCGGCGACGAACTCGCGCTGGCGGACGTGGGCCTGTTCGAGCCGGTCGAGGGTGGCGTTCACGGTCCGGGCGAGCAGCGCGATCTCGTCGGCGCCGCCGGGGTCGGGGACCCGCCGGTCCAGTTCGCTGGAGCTGACCTCGGCGAGCTCGGTGCGGATCGAGGTCACCGGGCGCAGCGCGAGCCCGGTGCCGGCCCAGGCGATGGCGGCGGCGAGCGCGATCAGCGGCGGGGCGCTGGCGAGCAGGGCCCACCCGATGGCGCCGGTCGCGTCGTCGACGTCGCTGAGCACGGTCATCCCGTACACGTAGCTCGCGGGGCCGCCGGGAATCTGGGCGCGTACGACGACGGCGACCTCGTGACGGCCCGCGTCGTTCAGGAGCCGCGAGGTCGAGTCCTGGCCGTCCGGCGGGCGCAGATCGGCCAATTCCCCGGCGGCGCCGGTCTCCTGGCTGGCGGCGGTCATCCGGCCCCGCTCGTCGAGCACGAGGACGAGGTCGACGCCGTCGTCCGGCGGCGGCAGCTGCGCGCGTACGGTCCCGGTGTTGACCTGGGCGGCGACCTTGCGGGCGGCCAGCTCGGTGCGGCCGGTGGTGTTGTCGAGGAGGTTGGAGCGCAGCACGACGTAGAGCCAGATCCCGCCCGCGGCGAGCAGCAGCGCCATCGCGAGGGCGGAGGCCGCGGCGACCTTCCCGCGCACGGTCCGGGGCAGGAGCAATTTCATGAGCTTCGGCGGCTCAGCCCCCATCGGGCGCCATCCGGTAACCGACCCCGTGCACGGTCAGGATCGATCGACGGCCGAACGGAGAATCGATCTTCTTCCTGAGCGAAGAGACATAGACCTCGACGATGTTCGGATCGATCCCGCCGTCCGGTCCCGCGGTGCTGTCCCAGACCTCGTCCAGGATGTGCTGCTTGGCGACGGCCTGGCCCGGCTCGGCCATCAGGCAGGCGAGGACCGCCAGCTCGCGGGCGGTCAGCTCGATCTCCCGCTCGCCGCGCCGGCAGCGCCGGGCGGCCGTGTCGAGGGTGAGGTCGCCGGCCTGGAGGGTGTCCTGGCGCGCGGCTCCCGCCCGCCGGCCGAGCGCCCGGAGGCGGGCGAGCAGCACCACGAACGAGAAGGGCTTGGTCAGATAGTCGTCGGCCCCCGAGTCGAGCCCGTCGGCCTCGTCGTACTCGCCGTCCTTGGCGGTCAGCATCAGGACGGGGGTGAGGTCGCCGAGCCGCCGCATCCGCCGGCAGATCTCGTATCCGCTGAGCCCGGGCAGCATCAGGTCGAGCACGACCGCGTCGTACCCGCCGGTGAGCGCGAGGTCGAGCCCGCGGTGGCCGTCGTGCGCGACGTCGACCCAGTGCCCCTCGGCGGAGATGCCCCGACGCAGCGAGTCGGCGAGCCCGGTTTCGTCCTCGACGACCAGAATGCGCATGCCGTCCAGGGTCACACAGGTGGCCAAAGGCCCGGGAAGCGTCCGCCGCGACGGTGGCAGATTGGCACTCCGCTTGACCGAGTGCTAATCACCGTCCTAGTCTCGCTTCTGGCACTCCCCACCGGAGAGTGCCAAGTAGCGACGGGCAGGTCCGGCACCCGCGACGACGGATCCACCTGGTCGCCACCCCAGACAGTTAACCCCGTGAGATCTCCGAAGGGGGAGACCGGATCGTGACGACCGCCAGCTCCAAGGTTGCCATCAAGCCGCTCGAGGACCGCATTGTGGTCCAGCCGCTCGACGCCGAGCAGACCACGGCCTCCGGCCTGGTCATTCCGGACACCGCCAAGGAGAAGCCCCAGGAGGGCGTCGTCCTGGCCGTGGGTCCGGGCCGCTTCGAGAACGGCGAGCGCCTTCCGCTCGACGTCAGCACCGGCGACATCGTGCTGTACAGCAAGTACGGCGGCACCGAGGTGAAGTACAACGGCGAGGAGTACCTCGTCCTCTCGGCCCGCGACGTGCTCGCGATCATCGAGAAGTAATTCACCGAAGTACGCGAGTACTTCGAGTTCGAAGCGAATGCTTTGAGAGCTGCGCCCCTGGTCACCCCGCTGATTGCCGGGCGGCGAGGGGCGCAGTGTCATTAACCCGAGTTTTCGAGAGGGCTGAACCGCTCCCATGGCGAAGATCCTGAAGTTCGACGAGGACGCCCGTCGCGCCCTTGAGCGCGGCGTCAACAAGCTTGCCGACACCGTGAAGGTGACGATCGGCCCCAAGGGCCGCAACGTCGTCATCGACAAGAAGTTCGGCGCCCCCACCATCACCAACGACGGTGTCACCATCGCGCGCGAGGTCGAGCTCGACGACCCGTACGAGAACCTGGGCGCCCAGCTCGTCAAGGAGGTGGCGACCAAGACCAACGACATCGCGGGTGACGGCACCACCACCGCGACCGTGCTGGCCCAGGCGCTGGTCCGCGAGGGTCTGCGCAACGTCGCCGCCGGCGCCTCCCCGGCCGCCCTGAAGAAGGGCATCGACGCCGCGGTCAAGGCCGTCTCCGACGAGCTCCTCGCGACCGCCCGTCCGATCGAGGACAAGACCGACATCGCCGCCGTCGCCGCGCTGTCCGCCCAGGACAAGCAGATCGGCGAGCTCATCGCCGAGGCCATGGACAAGGTCGGCAAGGACGGTGTCATCACCGTCGAGGAGTCCAACACCTTCGGTGTGGAGCTTGAGTTCACCGAGGGCATGGCCTTCGACAAGGGCTACCTCTCGCACTACATGGTCACCGACCAGGAGCGTATGGAGGCCGTCCTCGACGACCCGTACATCCTGATCAACCAGGGCAAGATCTCCTCGATCCAGGACCTGCTGCCGCTCCTGGAGAAGGTCATCCAGGCCGGCGCCTCCAAGCCGCTCCTGATCATCGCCGAGGACGTCGAGGGCGAGGCGCTCTCCACCCTGGTCGTCAACAAGATCCGCGGCACGTTCAACGCCGTGGCCGTCAAGGCCCCGGGCTTCGGCGACCGCCGCAAGGCCATGCTGCAGGACATCGCCACCCTCACCGGTGCGACCGTCATCGCCGAAGAGGTCGGCCTCAAGCTCGACCAGGCCGGCCTTGAGGTGCTCGGCACCGCGCGCCGCGTGACCATCACCAAGGACGACACCACGATCGTCGACGGCGGCGGCAACAGCGCCGATGTCGAGGGCCGCGTCAACCAGATCAAGGCCGAGATCGAGGCCACGGACTCCGACTGGGACCGCGAGAAGCTCCAGGAGCGCCTCGCGAAGCTGGCCGGCGGCGTGTGCGTGATCAAGGTCGGCGCCGCCACCGAGGTGGAGCTCAAGGAGCGCAAGCACCGTCTGGAGGACGCCATCTCCGCGACCCGCGCCGCGGTCGAGGAGGGCATCGTCTCCGGTGGTGGCTCCGCCCTGGTGCACGCCGCCAAGGTCCTGGACGGCAACCTCGACAAGACCGGCGACGAGGCCACCGGTGTCGCGGTCGTCCGCCGCGCCGTCGTCGAGCCGCTGCGCTGGATCGCCGAGAACGCCGGCCTTGAGGGCTACGTCATCACCTCCAAGGTGAGCGAGCTCGACAAGGGCTTCGGCTTCAACGCCGCCACCGGCGAGTACGGCGACCTGGTCAAGGCCGGCGTCATCGACCCGGTCAAGGTCACCCGCTCCGCCCTGGAGAACGCCGCCTCCATCGCCTCCCTGCTGCTCACGACCGAGACCCTGGTCGTCGAGAAGCCGGCCGAGGAGGAGCCCGAGGCCGGTCACGGCCACGGTCACGGCCACTCCCACTGACGTCGTACGACGTCGGGCCGCAGAACGTGTGAAGGCCCCCGCTCCCGCCCTCTCGGCGGGGCGGGGGCCTTCCCCGTTCTCCCTCGGTGTGGGTGGCTCAGCCCGCGGCGCCCAGCTGCTTCATGAGCTTCATGGCGTCGTAGTGCCACCAGCCTTCCTGGATCTTGTCGTTCTTGAACCGGAAGATCGTGGTGCCGGTCATGCCGACCTGCTTGCCGGTGGCCGGTATGCCCATGAAGTCGCCCGTGTGGGTGCCGTTCAAGGTCCACAGCGTCACCACGTCGTCGCCCTCGCAGATCTGCCGGTCGAGCTCGAAGGCGAAGTCGAAGGCGGACCGCCAGCGGGTGACGTCGCTGCGGATCCCGTCGGAGCCGACGACCGTGTCCTGCTCCTTCATGATGTCGTGGTCGGCGTAGTCGGCCGCGAACACCTCGTCGATCGCGTCGAGGTTGCCGCCCGTGGCGATCTCGTGGAAGAAGCGGCGGGCGGTTGACGCGTTCAACTGGTCGTTGCGCACCACATCCAGGTCCGTGAAGGTGGGCATGCCGTCGCAGAGCGCGACCATTTCCTCGAAGATCCGGTTGGTCTCCGGAAGGTTCGAGTTCGCCATTGCCTCTTCGTACGAGGGAAATTCGATGATCTCGACGAAGTGGGAGCCGTCGGCGCGGTCCTTGCCGATGAGGCTGTGGGAGGCGGTCCGCTTGCCTTTGGTCTGTTCGACCCATCGGTCCATGAGCTGGTCCAGGTCGCTGTACCGCCCGGTCTTGAAGTCGATTACCTGCGCGAATGTCATGGTTCCTCCCGACTGGCTCTGGGCGTAATACGTCCATTTTAGTGATATTTGAGCCATTTGTGCGGGTGGAATGGCGGCTCACGCGGAATGGTGCAGCGCCGCCGGGAGTACGGGATCCGCGAACGGCACCCCGGCCGCGAACCGCTCCACCTCGTCCAGCGACCGATCCGCCATGCGGTGCAGCTCATTGCCGAGCGAGCCCGCGATGTGCGGGGTCAGCAGGACGTTGGGGAGGTCGTACAACGGGGAGTCACGGGGCGGGAGTTCGGGGTCCGTCACGTCCAGGACCGCGTGCAGGCGGCCCGAGAGGAGCTCGGCGAGCAGGGCGGGCTCGTCGACCAGGGAGCCGCGCGCGGTGTTGACCAGGGTGGCACCCGTCGGCATCAGGGCCAGCCGACGGGCGTCGATCATGTGGTGGGTCTCGGGGAGCTGGGGCGCGTGGACGGAGACGACGCTGCTGCGGGAGCACAGCTCGTCCAGAGGTACCTGTTCAACGCCCAGCGATGCCGCTTCGGTTCCGCTCACGTACGGGTCGTACAGAAGGACCTCGAAGTCGAAGGGGCGGAGCAGTCCGATGACGCGGCGGCCGATCCGGGAGGCGCCGATCAGGCCGACCGTACGGCGGTAGTTGCCGGTGCGTCCGGTCTCGCTCAGCCACGCGGGGGCGGTGCGCAGCTCGGCGTAGCGCCGGGCCGAGCGCAGTACCTCCTTGCCGGCGAAGAGGATCGCGGCCAGCGTGTACTCGGCGACCGGCAGGGCGTTGGCCGCGGCGGCCGACGTCACCGCGATGCCGCGCTCCCAGCAGGCGTCGGTGATGTGGTGCTTGACGGAGCCCGCCGCGTGGACCACCGCGCGCAAGTCGGGGGCCGCGGCCAGGACGTCCGCGGTGAGCGGCGGCGCGCCCCAGCAGGTGAGCAGGACCTGGGCCTCGGCAAGGGCGGCGGCGACCGGTCCGGTGGGCGTCGCGAGGTCGTGGGCGACCAGGTACGGGTCGGTGCGGGCGAGGGCGGCGAGCCGGGTGCGGTGGCGCTCCGCGAGGAGGCGGTCCGCGATGCCGGGACCCATCGCGAGCAGCAGAGCGGGCCGATTGTCAGTGGTGTGGTGCATGGTGGGACTCGGGCTCCTCACGAGGCGCTGGCCAGGGGCAACTGGGTGTCCGGGCCGGTCATTTGACGCTGCCGGCGGCGAGCCCGGCCTTCCAGTGCCGCTGCAGGGAGACGAAGGCGACGATCAGGGGGATGACGGCGAGGAGGGAGCCGGTGACGACGAGAGGGTAGTAGCTCGGCTCGGCGTGGGTGTTGCTGTTCCAGGCGTACAGACCGAGGCTCAGCGGGAAGAGCTTCTGGTCGCTGAGCATGACCAGGGGGAGGAAGAAGTTGTTCCAGATCGCGGTGAACTGGAAGAGGAACACGGTCACGAAGCCCGGCATCACCATGCGCAGACCGATCGACCAGAAGGTGCGCAGCTCGCCCGCCCCGTCGATACGGGCGGCCTCCAGGGCCTCGTCGGGGATGTAGCTCGCGCTGAACACCCGGGACAGATACACCCCGAACGGGTTGACCAGAACGGGGATGAGCACCGACCAGTACGTGTTGACCAGGCCGACCTTGCTCGCAAGGAGGTACATGGGAAGGGCGAGCGCCGTGGTGGGCACGAGCACGCCGAGCAGCACGACGCCGAACAGCTTCTCCTTGCCGCGGAAGGCGTACTTGTCGAAGGCGTACCCGGCGGCGACGCTGACCAGCGCGCACACGGCGGCGCCGCCGCCCGCGTACAGAAGGGAGTTGAGGTACCAGCGGAAGTAGACACCGTCGTTGTACGAGGCGAGCTGCGACAGGTTGTGGCCGAGGTCGAAGCCCTTGAAGGAGAAGGCCTCGCCGGACAGCAGGCCGCCGGTGTCCTTGGTGGCGGCCGTGACCAGCCACACCAGGGGGAACAGCGTGTAGAGCACGGAGAGCAGCAGCGCGCCGTTGACCGCTGTCCCGGACAGCCAGCGGCCCGGTGACCGGTTCGGCGGTGCGGTACGTGGCGGGGTGGTGGCCCCGGTGCGCCCGGCGGTTCTCGGGGAGGCGTCCGCTTCGGCTGTCGTGGGGGAGGTCATGCCTTGGCCCCCTTCCGGTTGGTGAGGCGGGTGACGACGAAGGAGAGCAGGGCCGCGGCGAGCGCGAGGAGCACGGCCGAGGCGGCGGCGAGGCCGTAGTCGTTGCGGCTGAACGCGGCGGTGTAGGCGTACATGTTGGGCGTCCAGGTGGAGGTGACCGTGGAACTGCCGCCCTGGTTGAGGATCAGCGGCTCGGTGAAGAGCTGGAGCGAGCCGATGACGGTGAAGAGCGACACCATCGCCAACGAGGCGCGGATCAAAGGGAGTTTGATGCCGAACGCGGTGCGCCACTCGCCCGCGCCGTCCATGGTGGCCGCCTCCAGAACGGAGCGGTCGATGGCCTGGAGCGCCGCGTAGAAGATCACCATGTTGTAGCCGAGCCATTCCCACAGCGCGATGTTGACGACGGAGGGGAGCGTGCCGCTGGAGGAGAAGAAGTCGAAGCCGACGCCGCCGGAGTTCATGGCCCGCACGACCGGGCTGAGGCCGGGGGTGTAGAGGTACACCCAGATGAGCGCGGCGATGATGCCGGGCACGGCGTGCGGCAGGAACAGCGCCAGCTGGAAGAAGCGGCGGGCGCGGGCCAGCGCCGAGTCGAGCAGCAGCGCGAGCGCGAGGGCGCCGCCGACCATCAGCGGGATGTAGACGACGCAGTAGCCGGCAAGGACCCAGAAGCCCTCGCGGAAGGCCCGGTCGCCCAGCGCCGCCGTGTAGTTGTCGAGCCCGCTGAACACGGAGGTGGCGCCGCCGAAGCCGAGCCCCGACTGCTTCTCGGTGAACAGGCTCAGCCAGACCGCGTACCCGATCGGCACCACCGTCACGGCGGTGAACAGGACGAAGAAGGGGGTGAGCAGCACGCCCGCGGCGGTGCCGGTACGGCTGCGGGTCCTGCGGGGCGTTCTGCCGGGAGTTCTGCGGGCCGGTCCGGGCTCGGGTGCCGCGGTGCTTACGGCTGCCGGGCCGTCGTCCTCCGTCATGGCCGCGCCATGACCGCCTGCTCCGTCCGGCAGTCGCACGCGCGGGGTCCCCCGCCCCCCTCCCGCCTGTCCCGCGGGACGCCCCTTCGTCCTCATCGGGTCAGCCCTCGACCTTCAGTCCGCGCTTCTTCAGCTCGGTGACGGTGGCGTCATGGGCGGCCTTGATCGCGTCCGTGATCTTCACGGAGCCGCCGGCGACCTTGCCGAGCTGGTCCTTGAGCGTGGTGTTGGTGGTGCCCATGCTCGGGCCCCAGCCCCAGTTGGCGTTGATCGAGCTGCCCGCGGCGTCGAAGAGCTGGTAGATGTCCTGGCCGGTGTAGAAGCTCGTGTCGAAGGCCTTCTTGGCGGTCGGGCGCAGCGCGATGTCGGCCGGGAAGGCGCTCGACGTACCGGACTTGATGCGGGCGTCGATGCCTTCGGGGGTGGTCGACATCCACTTGGCGAATTCGAGCGCCGCCTCGGTCTTGGTGCTGCCCTTGGTCACCGCCCAGGTGGAGCCGCCGAGCATGCCGCTGGCGGGCTTGCCGTCCCAGGTGGGCACGGGGGCCACCGCCCACTTGCCGCTCTGGTCGGGCACGGTGCCCTTGAGGACGCCCGCGGCCCAGGAGGCGCCCAGGTAGCCGACCGTGGAGCCGTCCTTGAGCGAGGCGGTCCACTCGGGGCTGAAGGAGACCGCGTTCTGAACGAGCTTGTCGTCGATCAGGCCCTGCCAGTAGTCGGCGACCTTGTTGGTGGCGGCGTCCGCGGTGTTGAGCTTCCAGGTGTCGCCGTCGGCCTTGAACCACTGGGCGCCGGCCTGCCAGGCCATCGCCTCGAAGGTGGTCGGGTCGTCCGGGAAGAACGTGCCGATGCGCGCCTTCGGGTCGGCGGCCTCGGCCTTCTGGGCGGCGGCTTTGAACTCGTCCCAGGTCCTGGGGACTTCGATCTTGTTCTTCTCGAAGAAGTCCTTGCAGTAGAAGTACGCCTGCGGTGCCGCGTCGAACGGGATCGCCCAGTTCTTGCCGCCGAGCGTGGTCTGCTGGATCGACTGCGGCAGGAACTGCTTCTTCACGTCGTCGGTCACGTACTTGCTGATGTCCTGGAACGAGCCCTGGCTGACGAACTCCGGGAGCATCGGGTACTCGACGGCGACGAGGTCGGGCGCGTTGCCGGCCTTCACCGCGTTGGAGATCTTGGCGTAGCCGCCGGCGTTGCCGGAGGGGATCTCCTCGAACTTCACCTGGATGTTCTTGTGGGAGGCGTTGAAGGCGTCCACCACGTCCTTGGAGCCCTTCTGCCAGGCCCAGAAGGTGATGGTGACGGGCTTGTCGGCGGTGCCCTTGCCCGCGTCGCCCGACTTGCCGTCCCCGCCGCCGCAGGCCGTGAGCACAGCGAGAGCGGTGGCGGTACCGACGAGGGCGGAGGTCGATCTGGTCCAACTGCGGCTCACGGAACGGCTCCTGAACGTGAGGGGACGAGGCGATGGCCGCGATCCTTGGCCCAGTTCTGACCGAAGTCAAGAGCGAAAGTTCGATTGATCGAAAAAAGATCAGAGAAAGGTTGAACGATCCTGAACGGGCGCGAACGGTCCTAGGTGACGCCGCGGGTGACGGTCGCGGCTTCAGGACTGAACGCTCGCCGGGCTCCGCAGCGTGTCGGAGGGCGCCCCGCAGGAGGCCCGCACGCGCAGCCTCGGCAGCAGGTCGACATGGCGCCGCGGGGCTTCCTCGGCCTCGCCCGAGCCTCCCGCTGGGGCGCCGCGCAGGCGCTCGATCAGCAGCTCGGCGGCGTACCGCCCGACCTCGTGCTTGGGCGGGGCGACCGCGGTGAGCGGAATGTCGGCGAGGGCGGCCACCTCGTCGTCGTACGCCACGAGCGCCAGGTTCTCCGGCACCCGTACGCCCAGTTCGGCCAGGCGCTGCACGATGCGGATCGCGTCCACGTCGTTGTGCACGAGCGCCGCCGTGGCCTGCCCGGCCAGGACCGCGGCGCGCAGCGCCTGCACGGCCCGCTCGAACCCGGCCGGGTCCGCCTCGGCCGACACCGAACCGATCACCGGGAGCGGCGGCTTGAGGCCGAGCGCGTCGAGCGCGTACCGGTAACCGGCGCGCACCGCGATCGCCGTCGGGCTGTCCGCCCGGGCCACGAGCAGGGGGGTGGTGTGCCCGAGCCCGAGCAGATGGCGCACCGCGATGAGCACGCCATGGCTGTGGTCCGAGCAGACCCGGTCCAGGTCGTCCAGTTCCCGGCCGGGCACCCCGCGCCGCTCCAGGAGCACCGTCGGCACCGGGAGGCCGGCGATCCAGGCGCCGTGCTCCACCGGGTCGTCCGGCTCCTTCCAGCCCGGCGCGATCAGCAGCCCCTCGGCCCCGGCCGCGAGCAGCCCGGCGGCCCGGCCCGCGTCCTCCTGCGGCCGGTAGTCCGAGATCCGCAGGATCAGCCGGGCCCCCGCTGCGGCAGCCGCCTCGTGCGCACCCCGGATGACCTCAGCGAAGTAGTACGTGGCGTTGGGCGCCAGCATGCCGATGACGAGCTCGCGCGAGCCGGGGCCCTGGGCCGAGGCCTGGGCGTGGGTGGCCTGAGGGGTGCCCTCCCCGGCGCCCGGCCAGGACACCGACCCGTGCACCCGGTCGAGCCTTCCGTCGTTGGCCAGGAACTCCACGTCCCGCCGCACGGTCACCGGGGAGACCCCCAACTGCACGGCGAGCTCGGACACCCGCGCCGAGCCGCGCCCGCGCACCAGCTTAAGGAGTCGGTCATGACGTTCAGCAGCACTTTCTCGCACAGCGGCATCCCCTTCGCGATGTGGCGGCCCGGTGGGCCATGACCCTAATGCAACGTGATCGAACGATGGGAGTTTCGATCATTCGGTCCGATCCATTGACGTTCGATCAGACCGAGTTCTAAGTTCCCAGAGATTTAGCGGGGCCGGGCGGGCTCAGGCCGGGTGGGGTTCCGAACGGGTCGGGGCTCTGCCTGGGCAGGCCCCTTGTCCGGGCGGGCCGGGCCGCGAGTCTGGTGCAGCTTGGCCCTAATAGGACTCCGTTAGGTCTTCCCGTGGGGCCTGTTCCGGAGGCATGTTGGGCATGTGGACGCACATGAAGTGATGCGTGTTCGGGCGAAGTTGGCGCTGT
>NZ_LGDD01000293.1 GCF_001279695.1 Streptomyces sp. WM6378
GCCCGCCCGCCCGTTGCTCGGCGTCGGATGAGCCGACCCCCTGGGGCTGCGCCCCAGACCCGCCGGGGAGCCTGGGCATGCAGGTACCCGCGGGCCGCATGTGGCTGGTCGCGCAGTTCCCCGCGCCCCTGTCGGGCACCCAGTGCCGCTGGTCGCGCCCGCGCGGCGGAGCCGCAGATGTCACAGCCCCGCGCCCCCAAACCCGCCTTCGGCCTCGGGCCGTGTCCGGCTGGTGGCGCAGTTCCCCGCGCCCCTGGCGGGGTTGGTCCTGGCAGGGTGGGCGAAACCCCCTACCCCGCCGCCGCCCCGATCGCCCCCTCCACGCTGGGGAACGCGAACTCGAAGCCCGCCGACAACAGCCGTGTCGGGAGGACGCGTTGGCTGGACAGGGCGTCTCCGGCCGCCTCGCCCACCGCGAGCCGCATCGCCGCCGCCGGGACGGGCAGGACGGCCGGGCGGTGCAGGGCCCGGGACATCGCCGCCGTCACCTCCCGGTTCGTCACCGGGGACGGTGCCGTCAGGTTCACCGGGCCGGACAGCTCCTCCGTGTCGACCAGGAACCGCAGCGCCGCCACCTCGTCGTGCAGGGCGATGAACGACCAGTACTGGCGCCCGCTCCCGAGCCGGCCCCCCAATCCCGCCCGGAACAGCGGGAACAGCTTCGCCCAGGCCCCGCCGTCGCGGGCCACCACCAGACCCGTACGCGCGAACACGGTCCGGATGCCCGCCTCCTCTGCCGGGGCCGCCGCCTCCTCCCACTCCACGCACACCGAGGCGAGGAAGCCGTCGCCCGGCGGCGCCGACTCGTCCACCGGACGGCCGCCCGTGTCGCCGTAGTAGCCGATCGCCGACCCGCTGACCAGCACCTTCGGCGGGGTGTCGAGCGAGGCCAGGGCCTCTGCTACCGCGGCCGTGCCGAGCACCCTGCTGTCCCGGATCTTCTTCTTGTACGCGGCCGTCCAGCGGTGGTCGGCCACCCCAGCCCCGGCCAGATGCACCACCGCCTCGCATCCCGCAAGGCCCGCCGCGTCCACGTACTGGCGCGCCGGATCCCACTCGACCTCGTCCGGCGCCTCGGCCTCGCGCCGTACGAGACGTAGCACCTCGTGCCCGTCCGCCCGCAGCGAGCGCACCAGCTCCGCACCGATCAGTCCTGTCGAACCCGTCACCGCGATCTTCATGGATCCCATCCTCGCGCCCCACCGCCCGCATGGCACAGTGGCCGCATGCCCGAGTCGTACACCCAGCCCAGTACTTCTCCCCCTCCGCTCATACGCCCGGCCCAGCGCTCCGACGGCGAGCCGCTGGGCGCGCTCACCCGGGACGCCTGGTCCCCGCTGCACTCCGTACAGCCGCGTCCGACAGCCCCGTACGGGCCCTTCTTCGACGAGCGGCACGAGCCCTCGCACTACCTCGTCGCGGAGACGGACGGCCAAATCGTCGGGTTCATCCGGCTGGTTCCGGCCACGGCGCTCGCCTGCAACCGGCACGTCCGGCAGATCCAGGGGCTCGAAGTCGCCGAAGCCGCGCGTGGCCGGGGCGTCGCGCGCGCCCTGCTGAGAGCCGCCTGCGACGCCTCCCGCCGCCAGGGCGCCACCCGCATCACCCTGCGCGTCCTCGGCCACAACGCCCCGGCCCGCGCCCTGTACGAGGCGGAGGGCTTCGCCGTCGAAGGCGTACTGCCCGGCGAGTTCCTCCTCGAAGGCGCGTACGTGGACGACGTCCTCATGGGCCGTTCCCTGATCGACAGCTGACGACCGACGACCGAACCTCCGAAAGCAGGGTCCCGTGTCTCACTCCAGCCCCTTGACCAATGCCGCCAAGGCCGCCGCGGACGCCGCCGGCATCGCCCTGCGCGGGCTCGACGCCATCCGCGCCGACCTCGCCGCCATCTACCGCGATCTGCACGCGCACCCCGAGCTGTCCTTCGCCGAGCACCGCACCGCCGCCGAAGTCGCCGACAGGGCAAGGGAGTTCGGCTGCGAGGTGACCGCCGGGGTCGGGCGCACCGGGGTCGTCGCCGTCCTGAGGAACGGGCCCGGGCCCACCGTGCTGCTCCGGGCCGACTTCGACGCGCTGCCGGTCAGGGAGCGGACCGGGCTCGACTACGCCTCCACCGTCGACGGGGTCATGCACGCCTGCGGGCACGACATGCACGTGACCTGCCTGCTCGGCGCGCTCAAGCTGCTCGCCGACTCCCGCTCGCTGTGGAGCGGCACCGTCCTCGGCGTCTTCCAGCCCGCCGAGGAGATCGCGCAGGGGGCGCGGGCCATGCTCGACGACGGGCTTTACGAGCGGTTCGGAACGCCCGACATCGTGCTCGGCCAGCACGTGGGCCCGTTCCCGGCCGGTCTGGTCGGCGCGCACGCGGGCCCCGCCTTCGCCGCCACCGACGGGCTCAAGGTCGTCATGTACGGCAAGGGGGCGCACGGTTCGCGGCCCGAGACGTCCGTCGACCCGGTGGTGATGGCGGCCTCGACCGTGCTGCGGCTCCAGACGATCGTCTCGCGCGAGATCCCCGGCGGCGAGACGGCCGTCGTGACCGTCGGCGCGCTGAACGCCGGGACCAAGGACAACATCATCCCGGACGAGGCCGAGCTGAAGATCAATATCCGGACGTACAAGGAGGACGTGCGGGCCAGGGTGCTTGCCGCCGTCGAGCGGATCGTGCGGGGCGAGGCCGCCGTCGCCGGGGCCGAGCGCGAGCCCGACATCACCGGGATCGACTCCTTCCCGGTGGTCGTCAACGACGCCGACGCGGTGGCGCGGACGATGGCCGCCGTCGGCGCGGTCATCGGCGACGACAAGGTGCTCGACCCGGGGCCGGTGACGGGCAGCGAGGACGTCGGCCTGTTCGGTACGGAGGTCGGGGTCCCGGTCTGCTATTGGCTGTTCGGAGGTGCGGACGCCGAGGCGTTCGGCGCCGCGCTCGCCGCCGGCACCCTCGACCAGGACATCCCCTCCAACCACTCGCCCTTCTTCGCCCCGCTGGTCGAACCCACCCTGACCACCGGCGTCACGGCCCTGACGACCGCGGCGCTGGCCTGGCTCGGCGAGGGCTGAGCGGGCTCAGCGGCCCAACAGGCGCATCCCGCCGGTGAGTTCGCGCAGGCAGCGCACCGCGAGCTCGGCGGGGGAGCCCGGGCCCGTGGCCGGGGCGTCGGTGGCGGACCACGCCTCTAGCGCCACCCGGATCGCGTCGGTGGCCGCGGCCGCCGCGAGGCGTACCTCCAGGGCGTCGGCCCCCGGCCCCGCGAGGCGGGCGAGCACGGGCAGCAGGCGCTCCTCGGAGTCCTGGTTCACCCGGTACCAGACCGCGCGCAGCGCCGCGTCGTGCTCGGCCGCGCGCAGCAGCCCCCGGGTCCACCTGAACTGCTCGGCCGCGTGCGCGTCGGGCACCGCGAGGGCCTCCCGGACGGCGACCTCCAGGGTCTTCGCGAGCGGGCCGGGCTCGGCCGCTTCGAGCAGCGCCCGCCAGCGTTCGGCGCCGCCCGAGAGCAGCGGGCCGACCGCGTCCTGCTTGGAGCGGAAGTAGCGGTAGAAGGTGCGCAGCGCGACCCCGGCGTGCCGGGCGATGGCCTCGGCGGTGGTGCCGTCGGGCCCGTGCTCGGCGAAGAGCGCGGCCGCGGCGCGGGCGATGTCGAGCTGGGTCGCCGCCTTGCGGCGCTCGGTGAGCGAGGTCTTGGGCGGGGGGACGGGCTGCGGTACTGGCTGGGTCACTTCGCAAGCGTACGCCCGGAGCCGGTTCGTCTGCATGGATTGACTTTATGGCAAAACGTGCCACTAAGGCGTACGGTGGAAACATCCACACGGAGTCCCTCACCGGCTCCCCCTGCGTCGAGAAAGCTGGACCGCGATGAGCGTGAACACCGTCACCGACCGCTACGAAGGACGCCGCGCGCTGGTCACCGGCGGTGGCTCCGGCATCGGGCAGGCCACCGTGCTGCGCCTGCTCGCCGAGGGCGGCCACGTCGTCGCCGCGGACGTCAGCGAGGCCGGCCTGAAGGACACCGCCGAGAAGGCGGGCGCCACCATCGGCCGGCTCACCACCCTCGTCGTCGACATAGCCGACGAGGACTCGGTGCGCGAGGGCGTCGCCGCTGCGGTCTCCGCGCTCGGCGGCCTGGACGTGCTGGTCAACGCGGCCGGCATCCTGCGCTCCTCGCACACCCATGAGACGAGCCTGGCCGACTTCAACAAGGTCGTCGCGGTCAACCTGACCGGCACCTTCCTGATGATCCGCGAGGCGATCCCGGCACTGCTCGAAGGCGACGGCGCGGCCGTCGTCAACTTCAGCTCGACCTCGGCGATGTTCGCCCACCCCTACATGGCGGCGTACGCGGCCAGCAAGGGCGGCATCCAGTCGATGACGCACGCGCTCGCCGCCGAGTACGGCAAGCGGGGCATCCGGTTCACCGCCGTGCAGCCCGGCTCGATCTCCTCCGGCATGACCGACGGAACCGGCGCCTCCAAGGCGAGCGTGGGCCCCGGCCTGCCCGCCGACGCCGACATGTCGCTCTTCATGAAGCTCGCCCCGGCCATCGGCCAGGGCTTCGCGGGCCCGGAGACGGTGGCATCCGTGGTCGCGATGCTGGCCAGCGACGACGGCCGCTTCATCACCGGTACCGAGATCCGCATCGACGGCGGAACGCACTACTGAGCCGATGGAGCCCGGGTGCCCCGCTGACCCGCCCGGCTCAGCCCGTCCCGAACCGCTCCCACAGGCGAGGGAAGCGGGCCGCCAGCGCCGCCTCGTCCTCGAAGTCCAGCGCGGTTCCCTGCGGCTCCTCGGACTGGCCCGGGATGCCCAGGTCCGGCGCCACGACGCCGGTGAGCTGCTCGTACGCCTCGTCCGCCGCGTAGCCGAGCTCCTCGCCGTCGCCGTCGACCTCCTCGTCGAACTCGCCGAGGAGGTCGGCGAGCGCGTCCGGGTCGTGCAGCGCGCCCTCGAAGACCTCGCGGCCCTGGCCGATCAGCCAGCAGCGGAAGTAGTCGAAGGCGTCGTCGCTGGCCCCGTCGAGCAGCACGGCCGCGGCGCCCCACAGGTCCCAGCGGTAGGCGCGGTTGTAGCGCGCCTCGAAGTGCCGGGCGAAGTCGAGCACGGAGTCGGGGTCGTACTGCAGCAGCCGCTCCACGAGCAGGTCGGCCTGTTCCTCGGGGTCGCCGTCGGCGGCCTCGCGGGTACGGTCGACGATCTCCCAGAACTCCGTCTCGTCCATCACGGAACCAGCATCGTGGGTAGGGGGAGGCGGCGCACGCGGAGCGGCGCTTTTCGTCCGGTTGCCGCTCCCGGCTCACCCCTGGCACACCTGTAGCCATTCGCTCGCCGCTCGCTCGCCATCCGTTCGTCACTCGTCGAGGGGCAGCGCGGTCGCGACCATCTCCCAGCGCGAGTCGAACCAGGTTTGCACCTGCTGGAACTCCGCGCGCTCCAGGGACCGCGCCCCGTTCCCTTCCAGCGTGGCCGGGAACAGGGTGTCGCTGTGCAGTTCGAGCACCTCTATGGCCTCGGCGTCGACGAGGATGCGGGTCCTGCGCAGGAAGTAGTAGCCGGTCAGCATCTGGCTGCCGTTGATGAGGTAGCGCTTCTCGCCGGGCACCGTCGGCAGGCTCCGGATCTCCACGGACACCGAGCCGACCGTGCCCTCCTCGGCCAGCTGGGTGAGCGAGTGGTGCAGCGCCTCCGTGTACATCCGGATGACCCGGCGAAGGCGTCGCAGCGGGCGCAGGTCCGACGGGTCGTCGAGGTGGCGCGGGTAGGGGTGGTGGGTGTCCAGATCCGGCACCAGGACCCGTACCCGGACCGACCGCGGGGCCGGCCGGTCGCCGAGCCGGATGAGTTCGGCCTGCTGCTGCACGGCGCGGGAGAGCTCCTCTGTGTGCAGCGACCAGACGTCAAGGGAGACATGGGGTGCCTCGAACGCGCGGGAAATGTAATAGACCAATGGCCGTCCGATGGCAGCCTGGCGGGCCACCACGGCGCCCCGGCCCCGCACCCCTTCCTCCAGGAGCCCCTCGTCGCGCAGCAGCTGGAGCGCCTTCTGTACGGTGCCGCGCCCGACGTCGAAACGGCGCATGAGCTGCTCCTGTTTGGGCAGCGCCTCGCCGGGCGCCCAGACACCGTTCTGGATGTCCTGGCGCAGCGCGTCGGCGACCGATCGGTAGCGGGGGGTCTCCCCGGCGTCGTCCGGGTCGGCCCCTGATATGTGGGTCGTCACCCAGCGAGGCTACAACTGGCGGTCAGCGCAGGACAGATGGCTGCGACAACCGGTCAACTAACCTTGTTGACCGGTTGGTTGAGGCAGTTGGCCGTCCAATTCCCCATTGGTATAGCTGTGTTGCCCAATATGCAGCGGGCTGACCATAGATGGCCACCATTCAGGCCGGGTAGGAGGAGGGAACACAATCGCCTGCCAATGAAGGTACCGAGCTCAGTACTTGCGGTCCGCGGCGGCGACAACCGGAGGAGGTGTTCCATGGGACTGGAGACGCGCGTGCAAATCGTCCTCGAACTGCTGTCGAACGCGGGTGTGGTGTCCCTGCTCGGCCCGTCGGGTCTGCTGGTGCTCGCCCTGGGCGTGCTGCTCGCGAAGGGCGGCGGTGGTGGTGGCGGCGCGGTCCGCCGGGAGCCGGGGCCGGTTCCGGCCGGGCCGCGCACGAACCTGGTGTGCGTGGCGGCCGTACTCCTGGTGCTCCTGCTGATCGCGGCGCTCTGAACGCGGCAGCCCGATCGCCCGAGCTCTGAACGCGGCAGTTCGACCGCCGGCCTCCGTGCGAGGTCGGCCGAAGGTGGCCCGCTCCGGATCCGGCTCAATTCGGGTCCATGGGGCGGGCGATGGTGTTCCACAGCGAGTCGAACCACTGCTGGGTCTGCTCGACATAGCTGCGGGTGACCTGGTCGTCGTCCACCACGGTGTGCCGGAAGAGCATGCCTTCCACGCCGAGCATGTCGTAGATCTCGATCGGGTTCCGGTCGAGATCCACCGTGCGCTCGGTCACCTGATAGTGGCCGGCGAGCACCTCGCGGCCGTTGAGGATGTAGACCTTCTGCGTCGGGGTGATCGACACCTTGCGGGCCTCGACCGTCACGTCCGGCACCAGGTCGCGGACCTTGAGCATGCGCAGCGAGTGCCGCAGCGATCCGTAGATGTGGTTGCTGGTGATCCGCAGCCGCTCCCGCGGCCGGCCGTTCTGCAGGTCGCCGATCACCTGGGGCAGGGCGAGCGGGGCCTCGGCGTCGGGCAGCAGGATGCGCACCGCCACCCGGCGCGGGCCCGAGCCCTCGGCCTGCACGGTGACCAGCGGGCCCGCGAGCGCGGAGGCCAGCGTCTCGCCATTGAGGCAGTACGCGTCGATGGTCACCTCCTCCTGGCGGAAGCACTGCGCCACCCGCTCGCCCAGGAAGATCCCCGCGGGCCGCGGCGAATGGCGGCGCGCGCCGGGCACCTCGCGCCGGTTGTTCGCGGGCGCCTGGATGGTCGCGGGGCGGGCCACGGTCGGCGGGGTGCCCTGTTGGGCCCGCCTGATCAGGCCTTCCCGCTCCAGGAGTTCGACGGCGCCGCGGACCGCGCCGCGCGGCACGGCGAACCGCTCGCTGAGCTGGGCCTGCGTCGGGATGTGCTCACCGACCCGAAGCTCACCGCCGGTGATGAGCGCACGCAAGCCGTCCGCGACCACATCCCGCGGACGACGCTGTCCATCGGTCGAAGCGCTGCTACCAGGCACGCCGCCAGCCTACAACTTCCTGCCAATGACGGCGAGTTGTCTGCCGGAAACCGTCAGTATCTGCCAATGCGGCCGGTTCACTCGTAGAGTTGGCGCATGGCGCGGGCCGCGTCGGCGAAGCGGTCGCGCAGCGCGGCGGGCTCCAGGACCTCCAACTCCGGCCCCAGTCCGAGCAGTTGGCCGTACGCGACGTCCTGCGACTCGACCGGCAGCGTGAGCGTCAGCCAGCCGTCCGCGTCCGGGCCCTCCCCCTTCTCCAGGGCCTCGCGCACCGCACCGCGGTCACCGGTGGCGTATGGCAGCCGGGCGGCTCCGGCGGGCGAGACCCGTACGACCACCGTCTCGCGGAGCACCGAGCGCGCGAACTCCTCGGCCCGGGCCTCCCAGAAGCGCGGCAGGTCGAAGTCCTCCTCGCGCACGAAGCGGTCCTCGCCGACCGCGACCGCGGTGCACCGGTCGAGCCGGTACACCCGGAAGCCGCCGCCCTCGTCGGCCGCCCGGGCGCACAGGTACCAGACGCCCGCCTTCAGGACCAGGCCGTACGGCTCCAGCTCGCGCTCCACCTCCGAGCGGCCCGGGCGCCGGTAGCCGATCCGGATCCCGCGGTCGTCCCAGACCGCCTCGGCGACGGCGGGCAGCAGTTCGGGGGTCTCGGGCTCCTGCCACCAGCCGGGGGCGTCCAGGTGGAAGCGCTGGGCGGCGGCGGACGGGGCGTCCTTGAGGGAGGGCAGCAGGGCCGCCGACACCTTCAGACGGGCGGCCGAGGCGGCGTCCTCAAGGCCCATCTCCCGCAGCGCGCCCGGCACTCCGGACAGGAACAGCACCTCGGCCTCGGAGCGGGCGAGGCCGGTCAGGCGGGTCCGGTACCCGCCGATCAGGCGGTACCCGCCGGCCCGGCCCCGGTCCGCGTACACCGGCACCCCGGCCTCGGCCAGCGCCTGCGCGTCCCGGGTCACGGTCCGCTCCGAGACCTCCAGCTCCCGGGCCAGCTCGGCGGCCGTCATGGCGGGCCGGGCCTGCAGCAGAAGCACCATCTTGATGAGCCGGGCAGCACGCATGTGTTCATGATGCCGCGTGGGGGGGGACTCGGGTTCGCCTTCGGGTGCGGGCCGTCCGTGGCTGGTCGCGCAGTTCCCCGCGCCCCTGTAGGGCACCCAGTGCCCGCGCCTACCGATGCGCCTCGTCCAGCGCGATGACCGAGAACACCCCGCCCTGCGGGTCCCGCAGGAGCGAGAACCGGCCCGGCGGGATGGTCGTGGGCGGCACATGGACCTCGCCCCCCAGCTCCCGCGCCTTCGCCGCGGTGGCGTCGCAGTCCTCGACCTCGACGTACACCATCCAGTGCGGCGGCACCTCCGGCGGGAAGTCCTCGTTCATCCGCATCATGCCGCCGAAGCTCTCGCCTTCGAGCGTCCATTCCGTGTACTCGGAGCCGCCGTACGGCTCGGTGTCGCAGCCCCAGCCGAAGACGGTCCGGTAGAAGGTCTTGGCCTGGTCCGAGTTCCGGGTCAGGAGCTCGAACCAGCACATGCTGTACGGCTTGTCGGCCACCCCGAAACCATTGTGCTCCTTGGGCTGCCAGACGCCGAAGACCGCGCCCTCGGGGTCGGTGAACACCGCGAGCCGGCCCGACTCGAAGACGTCCATGGGACCGGCCACGATCGAGCCGCCGTTGGCCGTCACCGCCGCGGCCGTCGCATCGGCCGAGTCGACCTGGTAGTAGGCCAGCCAGGCCACCGGCTGCCCCGGCGCCATGCAGGGCCCGTACCCGCCGACGTACTGGTCGCCGAGGAGGAACATCCCGTAGCCGCCCGCCTCCTCCATCGGCACGTCCGCGCCCCGCCAGCCGAAGAGCCCGCCGTAGAAGGCCTTGGCGGCGGCCACGTCGGTCGTCGACAGGTCGGCCCAGGCGGGCGCGGACGGGCGGTTGTAGATCTTCATGCGGTGCTCCCGGAACGGTGGCGCCCCCGGTCGACCATTCACGCACGCGTGCCCCGCCCCGGCAATCGGGACGGGGCACGCGTGCCTGCCGGATGAGGCCTACAGGCCGTAGCGCTCGCGCGCTTCCTTCACGGCCGTGACCGGGACCTCGCCGCGCTTGGCGAGCTGGGCCAGGGCCGCGACGACGATCGACTGGGCGTCGACGCCGAAGTGGCGGCGGGCCGCCTCGCGGGTGTCGGAGAGGCCGAAGCCGTCCGCGCCGAGCGAGGAGTAGTCCTGCTCGATCCACTGCGCGATCTGGTCCGGGACCTGGCGCATGTAGTCGGACACCGCGAGGACGGGGGAGTCCACGCCCTCAAGTGCCTTGCGGATGAAGGGAGTTCGCTCCTCGCCGCGCAGCAGGGCGGCGTCCGCCTCAAGGGCGTCACGGCGCAGCTCGGTCCAGGAGGTGGCGGACCACACGTCGGCGGCCACGCCCCACTCCTCGGCGAGCAGCTTCTGCGCTTCGAGCGTCCAGTGGATCGCCGTGCCGGAGCCCAGGAGCTGGATGCGGGAGGCGTTGACCGGGACGGTCAGCCCGGCCGTCTCCGCCGTGTTGAAGCGGTACAGGCCCTTGACGATGCCCTCGTCGATGCCCGCGGGCTTCGCCGGCTGCGGCATCGGCTCGTTGTAGACCGTCAGGTAGTAGAAGACGTCTCGGTCCTCGCCCGGGGCGGCCTCGCCGTACATGCGGCGCAGACCGTCCTTGACGATGGCCGCGACCTCGTAGGCGAAGGCCGGGTCGTACGACATCGCCGCCGGGTTGGTGGCCGCGATCACCGGGGAGTGGCCGTCGGCGTGCTGGAGGCCCTCACCGGTCAGCGTGGTGCGGCCGGCGGTGGCGCCCACCAGGAAGCCGCGGCCGAGCTGGTCGCCGAGCTGCCACATCTGGTCGGCCGTGCGCTGCCAGCCGAACATCGAGTAGAAGATGTAGAACGGGATCATCGCTTCGCCGTGCGTGGCGTACGCGGACGACGCGGCGATGAAGTCGGCCATCGAGCCGGCCTCGGTGATGCCCTCGTTGAGGATCTGGCCGTCCTTGGCCTCGCGGTAGTACATCAGCTGGTCGCGGTCGACCGGCTCGTACGTCTGGCCCTTGGGTGAGTAGATGCCGAGCGAGGGGAACAGCGACTCCATGCCGAAGGTGCGGGCCTCGTCCGGGACGATCGGGACCCAGCGCTTGCCGGTCGTCTTGTCGCGGATCAGGTCCTTCATCAGCCGGACGAACGCCATGGTGGTGGCCATGGACTGCTGGCCGGAGCCCTTGTCGAAGGCCGCGAACGACTTGTCGGCCGGGGCCGGCAGCGGGGCGATCGCGTGGCTGCGGCGGGCCGGGGCCGGGCCGCCGAGCGCCGCGCGGCGCTCCTGGAGGTAGCGGACCTCGGGGGAGTCGGCGCCCGGGTGGCCGTAGGGAACGACACCGTCGACGAACTGGGCGTCGGAGATGGGGAGTTCAAGAAGGTCACGCATGTTCTTGAACTCGTCGTTCGTGAGCTTCTTCATCTGGTGGTTCGCGTTCTTGGACGCGAAGCCGTCACCGAGGGTGAAGCCCTTGACGGTCTGCGCCAGGATCACGGTCGGCGCGCCCTTGTGGGACAGGGCGGCCTTGTAGGCGGCGTACACCTTGCGCGGCTCGTGGCCACCGCGCGACAGGTGGAAGCACTCCAGGATCTTGTCGTCCGAGAGCAGCTTCGCCATCTCGACGAGCGCCGGGTCCTTGCCGAAGAAGTCCTCGCGGATGTAGGCCGCGTCACGCGTCTGGTACGTCTGCACCTGGGCGTCGGGAACCTCGCGCAGGCGGCGGACCAGGGCGCCGGTGGTGTCGAGCTGGAAGAGCTCGTCCCAGGCGCCGCCCCACAGCGACTTCACGACGTTCCAGCCGGCGCCGCGGAACTGGGCCTCCAGCTCCTGAACGATCTTGAAGTTGGCGCGGACCGGGCCGTCGAGGCGCTGCAGGTTGCAGTTGATGACGAAGGTCAGGTTGTCCAGGCCCTCGCGGCTCGCGAGCGCGAGGGCCGCCGTCGACTCGGGCTCGTCCATCTCGCCGTCACCGAGGAACGCCCACACGTGGGAGTTCGAGACGTCCTTGATGTTCCGGTTGGTGAGGTACCGGTTGAAGCGCGCCTGGTAGATGGCGGAGAGCGGACCGAGTCCCATGGAGACGGTCGGGAACTCCCACAGCCAGGGCAGGCGGCGCGGGTGCGGGTAGGAGGGCAGGCCGTCGCCCGCGGACTCCTGGCGGAACTTGTCGAGGTGCGCCTCGGTGAGGCGGCCGTCGAGGAAGGCGCGGGCGTAGATGCCGGGCGAGGCGTGGCCCTGGATGTAGAGCTGGTCGCCGGAGCCGTCGCCCTCCTTGCCGCGGAAGAAGTGGTTGAAGCCGGTCTCGTACAGCCAGGCCGCGGACGCGAAGGTCGCGATGTGGCCGCCGACGCCGTACTTCGAGCCGCGGGTCACCATGGCGGCCGCGTTCCAGCGGTTCCACGCGGTGATCCGGCGCTCCATCTCCTCGTCGCCGTCGATGGCGGGCTCGGAGGAGGAGGGGATGGTGTTGACGTAGTCCGTCTCCAGCAGCTTGGGCAGGGCCAGGCCCGCCCCTTCGGCGTGCTGCAGCGTGCGGCGCATCAGATACGCGGCCCGGTGCGGGCCGGCGGCCTTGGCGACGGCATCGAGGGAGGCCGCCCATTCGGCGGTCTCCTCGGTGTCACGGTCCGGGAGCTGGTCGAGCTCGCTCGGAAACTTGGCTACGGGGTCGATCATGATCGCCGCCTTCCGGACAGGAGGGGGGTGGAGAAAAGGGGGCCTTTGTCTGGCAGGACGGGGCCTTGGACCGGTGAGTCCGCCGTCGACTGTAAGCCGCCGATCGATGATCGATCAAAGTGCGGAGCCAAAAACTTCTTCGAATCGCGAAAGTCGGCACAGGGTGCCGCGAAAATGGGCACCGGGTGCCTTGCTTTTGAAGGAGTCCCGGTCCCCTGCCGTGCAGGTCAGGCGCTACGCGGCGCGCACCCCAGGACATGGGCCTTCACCAGCGCCCCGATGGCCGGATCCCGCCGCCGGAACGCGGCGACCAGGTCCTCGTGCTCCTCGGCGTAGGACTTCTGGACGGTGCCGAGCCAGCGGATGGACAGCGCCGTGAACACCTCGATTCCGAGGCCTTCCCATGTGTGCAACAGCACACTGTTGTCGGCCGCCCGCACCAGCTCCCGGTGGAATCCGACGGTGTGTCGCACCTGCGCGGTGCCGTCGGCCGCCCGGTCCGCCTCGTACAGCGCGGCCACGTGCGGCTCAAGGGTCGAGCAGTCCTCGGCGAGCCGCTCGGCCGCCAGCTCGGCCGCGATCTGCTCCAGACCGGCCCGCACCGGGTAGCTCTCCTCCAGGTCGGCCGCGGTCAGGTTCCGCACCCGTACGCCCTTGTTGGGCGCCGACTCGATGAGGCGCAGGCTCTCCAGCTCCCGCAGCGCCTCGCGCACCGGCGTCTGGCTGACCTGCAGCTCCACCGCGATGCGCCGCTCCACGATCCGCTCACCTGGCTTCCAGCGCCCGCTGACGATCCCCTCCACGATGTGCTCGCGGATCTGCTCGCGCAGCGAGTGGACGACGGGCACGGTCATGAGGGCTCCTCCAAGGGGGCGGTGACCCCCAAACAATACGGCCGCGCCCCCGTCCGGAAGTGTCCGAACGGGGGCGCGGCCGCTGGTGAGACGAGTCTTACAACCGCCCCACGGTGCCTCTGGGAGCCTTACAGGCCGAGCTCGACCTCGAACTCGCCGGCCTCCAGGATCGCCTTGACGGCGGTCAGGTAGCGGGCCGCGTCGGCGCCGTCCACCAGACGGTGGTCGTAGGAGAGCGACAGGTACGTCATGTCGCGGACGCCGATGACGGTGCCCTCGGCGGTCTCGATGACCGCCGGACGCTTGACGGTGGCGCCGATGCCCAGGATGGCGACCTGGTTCGGCGGCACGATGACCGTGTCGAACAGCGCACCGCGCGAGCCGGTGTTGCTGATGGTGAAGGTCGCGCCGGACAGCTCGTCCGGGGTGATCTTGTTGGCGCGGACCTTGCCGGCCAGGTCGGCCGTGGCCTTGGAGATGCCGGCGATGTTCAGGTCGCCCGCACCCTTGATGACCGGGGTCATCAGACCCTTCTCGGAGTCGACGGCGATGCCGATGTTCTCCGAGTCGAAGTACGTGATGGTGCCCTCGTCCTCGTTGATCCGGGCGTTGATGACCGGGTGGGCCTTCAGCGCCTGGGCCGCCGCCTTCACGAAGAACGGCATCGGGGACAGCTTGACGCCCTCACGGGCGGCGAAGGAGTCCTTCGCCTGGCCGCGCAGCTTCATCAGCTTGGTGATGTCGACCTCGACGACCGAGGTCAGCTGGGCCTGCGAGTGCAGGGCCTTCATCATGTTGTCGCCGATGACCTTGCGCATGCGGGTCATCTTGACCGTCTGGCCGCGCAGCGGGGACGCCTCGACGGACGGGGCGGCCTTCTTCGCGGCGGGAGCGGCGGCCGGGGCGGGAGCCTTGGCGGCCTCCGCGGCGGCGATGACGTCCTGCTTGCGGATGCGGCCGCCGACGCCGGTGCCCTTGACCGCGCCCAGGTCCACACCGGACTCGGAGGCGAGCTTGCGGACCAGCGGCGTGACGTACGCACCGTCGTCACCGGAGGTGGCGGCGGGAGCCGGAGCCGGGGTGACCGGAGCCGGGGTGACCGGAGCCGGAGCCGGAGCCGGGGCGGCCACGGGAGCCGGAGCGGCGGGCGCGGCCGGAGCCGGGGCGGCCGGAGCAGCCACGGGGGCCGGAGCCGGAGCCGGGGCGGGCGCCGGAGTGGCGGCCGGGGCCGGAGCCGCCGGAGCCGGGGCGGCGGCCGGAGCAGCGCCCGGGGCACCGATGACGGCGAGCTTGGCGCCGACCTCGGCGGTCTCGTCCTCGGCGACCACGATCTCCAGGAGCACACCGGCGACCGGGGCGGGGATCTCGGTGTCGACCTTGTCGGTGGAGACCTCAAGGAGCGGCTCGTCCTCGGCCACCTCCTCGCCGACCTCCTTGAGCCAGCGCGTGACGGTGCCCTCGGTCACGCTCTCGCCGAGCGCGGGGAGGACGACGTCGGTGCCGGAGGCGCCACCGGCGGCCGGGGCGGCCGGAGCAGCGGCGGCCGGAGCCGGAGCGGCGGGGGCCTCGGCGACCGGAGCGGCCGGGGCGGGGGCGGCGACCGGCTCGGCGGCCGCAGCGGGCTGGGCGGCGGCAGCGGGCGCGCCCGTGCCGTCGTCGATGATGGCGAGCTCGGCGCCGACCTCGACGGTCTCGTCCTCGGCCACCTTGATGGAGGCCAGGATGCCGGAGGCGGGGGCGGGGATCTCGGTGTCGACCTTGTCGGTCGAGACTTCGAGCAGCGGCTCGTCGGCCTCGACGCGCTCGCCCTCGGCCTTCAGCCAGCGGGTGACGGTGCCCTCGGTGACGCTCTCGCCGAGCGCCGGAAGGGTTACGGAAACCGACATGGTTTCGGTTGCTCCTTACGAATTGCGGAAGTGGTCGTCGCGCCCGAGGGGCTGTTAGTCGTGGGAGTGCAGCGGCTTGCCGGCCAGCGCCAGGTGGGCCTCGCCGAGCGCCTCGTTCTGCGTCGGGTGCGCGTGGATGAGCTGCGCGACCTCGGCAGGCAGGGCCTCCCAGTTGTAGATCAGCTGGGCTTCGCCGACCTGCTCGCCCATACGGTCACCGACCATGTGGACGCCGACCACGGCGCCGTCCTTGACCTGGACGAGCTTGATCTCGCCCGCGGTCTTGAGGATCTTGCTCTTGCCGTTGCCCGCGAGGTTGTACTTCAGAGCGACGACCTTGTCCGCACCGTAGATCTCCTTGGCCTTGGCCTCGGTGATGCCCACGGAGGCGACCTCGGGGTGGCAGTACGTCACCCGGGGCACGCCGTCGTAGTCGATCGGGACGGTCTTGAGACCGGCCAGACGCTCCGCCACCAGGATGCCCTCGGCGAAGCCGACGTGCGCGAGCTGGAGCGTCGGGACCAGGTCACCGACGGCGGAGATGGTGGGCACGTTGGTGCGCATGTACTCGTCGACCAGGACGTAGCCGCGGTCCATCGCGACGCCCTGCTCCTCGTAGCCGAGGCCCTGGGAGACCGGGCCGCGGCCGATGGCGACGAGGAGGACCTCGGCCTCGAACTCCTTGCCGTCGGCCAGCGTGACCTTCACACCGTTGGCGGTGTACTCGGCCTTCTGGAAGAAGGTGCCCAGGTTGAACTTGATGCCGCGCTTGCGGAACGCGCGCTCCAGGATCTTCGAGCTGTTCTCGTCCTCGACCGGCACGAGGTGCTTGAGGCCCTCGATGACCGTGACGTCGGTGCCGAAGGACTTCCACGCCGAGGCGAACTCGACGCCGATGACGCCGCCGCCCAGGATGATCGCGGACTGCGGGACGCGGTCCAGGGTCAGCGCGTGGTCGGAGGAGATGATGCGGTTGCCGTCGATCTCCAGGCCCGGCAGCGACTTCGGCACGGAGCCGGTCGCGAGCAGGACGTGGCGGCCCTGGATGCGCTGGCCGTTGACGTCCACGGAGGTCGGGGAGGACAGGCGGCCCTCGCCCTCGATGTAGGTCACCTTGCGGGAGGCGACCAGGCCCTGCAGACCCTTGTACAGGCCCGAGATGACCTCGTCCTTGTACGCGTGGACCGCGTTGATGTCGATGCCCTCGAAGGTCGCCTTGACGCCGAACTGGCCGGCCTCGCGCGCCTGGTCGGCGATCTCGCCGGCGTGCAGCAGGGCCTTCGTGGGGATGCAGCCGTTGTGCAGGCAGGTGCCGCCGAGCTTGTTCTTCTCGATCAGTGCGACGTCCAGGCCCAGCTGCGCTCCGCGCAGGGCCGCGGCGTAGCCGCCACTGCCACCGCCGAGGATCACTAGGTCGAAAACGGTGCTGGCGTCGTTCGCCACGTCACGTCCTCCATGCATGTGCGCCGGGCGCGGTCGTCGATGACCGGCGGCGGCTGGTGTTCGGCCGCTTGTCTTCGGCCCTGTGGTGGGGGCCCTGTCCTGCCGAGAACCCATCTTCGCACTTGTTGACGGAAGGCGGGACGCGGGGCCGGGGTCTGAGACGCCCGATCGTCGGACTCGGCGCTTCTCAGGGGTGACTCCACCGCATCGCGGCGGCGTACGGATTTCATCGACAGCGAAATCCGGCCGAAGCGTGACGGTACGGAGCGTGAACACGGGCGGCCCCGGGATCCATACCCGGGGCCGCGCCGTGCGTCGGCTGTGCGCGGGCTGTCAGCCGAGGTCGCCCGAGGCGGTGCGCTCGGCGAGCCGGAGCAGGGTGCGCACCGAGGAGCCGGTGCCGCCCTTGGGGGTGTAGCCGTGCGGGGCGCCTTCGTTGAAGGCCGGGCCCGCGATGTCCAGGTGGGCCCAGGTGATGCCCTCGCCGACGAACTCCTTCAGGAACAGGCCCGCCACCAGGCCGCCGCCCATCCGCACGCCCATGTTGGCGAGGTCGGCGGTGGGGGAGTCCATGGTCTTGCGCAGGTTGGCGGGCAGCGGCATCGGCCAGGACTGCTCGCCGGACTCCTCCGCGATCTCGTGGATCGCGGTGCGGAAGGCGTCGTCGTTGGCCATGATCCCGAAGGTGTGGTCGCCGAGCGCGAGGACCATGGCGCCGGTCAGCGTCGCCACGTCGACGATCGCGTCGGGCTTCTCCTCGGAGGCCTTCCACAGCGCGTCGGCGAGGACGAGGCGGCCCTCGGCGTCGGTGTTCAGGACCTCGACGGTCTTGCCGCTGTACATGCGGAGCACGTCACCCGGGCGGGTGGCGGAGCCCGACGGCATGTTCTCGGCGAGCGCCAGCCAGCCGGTGACGTTCACTTCGATGCCCAGGCGCGCGGCCGCGACGACGGCGGCGAACACGGCGGCGGCGCCGGACATGTCGCACTTCATCGTCTCGTTGTGGCCGGCCGGCTTGAGCGAGATGCCGCCCGAGTCGTAGGTGATGCCCTTGCCGACGAACGCGAGGTGCTTGGCGTTCTTGGCGTGCGTGTACGAGATCTTCACCAGGCGCGGCGGGTTCTCCGAGCCGACGCCGACGCCGAGGATGCCGCCGAAGCCGCCCTTCTCCAGCGCCTTCTCGTCCAGGACCTGGACCTTGAGGCCGTGCTCCTTGCCGGCCGCCGAGACGACCGCCGCGAAGGCCTCGGGGGTGAGGTCGTTCGGCGGGGTGTTGATCAGGTCGCGGGCGCGGTTCATCTCCTCGGCCAGCGCGATCGAGCGCTCGGCGGCGGCCTTGTGGGCCTTGTCGCGCGGCTTGGCGCCGAGCAGCGCCACCTCGGCCAGCGGGCCCTTGGCGTCGGCGCCGCGATCCTGGTAGGCGGTGAAGGCGTACGCGCCCAGGAGGGCGCCCTCGCCGATCGCCTCGATGTCCTCGGCGGCCTCGATCGGCAGCGCGAACGCGGCCTTCTTGATGCCGTGCAGGGCGCGCGCGGCGTTGCCGGCGGCGGTGCGCAGCACCTCGGAGGCGTACGCCTCGTCGTCGGCGGGGGCGGAGCCGAGGCCCACCGCGAGGACGAACGGGGCCTTGAGGCCCGCGGGGGAGACGGCCTTGGTCACCTCACCCTCGGCACCACTGGCGCCGAGGGTCGCCAGGACAGCGGCGAGCTTCCCGTCGAACGCCTTGTCCACGGCCTCGGCGCCGGGCGCGACGACCAGCCCACCCTTGGGGCCGGCGGCCTTGGCGACGCCGACGACGAGGGCGTCGGCGCGCAGCGTCGCCGCACCGGCAGTGCTGAGAGTCAGAGCAGTCACGGTGGTGAGATCTCTCTTCCTTGAGAATCCTGTGGAGTGTTCGACCGTCGGATGGTCCGGCCGGGACCGGGGACATCGTATTTCGGGCGGGTCGACCACCAGTCACCGAGCCTACGCGCGGTGACGGCGTTCGATCGCGGTGGCCGTAATTCACTCATCCGTGGTGTCTCTTTCACGTTTGGCCCGCACGCTTCGTGAGAGCTCCGTCACACTCGCCTCAATCGGGCACAGGGGGCACCGTGCTCGTTTGCATCATCACCACAGGTTCTCCGTGCGCAGCCCGCGCGCGGAGGCTCTCTTTGGGGGGACAAATGAAGGCTAAGGCCTTGAAAATGGGCAGAACCAGGCTTGCGCTCACGGCGCTGATGGCTGCCGGACTGCTCACCACGGCCATCCCGGCCGCCAATGCGGCGGCCACCGTCGCGCCGCGCATCGATCTGAAGGTGCTGGTCCTCGACGACGGCGGAAGCGCGGTCGGGGCGCTCGTCGCCGAGCTGAAGAACACCGGAGTCCCTTACCAGACGGTCGAGTTGGGCGCCGCCGGCCGGCCGACCGTCAACGCCGCCTTCCTCAGCGACACCGTCAGCGGGCGGCCGCGCGCCAAGTTCCAGGGCGTCGTCGCGCCCAACGAGATCCCGTTCGGCTCCGCGGCCGCTCCCGAGCAGGCCGCTCTCGCCACGTACGAGACGACCTTCGGGATCCGGCAGATCGACGCGTACACCTGGGCGCACCCCGAGGTCGGGATCGACTACACCGACCAGAACGGCGGCTGGTCCGGCGTCCTGGACGGCGCCAAGTCCCAGGTCACCACGGCCGGCAAGGCCGGGCCCTTCGGCTACCTCGACGGGCCGCTCACCTTCGAGGACAACGACCCGACGGTGCCGGAGAGCTACGGCTACGCGGGCCACCCCAGGGACGGCTTCACCAGCTACCTCGACGCGCCGACCGGCGGCACCCTGCTCGGCCAGTACACCCACGACGGCCGCAGCGAACTGGTCGTCACCTTCGCCTACAACCAGTACCAGGAGCAGTTCCAGGCGCTGGCCAAGGGCATGGTGGAGTGGGTGACCCAGGGTGTGCACCTCGGCCAGAGCCGCAACTACTTCACGGTGCACGTGGACGACGTGTTCGCGCCCGACTCGCGCTGGGACAGCGTCCACAACTGCACCCCGGGCGACTTCGACTGCCCCGCCGGCGGCACCACCAACCCGGACATCCGCATGACCGCGGCCGACGCCCAGTACGCGGCCCAGTGGGAGCAGGCCAACGGGTTCACGCTCGACATGGTCTACAACGCGGGCGCGGGCGAGGAGTGGAAGGCCGAGAACGGCGGCACCGACGCGCTGGCCACCCAACTCCTCGCCGACAAGGCCAAGTACCGCTGGGTGAACCACACCTACACGCACGAGTTCCTCGGCTGTGTCCAGGACAACACCGTCGTGCCGTGGCAGTGCAAGAAGAACGCCGACGGCTCCACCCAGTGGATGAGCCGGGCCGACATCTCCGCGCAGATCTCGCAGAACAACACCTGGGCCGCCCAGAAGGGCCTCCCGGTCGACAAGAGCGAGCTCGTCACCGGTGAGCACTCCGGCATGAGGGTCCTGCCGCAGCAGCCCGACGACAACCCGAACCTGGCGGGCGCGCTCGCCGACAACGGCGTCAAGTGGACCGGCAGCGACGCCTCGCGCGAGCCCGACCAGCGCGCCGTCGGCGCCGCCCAGACCGTCCCCCGGCACCCGATGAACGTGTACTACAACGTCGGCAAGGCCGCCGAGATGACCGACGAGTACAACTGGCTGTACACCTCCAAGGCCGACGGCGGCAGCGGCGTCTGCGAGAACAACCCGGCCTCCACCTGCATGACCGCCCCGCTCGACACCGCCACCGGCTACCAGTCGTACATCGTGCCCAGGGAGGCCAGGACCGCCCTTTCGCACGTGCTGTGGAACGACCCGCGGCCGCACTACGTCCACCAGTCCAACCTGGCCGAGGAGCGGATCCTCTACCCGGTCCTGGACAAGGTCCTCGGCGACTACAAGGCCCTCTACGCCGGCAGCGCGCCGATCGTGAACCTGCGTGAGAAGGACGCGGGAACCGAACTCAGCCGCAGGGCGTCCTGGGACAAGGCGCTGGCTTCCGGTTCGGTGACCGCCTACCGGATCGGCGACACTGTCACCGTGCAGGCTCCGAAGGGGGTGGCCGCACCGATCACGGCACCGGAGGGCACCCGCAAGCAACTGCTCCTCGGTACCACCGCGTTCGGGACGCCGTACGCGGGTCAGCGCTCCGACTGGTCCTCGCCCGAGCTGCTCCAGTCGGCCATCACACTGAAGCTGCCGGCCTGATCAGCCGCCTGATCGCCTGATCGCTCGTCACGCACGACCGCTTGTCCTGGGGGGACATCCATGCCGAGCAGTGGCCGTCATGTCACCATGCTCACGGAAGGCACATATCCGCATATACACGGGGGCGTCAGCACCTGGTGCGATCAGCTCGTACGCGGCATGCCGGAGGTCGACTTCAACGTCGTCGCCCTCACCGGCAGCGGCCGCGAGCCGGTCGCCTGGGAACTGCCGGCCAACGTCTACCGGCACACGGCGTTCCCCCTGTGGGGGCCGCAGCCCGGCAGGCGTCGGCCGCTCCTCGGCAAGGAAAGGCGCCGGTTCACCGACACCTACGAGCGCTTCCTGCTCGCCATGCTCGACCCGGAGTCCGGCTGCGACTTCGCCTCGGCCCTGTACGGCCTGGCGGAGCTCGCCCGGGCCGGGCGGCTCTCGGCGGCGCTCCGCTCGGAGGCGGCACTGAAGTCGCTGATGTGGATCTGGACCATGCCGCACCTGGCACTGTCCAGGGCGAAGCCCACCGTGCACGACGCCCTGACCGCGACCGACCTCCTGGAACACGCACTGCGCCCGCTGTCCGCCCGCATTCCGGCGGACAGCGTGGCGCACGCGGTCAGCAGCGGCCTCGCCACGCTGCCCGCGCTCGCCGCCCAGCACTTCGACGGCGTGCCGTTCCTGCTCACCGAACACGGCATCTACCTGCGCGAGCGCTACCTCGGCTACCGCACCGGCGAGCAGAGCTGGCCGGTCAAGGCGGTGCTGCTCGGCTTCTACCGCGAGCTCAACACCATGGGCTACCGCCAGGCCGACCTCATCACCCCGTGCAACCAGTACAACCGCCGCTGGGAGGAGCGCGGCGGCGCCCCCGCCGAGCGGATCCGCACCGTCTACAACGGCGTCGACCCCGACCTCTTCCCGCACGCCGGACCCGACCCGGCCGTCCCCACCCTGAGCTGGTGCGGACGCATCGACCCGATCAAGGACCTGGAGACCCTGATCCGCTCGTACGCCATCGTCCGCGCCGAACTCCCCGAGACCCGGCTCAGGTTGTACGGAGGAGTGCCGGCCGGCGGCGAGGACTACAAGACCCGCCTGGAGAAGCTGGCCGCCGAACTCGGCGTCACCGACGGCATCTCCTACGAGGGCCGGGTCAGCGACGTGGCGAGCGCGTACGCCTCGGGCAGCGTGGTCATGCTGTCCAGCATCAGCGAGGGCTTCCCGTTCTCGCTGATCGAGGCGATGTCGTGCGGGCGCGCCACCGTGTCCACGGACGTCGGAGGCGTACGGGAGGCGGCCGGCGAGGCCGGTCTCGTGGTGCCGCCGCGCGAGCCCGCGGTGATGGCCGAGGCGACCCTCGGACTGCTCCGCGACCACGAGCGGCGGGCCGAACTCGGCGCCGCCGCCCGCCAGCGCGTGGTCGACAAGTTCACCCTGCACCGCTCGGTGGACGGCTTCCGGCGCATCTATCTGGAACTCGCCGGATGCCCCGAACCCGACCCCGCCCTGGCCGGGTTCACGCCCGAGGACGACTGGACGCTGCAGCTCACGGACCCCTGGTACCGCGAGCTGTCCGACGACCCGCAGCCCAGCACCCTCGGCGGGGCGCCCCGGTGAGCGGTTCCCTGTGGGTCGGCGGGGATGAAGGGCAGGACACCCTGCCCTTCATCCCGCGCCAGCGCCTGCCCAGGCCGCCCGAGGGCGACCCCCTTACCGAACTCGCCCTGCGTCTGGAGGACTTGATAGCGGCTGCCGTCCATCCGGATGAAATAGCGGCCATTATCGAGTCCGACGGCATGTCGGACGCTCAGATAAGAGCTGTGTACGGGCACCCCGACTCCTTCTCGCTCGCCGAGGAGCTCTACGGCCGCGTCGAGCGCCGCTATCCCGAGCCCCCGGCGCCACTCGCCGCACCCTGGCACACCCACCTCGGCTCGTGCCTGCTGCGCGGGCTCGTCTTCGCGCTGCCCGGGCTCGCCTACGTCCTGGGCGCGCCCCTCCTGGCCGGCCCCCGCACCGCGCTCGGCCTGCCTGCCGGAACCATTCCGCTGCTCGCCGGGGCCGTCACCGGCTGGGTGTGGAACCAGTCGCTCTCGCACCGCGCCCACTCCTGGCTCAGCCTCGCCGACCGCCCGGCCGCCGTCCGCGCGCTGCGCCTGGGAGCCCCGCTCGGCGCCGCGCTCAGCTCGCTCGCCGCCCTCGCGGCGACCGGCCCGGGAGAGCTGCCCGCCGCCGCGTTCGCCGCCGGGCAGTGCTGCTATCTCGCGGCGGCCACCGCGCTGCTCGTGCTCGGCCGTGAACGCCCGCTGTTCTGGGCCCTGTTGCCGTTGACCCTCGGCGTCGTACCGGGGCTGCCGTCCTTCGTCGGGCCGGTGCTGCTGCTCGTCTCGCTGATCGCGGCCGTCACGCTGGCCGTGCTCACGCTGCGCGGCGAGGCGGCCGGGCCCGGGCCGCGCGGCGCCGTCTCGCCCCGGGCCGCCGCCTCCGTGCCGTACGGCCTGTTCGGGCTCGGCGCGGGCGTCCTCGTGCTGTACGCGGCCCTCGGCGACATCTTCCGGCACGGCTCCGCGGGCACGGTCGCAGGTCCCTCCGCCGTCGCCCTCACCCTCAGCATGGGCCCCGCCGAGTGGCTGCTGCACCGCTTCCGCGCCGAGAGCCTGGCGGGGCTTCGCACCACGTCCAGCGCGCGGGGGTTCCGCGGTTCGGTCGCCGCCACCGTGACCGTCTGCCTCGGCGCGTACCTGCTGATCCTGGCCGGGCTCGCCGAGGCCGGCACCCGGCTGTGGCCGGACGCCCCGGCGGTGAGCGGCCTGAGGCTGGCGACGCTGCTCCTGATCGGCGCGGTGCTGTGGACCGGGCTGCTGCTCCAGTCGTTCGGGGCGGCGCCGGGCGCGGCCCTGGTGTGCTGCGCGGCGGCCGTCGCCCAGACCCTGGCGCTGCTCCTGGGCGCGCCGCCGCCGACCGGTCTCGTCGTGTCGGGGACGGCGGCCGCGCTGCTTGCCATGCTGGTCTGCGTCCTGGTGGGAAGGGCGACCGCCCACCGGCCATGATCAGATAGAGGACCCCCGAGTACCCCGAACGCGCTGCGAGGAAGCACATGAGCAAACTCCTTGTGCCCTACTACGAGCACCCGGCCGAGCAGCCGGAGGCCTGGGACGCGCTGATCGCCGCCGCGCCCTCGCTGTACGGGGTCGTCCTCAACCCGGCCAACGGATCGGGGAGTTCACCCGACGCGTCCTTCGCCGAGGTGGCCGACCGGCTGCGCTCGGCGGGCGTGCGGGTGCTCGGCTACGTGGACACCGCCTACGGCGCGCGCCCTCCGCAGGACGTGGTGCGTGAGGCGGCCCGCCACCGCGCCTGGTACGGGGTGCACGGCCTCTTCCTCGACCAGGCGGCCACCTCCGCCCTCCAACTGCCGTACTACGCCGACCTGCGGGCCGCCTTCGCCGCCTCGTACGACACGTACGTCACGCTCGTCCTGAACCACGGGGCCGTCCCGCACCCCGGCTACGCCCGGATCGCCGATCTCCTGGTCACCTTCGAGGGGCCCTGGTCCGCCTACCGGCCGGCCGGGCCGACCGGGCCCGACACCTGCCATCTGGTGTACGGGGCCCCGCCCGACGCCGTCGCCCAGGCCCCCGTCCACTGCCTCGTACCCGGTCAACTGCCGCACCCCTGGGGCACGTTGCCGCACCGCTTGGAGCCCGCCCGGTGAAACGCTCCCTCTGGCTGCTGCTTCCGCTGCTCCTGCTCGCGGCGTGCACCAGTTCCCCTGACGGCCCCGACGACGGGGACGGCGGCGGCGACACCGTGCCGCCCGCCCCCTCCGGCCCGCACTGGCAGCCCAAGCCGGGCCTCACCTGGCAGTGGCAGCTCAAGGGCAAGCTCGACCCGGCCGTCGACGTCCAGGTGTACGACATCGACGCCGTCGACCAGGACGCGGCGGCCGTCGCCGATCTGCACCGCCGGGGCCGCAAGGTCATCTGCTACGTCTCGACGGGCGCCTGGGAGAACTGGCGGCCCGACGCCAAGCAGTTCCCCAAGGAGGTGCTCGGCAAGGGAAACGGCTGGGACGGGGAGCGCTGGCTCGACATCCGCCGTACCGACGTCCTCGAACCGCTGATCGCCAAGCGCTTCGACCTGTGCAGGGCGAAGGGCTTCGACGCGGTCGAGCCGGACAACATGGACGGCTACAGCAACGACACCGGCTTCCCCCTCAAGGCCGCCGACCAGCTCAAGTACAACGAGCTCATCGCCCGGCTGGCCCATGACCGGGGCCTGGCCGTCGGCCTGAAGAACGACCTCGACCAGATCCCTCAACTGCTCGCCCACTTCGACTTCGCCGTCAACGAACAGTGCGCCCAGTACGGCGAGTGTGACAAGCTCACGCCGTTCGTGCGGGCGGGCAAGGCCGTCTTCCACGTCGAGTACGAACTCCCGCCGGCCAAGTTCTGCGCCGAGTCCAAGAAGCTGGGGCTCAGCTCGATGGAGAAGAAGTACGACCTGCTGGCGTGGCGCGAGCCCTGCTGAGGCTCAGCCGAGGGTGAGCGCGACCAGCGTCACCGTCGCGGAGGTCTCCGCGACCGCCCCGAACACATCGCCCGTCACCCCGCCGAACCTCCCCACGCAGCGCCGCAGCAGCACCTGCGCGACGGCGAGCCCGGCAGGCACGGCGAGCGCGAAGTGCAGCGCGGACCAGGGCCCGAACAGCCACCCCGCCGCCGCCGAGGCCCCGGTCACCAGGGCGGCGACCGCCGCGGCGCGCCGGCCCGGCACCGTGCCCGCCACCACCGCGCCGAGCCCGTCGGGACGTGCCGCCGGGACACCGCTCCGGGAGGCCAGCGTGAGGGCGGTGCGGGCGGCGACGGCCGAGACGACGGTCGCCACGGCACCCCGGGCCCAGCCGTCCTCGTACAGGTGGGACAGGGCGGCGATCTGGGCAAGGAGCAGGAAGAGCAGGGCGACCACGCCGAACGGGCCGATGTCGCTGCGCTTCATGATGCGCAGCGCCTCCTCGGCGGGCTTGGCGCTGCCGAGCCCGTCGGCGACATCGGCGAGCCCGTCCAGATGCAGCCCCCGGGTCAGCAGGGCGGGCGCGGCCACGCTCACCACCGCCACGAGCAGCGACCCGGCCCCGAGCCCCCAGAACCCCGCGCCCGCGGCCGCCGCGCACAGCCCGACGGCGAGCCCGGCCAGCGGGGCGAGCGTCATCCCCGCGCGGGCGGCGGCGCGGTCCCACCGGGTGATGCGGGCGGGGAAGACGGTGAGGGTGCCGAAGGCGAAACGTACGCCGTGCAGGGCCTTGCTGGGGTTCACCCGGCGCAGAGTATCCCGAGCACTCCACCCCTCGGCGGCGGTAAATTGCGCATACCAGCGCAAACAAGGGCGGGTGGGATGGGTCACTGGTTCTACCGGAACATCACGGAGCCGGGCAAGCTCCCCATGCTGCTCGCGCTGGCCGCGTTCGTCGTGACGTTCCTGGTCACGCGCTCCATCACGCGCCTGATCCGGGCCGGGCGCGGCCCGTTCCGGAACATCAAGCCCGGCGGGCTGCACATCCACCACGTGGTGCCCGGGGTCATCCTCACCATCGTCGGCGGCTTCGGGGCGGTCGGCAGCGGCCGGCACGGAATCGCGGCGGCCACCTTCGCCGTCCTGTTCGGGGTGGGCGCGGGCCTGGTCCTCGACGAGTTCGCGCTGATCCTGCACCTCGACGACGTGTACTGGAGCGAGAACGGGCGCAAGAGCGTCGAGATCGTGGTGATGGCGGCCGCCCTCATGACGCTGGTGCTCGCGGGGTTCTCACCGCTCGGCGTCAACGACGTGTCCCCCGGGGAGCGGGAGAGCCGGGGCTCGTTCATCACCACGATCGCGATCAACTTCTGCTTCGTGCTGATCTCGCTGTTCAAGGGCAAGGTGCGGCTGGCCATGATCGGCACGTTCGTGCCGTTCGTGGCGCTGTTCGGCGCGATCCGGCTCGCCCGGCCGGGCTCCCCGTGGGCCCAGCGCTTCTACCGCAACCGGCCGCGGGCCAGGGCCAAGGCCGGGCTCAGGGCCTACCGCCACGACCGGCGCTGGTCACGGCCCCGGCGCCGCCTTCAGGACTGGATCGGCGGCGCGCCCGACAGGCTCCCGGTGCGCCGCCCCTGATCATGGCGGTCGCGTCGGCGCCTTCGCCGTTCATGGGTGATCCAGCAGATCACGGCGACCACGACGAGCGCCGCGATGTGCTCCTTGCCCGCGAGGTTGTTCTTGAGCACCACTTCGACGACCATCGCGAGCGCCACGGTCCCGGCCGTCCAGTACGCCCGGTAGCGCCAGCACACGTACACCGCGAGGGCGACCACCGCCGCCGAGGGGCCGGTGTCGACCATCTTGGCGGCGGAGGCGGGCAGTCCGAAGACGCTGTCCGGGCCGATGTGGATGCCGACCCGCGCGTACAGGGTGCCGGCCAGCGTCGCCGCGTAGGCGATGAGCAGCATCCGGCCCCGCCCGACGCAGATCTCCGCGATGCCGAACACCACGAGGACCTGGCCGAGCGCGCCCCACACCGGCAGGTCGAGGGCCGGCACGAAGAGCGAGAACGGGGTGCGCAGGAGCGAGATCCACAGCGGGTACTCGGCCTTCACGGAACCGATGATCTGGATCGGCCGGAAGCCCCAGGACTGGTTCTGGATGATCTGGAAGACCGAGGTGAGCGCGACCGCCGAGATCGTCAGCGGGATGGCCCGCCAGCGCTGGGTGCGCAGCGCGTACTTCACGGTCTTGTACAGCGGCCCCCACTCGCGTTCGGCGAACCGGCCCACGACGCTCCTGCGCGGGCTGTTCATCTCTGCGATTCCAGGTGCCTGCGGTGCAGCCACTTGGGCAGCCCGGGGGCCTCCAGGAACCCTTCGGCGCGCGCGGACGCGATGGCGATCCGCGGCAGATCAGCACTCTTCTCGAACAACGTGAACCGTGGCTCCCAGATCGGCCGGTACTTGGCGTTGGACCGGTACAGCGACTCGATCTGCCACCAGCGGGAGAAGAAGCTGAGGAGCGAGCGCCACAGCCTCAGCACGGGTCCTGCCCCGAGCTTCGAGCCGCGCTCGAAGACGGAACGGAACATCGCGAAGTTCAGTGAGACCTGAGTGATCTTGATCTCCTTGGCGCGCTGCAGGAGTTCGATCACCATGAACTCGATCAGGCCGTTCTCGGAGTCCCGGTCACGGCGCATCAGGTCGAGCGAGACACCGCCCGGGCCCCAGGGCACGAAGCTGAGCAGCGCCCTCAACTCGCCCTCGCCGTCGAAGCATTCGAGCATCATGCACTGGCCGTCGGCGGGGTCGCCGAGCCGGCCGAGCGCCATCGAGAAGCCGCGTTCGGTGGCGCCGTCGCGCCAGTCGTCGGCCTTGCGCAGGAGTTCGTTCATCTCCTCGGCAGGGATGTCCGCATGGCGGCGGATCCGCACCTCGTACCCGGCCCGCTTCACCCGGTTGTACGCCTGGCGCACGGTCCGCATCGCGCGGCCCTCCAGGGTGAACTCGGCGGTCTCCACGATCGCCTCGTCGCCCATCTCCAGGGCGTCCAGGCCGTGCCGGGCGTAGATCTGCCCGGCCTCCTCGCTGGCGCCGGTGACGGCCGGGATCCAGCCGTGCGCGCGGGCCTCGGCCAGCCACGGCTCGATCGCGCCCGGCCAGGCCTCCGGGTCGCCGATCGGGTCGCCCGAGGCAAGCGAGACGCTGTTGATCACGCGGTAGGTGACGGCGGCCTTGCCGGTCGGCGACCAGATGACGGCCTTCTCGCGGCGCAGCGCGAAGTAGCCCAGCGAGTCGCGCTCACCCTGCTTGTCCAGGAGCGCGCGCAGCTTCTCCTCGTCCTCGACGGTGAGCGGGTCGACGGCCCTGCGGTTGCGGAAGGCGGCGTAGATGACGGCGATCAGGAGCAGCGTGGCAAGCACGTTGATGGTGACGTTGACCCAGCCCGGGGTGGTGATGCCCTGGGTGTGCCGGTCGTCGGGGACCAGGAACACCAGCCGCATCACGCCGTAGCGCCAGCGCTGCAGGAACGTCGAGTGGTCGGTGCCGTCGTAGGTGTTGGTTGCGCTGACCAGGACCGCCGCGATCAGCGAGGTGACCAGCAGGCCGCCGATGGCGGTCGCGACCGCGGCCAGCGGGTTGGAGCGGTCGCCCTTGGCGTAGAACTCGCGGCGGCCGAGCAGCAGCGCGAGCACGAAGGCCGCGGTCAGGGCGAGCGAGACCCAGTTCTGCGGGTACCGGTGGATTTCCGGGAACGCCATGGCGAACGCGAACAGGGCCAGGAACAGCCCGCCGAGCACTATGTTGAGGATCCAGGCGGCCCGCTTGCGCCGGCGCATGGTGACGGCGAGGAACAGCGTGACGACGCCCGAGGTGAAGCCGGCTTCGAGCAGGTACGGAGTGAAGTAGTCGTCCGTGTTGTGCCGCCGAAGCCCCTGGCCGAGGGTGACCCAGACGGCGCTCAGGAAATTGATGAACGTCACGACGCGCAGGTACCAGACGGCGAATGCCGCCCCGCGCCGCGACCGGGGGGTGCTCCGGTTCGTTCCTTCGGTGGTGCTCAAGCGGACTTCTCCCATGAAACGCGATGATATGGCGGCATAGCGTTCCACAGTGGTCGCAGGCGGAGCCGAGGGGTGGCCCCCGGCTCTGCCGCGGCTCACGCGTCGCTGCTCTCCTCAGGGCTCTCCGCGCGCTGGTCGGTGCGCTCGGGCAGCTCCGCGGCCAGTGCGGCCGCGGCTTGTACGAGGGGAAGAGCGAGCAATGCCCCGGTTCCTTCGCCCACTGTGACGCCATGATCGAGCAGAGGGTTGAGCGCCATCCGGTCCAGCGCCTTCGACTGGCCCGGCTCGCCGCTCAGCTGGCCCGCGAGCCACCAGTCCGGAGCCCGGAAGGCCGCCCGCTGAGCCACCAGCGCACAGGCCGACGAGACGACCCCGTCCAGGATCACCGGCAGTCTGCGCACCGCACACTGCAGCAGGAAACCGGTGGTCGCGGCAAGGTCCGCGCCGCCCACGGCGGCCAGAAGTTCGAGCTGATCGCCGAGAACCGGCCGCGCCCGGCGCAGCGCGTCCCGGATCGCCGCGCACTTGCGCATCCACGCCAGGTCGTCGATCCCGGCGCCGCCGCGGCCGGTGACCACCGAGGCGTCCGTGCCGCACAGCGCCGCGATCAGCACCGCCGCCGGGGTGGTGCCGCCCACGCTGAGGTCGCCGAGCACCACCAGGTCGGTGCCGGAGTCGGCCTCCTCGTCGGCGATCCTCATGCCGAGCCGTACGGCCGCCTCGGCCTCGTCCACGGTGAGCGCGTCCTCGACGTCGATCCGGCCGCTGCCGCGCCGCACCCGGTGGCGTACGACGTCCTCGGGCAGCAGGGCCGGGTCGCAGTCCAGGCCCGCGTCGACGACGCGGACCGAGGCGCCCTGACGGCGGGCGAGCACCGCGACCGGGCTCTCGCCTTCGAGGACGGCGCGTACGAGCGTGTGCGCGGAGGCCGCCGGGCGGGCCGAGACGCCGAGTCCCGCCACGCCGTGGTCGCCCGCGAAGAGGATCACGCGGGGTCGCTCCACGGCCCGGACCGGGTTGGCGCCCTGCGCCGCGGACAGCCAGGTGGCCAGCTCGTCGAGCCGGCCGAGGGAGCCGGGCGGCACGGTGAGCCGCTCCCGGCGTTCCTCGGCGTCCCGCCGCACACCGTTGTCGGGGCGTTCGATCAGATCGGAGAAGTCGTCCAGGTTCAGCCTGCTCATTTGCCGAACAGTACCGCCAGCCCGGCCGCGTCAGCCGCGCAGCGTGAGCGCCTGCCCCGCGACGACGAGCAGGACCTGCTCGCACTCGGCCGCGAACAGCGTGTTCAGACGCCCCAGTTCGTCCCGGAACCGCCGCCCCGACGAGGTGGCCGGCACCACTCCGGACCCCACCTCGTTGCTCACCGCCACCAGCGTCCGCGAGGTGCCCCGGACCGCCGCGACGAGCTCGGCCGTGCGTTCTCTCAGCGCCCGCTCGCCGCCCGCCGCCCACTTCTCGTCGTCCCAGGCGCCGACCCGGTCCATCGCGTCGGTCAGCCACAGCGCCAGACAGTCGATCAGGAGCGGCGGCCCCGACTCGTCGAGCAGCGGCGCGAGTTCGCAGGTCTCCTCGGTGCGCCAGGACGAGGGCCGGCGTTCGCGGTGCAGGCCGACGCGCGCGGCCCACTCCGCGTCGCCGTTGCGGGCGCCGCCCGTCGCCACGTACACGACCTGCGGGAATCCCGCGAGGCGCCGCTCGGCCTCCACCGACTTGCCGGAGCGCGCGCCGCCCAGGACGAGCGTGCGGCGCGGCAGGTCGGGCACCGCGTGGTACTCGCCGACGATCAGCGTCGTGCCGTCCGGCACCGCCCGCGCGCCGAGTGCCGCGAGCCGGCGCTCCAACTCCCGCCCGGGCGGCACGTCGTGGTCGAGGTGGACGGCGATCACATCGGTCGCGGGACCGATGCCGCCCGCGGCCCGCAGCCGCGCGAGCGCGTCGGGCCGCCCGGCGACATCGGCCACCACCATGTCGTACGGCTGCACCTCGGCGGGTCCGGCGGGCGCGCCGCCCGGCGGCAGGTAAAGGAGCCGCTCGCCCTCCGGCGAGGTCACCTCGTACCCGGTCCCCGGCGAGTCCAGCGGCACCGCGAGCACCCGGTGGCCGCTGATCAGCGTCAGCCTGCGGCCGTCCGGCACCCGCCCGGCCGCCGGGAGCCCGGCGGGCAGCTCCACGGCGGGCCCGTCGTGCGGATGGGTGAGCAGCACCTGGCGTACGCCCGCGAGGCTGCGTCCGGCGCGGGCGGCGGCGAGGGCCGCACCCGGGGTGAGGTCGAGCAGCAGCGCGCCGTCGACGAGCAGGGCGGTCGCGGCCCGCACGCCCGCGCCGCGGGCGACGGCGCACGCGGCGCAGGGACAGTCGGGGCGCGGCAGGCCGGTGGGGGCCCCGGTGCCGAGGAGAGTCAGTTCCACAGGGACGATCCTCCCGCGTCACCGGCCCTCTTGCGCGCCCGGTTACGCTGCGGGCAGCAACGTGACCCAGGAGGCGGACATGGCGTGGACGTGGCGTTTCGAGAAGTCGGACGGTACGGAGGTCGAGCCGGCGGTGGCGCCGGAGGAGTTCACGACCCAGGGCGATGCGGAGTCCTGGATCGGTGAGGTGTGGAAGGACCTGCTCGAAGGCGGGGCCGACCAGGTCTTCCTGTCCGAGGACGGCACACGGATCTACGGCCCGATGAGCCTGCACGCCGACCAGGCCTGACGGCCCGGCCGGGGGCGCACGGTGCGCCCCCGGCCCGGCTCAGATCTCGCCGAGGGTGACCTCGGCCGTCCTGTTCGCACCGTCACGCGCATACGTGACCTGCACCTTCTGGCCGGGCTTGTCCGCGGCCAGCGCCTCGGTGAGCGAGGTGATGGTCGAGATGCCGGTGTGGCCGAGCCTGACGATGATGTCGCCCGGCTTCAGGCCCGCTTTTGCCGCGGCGCCGTTCGCCGCGACCTGCACGACCGCGACGCCGGCCGGCTGGTAATTCGTGTCGACCACGGTGCGGCCGGTGATGCCGAGCGCCGCCCGGCCGGAGTCGGTGACCTTGCCGCTCTTGATGATCTGGTCGGCGACCGTCTTCACCATCGACACCGGGATCGCGAAGCCGATGCCGGGAGCCGCGCTGCCGCCCATGTCCGGGTCGGTCGCGGCGAGCGTCGGGATGCCGATGACCTCGCCGTCCAGGTTGACCAGCGCGCCGCCGCTGTTGCCGGGGTTGATCGCGGCCGAGGTCTGCACCATGTTGGCGATGGTGGCGCCGGTCCCGCCGCCGCCCTGGCCCTCGGAGACGGTGCGGCCGGTCGCGGACACGATGCCCTGGGTGACGCTGGAGGACAGCCCCAGCGGGGAGCCCATCGCCAGCACGATCTGGCCCATCTCGACCTTGGCCGAGTCACCGAACGCGGCCGCCTTCAGACCGCTCGGCACCGAGTCCAGCTTGATCACCGCGAGGTCCTGCTCCGGATAGGCCGCGACCAGCCGGGCGGTCACCGCCGAGCTGCTGCCCGACGTCGTCACCTTGAAGCTCTTCTCGTCGCCCACCACATGGGCGTTGGTGACGATGTGCCCCTGGTCGTCGTAGACGATCCCCGAGCCGAGGCTGTTGGACGCCTCGATCTGCACGACCGACGGCAGCACGTTCTTGATCACGCGCTGGTAGTCGCTCTGCAGGCTGTCGGTCCCGTCGGAGCCGCCCCGCCGGGCCGTCGAAGAACTCGCCGACGCGCTCGCGGACGTACTGGGTGATGCCTTGACCGCCGCGGCGCCCGTGTCCGAACAGCCGCCGAGGAGAAGGGCGGTGGCGACGACGGCGGTCAGGGGCAGGGCAGCACGGCGCACCCGGCCGGGGCGAAGAGATGCATCCATGGCAGGAGTATCCCTTTGGTCCGATTTGACGGCCTGTCGGTGCGCCCGATCAGGTACCGGGGTCCCGGGCCGGGGCCCAATCGGCGGATACCCCTGGCTCAGTCCCGTACGCCGAAGAGGTGCAGCAGTGCCGCGACCTGGCGGTAGGGGTCGGTGCGGCCCGCCCGGTCCTCGGCGGCGAGCAGCCGGTCCAGCTCGTCGGCGGGCGGCAGCGGCGTCTCGTTCGGCACGTTGTCGGTGAACACCCGCACCCCGTACCAGGCGTGCAGCGGCGCCGCGATCCCGTCCAGCGTGCGGGTCAGCGCGGCGAGCTTGTCGGCCCGGACCGGGAGGCCGAGCCGGTTGGTGTACGAGTCGGTGTCGAAGGCCGACAGGGCGCCCGGCCAGTCACCGGCGAGCCCGGGCCGCACGGCCAGCGCGTCGGCGTTCCGTACGAGCAGCGAGAGCAGGCCGCCGGGGGCGAGCATCCGGGCCAGGCCCGCGAGCATGGCGTCGGGCTCCTGGACGTACATCAGGACGCCGTGGCAGAGCACCACGTCGAAGGAGCCCGGCAGGAAGTGCACCCCGGTCTCGCGGCCGTCGCCCTCGATCAGGCGGACCCGCTCGCGGATGCCCTCGGGCTCGGTGGCCAGCGACTCGCGGGCCACCTTCAGCATCCCGGGATCGGATTCGAGCCCGGTCACCGAGTGCCCGGCGCGGGCCAGGCGCAGGGCCTGGGTGCCCTGGCCCATGCCGACGTCCAGCACGCGCAGGCGCTGGCCCACCGGGAAGCGCGCGGCTATCTGCTCGTCGAGCTGACGGGCCACGAGCTCCTGGCGGACGACGTTGCGCAGCCCGGCGAGGCCCTTGAGCCAGGCGCCGCCGGCGCCGGTGAAGCCGGACGGCCGGCCGCTCAGGGCCGCTCTCCGCGCTTGACCTGCGGCTTGGGCAGCCGCAGCCGGCGCATCTGGAGCGTGCGCATCAGGCCGTAGGCGACGGCGCCCTTCTTCGGCTCGTCCGGGAAGCGGGCGGCCAGCGCCTTCTTCAGGCGGAAGGCGAGCCCGATCGAGTCGAGCACGATGAGCACGATCACGACGAGCCACAGCAGCAGCGAAAGGCTCTGCAGGCTGCCGATCCGGATCATCGAGAGGACCAGGATGATCACCGCGAGGGGCAGGAACATCTCGGCGACCGAGAACCGGGAGTCGACGAAGTTGCGGACGAACCCTCGCACCGGGCCCTTGTCACGGGCCGGCAGATAGCGCTGGTCGCCATTGGCGAGCGCCTCGCGCTGCTTGGCCATGTCGACCCGGCGGGCCTCGCGCTGGCGCTTGGCGGCCTCCTTGCGGTCGGTCGGCACGGTCGAGGCACGGCGGCGCTGAGTCTGGGCCTCACTCCGCTTGGGAGTGGGGCGCCCCTTGGGGGCCTCGGGGTCGCGGGGCGCTTTGGAGAGGTCCGCCGTCACCTTGTCGGTGGGGGCCTTCTCTGCGTTGGAACGGCTACGGAACACAATCCCCAAGGGTACGGGGTAACGGGAATGGACCCCAGGCCGGTGGGGAACGATCCCACAACGCCTTGCGTCTCCAGGGAGGGGCGATGCACGGTTCCCCGAGGTTCACCTACTCCCTGCGCCGGATCAACGCGGGACGCAGTCGTCCTTGGGGATGAGCGCATCGTTGCCCGAACAGTGCGGTAATGGATGCAGGGCCCGTACTGTGGGTCCTGTTGCAGCAGCTGGAGCTGGAGTCCGTCAGAAGGGGGCGCGCGAAGCCCATGAGCGGTGTCATGAAGCGTATGGGGATGATCTTCCGCGCGAAGGCGAACAAGGCCCTTGACCGGGCCGAGGACCCTCGCGAGACCCTCGATTACTCGTACCAGAAGCAGCTTGAGCTGCTCCAGAAGGTGCGCCGGGGCGTCGCGGACGTCGCGACCTCCCGCAAGCGTCTGGAGCTGCAGCTCAATCAGCTCCAGAGCCAGTCCTCCAAGCTGGAGGACCAGGGCCGCAAGGCCCTCTCGCTCGGCCGTGAGGACCTGGCCCGCGAGGCCCTGTCCCGCCGGGCCTCGCTGCAGCAGCAGGTCACCGACCTGGAGACGCAGCACCAGACGTTGCAGGGCGAGGAGGAGAAGCTCACCCTCGCGGCCCAGCGCCTCCAGGCCAAGGTCGACGCCTTCCGTACCAAGAAGGAAACGATCAAGGCGACGTACACGGCGGCCCAGGCCCAGACCCGCATCGCCGAGTCCTTCTCGGGCATCTCCGAGGAGATGAGCGACGTCGGCATGGCCATCCAGCGGGCCGAGGACAAGACCGCGCAGCTCCAGGCGCGGGCCGGCGCGATCGACGAACTGCTCGCCTCCGGCGCCCTCGACGACCAGTCGGGCCTCGCCAAGGACGACATCCAGACCGAGCTGGACCGGCTGTCCGGTGGTACGGATGTAGAGCTGGAACTGCAGCGGATGAAGGCCGAGCTGATGGGTGGCCCGGCCAACGGGAAGCAGGCCATCGAAGGCGGCACCGCCGCTCCCGAGGACAAGGCCCCGCAGCAGAGCCCGCGCTTCGACAAGCAGTGACGAGCGGCAGGAGACGTTCATGATCGTCCGGATCATGGGGGAGGGGCAGGTGAAGCTGGCGGACAGCCACTTCACCGAGCTCAACAAGCTCGACGACGAACTCCTCGCCCAGATGGAGGACGGTGACGAGGAGGGCTTCCGCCGCACCCTGAACGCGCTCCTCGACGCGGTGCGCCGGTTGGGCGAGCCGCTGCCCGACGACTCCCTGGAGCCGTCCGAGCTGATCCTTCCGAGCCCGGACGCGAGCCTGGACGAGGTCAAGGAGATGCTCAGCGACGACGGGCTCATCCCGGGCTGACCGGGGGCCGGGGTCCCGGCCCCTTTACGGTAGGTGACCGTGACCCCCATCGACCGTGCCCGCCCGTGGCTCAGGGCGCATCCGCTGGCCCTGGACGCGGTCCTCGCCTCCGGCGTACTGCTCTGCATGGTCGTCGGCTCCTTCGCCGACCCGCACGGGCCGAACGGGCCCACCTTCGGCACCCGCACGCCGGGCCTGCGTTCCCTCGTCCTGATGACTCTGGGCGCGGCCGTCCTCGTACTGCGGCGGCGCAGGCCCATGGCCGTGCTCGGCTGCGCCAGTGCGCTCACCATGGTCGAGCTGAGCCTCGGCGCGCCGCCCGCGCCCGTCGCGATGAGCGCCGTCGTCGCGCTGTACACGGTCGCCGCCCACACCGACCGGCCCACCACCTACCGGGTCGGCGTGCTCACCATCGTCGTGCTCACCGGTACGGCGATGCTCCTCGGCACCCCGCCCTGGTACTCCCAGGAACACCTCGGGATCTTCGCCTGGACCGGCATGGCCGCGGCTGCCGGAGACGCCGTGCGCAGCCGGCGCGCCTTCATCGACGCGATCAGGGAGCGCGCCGAGCGGGCCGAGCACGGCCGCGAGGAGGAGGCCCGGCGCCGGGTCGCCGAGGAACGGCTGCGGATCGCCCGCGACCTGCACGACGTGGTGGCCCACCACATCGCGCTGGTCAACGTCCAGGCCGGGGTCGCCGCCCACGTCATGGACAAGCGACCCGACCAGGCCAAGGAGGCCCTCGCCCATGTGCGCGAGGCCAGCCGGTCGGCGCTGGACGAACTCCGGTCCACCGTCGGCCTGTTGCGCCAGTCCGGCGACCCGGCCGCCCCCACCGAGCCCGCCCCCGGACTCGCCGTCCTCGACGACCTGCTCGGCGGCTTCCGGCGCGCGGGGCTGCCCGTCGAGCTCGCGCGCGCCGACGACTCCCCGCTGCCCGCCTCCGTCGACCTCGCCGCGTACCGGGTCATCCAGGAGGCGCTCACCAATGTGCAGAAGCACGCGGGACCCGGCGCCAAGGCCGAGGTGAGCGTCGTACGGGTCGGACCGAACACCGAGATCACCGTCATCGACAACGGCACCGCCGCGGGCGACGGGACCGGCGGAGGTGACGGCGGCGGGCACGGCCTGCTCGGCATGCGCGAGCGCGTCACCGCGCTCGGCGGCAGCTGCACCGCCGGGCCCCGCTACGGCGGCGGCTTCCGCGTACAGGCGATACTGCCGGTCAAGGCCGCGGAGACCGGGGCCACGGGGGAAGGCGCGTCATGACGATCAAGGTGGTACTCGCCGACGACCAGGCGCTGCTGCGCTCGGCGTTCCGCGTACTGGTCGACTCCGAGCCGGACATGGAGGTCGTCGGCGAGGCCGCCGACGGCGCCGAGGTCGTCGACGTGGTCCACCGGACCCTGCCGGACGTGGTCCTGATGGACATCCGGATGCCCGGCACCGACGGCCTCGCCGCGACCCGCGCGATCACCGCCGACCCGGCGCTGGCCACCGTCCACGTGGTGATGCTGACGACCTTCGAGGTCGACGAGTACGTGGTGCAGTCGCTGCGGGCCGGCGCCTCGGGCTTCCTCGGCAAGGGCGCCGAACCCGAGGAACTGCTCGGCGCGATCCGGATCGCGGCAGCCGGTGAGGCGCTGCTCTCGCCGGCCGCGACCAAGGGCCTGATCACCACCTTCCTCGCGCAGGGCGGCAGTTGGGACGGCCGGGGTGAGGACCCGGGGCGGCACGGCGAGCGCCTCGCCGCCCTCACGGTCCGCGAGCGCGAGGTCCTGGTGCAGGTCGCGGGCGGCCACTCCAACGACGAGATCGCCGAGCGTCTCACGGTCAGCCCGCTCACCGTGAAGACCCACGTCAACCGCGCGATGGCCAAATTGAGCGCCCGCGACCGTGCCCAATTGGTGGTAATCGCCTACGAATCCGGCCTTGTCCGCCCACGGGTGGACTGAAGGGTGGAGTGCGGCGTACTGCGGCTGCGGTATGCGCGGGATAAGGAAAGGGACCTGGGAGCGAGGAATTGCACCCGCCCCATGGCCGAGGGTTATAGGCGGGGGCCGGGTCTTCCCGGGTGATGCGCCGCGTGATCACGGGCCGGTCCCGCCTGCCTCCTGCCGGGTACCGCCGCTCGCACGCCACAGAAGAGAGACCCCACCCATGTCCTGGCTGTCCAGATTCAGCCTCGCACAACGGGCCCTGATAGGCCTGATGTCGATCGTCGCGATCGTCTTCGGGGCGATCGCCATTCCGCAGCTCAAGCAGCAACTGCTGCCCACCATCGAACTGCCGATGGTGTCGGTGCTCGCCCCCTATCAGGGCGCGTCCCCCGACGTGGTCGAGAAGCAGGTCGTCGAGCCGCTCGAAAAGAACATCAAGGCCGTCAGCGGAGTCAAGGGCATCACGTCCACGGCGTCCGAGGGCAACGCCGTGATCATGGCGACCTTCGATTACGGCACGGGTACGAAGCAGCTCGTCGCCGACATCCAGCAGGCCGTCAACCGGTCCCGCACCCAGATCCCCTCGGAAGTCGACCCGCAGGTCGTGGCCGGCTCCACCGACGACATGCCGACCGTCGTGCTCGCGGTCACCTCCGACAAGGACCAGCAGGCGCTCGCCGACCAGCTGGACCGCACGGTCGTCCCGGCCCTGGAGGACATCAAGGGCGTCGGCCGCGTCAGCGTCGACGGCGTCCAGGACCTCCAGGTCAACGTCACGCCCGACCCGAAGAAGCTGGCCGCGGCCGGCCTCAACACGATGACGCTCGGCGACGCCCTGAAGGCGGGCGGCGCCACCATCCCCGGCGGCTCGTTCTCCGAGGACGGCAAGAGCCGCACGGTCCAGGTCGGCGCCCCGTACACCTCGCTGAAGCAGATCGAGGACCTGCGGATCAAGCCGCAGCAGGGTGCCACGGTCCGCCTCGGTGACATCGCCACCGTCAAGCAGCAGCCCTCCCAGCGGGTCTCCATCACCCGCACCAACGGCAAGCCGAGCCTCGCCGTGATGGCCACCATGGACCACGACGGCAGCGCCGTCGCGATCTCCAAGGACGTCAAGGACAAGCTGCCCGACCTGAAGAAGGACCTCGGCTCGGGCGCCGAGCTCACCGTCGTCTCGGACCAGGGCCCGCAGGTCTCCAAGGCCATCTCCGGCCTGACCACCGAGGGCGCGCTCGGCCTGCTCTTCGCGGTGCTCGTGATCCTGCTCTTCCTGGCGTCCATCCGCTCGACGCTGGTGACCGCGGTCTCCATCCCGCTGTCCGTGGTCCTCGCGCTGATCGTGCTGTGGACGCAGGACCTCTCCCTCAACATGCTGACCCTGGGCGCGCTGACGATCGCGATCGGCCGGGTCGTCGACGACTCGATCGTGGTCCTGGAGAACATCAAGCGCCACCTCGGCTACGGCGAGGAGCGCCAGGAGGCGATCCTCGCGGCGGTCAAGGAGGTCGCCGGCGCGGTCACCGCCTCGACGCTCACCACCGTCGCGGTCTTCCTCCCGATCGCCTTCGTGAACGGCATGGTGGGCGAGCTGTTCGGCTCGTTCAGCCTCACCGTCACCGCGGCCCTGCTCGCCTCGCTGCTCGTCTCGCTGACCGTCGTCCCGGTCCTGTCGTACTGGTTCCTGCGCGCGCCCAAGGCGATCGCGGGCATCGACCCGGACGAGGCGCGCCGCAGGGCCGAGGAGAAGGAGAACAAGGCCCGCCTCCAGCGGATGTACGTTCCGGTCCTCCGCTTCGCCACCCGGCGCCGCCTCACCAGCGTGCTGATCGCGGTCGTGATCCTGATCGGCACGTTCGGCATGGCCGGCCTCCTGAAGACCAACTTCTTCGACCAGGGCGAGCAGGACACCCTCTCGATCAAGCAGGAGCTGGCCCCGGGCACCAGCCTGGACGCGGCGGACGCGGCCTCCAAGAAGGTCGAGCAGATCCTCGCCGCCGACCCGGCGGTCAAGAGCTACCAGGTCACCGTCGGCTCCTCCGGCTTCATGGCGGCCTTCGGCGGCGGCACCGGCGCCAACCAGGCCTCGTACACCGTGACGCTGAAGAGCGCGGGCGACTACGACAAGGCGCACGACCGGCTTGAGGCGGCCCTCAAGGGCCAGCCGGGCAACCCGGCCATCTCGACCGGCGGCGGCTTCGGCAGCCAGGACCTGAGCGTGGTCGTCAAGGCGGCCGACGGCGACGTCCTGAAGAAGGCCTCGGAGCAGGTCCGCCAGGCGGTCGCGAGCCTCAAGGACGTCAGCGACGTCCAGAGCGACCTGGCGCAGAGCGTGCCACGGGTCTCGGTGCAGCCCAACGACAAGGCGGCCGACGCGGGCTTCAACCAGACCACCCTCGGCATGGCCGTCGCCCAGCAGGTGCGGGGCACCCAGGTCACCAAGGCGATCATGGGCGACTCCGAGCGTGATGTGTACATCACCGCGGCCGACCCGGCCACCACGGTGGACCAGCTCAAGAACCTCGTCCTCGGCCCGGTCAAGCTCGGTGACATCGCCGACGTGAAGCTGGTCCCCGGCCCGGTCTCGATGACCCGGATCGACGGCGCCCGCTCCGCGACCATCACCGCCAAGCCGGTCGGCGACAACACCGGCAAGGTCAGCACCGACCTCCAGGCCAAGATCAAGGACCTGAAGCTGCCGTCCGGCGCCACCGCCTCCATCGGCGGCGTCTCCTCGGACCAGTCGGACGCGTTCAAGAACCTGGGCCTGGCGATGCTGGCGGCGATCGCGATCGTCTTCATGCTCCTGGTCGCGACGTTCAAGTCGCTGATCCAGCCGCTGATCCTGCTCGTCGCGATCCCGTTCGCGGCGACCGGCGCGATCGGCCTCCTGATAGCGACCGGCACCCCGATGGGCGTCCCGGCGATGATCGGCATGCTCATGCTGATCGGCATCGTGGTCACCAACGCGATCGTCCTGATCGACCTGATCAACCAGTACCGCAAGCAGGGTCTCGGCGTCGTCGAGGCGGTCGTCGAGGGCGGTCGCCACCGCCTGCGCCCGATCCTCATGACGGCACTGGCGACGATCTTCGCGCTGCTCCCGATGGCGCTCGGCGTCACGGGCGAGGGCGGCTTCATAGCCCAGCCGCTCGCGGTCGTGGTGATCGGCGGTCTGGTGACGTCGACCCTCCTGACGCTGCTCCTGGTGCCGACGCTCTACGCGATGGTCGAGCTCCGCAAGGAGCGCAAGGCCGAGAAGAAGGCGGCCAAGCGCGCCAGGAAGGCGGGGCTCCCGGCCCCGTCGGACGACTCCGACCAGCTGGAGCCCGCCAACGCCTGACCCGGGCCCGCAACGAAGCCCGGCCAGGTCCCACAACGACGAAGGCCGCCCCTCCGACCGGGGGGCGGCCTTCCGTCGTGTTCCGGGCGGCTACGGCAGCGCCAGCATCCGCTCCAGGGCCAGCTTCGCGAAGCTCTCGGTCTCCTTGTCGACCTGGATCTGGTTGATCAGCTTGCCCTCGGCGAGCGATTCCAGGGTCCACACCAGGTGGGGGAGGTCGATGCGGTTCATGGTCGAGCAGAAGCAGACCGTCTTGTCGAGGAAGACGATCTCCTTGTCCTCGGCGGCGAACCGGTTGGCCAGCCGCCGCACCAGGTTCAGCTCGGTGCCGATCGCCCACTTCGAGCCGCGCGGGGCGGCCTCCAGGGCCTTGATGATGTACTCGGTCGAGCCGACGTAGTCCGCCGCGGCCACGACCTCGTGCTTGCACTCGGGGTGCACCAGGACGTTCACGCCCGGGATCCGCTCACGTACGTCGTTCACCGAGTCCAGCGAGAAGCGGCCGTGCACCGAGCAGTGCCCGCGCCACAGGATCATCTTGGCGCCCCGCAGCTCCTCGACGGTGAGCCCGCCGTTCGGCTTGTGCGGGTTGTACAGCACGCAGTCGTCGAGGGACATGCCGAGCTCGCGCACCGCGGTGTTGCGGCCCAGGTGCTGGTCGGGCAGGAACAGAACCTTCTCTCCCTGCTCGAAGGCCCAGTTCAGGGCGCGCTCGGCGTTGGAGGAGGTGCAGATGGTGCCGCCGTGCTTGCCGGTGAACGCCTTGATGTCGGCCGAGGAGTTCATGTACGAGACGGGCACGACCTGCTCGGCTATGCCGGCCTCGGTCAGCACGTCCCAGCACTCGGCGACCTGCTCGGCGGTGGCCATGTCGGCCATCGAGCAGCCCGCGGCGAGGTCCGGCAGGACGACCTTCTGGTCGTCACCGGTCAGGATGTCCGCGGACTCGGCCATGAAGTGCACACCGCAGAACACGATGTATTCGGCCTCGGGCTTCGCGGCGGCGTCCTTGGCCAGCTTGAACGAGTCGCCCGTCACATCGGCGAACTCGATGACCTCGTCGCGCTGGTAGTGGTGCCCGAGGATGAAGACCTTGTCCCCGAGCTTCGCCTTGGCCGCGCGGGCGCGTGCCACCAGGTCCGGGTCGGAGGGCGAAGGAAGGTCGCCGGGACATTCCACGCCCCGCTCGCTCTTGGGGTCGGCCTCGCGGCCGAGCAGGAGCAGCGCGAGCGGCGTCGGCTGGACGTCGAGCTCGACGCGGCCGGCGGTTTCCTGACGGGGCTGGGCGGTGGTCACGTCACGCACCCTTTCTGTTTCCTGAGCAGTGCGGCGGAGCCGCTCCAGTGGCCCCGGTGCTTCCACCGAGGGGTTTTCGTCTAAATGACGCTATCTATCATAACTGCTTCACGTCACTTTGACGATGGCCATAGCGTCGATGTGACGCACCCGGCCCGCGCCCGCTCCCGTAGGAGTTGTCCACAGGCCTTTCCTCGCCCGCCACCTCGTGTGCGAGCATGAAAGGGAAGAACCCGGAATGAATCCGGGGCTCCGCCGGTTGCAACCGTCGGCAAGCAGTCTCCGTACAACCCGGGAGAGAAGCAGATGTCCGTATCGGACGAGACCACCACCGTGAGCGACGGCATCCTCCTGTCCGACGCCGCCGCGGCCAAGGTCAAGGGCCTCCTTGAGCAGGAAGGCCGGGACGACCTGGCGCTGCGCGTCGCGGTTCAGCCGGGCGGCTGCTCCGGCCTGCGCTACCAGCTGTTCTTCGACGAGCGCTCGCTCGACGGCGATGTCGTCAAGGACTTCGACGGCGTCAAGGTCGTCACCGACCGCATGAGCGCCCCGTACCTGGGCGGCGCCTCGATCGACTTCGTCGACACCATCGAGAAGCAGGGCTTCACGATCGACAACCCGAACGCGACGGGTTCCTGCGCCTGCGGCGACTCCTTCAGCTAAGCCTCGCGGCAGCCGAAAGGCGGGTGTCCCCGGTCACCGGGGGCACCCGCCTTCGCCATGTCCAAAAGCGTCGGCGCTACTTCTTCGGCAGCTCCTTGCCGGTGTCCGCGTCGAGCACCTTGCGGGCCCCGAGCGCCTCGTGCAGCTGCACCGGGACCGTCTGCTGCTTGGCCAGCATGATGCACATCTTCTTCGGGTCCTTGACCTGCCCGGTCACCTTGACCCGCACGCCGTCGCCGCTCTCGTCGGCGGTCGCCGTGTACGTGCTGCACACCCCGCCCCAGAACGTCACGTTCAGGGTCCGCCCGTCCGGTGCGACGGCGTACGACTCAAGCGCCTGGCCGTGCGTGCCCGGCGCGGTGGCCGACCCCGAAGGCGGCGGCACGGGAGCGCCGGTCGGCGGCTTGGCGATGTACTGAGGTGCCACCGCCGGAGCCGTGATCGTGAACGGCTGACCGGCGTCCGGCTTCACCTGGAACAGCCACGACGGTACGAGGCTCGGCGTGCCGTCCACGAACTGCGCGGCGAGCCCGAAGGTGGCCCCGTCGATCGTCACGGTCGAGGGCGTGGGCTGCTTGCACGGCTGGATGTTGCCCTGCGGATCGCTGGGCAGCCGGCCCTTGGTCGGCTGGCCCTCCACCGGCACCGGCCCCGTGCAGTCCTTGGGCTTCGGCCGCTCGGTGACGTGGCTGTTGAGCTGCGCCAGCGTCTGGTCCGCGCTGATCACCGGATACGTGACGCCCTTGTCCGGCGTCTTCAACTGGCCGCTGCCGCCCACCACTTGACCGTCCGGGCCGACCTGGATGCCGGTCGTCCAGCCGTAGGTGGGAAGCCCGTCGACGACCGGGTCGGCGTTCACCACGCGGGCCGAGGCCAGGATCTCCTTGGCGTCCAGCTTGGCGTCGTCCTGGCCGAGCGCCTTGAGGACCGGCGCCGCGGCCGCCTTCGCTGCCTGCTCGCTCACCGGGCTGCCGGAGCCCGCGCCGCCGCCGTTGCCCGCACCGCCTCCGGTGTCGGCGCCCGTCGTGTGCATCGGACACATCTTGCCCTTGGGGCAGTTGTCCGAGCCGCCGGCTCCGTACCGCGCGAACGTCCATGTGCCCGGCGCCTTCTGACTGACCATCAGGACCGGGCCCGAGCCGTCCTTCGTCACGCCCGCCTTCCAGCTGTCGCCTTCGAGGCGCACCGCCCCGTCGACCCCCAGCGCCCGGGCGAGCCGGGTCACATCGGCCTCGCTCACCGTGCCTCGCGGCTGGTGGACGGACGCCTTGCCGGGGCCGTCGGGCAGCTTGACCGACGCCCGGTAGACCACCCCGTTGGGGTCCGGCTCACCGGGTGCGATCCCGTTGCCGCCGTCACTGCCGCCGGCGCCCCCGCCCGGGGTGCTGTCGAGTGCGAGCGGCGGAGGCGCTCCGTTCCCGCCGGGCGTACTGCCACCGCCCGAGGACGCCGTCGAGGCCCAGTACGCCCCACCGCCACCCGCGGCCAGTACGGCCACGGCGGCCGCGGCGAGGATCAAGGGAGATCGTCGCGAACGCCGCTGTTCGGGCTCGTCCTGCGTGTGCTCGCTGCTCACCAGATCGCTCCTGTCCAGTCGTATCCCGCATCCCCTTTACGAGGGACGGCGATTGGACGGAGCGGGGGAGCGCACGGTTCCATCCCGTGCGCCGCACCCGTGCGATCAGGCCGTTTCAGTCCCCGTATTCGGACATGTCCGCGATCAGCCGTACCGAAGACGGCGGGATCGTCACACCGTGGATCCGGGACGGCGGCACCGGCGCGGGAGCGTTCCGCGCGGGCACCACCCAGTGCGGAGCCATCCGCGCACAGTCCCCGCGCAGCTCCTCCAGACCAGGAAGATCGGCCGCCACCCCGTGCCCGCTGCTCAACTTGGTTTCCATGCTTCGCACCGTACGCATCGGGAAGCGTGCGCAGAAAGACCTACTATTGGGTAGTTTCCGCCGGTCGGCCCAGTGGGGCCGACCCGGTAGCGTGAACCGTCAACGCCCGCCCCTCCGCATTCTCATCAGGAGCGCCCCCGCCGTGCGTATCGCAGTCACCGGCTCCATCGCCACCGACCACCTCATGACCTTCCCCGGCCGATTCGCCGACCAGCTGGTCGCCGACCAGCTGCACACGGTCTCCCTCTCCTTCCTGGTCGACAACCTCGACGTACGCCGTGGCGGTGTCGGTCCGAACATCTGCTTCGGCATGGGCCAGCTCGGCGGCCGGCCGATCCTGGTCGGCGCGGCCGGATCCGACTTCGACGAGTACCGCGCCTGGCTCGACCGGCACGGCGTCGACACCGGCTCGGTGCGGATCTCCGAGGTCCTGCACACCGCCCGCTTCGTGTGCACCACCGACGCCGACCACAACCAGATCGGCTCCTTCTACACGGGCGCGATGAGCGAGGCCCGCCAGATCGAGCTGAAGGCCGTCGCCGACCGCGTGGGCGGCCTCGACCTCGTCCTGATCGGCGCGGACGACCCCGAGGCGATGCTGCGCCACACCGAGGAGTGCAAGGCGCGGGGTATCCCCTTCGCCGCCGACTTCTCGCAGCAGATCGCCCGCATGTCCGGCGACGACATCCGCACCCTGCTCGAAGGCGCCACCTACCTCTTCTCCAACGAGTACGAGAAGGGGCTCATCGAGAACAAGACCGGCTGGAGCGACGAGGAGATCCTCGCCAAGGTCGGCTACCGGGTCACCACGCTCGGCTCGCGCGGCGTGCGCATCGACAAGGTCGGCGCCGAGCCGATCGTCGTCGGCGTCCCGGAGGAGGAGGCCAAGGTCGACCCGACGGGCGTGGGCGACGCCTTCCGCGCCGGGTTCCTGACCGGCCTGTCCTGGGGCGTCGGGCACGAGCGGGCCGCCCAGCTCGGCTGCATGCTGGCCACCCTGGTCATCGAGACCCTCGGCACCCAGGAGTACACCCTGCGCCGGGCCCACTTCATGGACCGCTTCACCAAGGCGTACGGCGACGAGGCCGCCGCCGAGGTGCGGGCCCACCTCCAGTAGGACTCAGCTGACGCGGCGCACCCGGTAGGCGGTTCCGCCCTCTGCCGGGTGCTCGCCCAGGTACTCCTGGCCCCGCATCTCGCACCACGCCGGGATGTCGAGGCGGGCCGCCTCGTCGTCGGCGAGCACCGTCACGACACCGCCCACGGGCACGTTCCCGATCGCCTTCGCGAGTTCGATGACCGGGATCGGGCAGAGCCGGCCGAGCGAGTCCACCACGAACTCCTCGGCGTCGGCGGGCCCGGCCGTCGCGACCGGCGCCCCGAGCTTCGTCCGCACCGACGCGACCACCCCCGGCAGCACGTCGAGGAACCGGTCGACTTCCTCCGCCGCAGTGCCGAGCGGCAGCGACACCCGGACGTTTCCCTCGCTCAGCACCCCCATGGCGCGCAGCACATGGCTGGGCGTCAGGGTGCTGCTCGTGCAGGACGAACCGGAAGAAACGGAGAATTCCGCCCGGTCGAGCTCGTGCAGCAGGGTCTCTCCGTCGACATAGAGACAGGAGAAGGTGACCAGATGCGGCAGCCGCCGCACCGGATCGCCGACCACCTCGACATCCGGCACCAGCTCCACGACCCGGGTGCGGATCCGCTCCACCAGGCCCCGCAGGCGTGCCGATTCGGCCTCGGCCTCCGCCCGTACGGCCCGCAACGAAGCGGCCGCCGCCACGATCGCCGGGATGTTCTCGAAGCCGGCCGCGCGCCCCGACTCCCGCTCGTCGGCGGGCCCTTGAGGCGCGAACCGGACGCCCTTGCGCACCGCGAGCAGCCCGACTCCTGCCGGGCCGCCCCATTTGTGGGCACTCGCCGCGAGGATCGACCAGGCACCCTCGACCGGCCCCCAGGCCAGCGACTGGGCCGCGTCCACGAGCAGCGGCACGCCCGCCGCCCGGCACGCCTCGGCCACCTCGGCCACCGGCTGGAGGGTGCCCACCTCGTGGTTGGCGGACTGGAGGCAGGCGAGCGCGGTGTGGGGCCGCAGGGCCGCGGCGTACGCGTCGGGGGAGACCCGGCCCGTACGGTCCACCGCGACCTCCGTCACCGCACCGCCGTCCGCCTCGTGGGAGGCGGCCGAATGGAGGACGGAGGAGTGCTCGACCGCGGACACCGCCAGATGCCGCCCGACACGCCGACGCCCGGACAAGGATCCGTAAATTCCGGAGTGCACCGCACGCGTCCCCGAACTGGTGAAGCTGAGCTCGTCCGGGCGGCAGCCGACGGCCTCCGCGGCGGCCTCCCGCGCCGCGTCCAGGAGCAGCCGGGCGCGCCTGCCCTCCCGGTAGAGCCGGGCCGGATCGGCCCACCCCTCGTCCAAGGAGGCTTGCAGGGCCTGGCGGGCGACGGGGTGCAGGGGGGCCGAGGAGGCCGCGTCGAAGTAGGGCACCCGGCCACGCTAACCCCGGCCCGGCGCGCGGGCCGCGGGGGACGGGGCGAGGGGTCGTCAGATGGCGCCCGGAGGCCGGGATTCCACCGTGGCTCCACCCCTTCGGGGACTCGGACGGCGCGTTGGGCACCCTCCCCGCGCGACCCCAAATAGCGTCCAGTAGGGTTTGGTCCGCATAAACATCCAAACCCCTGCCCGTGTGCCAGGGCGGCGACCGACCAGCGAGACGGCCGTAGCCGACCACCGCGGGCGAGACTCTCGGGAAGGCGCTACGTGAGTCCCAACGGCTCCGACCGCTCGTCGCGGCGCCCGATGCGGCGGAAGCTGCCGCAGGTGCTGACTGCGGGCCTGGTCCTGGCGACAGCATCCGGTTGCTCGTACAACTGGAAAGACTTCCCTCGACTTGGTATGCCCACTCCGGTGACGGACGAGGCTCCCAGGATCCTGTCCCTCTGGCAGGGCTCGTGGGCGGCTGCGCTCGCCACGGGCGTGCTGGTCTGGGGCCTGATCCTGTGGAGCGTCATCTTCCACCGGCGCAGCCGCACCAAGGTCGAGGTACCCCCGCAGACCCGGTACAACATGCCCATCGAGGCGCTGTACACCGTGGTTCCGCTGATCATCGTCTCCGTGCTCTTCTACTTCACGGCACGCGACGAGACGAAGCTCCTGACTCTGTCCCCGAAGCCCGCCCACACGGTCAACGTGGTCGGCTATCAGTGGAGCTGGGGCTTCAACTACGTCGAGGACGTGCCCGGTGTTAAGGGCGACGCCAAGACGGACAAGAACCTGGCAGCGATCCCGGACCGGTTCAAGAAGGACTTCCCCGCGAACGCGGGCGGTGTCTACGACGTCGGCATCCCCGGCACCCGTAACCCGCAGACCGGAAACCCGGGCCCGACCCTGTGGCTGCCGAAGGGCGAGAAGGTCCGCTTCGTGCTGACTTCGCGCGACGTCATCCACTCCTTCTGGATCGTGCCGTTCCTGATGAAGCAGGACGTCATCCCGGGGCACACCAACTCGTTCGAGGTCACGCCGAACCAGGAAGGCACCTTCCTGGGCAAGTGCGCCGAACTCTGCGGCGTCGACCACTCGCGCATGCTCTTCAACGTGAAGGTCGTCTCCCCGGAGCGCTACCAGCAGCACCTCAAGGAGCTGGCGGCGAAGGGCCAGTCCGGCTACGTGCCGGCGGGCATCGCCCAGACCGACCCCGCCAAGAACGCGGAGACGAACAAACTGTGAGCATCCTCAACGAATCTCAGGGTGCCGCGGCAGCAGACGACTCGTACGAGAACGAGCTGCCGGTCCGGCGCAAGCAGCCGGGAAACGTCGTCATCAAGTGGTTGACCACCACTGATCACAAGACGATCGGCACGATGTACCTGGTCACGTCGTTCGCGTTCTTCTGCATCGGCGGGATCATGGCGCTCTTCATGCGCGCCGAACTCGCCCGCCCCGGCACGCAGATCATGTCGAACGAGCAGTTCAACCAGGCGTTCACGATGCACGGCACGATCATGCTGCTGATGTTCGCGACGCCGCTGTTCGCCGGATTCGCGAACTGGATCATGCCGCTGCAGATCGGCGCGCCCGACGTGGCGTTCCCGCGGCTGAACATGTTCGCCTACTGGCTCTACCTGTTCGGCTCGACCATCGCGGTCGGTGGCTTCCTCACCCCGCAGGGCGCGGCCGACTTCGGCTGGTTCGCCTACTCCCCGCTGTCGGACGCGGTCCGCTCGCCGGGCGTCGGCGCCGACATGTGGATCATGGGTCTGGCCTTCTCCGGCTTCGGCACGATCCTCGGCTCGGTCAACTTCATCACCACGATCATCTGCATGCGCGCTCCCGGCATGACGATGTTCCGTATGCCGATCTTCGTGTGGAACGTCCTGCTGACCGGTGTGCTGGTCCTGCTGGCCTTCCCGGTCCTCGCGGCCGCGCTGTTCGCCCTGGAGGCGGACCGCAAGTTCGGTGCGCATGTCTTCGACGCCAGTAATGGCGGCGCGATTCTCTGGCAACACCTCTTCTGGTTCTTCGGCCATCCAGAGGTGTACATCATCGCGTTGCCATTCTTCGGAATCATTTCCGAAGTGATCCCGGTGTTCAGTCGAAAGCCGATGTTCGGCTACAGCGGACTGATCGGCGCCACCATCGCGATCGCGGGTCTGTCCGTGACCGTGTGGGCGCACCACATGTACGTCACCGGTGGCGTGCTCCTGCCGTTCTTCTCCTTCATGACGTTCCTCATCGCCGTGCCGACGGGCGTGAAGTTCTTCAACTGGATCGGCACGATGTGGAAGGGCTCACTGTCCTTCGAGACACCCATGCTGTGGGCGATCGGCTTCCTGATCACCTTCACCTTCGGCGGTCTGACCGGCGTCATCCTGGCCTCGCCGCCGATGGACTTCCACGTCTCCGACTCGTACTTCGTCGTCGCGCACTTCCACTACGTCATCTTCGGCACCGTGGTCTTCGCGATGTTCTCCGGATTCCACTTCTGGTGGCCGAAGTTCACCGGAAAGATGCTGGACGAGCGGCTCGGCAAGATCACCTTCTGGACGCTGTTCGTGGGCTTCCACGGCACGTTCCTCGTCCAGCACTGGCTGGGTGTCGAGGGCATGCCGCGTCGTTACGCCGACTACCTGGCGGCCGACGGCTTCACCACCCTGAACACGATCTCGACGATCTCCTCGTTCCTGCTCGGTCTGTCGATCCTGCCGTTCTTCTACAACGTCTGGAAGACCGCCAAGTACGGCAAGAAGATCGAGGTCGACGACCCGTGGGGCTACGGCCGTTCGCTGGAGTGGGCGACCTCCTGCCCGCCGCCGCGGCACAACTTCCTCACGATGCCGCGCATTCGCTCCGAATCGCCGGCGTTCGACCTCCACCACCCCGAGATCGCGGCTCTCGACCAGCTCGAGAACCACGGCGACGTCCACGGTGACCACATGCTCACCGGTGGCAAGGAGGCCGGGAAGTGAAGATCCAGGGCAAGATGTTCCTGTGGCTGTCCGCCTTCATCCTGATCATGGCCGTCGTGTACGGCGTGTGGTCGAAGGAAGCGGCCGGAACCACCGCGCTCGTCATGGCCTTCGGCCTGAGCGTCATGATCGGCTTCTACCTGGCCTTCACGGCCCGGCGGGTCGACGTGGGCGCCCAGGACGACATGGAGGCCGATGTCGCGGACGACGCCGGTGAGGTCGGCTTCTTCTCGCCGCACTCCTGGCAGCCGCTCTCGCTCGGCATCGGCGGCGCCCTGGCCTTCCTCGCGATCGCCATGGGCTGGTGGCTGCTGTACTTCTCGGCTCCGCTGATCCTGGTCGGTCTCTACGGCTGGGTGTTCGAGTACTACCGCGGCGAGAACCAGAACCAGTAGTTCCGCGCCCGCCGCACCGCGCCATGAGGGGCCCTCCATCTCGCTGAGAGATGGAGGGCCCCTCGTTTGCAGTCACCCGGCGCGCCGGATCTGACGAACCTTCATACCGTGTGGTCATGAGCCACGCACCGCGCATCCGCACCGTAGTGAGCTGCACCCTCCTTGTCCTGTCCCTCGGTGTGGGGGCCACGGGGTGCGGCGGGTCAGACGCCAACCCGCTTTCGGCCAAGCCGTACGACGCGGCTGGGCAGGTCCTCTACAACGGCCCGGCGGGCAGTCAGAAAGCCGATCCCAACAAGCCCCTTGAGATCACCGCCAAGGGCAAGGAAGCCCGCCTCACGGACGTCACGGCCGTCGACGGCAACGGCCGCTACCTGGCGGGCGAACTGGCCGCCGACGGCAGCCGCTGGCACTCCACCGCCCCGTTGGTGGCCGGCGCGCACTACACGGTCAAGGTCTCCACGGAGAACGAGGACGGCTCCCCGGGGCTGCGCACGCTGACGTTCGACACGGCGGCGGTCACGGACGCCGTGGAGGTCGAATTCGGCCCGGACGCGGGCAAGTACGGCGTCGGACAGCCCATCACCGCGGAACTCAGCAAGCCGATCAAGGACAAGAAGGCCCGGGCGATCGTCGAACACGCCCTGATCGTCGAGTCGACGCCCAAGGTGGAGGGCAACTGGTACTGGGTGGGCGACAAGGTCCTGCACTACCGCCCCAAGGAGTACTGGCCCACCCACGCCACCATCAACGTCCACTCCAACCTGGAGGGCGTGAAGATCGCCGACAAGCTGTACGGCGGCCCCGGCAAGCCCCTGAAGATCACCACGGGCGACCGCGTCGAGGCCATCACCGACGCCGCCGGGCACTACATGACGGTCAAGCGCAACGGAGAAGTGATCAATACCATTCCGATCACCACCGGAAAGCCCGGCTTCTCCACCCGCAACGGCGTCAAGGTCGTCCTGGGCAAGCAGTACTTCGTACGCATGCGCGGGGAGACCGTCGGCATCTCCTCCAGCAGCTCGGACGGCTACGACCTGCCCGTCTACTACGCCACGAGGGTTACCTGGAGCGGCGAATACGTGCACGCCGCGCCCTGGTCCGTGGGCTCGCAGGGCTACGAGAACGTCAGCCACGGCTGTACGGGCATGAGCACCGGCAACGCGGCCTGGTTCTACGAGAACATCAACGAGGGCGACATCGTCAAGGTCGTCAACAGCATCGGCGAGGACATGACGCCCTTCGACAACGGGTTCGGCGACTGGAACGTGTCGTGGGACGAATGGCGCCAGGGCAGCGTCCTGCAGGACGACCTCAAGGCCGGGCAGAAGCGAGTGAACTCCGCCCGGCTGCGGCCGGGAGTGTGAGGTCAGGCACCCACGGCAAGCCGCTTGCGCAGCAGGGCGGCCAGGGCGTCCGCGAACTCGACCGGCTCGACCGGGAGGGTCACCGCGCCGTCCGCCCGGCTCCAGGTGGCCAGCCAGGCGTCCTGCGGGCGGCCGATGAGGAGCAGCACCGGCGGGCACTGGAAGACCTCGTCCTTGATCTGGCGGCAGACTCCCATGCCGCCGGCCGGAACCGCCTCGCCGTCCAGGACGCAGGCGTCGATGCCGCCGCGGTCCAGTTCCTTGAGGACCGCCGGCAGCGTCGCGCACTCCAGGAACTCGACCGGGGGCACATCGGAGGCGGGCCTGCGGCCGGCCGCGAGCCGCACCTGCGCGCGGGTGTTCGCGTCGTCGCTGTAGACCAGAACGGTGGCGCTCGACTGCATGGATCCTCCGAAGGTCCGGCGGATTCGCCGGCGTTGGCTCATGAACCGATGCGCGGATGCTACTCCGTCCGACTGCCCGTCAACACCGGTTCGGACAGCCCTTCGATGGGCCGTTCGGGCCCTGCATACGCCGCTGACACACCGAACGGCACCCCCCGGAGTGAGGGCGGGATAAGCGACCGACATAATGTCGGTCGTGGCGACAGCAACGACAGTAGAAACCGGGCACGCGCACCCGTCGGTCAATCGGCCGAACCTCACCAGCGTCGGAACCATCATCTGGTTGAGTTCCGAGCTGATGTTCTTCGCGGCCCTCTTCGCGATGTACTTCACTCTGCGATCGGTAACGGGTGCCGCGCACTGGTCCGAAATGGCCTCGTCCCTGAACCTTCCGTTCTCGGCGACCAACACCACGATCCTGGTGCTCTCTTCCCTGACCTGCCAGCTCGGCGTCTTCGCCGCGGAACGCGGCGATGTGAAGAAGCTCCGCACCTGGTTCATCATCACGTTCGTGATGGGTGCGATCTTCATCGGCGGCCAGGTCTTCGAGTACACCGAGCTGGTGAAGAAGGACGGCCTCTCGCTGTCCTCGGATCCTTACGGCTCGGTGTTCTACCTGACCACGGGCTTCCACGGACTGCATGTGACGGGCGGCCTGATCGCCTTCCTGCTGGTTCTGGGCAGGACGTACGCGGCCAAGAGGTTCACCCACGAGCAGGCGACCGCGGCCATCGTCGTGTCCTATTACTGGCACTTCGTCGATGTCGTGTGGATCGGCCTCTTCGCCACGATCTACCTGATCCAGTAACCGGGCCCGTAGGTCCGCACCACATCCAGCATCGACGCAGAAGATCCTGACACCGGGGTAATCCGTGAAAAAGCTCTCCGCACGACGACGCCATCCGCTGGCGGCGGTCGTCGTCCTACTCCTCGCGCTGGCGGCCACCGGGGGGCTGTACGCCGCGTTCGCGCCCGCGGGCAAGGCTCAGGCTGACGAAACCGCCCAGTCCCTCGCCATCGACGAGGGCAAGAAGCTCTACTCCGTCGGCTGCGCCAGCTGCCACGGAACCGGCGGTCAGGGCACCTCTGACGGCCCCTCCCTGGTCGGCGTGGGCGCCGCCGCGGTTGACTTCCAGGTCGGCACCGGCCGCATGCCGGCGCAGCAGCCCGGCGCGCAGGTGCCGAAGAAGAAGGTCATCTACTCGCAGGCCGAAATCGACCAGCTCGCCGCTTACGTGGCTTCGCTGGGCGCCGGCCCGAGCGTGCCGACCGACTCGCAGTACAACCCGAGCGGTGCGGACATCGCCAAGGGTGGCGAGCTGTTCCGCACCAACTGCGCCCAGTGCCACAACTTCACGGGTGAGGGCGGTGCCCTGACGAACGGCAAGTTCGCCCCCAGCCTGGAGGACGTGGACCCCAAGCACATCTACGAGGCCATGCAGACCGGCCCGCAGAACATGCCGTCCTTCCCGGACACGACGATGCCGCAGAAGCAGAAGCAGGACATCATCGCGTACCTGCACGCTGTGAACAGCGACAAGTCCGCGAGCCCCGGTGGCCTCAAGCTCGGCGGGCTCGGCCCGGTCAGCGAGGGTCTGTTCGGCTGGATCTTCGGTCTGGGTGCCCTCATCGCAGTAGCCATCTGGGTCGCGGCCCACACCGCTAAGGCCAAGAAGTCATGAGTAGCCAAGAGAATTCCGAGAGCCTGCCTGAAGCGCAGGCCACCGCGCACGGCGCGGTAGAGCACGCGGGCGACCCCTTCGCCGACCCGGGACTGCCGGCCCACAAGCCGCGCATCCAGGACATCGACGAGCGGGCGGCCAAGCGCTCCGAGCGCGCGGTCGCGTTCCTGTTCTTCCTGTCCATGGTCGCGACGGTCGGCTTCATCGCCTCGTACGTGATCTTCCCGGTCGACAAGATCGTCTTCATCTTCCCGTTCGGGCACGTCAGCGTCCTCAACTTCGCTCTGGGTCTGACCCTGGGCGTGGCGCTGTTCTGCATCGGCGCGGGCGCGGTCCACTGGGCCCGCACCCTGATGTCGGACGTCGAGATGCCGGCCGAGCGGCACGAGATCGCGGCCCCGCCGGAGGTCAAGGCGCAGGTCCTGGCCGACTTCAAGCAGGGCGCGGCCGAGTCCGGCTTCGGACGCCGCAAGCTGATCCGCAACACCATGTTCGGCGCGCTCGCCATGGTGCCGCTCTCCGGTGTGATGCTGCTGCGCGACCTGGGCACGCTGCCCGAGGACAAGCTGCGGCACACCATGTGGTCCAAGGGCAAGGCCCTGATCAACATGAACACCAACGAGCCGCTGCGCCCCGAGGACCTGCTGGTCGGTTCGCTCACCTTCGCCAAGCCCGAGGGCCTGGAGGAGACTGCGGAGGACTTCCAGACGCAGATCGCCAAGGCCGCCCTGATGCTCGTCCGGATCAAGCCGGAGGACATCAAGGACAAGCGCGAGCTCGAATGGTCGCACCAGGGCATCGTCGCGTACTCGAAGATCTGCACCCACGTGGGCTGCCCGATCTCCCTGTACGAGCAGCAGACGCACCACGTGCTCTGCCCGTGCCACCAGTCCACCTTCGACCTCTCCGACGGCGCCCGCGTCATCTTCGGCCCGGCCGGTCACGCCCTTCCGCAGCTGCGGATCGGCGTGAATGACGAGGGTTACCTCGAAGCGCTCGGCGACTTCGAAGAGCCCGTCGGTCCTGCCTTCTGGGAGCGCGGATGAGCACCACGACAGACGCACGGCGCGAAGCGCCCGCCGGTGAGCGGATCGCGGACTGGGCGGACGGCCGGCTCGGGATCTACTCCCTGGCCAAGGCCAACATGCGCAAGATCTTCCCGGACCACTGGTCCTTCATGCTCGGCGAGATCTGCATGTACAGCTTCATCATCATCATCCTCACGGGTGTGTATCTGACGCTGTTCTTCCACCCGAGCATGAACGAGGTCGTCTACGACGGCTCGTACGTGCCGCTGCAGGGCATGCACATGTCCGAGGCGTTCAACTCGACCATGCACATCAGCTTCGATGTGCGCGGTGGTCTGCTGATCCGGCAGATCCACCACTGGGCGGCGCTGATCTTCCTCGCCGGCATGTTCGTGCACATGATGCGCGTGTTCTTCACGGGCGCCTTCCGCAAGCCGCGCGAGGTCAACTGGCTGTTCGGCTTCCTGCTGTTCGTCCTGGGCATGTTCACCGGCTTCACCGGTTACTCGCTCCCGGACGACCTGCTGTCGGGCACCGGTGTCCGCTTCATGGAGGGCGCGATCCTGTCCGTGCCGATCGTCGGCACGTACCTCTCGTTCTTCCTCTTCGGTGGCGAGTTCCCCGGCGGGGACTTCGTGGCCCGGTTCTACTCGATCCACATCCTGCTGCTGCCGGGCATCATGCTCGGCCTGATGGTGGCTCACCTGATCCTGGTCTTCTACCACAAGCACACCCAGTTCGCGGGTCCGGGACGTACGAACAAGAACGTCGTCGGCATGCCGCTGCTCCCGGTGTACATGGCGAAGGCGGGCGGCTTCTTCTTCCTGGTCTTCGGTGTCATCGCGGTGGTCGCGGCGATCGCCTCGATCAACCCGATCTGGGCGATCGGCCCCTACCGGCCGGACCAGGTGTCCACCGGCGCCCAGCCCGACTGGTACATGGGCTTCTCCGAAGGCCTCATCCGTGTGATGCCGGGCTGGGAGATCAACCTGTGGGGCCACACGCTCGTCCTGGGCGTGTTCATCCCGCTGGTGATCTTCCCGACGGTCCTGGCGGCCATCGCGGTGTACCCGTTCATCGAGTCCTGGGTCACCGGGGACAAGCGCGAGCACCACATCGCGGACCGGCCGCGCAACGCGCCGACGCGTACCGCGTTCGGTGTCGCGTGGATCACCTGGTACATGGTGCTGCTCATCGGTGGTGGAAACGACCTCTGGGCGACCCACTTCCACCTCTCGATCAACGTCATCACCTGGTTCGTGCGGATCTCGTTCTTCGTGGCCCCGGTCCTCGCGTTCATCGCCACCAAGCGGATCTGCCTGGGTCTGCAGCGGCGCGACGCCGAGAAGGTGCTGCACGGACGCGAGTCCGGCATCATCAAGCGGCTGCCGCACGGCGAGTTCGTCGAGATCCACGAGCCGCTGGACGCCAACGCGCGCTACAAGCTCACCGCGCACGAGCAGTACAAGCCGGTCGAGATCGGCCCGACGGTCGACGAGAACGGTGTCGCCCGCAAGGTCTCGCGGACGCAGAAGCTGCGCGCCAAGCTCAGCAAGGGCTACTTCGGCGAGGGGAACCAGATCCCCAAGCCGACGGCCGAGGAGTACGAGGAGATCACGAGCGGCCACGGCCACCACTGATCTCCGCTTGATCTGACGGTCGCCACAACCGAGGCTCCGGCCCGGCCCCTTCGCGGGGGCCGGGCCGGAGTCTTTCGCGTACGCGTTTCTTCACGGCGTCCGCAGTGCGGGCACGGGCGCGGGGTGCCCCGCCGCTGTCGATAGGCTGGCGGGCGGCATCCAGTCCCTTGACCACCAGGAGCGAGCATGAGCGCTGTTACCCCCACCGGAGGCGACACCGTGGCGGCCCGCTCCTGGCCGGGCGTCCTGGACGCGCTCCTGAGCGGCACCGACCAGAGCGCGGACGTGACCGCGTGGGCGATGGACAGGATCATGCGCGGGGAGGCCACCGACGCCCAGATCGCCGCCTTCGCGGTGGCCCTGCGGGCCAAGGGCGAGACGGTCGCCGAGATCACCGGCCTGGTGCGCACCATGTACGAGCACGCCAACCTCATCGAGGTACCGGGCCCCAGCGTCGACATCGTCGGCACCGGCGGCGACAACGCCAAGACCGTCAACATCTCCACCATGTCGGCGATCGTGGTGGCCGGCACCGGCGCCAAGGTCGTCAAGCACGGCAACCGGGCCGCCTCCTCGGCCAGCGGAGCGTCCGACGTACTGGAGAAGCTCGGCGTCAACCTCGACCTCAGCCCGCGGCGGGTCGTCGAGGTCGCGGAGGAGGCCGGCATCACCTTCTGCTTCGCGGTCAAGTTCCACCCGGCGCTGCGCTACGTCGCCGCGGCCCGCCGCGAGATGGGGATCCGCACCACCTTCAACTTCCTCGGCCCGCTGACCAATCCGGCGCGGGTACGGGCCCAGGCGACCGGCGTCGCGGACGCGCGGATGGCGCCCATCGTGGCGGGCGTGCTCGCCGAACGCGGCTCCTCCGCGCTGGTCTTCCGCGGCGACGACGGCCTCGACGAACTGACCACCACCGGGACGTCCCGGGTGTGGGTGGTGCGCGACGGCCGGGTCCGCGAGGAGAGCTTCGACCCGCGCGATGTGGGCATCGAGATCGTGCCCATCGAGGCGCTGCGCGGCGCGGACTCCTCGTACAACGCCGATGTCGCCCGGCGCCTGCTGGCCGGGGAGCGCGGGCCGGTGCGGGACGCGGTGCTGCTCAACTCTGCTGCTGCCCTCGTCGCCCTCGAACCGGGACAGGGCCCGCTCGCCGGGCAGCTCGGCGCCGCCATGGCCCGGGCCGCCGAGGCCATCGACTCCGGGGCGGCCCAGCGCGCTCTGGAGCGCTGGGTCGCGGCCAGCAACGCGTAGCCCGTACCTGATGTGACGCAAGGCGCAGTCCAGATCGCGGACTGTGCCTTGCGCACGCCGGGACGTGTGGCAGGATGCTGTTCAAGGTCATGAGTGACAGCGATTTAGGCCCCGGCTCGCTGTCCGGCAACCCTCCGTCCGTGGCGGGGTGCCCCGGGTGAAGACCAGGTCGTAGGCAGCAAGGCCTACGGCAAGCGCGGACCCCTGGACATCGTTGGATGTCACAGCCCTGGGGTCCTGGTCCTCAAGGGAGCAGTCTCGTGAGCAAGCGAATGCGATAGGGCGTACCGCCCCTTCTTCACACCCTCCGCGCACCCGTCCCGGGCCGCGTGTTCGAGGTCAACACCCGTACACGGCAAGGCAGTTGAACCCTCTCGATCGCAGCAGGGTCGCGCCGCCGTACCCGGGGCCCGAAGTCAACTCGCCTTTTCCTGCCGGGAGATACCGCCATGTCCGCACGCCCTGCCGCCTCCACCACCGCTACCGCCGTCGAATCCGCCGACCCCTGCTGTGCGGCGCCGCTGCCGGTGCTCGGCCGCGATGTCACCGTGCCGCTGGTCACCGGCGGCGAGGTGACCTACGCCGCCCTCGACTACGCGGCGAGCGCACCCGCCCTCCAGCGGGTCTGGGACGACGTCGCCGCGTACGCCCCCTACTACGGCAGCGTGCACCGCGGGGCCGGATACCTCTCGCAGCTCTCCACCGACCTGTTCGAGAACAGCCGCGAGACGGTGGCCGAGTTCCTCGACTGCCGCCCCGGCGACCAGATCGTCTTCACCCGCTCCACCACGGACTCGCTGAACCTGCTGGCCCAGGTGATCCCGGCGGACTGCGAGGTCTTCGTCTTCGAGACCGAGCACCACGCCTCACTGCTGCCGTGGCGCGACGCCCGCGTGACGTACCTGAACGCGCCGCGCACCCCGCAGCAGGCCGTCGAGACGCTGGAGCGCGCGCTCGCCGACCGTGACCCCTACGGCCCCGCCCTCGTCTGCGTCACCGGCGCGTCCAACGTCACCGGCGAGCTGTGGCCGGTACGGGAACTCGCCGCCGCCGCGCACGCCCACGGCGCCCGCATCGTCCTCGACGCCGCCCAGCTCGCGCCCCATCACCCCGTATCCGTACGGGAGTTGGACGTCGACTGGATCGCCTTCTCCGGGCACAAGCTGTACGCGCCCTTCGGCTCGGGCGTGCTCGCCGGGCGCGCGGACTGGCTCCAGGAGTCCGAGCCGTACCTGGCCGGCGGCGGCGCCTCCAAGAAGGTCGCGCGGCGCGCCGACGGCGGCGTGGACGTGGAGTGGCACACCACGGCCGCCCGCCACGAGGCCGGATCGCCCAACGTCATCGGCGTCTACTCCATCGCCTCCGCCTGCAAGGCGCTGACCGAGGCGGGCTTCGACTCGCTGGTCGAGCGGGAGCGGCACCTGATCGCGAAGGTGCGGGCCGGCCTGGCGGAAGTGCCCGAGGTCCGGGTCCTGTCGCTCTTCGGGGACGACGCGCCCCGGGTCGGCGTCATCTCGTTCGTCGTCGACGGCTGGAACAGCTCGCACTTCGCGGCGGCGCTCTCGGCGGAGTACGGCATCGGCGTGCGCGACGGCCTGTTCTGCGCCCACCCGCTGGTGCGCACCCTGCTCGGCAGCGACCCGCAGGACCCGGGCGAGTGCGGGGCCCCCGAGGCCGAGCCGGGCGAGCGCTCCCTGAACGCGATCCGGGTCAGCTTCGGGGCGGGGACGCCGGACGAGCACGTGGACCGCTTCGTACGGGCGGTGCGGGAGCTGGTCACGCAGGGTGCGAAGTGGCAGTACCGCACGGAGTCGGGCCGCTGCGTCCCGGCGGTATAACCCCGCCGAGCCACGCCTTACCGGGGGCTGTCGCCCCCGGAACCCCCGGGGCTCCGCCCCAGACCCCGGGGAGTCTGCCCGCCCGTCGCGCGGGGTTGGTTGGTTCCGCCCCTGGGGCTGCGCCCCAGACCCCACGCGGGGGCTTCGCCCCCTGCACCCCCTGTCGTGCCTCAAGGGCGCTCGTCCTCGATCGCCGGACGGGGGCGCAGCCCCGAGCAAAGGGGGTTACGAGTCCAGGCCGATGGCGAAGGCCGCTTCCAGGTCGTGCTGGGAGTACGTCCGGAACGCCACATGCGTATCCGTGCCCTCGACCCCCGGGATCTTGCTGATGCTGCCCGGGATGATGTCCGCCAGATCGTCGTGGCGGGCCACCCTGACCAGCGCGATCAAGTCGTAGGTACCGGTCACCGAGTACACCTCGCTGACGCTGTCGAGCGCCGCGATGGACTCCGCGATCTCGGGAATCCGGTCCACGCTGGTCTTGATGAGCACGATCGCGGTGATCACGGCTGGCTTTCTCCCTCGGTGGCGGCCGGACCCGCGGGCTTCACGGGCTTTCGGCGTTTCACTCTATCCGTCCGGCGGAAACGGGCCCACGCGTAGAGGAAGCCGAGGCCGAAGCCGATGAGATGGGCGAGGTAGGCCACCCCGGGCCCGGCCGGCGCGCTCCGGATCGCCAGCCACTGCAGGGCGAACCAGAAGACCAGCACCATCCAGGCGGGGAACCGCAGCGGCAGGAACAGCAGGAACGGGAAAATGCTGGTCACCCTGGCCCTGGGGAAGAGGCAGAGGAAGGCGCCGAGCACCGCCGAGATGGCCCCGGACGCCCCCACCAGGGTCTGGTCCGAATCCGCGTGCGCCGCCGCGTACCCGAGCAGCGCCAGATAGCCCGCCACCAGGTAGAACAGGACGAACTCCGCCCGACCCATGCGCTCCTCGGCCATCGCGCCGAAGACGTACAGGAACAGCGTGTTGCCGAGCAGGTGCAACCAGCTGCCGTGCACGAACAGGGCGGTGAGCGGGGTGAGCAGGGCGGGTGGCCGCCCCGTCATCAGCTCTTCGGGGATGACGCCCCAGCGGGCGAAATAGTCGCTCTGGGCGCTCAGGATCGCGTCGCCGGTCCCGTAACCCGGGTCGAGGCCGGAGACCGGGCTGATGACGAAGAGCAGGCAGCAGGCGGTGATCAGGCCGTACGTCATGGTCGGGCCGTGCACCACGCCTTTGAGGATCGCCGCTCCCCGCCACTTGATCATGGGGAGAGAATGGCCCAAAGGGAGCTTTCGGTACAGACCGCCTCGCCGTGCCGGTGGCGGACGGGTAGGCCGTAGGGTTGCGGGCAGTACTCCCGCAGTTCGACGGCGCACCGCGAGATCCTGGACCATGGAAGTGGAAAGAGGACGGCACCACATGACCACCGTTCCCCAGCCGACCGCCGACACCCGGTGGCGCTGCACGCTCTGCGGAAACCTCACCCGTTTCGATGTCACCCGCTCGTCGAAAGTGATCGAGTACGTGCATCTGGACCTCGCCGGAGAGCCCAAGGTGGAGGAACGCGAGGTGGTCAGTGAGACCATCGAGTCGGTCCGCTGCCGCTGGTGCAACGCGGTGGACCAGATCGAGCTAGTGGACCGGCCGGGTGCCGACGCCGCGACCGCCTCCTGAGGGCGGCCGCCCGAGCGGTACGGATGACAGTTGGGGTGACGGATTGTGGAGCATGCAAGCGGTGCTGAACCGGCCGCTTCGGCCGGCGACGGCCCCGCCGAGGTGCTCGACCGCCCGCTGCCCGAAGGGGTGCGGCGCCGGGTCGTCGCCTTCGTCTCGGAGGCGTTCGGCGGCCTGACCGTCGCCGAACTGCCCGGACAACTGCGGCAGTACGCCCGTTTCACCCCGACCCGGCGCGCCAAGTTCGCGGGCAACGCGATGGCCGCCGCGCTGGAGAGCGACCCCGTGTTCCGCCAGCGGATCGGCGAGCGGCTCAAGGAGTCGCAGCCCGAGCTCGCCGGCGCCGTCGAGGCCGGCTCGCCGCCCGCGGCCGCCGATCCCGTGGACGTGGCGGCCGCCGCCTATGTGCTGCGCCCCACCGGATGGGTGAAACTGGTCGCCGCTGCCGGCGAGGAGGCCCAGCGGGCGTTCGCCGAGCGGGCGGACGAGGAGGGCCGCCGCGAACTGGAGCGGCTGCGCGAGGAGCTCGCCGAGGCGCGCGCCCTGGTCAAGTCCGAGAACGAGGCGCTGCGTACGGAGCTGCTCGCGGCCCGCAAGGAAGCCGAAACGCTCCAGCGCAAGCTGCGCAGCGCCCAGAGCGATGTGAAGCGCGGCGAGGCGGCGCTGCGCCGGACCACCTCCGAGATCGACGGCATCAAGTCCGAGGCGGCCGCCCAGGTGGCCGCCGCCGAGAGCGAGACCCGGCGGCTCAAGACGCGGCTCGGCGAGGCCGAGGCGGGCCTGGAGGCGAGCCGGCGCGCGGTCCGCGAGGGGCGTTCCGTCGAGGACATGCGGCTGCGGCTGCTGCTCGACACCGTCCTGGAGGGCGCCCAGGGCCTGCGCCGCGAACTGGCCCTGCCACCCGCCTCCGTACGCCCCGCCGACACCGTGGACGCGGTCGCGCCGGGCAACATGACGCCCAAGGACATCGCGGCCCGGGCCCTGTCGGAGACCGATCCGGCGCTGCTCGACCAGCTGCTCGGGCTGCCCCAGGTGCACCTGGTCGTGGACGGCTACAACGTCACCAAGACCGGCTATCCGACGATGCCGTTGGAGAAGCAGCGCCTGCGGCTGCTCGGTGGCCTGTCCGTGCTCGCCGCCCAGACGGGCGCCGAGGTCACCTGCGTCTTCGACGGTGCGGAACTGGCGGCTCCGGTGCTCCTCGCGCCGCCCAGGGGCGTACGGGTGCTGTTCTCGAAGCCCGGGGTGACCGCGGACGAGCTGATCCGTCAGCTGGTGCGGGCCGAGCCGTCCGGGCGGCCCGTGGTGGTCGTCTCGACGGACAAGGAAGTCGCGGACGGCGTCGCGAAGGCGGGCGCCCGCCCGGTCGCCTCGCTGCTGCTCCTGAAGCGGCTTTCACGCGTCTGACGCATTCAGGGTGTTTGGCAACTCCTGTGTTCAATGCCCGAATTCGGGTGATCGCTGACCAGCGCTCCGTCAAGTGTCAACTACTGCGCGTGGGATGACAGTAAAGAAACGCCTCGGTCGCGGAAGTTTTTCCTATCAGGATTTGAACTGATCACAGGAAGGTCACTAGGGTCGGGCCTCGTACCTTCACGCGTTGATCACTCGCCCCGGGGTGGCCGTGAAGGTCCCGCCGAGTGTGCTCTGTTCGGCGGCTGAGGAAGAAGGAGCTCGCCTTCGTGGGGTCCCACCGTCGTCCCAAGCCCGCGAGCCGCACCCGCGTGACCGTGCTCAGCGCGACCGCCGCCGCTGTCGTCGCCCTCACCTCGCAGGCCGCCCAGGCCGACCCGAAGCCCACCAAGGACGAGGTCAAGAGCAAGGTCGACAAGCTCTACGACGAGGCCGAGCAGGCGACCGAGGCGTCCAACGGCGCCAAGGAGAAGCAGGCCACCCTGGAGAAGGAGATCGGGCAGATCCAGGACAAGGTCGCCCGTGGCCAGGAAGAGCTCAACACCCTGCGCAGCGGCCTCGGTTCGATGGCCTCGGCGCAGTACCGCTCGGGCGGCATCGACCCCTCGCTCGCGCTCTTCCTCTCCTCCAACCCGGACGACTTCCTGGACAAGGCGTCCGCCCTCGACCAGCTGAGCGCCAATCAGGCCGAGGCACTGCAGAAGATCCAGGGCAAGCAGCGCACCCTCGCGCAGGAGCGCAAGGAAGCCCAGGACAAGCTGAAGGACCTCGCCGACACCCGCAAGGTGCTCGACGACAAGAAGAAGGAAGTCCAGGGCAAGCTCAGCGACGCCCAGACGCTGCTCAACTCGCTGACCGCGCAGGAGAAGGCCGCGCTCGCCGCCGACGACGCGCGCGCCAACCGCTCCGACGCGCGGCCGGACCTCGGCAACGTGCCCGCCTCGGGGGTCGGCGGCGCCGCCCTCGCCGCGGCCCAGACGATGATCGGCCGGCCGTACCAGTGGTCCGCGACGGGCACCGCGTCCTTCGACTGCTCGGGTCTGACGGGCTGGGCCTACCGGCAGGCCGGCGTCAACCTGCCGCGCACCTCGCAGGAGCAGGCCAACGCGGGCACCCGGATCGGCCGCAGCGAGCTCAAGCCCGGCGACCTGGTGCTCTTCTTCGGCGACCTGCACCACATCGGCCTGTACGCCGGCAACAACATGGTGCTGCACGCGCCGAGGACCGGCACGGTCGTGCGCTACGAGTCGATGGACAACATGCCGTTCCAGTTCGGTGTGCGCATCGGCTGACGCGCCTTTCGTTCCGTCAGCCGCCGACACCGCCCAAACGGGCGAATTCCGGCAACTCGCGCTGACGCCACGCCCCGCCGGTGACCTGTGTTCTCCGGTGGGGCGTCACTTTGCGTAGGCGGCCGGGTCGTTGGCCGCCCGGTGTGTGCCCGGTTACTGTCCGGCGTGCGGTTCCCCCGGTGACTCGCCGCCCGCCCGGGCGGCAGGGGCCGCACGCAGTGCAAGGGAGTGCGGCATACGTGGCGTCCCATCGCCGGCCTTCGCAGTCGGGCCTGACCCAGAGCGCCCGCGTCACCGTCCTTTCGGCCGCGGCGGCAACGGCCGCGGCAGCCCTCGCGGCCCCCGCGGCGAGCGCCGACCCGCGCGAGCCGGCCCCCTCGGGCCAGGCCAAGGTCGACCGCCTCTTCGAGGAGGCCGAGCAGGCCACCGAGCAGTACGACAAGGCCGACGCGCACGCGCGTGAGCTGCGCGAGCAGGTCAAGCAGGCGCAGGACGGCGTCGCGCGCGGCCAGGACAGGATCAACCGCATGCGGGGCGCGCTCGGCGCGATCGCCGGGGCGCAGTACCGCTCGGGCGGCATCGACCCCGCGCTCGCGCTGCTCCTGTCCTCCAACCCGGACACCTATCTCGACCGGGCCGCCGCCCTCGACCGGCTGAGCGAGCGTCAGACGGGCGCGCTCCAGGACCTCCAGCGCGAGCAGCGGCGCCTGTCGCAGCAGCGCGCCGAGGCGAGGCGCAAGCTCGCCGAGCTGGAGCGCAGCCGCACCGAGGTGGCCCGGCACAAGCGGACCGTGGAGTCGAAGCTCGCCGAGGCGCGCCGGACGCTGAACGCGCTGCCCACCGCCGACCGCGCCGCCTTCGACCGCGCCTCCCGCTCCGGCCGCACCGAACTGCCCGGGCTTCCCGACGCGGCGCCCGCCTCCGCGCGGGCCGCGGCGGCCGTGATGGCGGCCCGCGCGGCGATCGGCAAGCCGTACATCTGGGGGTCCAGCGGGCCCGCCGGGTTCGACTGTTCGGGCCTGATGCAGTGGTCGTACGCCCAGGCGGGCCTGGGCCTGCCGCGCACCTCGCAGGAGCAGCGGTACGCCGGCCACCAGGTGCCGCTCTCCGAGGCGAAGCCGGGCGACCTGATCACGTACCGGCACGACGCCAGCCACATCGCCATGTACATGGGGAACGGCCAGGTGGTGCACGCGCCGTATCCCGGGGCGCCGGTGCGCTACGACCCCGTGGGGATGATGCCCATTTCCTCGGTGACGCGCGTCTGACCGTACGATCGGCGGCGTGGCAGGTCATGGACGTGGTCGACGGGTGTGGCGCGGGCGGGCGGCGGGATGCGCGCTCGCCGCGCTGCTGCTCGTGTCCGGGTGCTCGGCGCCCGGGGCGGCGCCCGACGCCACCGCGGGCCAGGTGCAGCAGGTCCTCGACCGGCGCGCGGCCGCGGTCCTCAAGCACGACGAGGCCGGCTATCTGGCCGCCGTCGACCCCGCCGCCACGGGCCTGCGGGTGGCCCAGCGCACCGAGTTCGGCAACCTCGCGCAGGTGCCGCTGAGCTCCTGGACGTACCGGGTCACCGGCGTGGACCGGCACGGCGCGACGGCGACCGCCAAGGTGGAACTGCACTACCGCATCGAGGGCTACGACACCGCCCCCGTGACGGCCGCCCGCACTCTCACCCTCGACCGGCGCGGCGGGAACTGGTACGTCACCGACGACCGGCCCGCCCAGGGCGACGCGCAGCTGCTGTGGCAGCAGGGCCCGGTCACGGCCGTACGCGGCACCCACAGCCTGGTCCTCGGGGTCGGCCAGGACCCGGCGAAGCTGCACGGGATCGCGGTCGCGGAGGACGCGGCGGTACCGGCGGTGTCGGCCGCGTGGCCGGGCACATGGGCGGGCCGAGTCGTGGTCCTCGTCCCCTCATCGCTCGACGGCATGGCCGCGCTGCTCGGCGCGCCCGCCGCCTCCTACCGGGGCATCGCGGCGGTGACCACCGGCGAGGCGGGCGGCGCGGCGGCGGCCCCGGCGGACCGGGTGATCGTCAACCCGGACGCGTACGCGGTCCTCGGCGACCTGGGCCGCAAGGTCGTCCTCACCCACGAGACCACCCACGTGGCCACCCGCGCCCACACCTCGCCCGCCACCCCGATGTGGCTCTCGGAGGGCTACGCGGACTGGGTCGGCTACCGCGACACCGGCCGCACCGCCCCCCAGGCCGCCCCCGAACTCCAGAAGGCCGTCCGCGCGGGCGACTTCCCCGCCGACCTCCCCTCGGACGCCGACTTCGGCTTCGACGGCGGCGCGGACCGCCTGGCGAAAGCGTACGAAGGCGGCTGGCTGGCCTGCCGCCTGATCGCCACCCACTGGGGCGAGGCGACGCTGGCCCGCTTCTACACCAAGGTGGGCAACCAGCCCCACCGCGAGGGCGCGGTGGAAAAGGCGATGAAGGACGAACTCGGCCTGTCCCCAAGGGAGTTCACGGCGCGGTGGCGGGAGTATGTGCGGGGGCAGCTGGCTTGATCAGGGCTTGTCCAGCTCTCTGATCGCCTCGGCCAGCCACTTCTTTTCCGCCGTGCCGGTGGCGCGCGCGATCCGCAGCATGCCCTGGCGGAACAGGTCCGGCGCCTGCTCGGCCGTGACGGGCTCGCCCTCCCGGTAGAAGAAGCTCGCCGGTGTTTCGAGGAAGGCCTGCCGCCTCCGGAGGACGACCGCCTGCTCGGCGGGGTCGGGCAGGTGCCGCAGGAAGGCGAGCAGGGTGAAGAACCGCTGCCCGTCGGTGATTTCGACGTCCTTGGGGTGCCGCAGCCGCTCCAGGAGCCCGGCGCGGCCCGCATCCGTGAGGGAGAGGATGCGCCGGGGCGCGGCCCCGCTGCCGGGCTCGGTGCGCTGCTCAAGGGCGCCCGCCTTCACCAGGCGGGTGATGGCCGGATACAGCGCCCCGTCGCTGACCGGCCGGATGTGTCCGCTGAGTCCCTTGATGCGCTCCTTGAGCTCGTAGCCATGGAGGGGTTCCTCGTAGAGGAATCCCAGGATCGACAGCTCCAGCATGGGCGCCCCTCGTCTTGTCCGGTTGTCGCGCCTCATGATACCTCTTATCGAGTTACCTCGAATCGAGGTATTGCTTAGCGGGGGAGAGGGCAATGGGTCCGAAGGCTCATCGCGGGGCGCTGGTGTCGCTCGCGTATCCGGTCTACTTCGAGCTCCTGGCCGGGGTCACGGCCGGAATCATCAACACGGTCTGGGTGGCCCGGCTCGGCGGGGACTCCGTGGCCGCGGTCGCCGTGGCCACCAACGTGGAGAACGTGCTGCTCGGGGTCGTCCTGATGGCAGGGTCGGGCACGACCGTGCTGCTCGCCCGGGCCAGGGGCGCCGGAGATCCGGGCGGGGTGCGGGCGGCCGTGCGGGGCGGCTGGGCACTGTGGGCGTTGCTCACCCCGGTCGTCGCGGTGGGCGGATTCCTGTGCCGGGAGCCGCTGGCCCGCCTGGTGCTGGGCGCGGACGCGGGCGCAGCCCCGCATCTGGCCTCCGGCTACTTCTCCGTCGCACTGCCCGGCACGGCGGTCTTCTTCGCCACCAACGTCGTGGACGGCATCCTCAAGGGCACGGGCGACACCCGCACCCCGATGCGTCTCGCGCTGCTCTCCAACGGGCTGATCCTGGTCCTGGACCCGCTGCTCATCCTGGGGTGCGGCCTCGGCGTGCGGGGTGCGGCCATCGCCACCGTGGCCGGGCGGGGGGCCGCCCTGGCGTGGGGCCTTGTGATGCTGCGGCGGAGCACCGTGCTGCGCGCGGCCGGGCCCTCGCCGCGCGCCCTGTCCGCCGATCTGCGCCGCACGGTGCGCACCGGACTCCCCATCTCCGCGGACTTCGTCGTGCGCATGGGCGGAGCACTCGCCCTTGTCGGCGTCGTCGCCCGGATCGGTGTCGCCGAGGTCGCCGCGTACGGCATCGCGACCAAGGCGATGTACGTGGCGACCATGGCCTTCTACTCCGTACGCCAGGCCGCCGCGATCCAGACCGCGCGCCTGCTCGGGGCGGGGCGGGACGAGCGGCGGGCCGTCGGGTGGGCGGCGCTGCGCGTCTCGGGGGCGGTGGGGATCGCCGCGCTCCTCGTGCTGCTCGCCGCCGCACCCTGGATCATGGCGGCGTTCGGCGCGCACGGGAAGGTGGCCGCGGCCGGGGCGCTGTATCTGCGCTGTCTCGGGCCCTACCTGGTGCTGCTCGCCTGCTTCATCGCCGTGGGCGGGGTGTTCGAGGGCAGCGGCGCCAGCCCGCTCCTGGCGCGGATCACCGGATGCGGCGTGGTTCTCCAACTGGGGCTCGCCCACGGCCTGTTGGGACTGGGCCTGCCCGGCATCTGCCTGGCGGCGGCGCTGGCCACGGCCGCCCAGTGCGCGGCCCTGGCATGGCTCTGCCGACGTACGTCGAAGCGTCAGCAGGTGGTGGACGGCTCGGTCCTGCGGGTGGGCTGCAGGGGCAGCGGCGGGAGGTTGCGGGTCGGGGAGGTCGAGTGCCACAGGCGGTGGCAGGCCAGGAGTGAGGCGGTCAGGAGGAGGCCGTTGCGTACGACCAGGAGCAGTACGCCCAGCCAGTCGCTCGCCACCACGTGGGAGAACCAGATCGGGAACTCCAGGAGGGTCACGCCCGTCGCGGCCAGGACCAGTTGGGCCGGGCGGGTCATCGGGGAGCGGCGGAAGGCCAGGCACACCGCGGCCAGGCCCAACAGCCACAGGAGGTACTGGGGGCTGATCACCCGGCTGGTGGTCGTGAAGAGCAGTACGGCGGTGAAGGCCGCGTCCGCCAGGGTGCTCGGGTGCAGCGGGCCGCGGGATCTGAGGCGCCACAGCAGCAGCCAGCCGAAGGCGAGCGCGGTCAGGGCCATCGCGAAGGCGGACACCAGCGGAACGTACGGGCCCAGGAACTCCACCGAGCCGTAGTTCAGCTCCACCCGGCCGTGCCAGCCGAAATGCCGGGCCGCATGGAAGACGAGCCCGCCGAGCGACTCGACCTCCGTGCCCCGCTCCCGCTGGAAGGTGAGGAAGGCGAGCGCGCCCGGCGCCGCCGCGACGCACGCCACCAGGATCGCGGCGGCGCTCACCACGGCGGTCGTCCAGGACCGGCGCGGGGCACGGATCAGCAGGAGCACCGGCCACACCTTCAACAGCGCCCCGAACGCGGCGAGCGCGCCCAGGATCCGCGGGTGGCGGGCGCCCGCGAGCAGCGCCGCGACCGCGACCGCGGTCACCATCACGTCGTAGCGGGCGTACGCGGTGGGGCCGAGCAGCGGGACGCCGACGGCCCACATCCAGGCTCCGTTCAGGGACTTGCCCGGGCGGCCCGCCGCGTACATCAGGAGGCCGAAGACCGCCGTGTCCGCCAGGAAGGCGAGCAGGAAGAACGCCGTCGCGTAGTCGAGGAAGGGCAGCGCCGCGGGGGAGAGGATCGCGAGGGCCGCGGCCGGCGGGTACTGCCAGGTCACGTCGTCCAGCGGATACGTGCCGGTCGCGAGCACCTGCGACCAGCCCTGGTAGATGACGTGGACGTCGCTGGTGACGTCCGGGCCCGGCAGGGCCAGCACCCTGAAGACGCCGAACAGCAGCAGATAACGCGTCGCGGCCCAGGTGGCCGCCACCGCGAAAGGGCGCCGGAAGATGCACATGGTGTCCGTCTCGTCCTGATTTAGGGGGCCGGAGCCATGATGCCGGGTACCCGGGCGCCTCGGCCGTCAGGCGGGGCCCTTTCGGTTCCGTGGCGCCGCCCCGCGGCCTCCCTTCGGCCGCGCGCCCCGGGTTCGGTACTGTCGGCGGCGATGCACAAGACCTTGATCGTGACCAATGACTTCCCGCCGCGCCCCGGCGGGATCCAGGCGTTCCTGCACAACATGGCGCTGCGGCTCGATCCCGAGCAGCTCGTCGTCTACGCCTCGACGTGGAAGCGGAGCCGGGAGGGCATCGAGGCGACCGCCGCGTTCGACGCCGAGCAGCCGTTCACCGTCGTGCGCGACCGCACCACGATGCTGCTTCCGACGCCCCGGGTCACCCGTCGGGCCGTCTCCCTGCTGCGCGAACACGGCTGTTCCTCGGTGTGGTTCGGGGCGGCGGCGCCGCTCGGCCTCATGGGGCCCGCGCTGCGCAGGGCCGGCGCGGAGCGCCTGGTGGCGACCACGCACGGGCACGAGGCCGGGTGGGCCCAACTGCCCGCCGCACGCCAGCTGTTGAGGCGGATCGGCGAGGGCACGGACACGATCACCTACCTCGGCGAGTACACCCGCTCCCGGATCGCCGGCGCGCTCACCCAGCAGGCCGCGGCCCGCATGGTCCAACTCCCGCCCGGCGTCGACGAGAAGACCTTCCACCCCGGCTCCGGCGGCGACGCCGTACGCGCACGGCTCGGGCTCGCCGACCGGCCCGTCGTGGTCTGCGTCTCGCGGCTCGTGCCGCGCAAGGGCCAGGACACGCTGATCCTCGCCATGCCGGCGATCCTCGCGCAGGTGCCGGAGGCGGTACTGCTCATCGTGGGCGGCGGGCCGTACGAGGCCGACCTGCGCAAACTCGCCCTGGACACCGGGGTTTCGGCCTCCGTCCGCTTCACCGGGGCGGTGCCCTGGGCGGAACTTCCCGCGCACTACGGGGCGGGCGACGTCTTCGCGATGCCGTGCCGCACCCGGCGCGGCGGCCTGGACGTCGAGGGCCTCGGCATCGTCTACCTGGAGGCCTCCGCGACCGGCCTGCCCGTGGTGGCGGGCGACTCGGGCGGCGCACCCGACGCGGTGCTCGACGGCGAGACGGGCTGGGTGGTGCGGGGCGGCTCCCCCGAGGACTCGGCGGACCGCATCGTGACCCTGCTCCAGGACGCGGAGCTGCGGCGCCGGATGGGGGAGCGGGGGCGGGAGTGGGTCGAGGAGAGGTGGCGCTGGGATCTCCTGGCGGAGAAGCTGCGGGGTCTGCTGTAGCGCGTACGGCTTCGCTTTGCGGGGGTGCGGGATTCGACTCCGGGGCCGTCGGGGGCCGTTTGCGCCCACGCGGGGAGCCGCACTATGTCACAGCCCCGCGCCCCTAGGGGGTGCACCCTGCCAGGATGCACCCCCCCAGCCCGTCCGGCGATTGAGGACGAGCGCCCTTAAGGCGCGATACGGGGTTCGGGGCGGAGCCCCGAGTTCGCCGGACGGGGCCGGCGGGAGGGGGCCGGGAGCGTAGCCCCCCGGAAAGGCTGGCTCGCTGCGGCTCAGCGGGTGTAGATCGCCTCGATCTCGTCCGCGAAGTCCTTCGCCACAACGTTCCGCTTCAGCTTCAGCGAAGGCGTGATGTGCCCGGCCTCCTCGGTGAACTGCGCCCCGAGCACACGGAACTTCCGTACCGACTCCGCCTTGGAGACCGCCGCGTTGCCGTCGTCCACGGCCCGCTGCACCTCCGCCAGGAGATCCGCGTCGTCGCGCAGGGCGGCCACCGTCGCCACGGACTTGCCGTGCTCCTCGGCCCAGCGGCCCAGGAACTCCTCGTCCAGGGTGACGAGCGCGCCCACGAACGGCCGCCCGTCGCCGACCACCATGCACTCCGCCACCAGCGCGTGCGCGCGGATGCGGTCCTCGATGACCGCGGGGGCGACGTTCTTGCCGCCCGCCGTCACGATGATCTCCTTCTTGCGGCCGGTGATCGCGAGGTAGCCGTCCTCGTCGAGGGTGCCGATGTCACCGGTGTGGAACCAGCCGTCGGCGAGCGCCTCGGCGGTGGCGGCCTCGTTGTTCCAGTAGCCCTGGAAGAGGTGCTCGCCGTGCAGCAGCACCTCGCCGTCGTCCGCGATCCGTACGACCGAACCCGGCAGCGGCTGCCCGACCGTGCCGATCTTCGGCCGGTCCCAGGGGTTGAACGCGGTCGCGGCGCAGGACTCGGTCAGGCCGTAGCCCTCCAGGACCGTGAAGCCGATGCCGCGGAAGAAGTGGCCGAGCCGCTCGCCGAGCGGCGCGCCGCCGGAGATCGCGTACTCGCCGCGCCCGCCGAGCACCGCCCGCAGCTTGCTGAAGACGAGCTTGTCGAAGACCTTGTGCTTGATCTTCAGGCCGACCGAGGGCCCGGCGTCCGTGCTGAGCGCCGTGCTGTAGGCGATCGCGGTGTGCGCGGCCTTGTCGAAGATCTTGCCCTTGCCGTCGGCCTGCGCCTTGGCCCGCGCCGAGTTGTAGACCTTCTCGAAGACGCGCGGCACGCCGAGGATCAACGTCGGCCGGAACGAGGCGAGTTCATCGGTCAGGTTCTTGATGTCCGGTACGCAGCCGAGCTTGATCGGCGCCATCACCGAGGCCACCTCGACGAGTCGTCCGAAGACGTGGGCCGCGGGCAGGAAGAGCAGCACCGAGCACTCGCCCGTACGGAAGAGGGGCTTGAGCCGCTCGACCACGTTGCCGCACTCCGCGAAGAAGGCGCGGTGGGTCAGCACGCAGCCCTTGGGGCGGCCGGTGGTGCCGGAGGTGTAGACGATGGTCGCCGGGTCGTCGGCGTGCGCCGAGGACATCCGCGCGTCGAGCAGTTCGTCGGAGACGTCCGCGCCGGTCGCGGTGAGCCGGCCGACCGCGTCGGTGTCGAGCTGCCAGATGCCCTTGAGGGCGGGCAGGCCGGCCTGGACCGAGGTCACGGAAGCCTCGTGGGCCGCGGACTCGACGATGGCGAGCGTCGCGCCGGAGTCGCCGAGGATCCACTGGATCTGCTCGGGCGAGCTGGTCTCGTACACCGGGACGGTGACGGCGCCCGCGCTCCAGATCGCGAAGTCGAGCAGCACCCACTCGTACCGGGTCCGGGAGAGCAGGGCCACCCGGTCGCCGACCCCGACGCCCGAGGCGATCAGGCCTTTGGCGACGGCGCGCACTTCGGCGAGGAACTGGCGGGCGGTGACATCGGCCCAGGCACCGGCGATCTTGCGGCCCATGACCGCGACATCGGGATGCTGAGCGGCATTGCGGCGGATCAGATCCGTCAGGTTGCCGTCCGAAGGGACCTCGTACAGGGCCGGAAGGCTGAACTCGCGCAAGACTGCTGCTCCTCATCGGGCGCCGGTGCCACGGCTCTGTGTGATGCACCGGCTGCGGTCCAAGATCGGGCAGGTGCCCGGAGGCTTCCGTGGGGGGCGGAACTCCGAGCACGACTGGACTGCCCGGACGTTACCCATGGGTAGTGGGTTCCCGATAGGGGGTTCTGGCCAGATGTTCGGTGCGTCACACATGTTTGACACTGCTTCGCGCACAGTAGTCCACACCTTCGGGCACCCGGAAGTAACCGCAGGTCCGACGGCCTAAGGTGACCCTCATGCGAGTTCATGTGGTCAGTGACGTGCACGGGAACACCGAGGGCCTGGCCAAGGCGGGCCACGGGGCGGACGCCCTCGTCTGCCTCGGTGACCTGGTGCTCTTCCTCGACTACGCCGACCACTCGCGCGGCATCTTCCCCGACCTCTTCGGCGTCGAGAACGCCGACCGGATCGTCGCCCTGCGCACCGCCCGGCGCTTCGAGGAGGCCCGCGAGCTGGGGCGATCGCTCTGGGCCGGACTCGACCGGGAGGCCGCGATCGAGGCCGCCGTCCGCCGCCAGTACGCCGAGATGTTCGCCGCCTTCCCCACCCCGACGTACGCCACGTACGGCAACGTCGACATGCCGGACCTCTGGCCGCAGTACGCGGGACCGGGCACCACCGTCCTGGACGGCCAGCGCGTCGAGATAGCCGGGCGCGTCTTCGGCTTCGTCGGTGGCGGGCTGCGGACCGCGATGCGAACGCCCTATGAAATCTCCGACGAGGAGTACGCCGCCAAGGTCGAGGCGCTCGGCGAGGTCGACGTGCTCTGCTCGCACATCCCGCCCGAGGTCCCCGAGCTCGTGTACGACACCGTCGCCCGCCGCTTCGAGCGCGGCTCGCGCGCCCTGCTCGCCGCGATCCACAAGACCCGGCCCCGCTACTCGCTGTTCGGCCACGTCCACCAGCCGCTGGCCCGCCGGATGCGGATCGGCCGCACCGAGTGCGTGAACGTCGGCCACTTCGCGGCCACCTCCCGGCCCTTCGCCCTGGAGTGGTGATCCGGCCACTGGATTGGCGGGCGGCCCGTACGCGATAGCCTGCACGCACACCTCCCCACCGCCGTCGCCCTCGTGCGGGCGGGGGAGAGAACAGACCCGGACCGCGCACTGGAGGAGCCACGACGATGGCGGAACACACCAGCTCGTCTATCACCATCGAGGCGGCCCCGGCCGACGTCATGGGCGTGATCGCGGACTTCGCCCGCTACCCGGAGTGGACCGGCGAGGTGAAGGAGGCCGAGGTGCTCGCCACCGACGCCGCGGGCCACGCCGAGAAGGTGCGGCTGCTCCTCGACGCGGGCGCCATCAAGGACGACCACACCCTCGCCTACACCTGGAACGGCAACCAGGTCAGCTGGACGCTGGTCAAGTCCCAGATGCTGCGCACCCTCGACGGCTCGTACACCCTGGCCGACGCCCCGGGCGGGCAGACCGAGGTCACCTACCAGCTGACCGTCGACGTCAAGATCCCCATGCTCGGCATGATCAAACGCAAGGCGGAGAAGGTCATCATCGACCGCGCGCTGGCCGGCCTGAAGAAGCGCGTGGAGAGCGGCCCGGGCGACGCCGAGGCCGGTTCCGCCGACGGGGCCGAGAAGCTCTAGACGTGCGTACGGTCCTCGTCACCGGCCCCGGCGGCGCGGGCCGCACCACCGTCGCGGCGGCGACCGCACTCGCCGCCGCCCGCAGCGGCACCCGGGTCACCCTGCTGACCTCGGACCGGCTCCCCGGTGAACTCGCCGGGGTCACCGTCCGGCGAATCGATTCGGCCGCCCATTTCCGCGCCGAACTCCTCGCCTTCCAGGACCGCGCGGGCGCCGTCCTCGACCTGCTCGGCGCCTCCCGCCTGGACGCCGAGGAACTCACCGAACTCCCCGGCGCCGAACAGCTCGCCCTGCTCAGCGCCCTGCGCGAGGCCGCCGCCGACGAACCCGGCCTGCTCGTCGTCGACCTCCCGCCGGCCGGCCGGGCCCTCGCCGCCCTCGCCCTGCCCGAGCAGCTGCGCCGCTATCTGCGCCGCCTCCTGCCGCCCGAGCGCCAGGCGGCCCGCTCGCTGCGCCCGGTCCTCGCCCAGCTCGCCGGGGTCCCCATGCCCGCGCAGTGGCTGTACGAGACCGCGGCCCGCTGGGACCTCGAACTGGCCGCCGTCCAGGCCGTGATCGAGGACCCGGGCACGACCGTACGGCTCGTCGCGGAACCCGGACCGGCCGCGGCCGAGACCCTGCGCACCGCACGCCTTGGCATCGCCGTGCAGCGGCTCGCCCTCGACGCGGTGGTCGCCAACAGGCTGCTGCCCGTCGAGACCCCCGACCCCTGGCTTGCCGGCCTCGTCGCCCAGCAGCGCAAGCACCTCGACGAACTGGCCGGGGAGTTCCCCGTCGTGCGCGAGGTGGCGCACCTCGGGCGCGATCCGCGGGGCGACGACGACCTGGAGCGGCTCGGCATCGCATCCGGGCCGGACGAAAGCCCTGTCCCGCAGTGGACCATCGAGGACCGGCTCGCCGAGGACGACGTCCTGGTGTGGCGCCTGCCGCTGCCCGGCGCCGTCAAGGACGGGCTCGCGCTGGTGCGGCGCGGCGACGAACTCCTGCTCACCGTCGGCCCGTTCCGGCGCATCGCGGCGCTGCCGTCGGCGCTGCGCCGCTGCACCGTCACCGGGGCCCGCCTGCACGACGGCGTACTGGAGATCCGGTTCGCCCCCGATCCCGAGCTGTGGCCCCGCGGTCGCTGAACGCGCTACCCCCGTTCGGGTAACGTCGAAGGAAACAGCCCTGTAGGAAAACCAGCCGCTGGAGTCCGCCATGAGCGAAGCCACCGAGCGCCCCGCCCCCGACGCGGATGCCTGGGCCGAGGCCTGCGCCGAGGACCTCGCAGCCGAGAAGGCGCGCCGCCGCGCCGAGTACGGCCCCCCGCCGGGATCCGCCGCCGAGGAACTGCGCAAGCTGCTCGACGCGGTCACCGACAAGGTCGCCGGCATCTTCGACGGCCCCTCCTCGCTGTCCGGCCTGGCGACCCAGGGCGCCGTGCAGCAGCTGATCAGCCAGGCGAAGTCCGCCGTCGAGCCCGTCATCGAGCGCAATCCCGAGGTCTTTGACCACCTCGCCGCGGCGGGCAACGAGCTGCTCGCCGCCTACCGCTCCGCCGTCGAGGGCCACGAGCGCCGCTGGACGTCGGCCGACGACAGGAAGCGGGACGGGGACACGGGCCCCACCGAGCACATCGACCTCGACTGAGACCCATACCGGGACCAGGTGTCAGCAAGGCACCGGACCCGGCCTCACACCCGGCGCCAACACGGGCTCGGCACGCTGAGCGCCGCCCCGGCTCGGGTACGGTTGGCCGTAGCGGGGCTCGACCGAACTGAGGGATTCATGGGACTCACCATCGGTGTCGATATCGGCGGCACGAAGATCGCGGCGGGCGTGGTCGACGAGGACGGCAACATCCTCTCGACCCACAAGGTGCCGACCCCCGGCACGCCCGATGCCATCGTGGACGCGATCGCCTCGGCCGTCGACGGCGCACGCGCCGGACACGAGATCGTGGGCGTGGGGATCGGGGCCGCCGGTTACGTCAATCGTCAGCGGTCCACCGTCTACTTCGCGCCCAACATCGACTGGCGCCAGGAGCCGCTGAAGGAGAAGGTCGAGCAGCGCACCGGCCTCCCGGTCGTCGTCGAGAACGACGCCAACGCGGCCGCTTGGGGCGAGTACCGCTTCGGAGCCGGCAAGGGCCACCGGAACGTCATCTGCATCACGCTCGGCACGGGTCTGGGCGGCGGCATCATCATCGGCAACAAGCTGCGCCGCGGCCACTTCGGCGTGGCTGCCGAGTTCGGCCACATCCGGATGGTGCCGGACGGCCTGCTGTGCGGCTGCGGCAGCCAGGGCTGCTGGGAGCAGTACGCCTCCGGCCGCGCCCTGGTCCGCTACGCCAAGCAGCGCGCCAACGCCACCCCCGAGAACGCCGAGTTCCTGCTCGGCCTCGGTGACGGCACCCCCGAGGGCATCGAGGGCAAGCACATCTCGATGGCCGCCCGGCAGGGCGACCCTGTCGCGGTCGACTCGTACCGCGAACTGGCCCGCTGGGCGGGTGCGGGGCTGGCCGATCTGGCCTCGCTCTTCGACCCGTCGGCCTTCATCGTCGGCGGCGGGCTCTCGGACGAGGGCGAGCTGGTGCTCGACCCGATCCGCAAGTCCTACAAGCGCTGGCTGGTCGGCGGGAACTGGCGCCCGGTCGCCGACGTCATCGCGGCCCAGCTCGGCAACAAGGCCGGCCTGGTCGGCGCGGCCGACCTCGCGCGGCAGCCCGACCCGATCATGTAGGTCCCGTACCACCGACGGCGCCCGCCGAGTCCGCCCCGGACCGGCGGGCGCTGTCATACGTTGTGGACCATGACGACCCCTGCCGGCCAACTGCCCGCGTCCGCCACGGAGAACGGCTCGGCCGTGATCCGCGTCCTCAGCTACAACATCCGCTCGATGCGCGACGACAACGCGGCGCTTGCCCGGGTGATCCGCGCCTGCGAGCCCGATCTCGTCCTCGTCCAGGAGGCGCCCAGATTCTTCCGCTGGCGCAAGGCGGCGGCGCGTCTGGCGGCGGCGACCGACCTGGTGATCCTGAGCGGCGGCGCCACGGCCGCGGGCCCGATGCTGCTCTGCTCGCTGCGGGCCACCGTGGAACGCACCGAGGACGTGCTCCTTCCGCTCACCCCCGGCCTCCACCGGCGCGGTTTCGCGACCGCGGTGGTACGGATCGGCGGGGCCAGGATCGGCGTCCTGAGCGCCCACCTCAGCCTCCAGTCGGCCGAGCGGTACGAGCAGGCGGGGGCGCTGCTCGACCGGCTCGCCGCGATGGGCGTGGAGCACGCGATCGCGGGCGGCGACCTGAACGAGCGGCCCGGCGGGCGCAGCTTCGGCCGCCTCGCCGGGGCGCTCCAGGACTGCTGGGAAGCGGCGCCGTGGGGCGGGGAGTCGACCTTCACGCCGAAGGACCCGAACCAGCGGATCGACGCGATCTTCGCGACCCGGGGCATCGAAGTCCTGGGCTGCGGCGTGCCGTTGGGGCTGGTGGCCCCAGCCGATCTGACGGCGGCTACGGACCATCTGCCGGTGCTCGCGGCGTTGCGGGTGCGGGCGGAGTAGGGGCTCGGGGGCGCTGCGTCCCGGCGCCCCCGAGCCCCGCTCCGCGCGGGAGCTCAGACGACGGCGCCGCGGCCCGGGTCGTCGTCGTCCTCGTCGTGCTGCATGCGGGCGAAGAGCGTACCGATGCCGCCCAGGAAGCCGCCCACGCCGAGCGTGGTGAGCCACCACGTCATGTCCCAGCCGAAGATCGCCGCGAGGATCAGCAGCAGCGGGCCGCCGACCACGCCCAGCCACGCGAACTTCGCCGTGACGTCGGCCTCCGGGAGCGGGGGCGGCTCCGGCGGCACGAAGTGGCCCTCGTCCGAGGCGTCCAGGTCGTCGTCGGACGGCTCGGCGGGCGCGAAGTCGCGCGGGCCGCCCACACCGGGCGCGAACACCACCGAGCTGCCGAGCGCCGGCTTGTCGGCCCCCTTGCCGGCGCTCTTGTCCAGGCCCTTGTCGGGGCCCTTGTCGGCTTCGGGCGCCTTGCCGGTCTCATCGCTCTCGTCGGGCTCGTCCTCGATCAGGGCGAGGTCCTCCACCGATCGATACGGTCTGCTGCCCGGCGGGTCGGCCGGCTCCTCGCCGTACCCCGCCACGATCGCCGCCCAGGCAGCCTCTTCGTCGATCGGCTGCGGTTCGCGGTCCGCGTCGTGCTCAGCCACCGGTCGTGCTCCCCTTCTTCCCGACGCTAGGAGCGAGGCGGCCGATGAACGAGTAGCTCTCCTCGAAGATCCGCTCCGCATCGTGGTCCAACGTCGCCACGTGGTAGCTCTGTTCCAGCAGGATCTCCTCGACGTCCGTGGAGGACACCCGGCTGAGGATCCGCGCCGAGTCGGCCGGCGGCACCACATGGTCCTGCGGGCTGTGCAGGACCACCAACGGCTGGGTGACCTGCGGCAGTTCACCGTCCACGATCTTGAAGAAGTTGCGCAGCGAGTTGGCCGCGTGCAGCGGCACCCGGTCGTAGCCGACCTCCTCGGAGCCCTCCTTGGCGATGTCGCTGGCGATGCCCTTCGTGGACCGTACGAAGTGGCGGACCACCGGCAGCGCCTGGGCGGCCGCGCCGTGCACCTTGTTGCCCGGGTTGACGAGCACCAGGCCGGTGACCGCGTCGCCGTGCTTCGCGGCGAGGCGCAGCGACAGGGCGCCGCCCATGGACAGCCCGAAGACGAAGACCCGGGTGCAGCGCTCGGTGAGCTCGCGCAGGGCGCGGTCCACCTCCGCGTACCAGTCCTGCCAGCCCGTGAGCTGCATGTCCTGCCAGCGGGTGCCGTGCCCCGGGAGGAGCGGCAGCGAGACCGTGAGGCCGCGCTCGGCGAGGTAGTCGGCCCAGGGGCGCAGCGACTGCGGGGAACCGGTGAAACCGTGACAGAGGAGGACGCCGACCTCTCCGCCCTCGTGGCGGAACGGCTCGGCTCCAGGGAGGACCGGCACCAGGGGTCTCCTGTTCATGAGCAGGGGCGGGGTTGTGCGGGGGAGTCGTACTTCACGGTACGCGACCGGACCGACACCGACCAGGGCCGTCGCGAGGGAGGCCGGGCCCGGCACGGGTTAAGGTCTGTTCGACAAGCACAGGAAGGCATCCGAGTTGATCTACGGCGCAATGAAGTTCTCCATCGGCGGGTCGCTGAAGCTCGCCTTCAGGCCGTGGGTGGAGGGCCTGGAGAACATTCCCGCCGAGGGTCCGGCGATCCTCGCGAGCAACCACCTCTCCTTCTCGGACTCCTTCTTCCTGCCGGCCGTCCTGGACCGCAAGGTCACCTTCATCGCCAAGTCCGAGTACTTCACCTCCCCCGGGGTCAAGGGCAAGCTGACGGCCGCATTCTTCAAGGGCGTCGGCCAGCTCCCGGTGGACCGCTCGGGCGCCCGCGGGGCCGGTGAGGCCGCGATCAACGCGGGCATCGACGTCATCAAGAGCGGCGGCCTCTTCGGCATCTACCCGGAGGGCACGCGCTCGCCCGACGGCCGCCTCTACCGCGGCAAGCCGGGCGGTCTGGCCCGGGTCGCCCTGGCCACCGGCGCCCCCGTGATCCCGGTCGCGATGATCGACACCGAGAAGATCCAGCCGCCGGGCAAGGTCGTCCCCAAGCTGATGCGCCCCGGCATCCGGATCGGCAAGCCGCTCGACTTCAGCCGCTACCAGGGCATGGAGGGCGACCGCTTCATCCTGCGCTCGGTGACCGACGAGGTCATGTACGAGATCATGAAACTCTCCGGCCAGGAGTACGTCGACATCTACGCGACGGCCGCCAAGCGGCAGATCGCGGACGAGGCCAAGCGGATCGCCGACGAGCAGAAGGCCGCCGAGAAGGCGGAGCGGGCCCGCGAGGCCGAGCAGGCCAAGCGGGCGGAACAGCCCGGCGACTAGCCGCGTCCGTCCAGGGGGCCGGGCCAGGGGTGGGGAACATGGCGAAACGCGAGCGAGTCGTACGGATGTCGGTGGAACTGCCCCTGTGGCGGGCTCTGACCGGCTACCGGGTGCTCACGACGCTCTACGCGTTGGCGATCTTCGCCAACGGCTACCACAAGTTCGAACGGCCCTGGGTCGGCGTCGGGTACCTCTCGGTGCTCACGGTGTGGAACTTCGCGACCCTGCCGAGGGTGGCGAACGCGGCCGCGTGCACCAAGCGCTTCCTCGCCGTCGACCTCACGGTGGTGCTCACCGGCATCCTGCTCACGCCGCTGGCCGATGTGGACGCCCAGTACGTCGACGGCCCGACGCTGCCGACGATAGCGGCGGCCGGGGCGGTGCTCGCCTTCGCGATCAAGGGCGGCTGGCGCTGGGCCGGGTTCGCCTCCTCGCTGGTGGCCGTCGCCAACATCGTGGAGCGCGGCCACCCCACCCGGGACACCTTCCACAACGTGATCCTGGTGTGGATCGCCTCCATCGCGATCGGCTACATCGTCGAGGTGGCCCGGGCCAGTGAGGCAACGCTCGCCCGCGCCCTGGAGATCGAGGCGGCCACCCGCGAGCGCGAACGCCTGGCCCGCGACATCCACGACAGCGTGCTCCAGGTCCTCGCCATGGTGCAGCGCCGCGGCAGCGCGCTGGGCGGCGAGGCCGCCGAGCTCGGCCGGCTGGCCGGCGAGCAGGAGGTCGCCCTGCGCACCCTGGTCTCCAGCGGCCTGGTGCCGCCGAACCGGGCCTCCGAGGACTTCGCGAACGGCGCCGTAGTGAGGGCGGTCGAGGTGGACGACGAGCCCGGCGAGAGCGGCGAGACCGACCTGCGCTCGCTGCTCGCCCGGCACGCCGGATCGAAGGTCTCCTTCGCGGAGCCGGGCGCTCCGGTGCTGCTCGCACCCCCCGCCGCCAGGGAGCTCGCGGCCGCTGTCAGTGCCGCACTGGACAATGTCCGTATGCACGCGGGGGAGTCCGCCCGGGCCTGGATCCTGGTGGAGGACTGGGGGGACGAAGTGATCGTGACGGTACGGGACGACGGGCCCGGAATCCCGGCGGGCCGGCTCGACCAGGCCGAGGGGGAGGGACGCATGGGCGTCGCCCTCTCGATCCGGGGCCGGCTGCGCGACCTGGGCGGCACGGCGGAGCTGATCTCCGTGCCGGGCCAGGGCACAGAAGTTGAACTGAAGGTCCCACGGGGGAAGGCAGGACGGCACGGATGACGCAGCAGCAGACGGCGCGGGCGGATGCGACGGTGAAGGTGATGGTGGTCGACGACCACCCGATGTGGCGCGACGCGGTCGCCCGCGACCTGGCCGCCGCCGGCTTCGACGTGGTCGCCACCGCCGGCGACGGACCGCAGGCGGTGCGCCGGGCCCAGGCCGCGGCGCCCGACGTCCTGGTCCTCGACCTCAACCTGCCGGGCATGCCCGGCGCCCAGGTCTGCAAGGAACTGGTCGCCGCCAACCCGGCGTTGCGGGTCCTGGTCCTGTCCGCCTCGGGCGAGCACGCGGACGTGCTGGAAGCGGTGAAGTCCGGCGCGCTCGGCTACCTCCTCAAGTCGGCCAGCACCGAGGAGCTGACCGACGCGGTGCGCCGCACGGCCGTCGGCGACCCGGTGTTCACACCGGGCCTGGCCGGCCTCGTCCTCGGCGAGTACCGAAGGCTCGCCAAGGACCCGGCGCCCGCCACCTCCGACGAGCCCAAGGCTCCGCAGCTCACCGAGCGCGAGACCGAGGTGCTGCGCCTGGTCGCCAAGGGCCTGAGCTACAAGCAGATAGCCGAGCGCCTGGTCATCTCGCACCGCACGGTGCAGAACCACGTCCAGAACACCCTGGGCAAGCTCCAGCTGCACAACAGGGTGGAGCTCGTGCGGTACGCGATCGAGCGCGGCCTCGACGACGCCTGACCGAGCCATCCCCCGTACGGGTGAACGACGGGTCGTCAACTCCCTTACGGATCAAGTGAATTGACCCTTCGCCCCATCCCGGAGTGACGTGCGTCACCACTAGCGTGGACCGCGTACGTCACTCCCAGGTGAAGGGACCATTCCATGCGGGTCGGAGTACTGACCGGAGGCGGTGACTGCCCCGGACTCAACGCCGTCATCCGGGGCATCGTCCGCAAGGGTGTGCAGGAGTACGGATACGAGTTCACCGGGTTCAAGGACGGCTGGCGCGGTCCCCTGGAGGGCGACACCGTCAAGCTGGACATCCCGGCGGTGCGCGGCATCCTGCCGCGCGGCGGCACCATCCTCGGCTCCTCGCGCACCAACCCCCTCAAGGCCGAGAACGGGGTTCGCCGCATCAAGGAGAACCTCACCAAGTACGAGATCGACGCCGTGATCGCGATCGGCGGCGAGGACACCCTGGGTGTCGCGGCCCGGCTCAGCGACGAGTACGGCATCAACTGCGTCGGAGTCCCCAAGACGATCGACAACGACCTGTCCGCCACCGACTACACCTTCGGCTTCAACACGGCCGTCGGCATCGCGACCGAGGCCATCGACCGGCTGCACACCACGGCCGAGTCCCACATGCGGGTCCTGGTCGTCGAGGTCATGGGCCGGCACGCGGGCTGGATCGCGCTGCACTCGGGCCTGGCCGGCGGCGCCAACGTCATCCTCATCCCCGAGCAGCGCTTCGACGTCGACCAGGTCTGCGGCTGGATCACCTCCCGCTTCAAGGCCTCGTACGCCCCGATCGTCTGTATCGCCGAGGGCGCCATGCCGAAGGACGGCGAAATGGTGCTCAAGGACGGCACGCTCGACTCCTTCGGGCACGTGCGGCTCTCCGGCGTCGGCGAGTGGCTGGCCAAGGAGATCGAGAAGCGCACCGGCAAGGAGGCCCGCACCACCGTGCTCGGCCACGTCCAGCGCGGCGGCACCCCGAGCGCCTTCGACCGGTGGCTCGCGACCCGCTTCGGCCTGCACGCCATCGAGGCGGTGCGCGACGGCGACTTCGGCAAGATGGTCGCGCTGCGCGGCACCGACATCGTGCGGGTGGGGATCTCGGAGGCCACCTCGAAGCTGAAGACCGTGGACCCCGCGCTCTACGCCGAGGTGGGCGTCTTCTTCGGCTGACCGCTGCTGACCCCGGCCGACCAGACCGGGCGGGTCCGGGCTGTGGGCCGTATATTCGCGATATCCGGCCCATAGCCCTCATGACTGGCCTGAGGGCCTGTGTCTAACCCCCGTCCGAAGGGGAAAGTCGTGGAAATCCTGGCATTCGGCGTGCAGACCGACGAGAAGCCGCTGATCGAGAAGGCCTTCGCGGGACTGCACGACATCCGCTGTCTGGACGTCTTCCTCACCGAGGACACCGCGCCGATCGCCGCCGGGCACGAAGTGGTCTCCACCAGCGTCAACGCCAACCTCAACGCCCAGGTGCTGCAGAGCCTGGCCGCCGGCGGGACGCGGATGATCGCCCAGCGCTCCACCGGCTTCAACAACATCGACCTGGACGTGGCCGCCCGCCTGGGCCTCACCATCGCCCGGGTCTCCTACTACTCGCCGTACTCCGTCGCCGAATTCGCCTGGACCCTGGCGATGGCCGTGAACCGCCGCATCGTGCGGGCCTCCAACCGCACCCGCGACTTCGACTTCCGCCTCGACGGGCTGCTCGGCCGCGACATGCGGGGCCGCACCGTCGGGGTGCTGGGCACCGGCAAGATCGGCGAGGCGTTCACCCGGATCGCCCACGGCTTCGGCATGAACCTGCTCGGCTGGGACGCGGCCCAGAACCCGGCCTGTGTCGAGCTCGGCATGAAGTACGTCGACAAGGAAGAGCTCCTCGCGAACGCGGACGTGATCAGCCTGCACGTGCCGCTGCTGCCCTCGACCCAGCACCTCATCGGGCGCCGGGAACTCGCGGCGATGAAGGACGACGCGATCCTGGTCAACTCCAGCCGGGGCGGGCTCATCGACACGGACGCGCTGGTGGGCGAGCTGCGCAAGGGCCGCTTCGCCGGCGTCGGCCTCGACGTGTACGAGGCCGAGGCGGGGCTCTTCTTCCTCGACAAGTCCCTGGAGGCCGTCCAGGACGACACCCTGGCCCGGCTCGTGACGTTCCCGAACGTGGTGGTCACCTCGCACCAGGCGTACTACACCCAGGACGCGGTGGGCCAGATCATCGCGGCGACGGTGGACAACGTGGCGGCCTACGCGGCAGGCCGCCACACTGAGAACGTGCTGGTCCCGGCTGCGCCGTAAGCGCCTCAGCGCACCGCGGCCACCCCCGCGAGCAGGTCCCTGACGACCTCCGGGCCGCGCAGGGTGAGCACCGACTCCGGGTGGAACTGGATGCCCGCGTACCCGGGGCCGCGCAGCGCGTGGACCTCGTGGGTCACCGGGTCGCGCGCGATCTCCACGCCCGGCAGCTCTCCTTCGCAGCGCGCCGCGAAGCTGTTGTAGAAGCCCACGGTCTCCTCGCGGCCGAACAGGTCGATCCGCACCTGCGCGCCCTGGTGGGGCTCCCGCTTGCGCACGATCTCCAGGCCGAGCTCGGCCGCGATCAGCTCGTGGCCCAGGCACACGCCGAGCAGCCCGTGCCGGTGGGAGCGCAGGAGCTCCGCGGCCAGCGGGCGGAGCAGCGCCATCTTCGGGTCGGCCGCGTCCGCGGGGTCGCCCGGACCCGGGCCGAGGATCACCGGGCCCTCGTGGCCGAGCACCCGCGCGTGCAGCCCGGGGACGTCGTAGCGGAGCACCGAGACCGCGAGGCCCGCCGAGCGCAGCACATGCGCGAGCATCGCCGTGAACGTGTCCTCCCCGTCCACCACGAGCGCCGACCCGCTCGGCTCGGCCGGCCGGTCCTGCATCCGCAGCCAGAACGGCGCGAGGTCGGCCCGCCGGGCGTCGAGCGCGGCCCGCACCCGGGGGTCGTCGGCGAGCCGGGGGCGTACCGCCTCGGTGGCCGGCCGGCCGGGCCGCACCCCGAGCGCCGCCAGGACACCGGCGGCCTTGGCGTGCGTCTCGGCGACCTCGCTCGCCGGGTCCGAGTGGCGTACGAGGGTGGCGCCGACCGGGACTTTGAGGCGGCCGTCCGGCGCGATGTCCGCCGTGCGGATCAGGATGGGCGAGTCGAGGGTCTGGGAGCCGCCCGCGTCCCGGCCGAGCAGCGCGAGCGCGCCCGCGTAGTAGCCGCGCCCGCCGTCCTCGTACCGCTCGATGACCCGGCACGCGTTCTGCACCGGCGACCCGGTGACCGTCGCCGCGAACATCGTCTCCCTCAGGACCTCGCGGACGTCGAGCGAGGAGCGGCCCCTCAACTCGTATTCGGTGTGCGCGAGATGGGCCATCTCCTTGAGGCGGGGGCCGATCACCACGCCGCCCATGTCGCCGACCGTGCACATCATCTTGAGCTCCTCGTCGACGACCATCGACAGCTCGTCGGTCTCCTTGCGGTCGGCGAGGAAGGTCAGCAGGTCCTCGGGGGCGGGGCCGCCCGCCGGGTAGCGGTAGGTCCCGCTGATCGGGTTCATGACGACCGTGCCGCCGGACATCCGGACGTGGACCTCGGGGCTGGCGCCGACCAGCGTCCGGTCGCCCGTGTGCACCACATACGTCCAGTACGCGCCCTGCTCACCCACGAGGAGGCGGCGGAACAGCGCCAGCGCGTCGGCCCGTCCGAAGCCGGGGATCTCGCCGGTGAAGGTGCGCCGGATCACGAAGTTGGCGCCCTCGCCGCGGCCGATCTCGTCGTCGATCACCCGCCGCACGATTCCCGCGTACTCCTCGTCGCCGACGTCGAAGCCGCCGCCCTCGACCCGCACCTCGTGCGCGGGCAGCTCGGCGAGCACGTCCGCGAGGGGGAGCTCGTACGTCTCGTCCGCGACCAGGACCGAGAGCGGCGTCCCGTCGTCGCGGACGTCGAAGCCGCGCTCCCTGATCTGCCGGAACGGCACCAGGGCGAGCGCGGGCCGGTCGCCGACGGGCAGGTCGGCGAGGTGTTCGGCCTCGTGGACGGCGCCGATCAACAGCTCGACGACGTCGTGATCATGGCCAGGGGTGCGCCTGCGCAGCAGCGCGAACGGCGGGCAGTTCTCGTTCAACAGCCTCTGGATGAGCATGAGTTGAGTGGTTCCTTCCGGTGGTGAGCGGGAGGAACAGCCCGGGAAACACTGAAGGCCGCCCCTCGGGGCGGCCTTCGCGAGTCTGTGTACGCGCAGAAATCAGCGGGCCGCCGGATGAGCGGTCCACCACCAGTTCTGGGTCGAGTGCGCGAACATGCCGGGCACTCTACCCGATGGCACCGCGAGGTCGCGGTGCCATCGGACGGCTGGCTCGATCAGAGCAGCGCGTTGTAGATGTTCCAGCCGGTGCCGATCTGGCGGCGGTCGCCGAAGGGCTGCACCGAGCCGCCGTTGCCCGGGTAGAACCACAGCTTGCCGTCGGCGTCGCGACCGGTCAGGTCCGGCTTGCCGTCCCCGTTCAGGTCGCCCGAGCTGACGATCGCGTTGTAGATGTTCCAGCCGGTGCCGACCTGGTGGCGGTCGCCGAAGGGCTGCACCGCGCTGCCCGTGCCCGGGTAGAACCACAGCTTCCCGGACGGCTCGCGCGCCACGAAGTCGCCCTTGCCGTCGCCGTCGAGGTCGCCGGTGCTCAGGATCTGGTCGTAGATCTGCCAGCTGCTGCCGATCTGCGTGCGGTTGCCGAAGGCGGGGCCGCCGGTGCCCGGGTAGAGCCAGAGCTTGCCGTTGCCGTCGCGGGCGATCAGGTCGGCCCGGCCGTCACCGGTCAGGTCGCCCGCGCCCACCAGGGAGGTGAAGGCGCCCCAGCCCGCGCCGAGCTTGACCCGGTCGCCGAACGGGGCCGCCGGGTCGCCGCTGCCCTTGTAGTACCAGGCCACCCCGGAGGTGTCCCGGGCGATCAGGTCGCCCTGGCCGTCGGCGCGGAAGTCCGACAGGTCCGTCATGGCGTTGTAGATGCCCCAGCCGGTGCCGATCTTGAACCGGGTCAGGAAGGGCTGCGCGATGTCGCCCGAGCCCTGGTACTGCCAGAACCCGCCGTTCGCGTCCCGCGCGAGCAGGTCGTAACGGTTGTCGGCGCGCACGGGACCCGCCGGGGTGACCTGCTCGACGTCTGCCGTCTTCACCCAGGCGATCCGGTGGTTGTACCGGATCGGGTAGAAGGTCTGGGTGCCCTTGACCAGGGTGCCGAGCGTGGTGCCGCCGTAGTAGTAGTCGCCCGCGACCGGGGCGCCCGCGGCGACGTAGGCCTGGCCCGCCGGGATGCTGTACTTCGTCAGCGACGCGGAGTTGCTGCCCTGCACCGGCACTCCGGTACCCGCGTACGCCGCGTCCTCGGGGTAGGAGCGCCCGTAGACCTGGACCGGGTCGGTGCCCTTGGCCTTCAGGACGACCGGGGCCGAGGGGGACACGACGGCGGTGTACTGGCCGCCCGGGTTGTAGAACCAGGCCTTCTGGCCGCCGTACCAGATCGCCGTCCAGTCGCCCTGCCAGTCCGCGACGACGTACTGACCGCCCGCGACGACCTTGTTGGCCCAGTTCGGACCCTCGGTCGCGACCTGCGTGCCCAGGTACGGGTCGGCCAGCGGGTCGCCGCCGGTCGACGGGGTCGCGTACAGGTAGCCGAAGTTGACCGGCTGGTCGAACGTGGTGCGGACCTTGGTGTCGGGGTCGTAGTACGTCGTCGTCTGGGCGCTGAACGGCGGGACGACCTTGACGACCTGCCCGGCCGTGAGCGGCTGGCCCGCGCCACCGACGCCGGTCGGGGCGCCGAGCAGGGACATGTAGTGGTTCCAGTCCCAGAACGGACCCGGGTCCCAGTGCTGCCCGGCGACGTACGTGTCCAGCGGACCGGGCACCTCGTCGTGGCCGATGATGTGCTCGCGGTCCAGCGGAATGCCGAACCTGTCCGCCAGGTACTTGACCAGCGTCGCCGACGAGTCGTAGAGCGGCTCGCCGTACCAGCTGCCCGTCTTCATGGCGAAGCCCACGTGCTCGATGCCGAGCGCGTGCATGTTCACGGTCTTGTTGCCCGCGTGGTACGACTCGTCCTTCGTCGCCACCAGCTGGGTGACGAGACTGCCGTCGTCCTTGACGATGTAGTGCGCGCTGGCGCTGCTCTTCGGGTCCTTGAAGTGGTCGACGGCGGCCTGGTAGGGGGACTCCGTGTCGTGGATCACGATCTGCCGGATGTCGAAGCCGTTGTCCGGCCGGTTCGCCACGTTGTAGTTGTTCGGGTCGGCCGGAATGAAGTCGCAGTTGAGGCCCGACGGGCACTCGGGCGTCGTGGCGTCCGCCGCGGTCTTGCCCGGCGTGGCCGCCGCCAGCGGCATCTTCGACGGCTTGACGGGCTTCACCGCCGGGTCGGCGGGCAGCGCGAGGCGCTGGCCGTCCGTGGTGAGACGGCTCTCGCCGGAGCGCACCGAGTCGAAGACGCGGTCGGCGAAGGCGCCGGCCCCCTTGGCGTCGGAGGCCTGGCTGTAGCGGGCCACCGCGGGGTACCAGCCGCCCGGGGCGGCCGGCAGCGAGCCGGTGGCCGCGCGCTGGTACTGGGCGAGCAGCGCCGCGCCCGCCCGGATGCTCTGGGCGGCATCGGTGCGCACCGCGTCCACCGGCTCGCCGATGAGCTTCGCGGCCGCGTCCAGCGTGTGCAGCGCCGGGTCGTTGGTGTCGACCGAGGGCTCGGAAGTCGGCGCCTTCTTGGCGTCGAACTTCTTCATGACCGCCGGGTCGCCGCTCATGTTGAGGTGCGCCAGCTGCTCCTGGGCGCTGGGCCGCGCCACGTCACCGGGCATGACCCGGGTCAGGCCCATGACGTTGTACGCGCCCGACGTGCTGGGCTTGCCGTCGTGGTCCTCCCAGAGCGTCTGGCGGTAGGAGACCGCCATGAGCACGCTCTGCGGAACCTTGAACTCCTTGGCCGCTTCGGCGAATTGGGCCTGCAGCGCCGAGCCCGGCTGCCCCCCGCCGCCCTGCGCCACCCCCACGGTCCGCGGCGCCGCCACGGCCACCGAGCCGAATGCGGTGACGGCCACGGCCCCGGCCACGCCATAGGCCAGGAACTTCCTGGTCACATGTCTCTGCTGCCTACTGCTCACGCTTCGGCTCACACCCACCCCTGGTCACTTTGCCCTGTATTCAGTAAGTGGCGTGAGATTAACAGGGGGTGACGTGCGGAGGGAGAGGCGGGAGGGGCTTCAGCCCTCGGCTCTTGAGCCACCTCGTCGTGGCCGGTGTCTCATTTGGTGGTCGCTGGGGTGGACGGCTTGGCGGACCCCGTAATGTGGGTGCGGTGACCGTGAACGAAAACACCTGGCGTGACCTTCCCGCGGCGCAGCAGCCCGAGTACCCCGATGCCGAGGCTCTGCGCGATGTGATCGCGGACCTCGAATCGTATCCGCCGCTCGTCTTCGCGGGCGAGTGCGACCAGCTGCGCGCCCGTCTGGGAGCCGTCGCCCAGGGCGAGGCGTTCCTGCTCCAGGGCGGCGACTGCGCCGAGGCCTTCGACGCCGTCTCGGCCGATCACATCCGGGCCAAGCTGAAGACCCTCCTGCAGATGAGCGCCGTCCTCACCTACGCGGCCTCCGTGCCCGTGGTGAAGGTCGGCCGCATCGCCGGCCAGTACTCCAAGCCCCGCTCCAAGGGCACCGAGACCCGCGACGGCGTGACCCTGCCGACCTACCGGGGCGACTCCGTGAACGGCTTCGCCTTCACGGAGAAGGACCGCGTGCCGGACCCCGAGCGCCTGAAGCGGATGTACAACGCGTCCGCCTCCACGCTCAACCTGGTCCGCGCCTTCACCACCGGCGGCTACGCCGACCTGCGCCAGGTGCACGCCTGGAACCAGGACTTCGTGAAGTCGTCCCCCTCCGGCCAGCGCTACGAGCAGCTCGCCCGCGAGATCGACAACGCGCTGAACTTCATGAAGGCCTGCGGCACCGACCCCGCCGAGTTCAAGGCCGTCGAGTTCTACGCCTCGCACGAGGCTCTGCTGCTCGACTACGAGTCGGCGCTGACCCGCACCGACTCGCGCACCGGCCACCTGTACGACACCTCCGGCCACATGGTCTGGATCGGTGAGCGCACCCGGCAGCTGGACGGCGCGCACATCGAGTTCGCGTCCCGGATCCGCAACCCGATCGGCATCAAGCTCGGCCCGACGACCACCGTCGACGAGGCGCTCACCTACGTGGACCGCCTCGACCCGGACCGCGAGCCGGGCCGGCTGACCTTCGTCGTCCGCATGGGCGCCGACAAGGTCCGCGACAAGCTCCCCGAGCTGGTCGAGAAGGTCACCGCGTCCGGTGCGGTCGTCGCCTGGGTCACCGACCCGATGCACGGCAACACCTTCGAGGCGGCCTCCGGCCACAAGACGCGCCGCTTCGACGACGTCCTGGACGAGGTCAAGGGCTTCTTCGAGGTCCACAAGGGCCTCGGCACGCACCCGGGCGGCATCCACGTCGAGCTCACCGGTGACGACGTCACCGAGTGCGTGGGCGGCGGCGACGAGATCTTCGTCGACGACCTGCACCAGCGCTACGAGACGGCCTGCGACCCGCGCCTGAACCGCAGCCAGTCCCTGGACCTGGCGTTCCTGGTCGCCGAGATGTACCGCGACCAGTAGTCCCGTACGCACCACAGTGGGGCGCGGATCCATGTGATCCGCGCCCCACTGGCGTATAGGGGGCTTTTCCCTACTCGGGGTGCCAGGTAAGGTTAGGTTAGCCTCACCGAGGATCGAGAACCGGTCGATCGGGACGGGCCTTACCCATCGACCTCGTTCGATCGTTCCGGGAGGTGAACCGCGTGTACGTATGCAACTGCTTCGGTGTCACCGAGGAGCAGGTCAAGAAGCACGCGGACGGCGGTGCCTGCACCCCCCGCCAGATAGCTTCCGCCTGCAAGGCCGGCACCGACTGCGGTTCCTGCGTACGCCGCATCCAGGCGCTGCTCGGACGCGGCGCCTGCCCCCGACGGGAGCTGGTGGAGCAGGGCCGGCCCGCGCTGACCGCCGTCGCCCCGGAGCTGGACCCGGTCCTCGACGAAGCCGCGTAGCCCTCCGGCCGGCTCAGCTCTCCGGCTGCTCGATGAGCTGCGCGATGTAGAGCGCCTCGCCGAGCTTGTCGACCAGCTCCAGCTGGGTGTCGAGGTAGTCGATGTGGTGCTCCTCGTCGGCCAGGATCGACTCGAAGATGTTCGCGGACGTGATGTCGCCCTTCGCCCGCATGACCTCGATGCCCCGCTTGAGGCGGTCGATCGCCTCGACCTCGATCTGCCGGTCCGCCTGGAACATCTCGGTGACCGTCTGCCCGATGCGCACGTGGAAGAGGCGCTGGAAGTTCGGCAGGCCGTCCAGGAACAGGATCCGGTCGGTCAGCACCTCCGCGTGCTTCATCTCGTCGATCGACTCGTGACGCGTGTACTTGGCCAGCTTCGTCCAGCCGAAGTTGGCCTGCATCGCGCTGTGCAGCCAGTACTGGTTGATCGCCGTCAGCTCGGCACTCAGCTGCTCATTCAGGAATTCGATGACCTCGGGGTCGCCCTGCATCGCAGAGGCTCCTTCCAAGCGGTAACTGGGCAGGTTTCGCGCATCCTTGCACCGTGATCAGAGGCCGTCCAGTAAGTGCATGCTTAGTACGAGTTGCCCGAATCAAGACGTCCCTGGTCATCACCACCCCTCGGGGTCTGTCACCATGGAGTCATGGGTCAGCCGGAGAGCCGGGAGCGGCGGGGAGCAGCGCAGACGGAGCTTCCGCCGGGGCAGCGGCTCCAGCGCGGCTGGCCGGTCACCCACTACGGCCCGGTCCCCAAGTTCAAGCCGGAGCGCTGGGAGTTCCGGGTCTTCGGAGCCACCGCCGACGGCGACAAGCGCTGCTGGAACCACGAGGAGTTCTCGGCGCTGCCGTTCGAGACCGTGGTCGCCGACCTGCACTGCGTCACCAAGTTCTCGATGGTCGGGGCCGAATGGGGCGGGGTGAGCGCCCGCACGATCGCCGAACTCGCGCCGCCCGCACCCGAGGTCACCCATGTGATGGTCTGGGCCGAGTACGGCTTCAGCTCCAACCTGCGCCTGGCCGACTTCCTCGGTGACCGTACGCTCTTCGCCACCCACAACGGCGGCGAGCTGCTCACCGCCGAACACGGCTTCCCGCTGCGCCTGGTCGTCCCGCACTTGTACGCCTGGAAGGGCCCCAAGTGGGTCCGCGGCATCGAGTACATGACGGCGGACCGCCGGGGCTTCTGGGAGGAGCGGGGCTACCACAACATCGGCGACCCCTGGCGCGAGCAGCGCTACTCCTACCAGGAGGAGCCCGGGGACGGCCCCGAGCTCTGAGCCCCCCCGCTGGGGCGCTAGACCCGCAGTGACTTCAGCAGGGCCACGTCCGCCGCGTGCCCCTCCTTGCCGCCCGGGGTCTCGATGACCAGCGGTACGCCCTCGGTCGCCGGGTGCGCGAGCAACTCGCGGAACGGCTCCTCGCCGATGTGTCCGGAGCCGATGTTCTCGTGGCGGTCCTTGTGCGCACCGGCCACGTCCTTGGAGTCATTGGCGTGGATCAGCTTGAGCCGCCCCTCGCCGACGGTCTCCACCAGCAGATCCAGGGTCTGCCGCATGCCGTCCGGCCCGGCCAGGTCGTGCCCGGCCGCGTAGATGTGGCAGGTGTCGAGGCAGACGCCCAGCTTGGGGTGGGCGTCCAGGGCCTCGAAGTAGGGGCCGAAGTCCCAGGTGCGCGAGCACAGTGAGGCGCCCTGCCCGGCCGTCGACTCCAGGAGCAGGAACGGGTCGTCGTCGTGGGTCAGTTCGTCGAGCAGCGGCAGCAGATGCGTACGGACCTGCGCCAGAGCCTCCTCGCGCGGGCGTCCGCCGGTCGCCGAGCCGGTGTGCACGACCACGCCGAGCGCGCCGATCTCACGGCCCCGGCGCAGCGAGTGCCGCAGCGAATCCGCCGACTTCTCCACCGTCGCCTCGGTGCTCGAACCGAAGTTGATCAGGTACGGGGCATGGACGTACGCCGGGATCGAGGCCTCGGCGCACTCGGCCCGGAACTTCTCGTCCTGGGCCGGGTTCCCGGTGGGGGTTGCCCAGCCGCGCGGGTTGGCGGCGAAGACCTGCACGGTCTCGGCGCCGATCTCGCGCGCGTAGGAGAGCCCGGTCGTGGCGAGGCCGCCGGCCACGGGGACGTGGCCGCCGATGGGGTTGCGCATGGGGTGACTACCTACAGTCCCTTGGTGGTGATGGTGATGGTGGAGCCCTCCGGCGCCTGGACCCCGGCGGCGACGGACTGGCCCGACACCTCGTCGCTGAGGAACGGGAAGCCGCGGTCGACCTTCACCTTGAAGCCGGCGGCTTCCAGGCTCTTCTGGGCGTCGGCGGCCTTCTGGCCGGTCACCTGGGGCACGGGGATCATCCGGGGGCCCTTGGACACGGTCAGCGTGACGCTGTCGCCCTTGGCGAGCTGGGCGTGCTCGGCGGCCGACTGGGCCGCGATCTTGCCCGCGTCCTGCACCGAGTTGACCTGGTCGGGCGCGACGGTGACCTGGAGCCCGGCGTTCTGGAGGGCGGCGGTGGCATCGGCCACCGAGTCGCCGACCACGCCGGGCACGTCGACGGGTGCGCCCTTGCTGACGACCATCGAGACGCCGGTGTCCGTGTGGCGCTTGACGCCCGCGGCCGGGTCGGTACGGATCACCGAGCCCTGCGGGACGCTCTCGTTGAACTCGCTGGAGGTGTCACCGGGCGCGAAGCCCGCCTTCTGCAGCTCGCTCTTCGCCTGGTCGAGCGGCATCCCGTCCAGCTTGGGCACCTGCGCCGTCTCGGGGCCGCGCGAGACGACCAGGGTCACCGAGCCGTTGCCGCGGATGCGGGCGCCGGTGGCCGGGTCGGTCGAGACGACCTGGCCCCGCTCGACGGTGTCGCTGAACTGCCGGTCCACCTTCTTGACGCCGAGTCCGGCACCCGACAGCTTCTTCTTCGCCGCGTCCTCGCTCTGCCCGATGAGGGCCGGGACCCGGGTGAACTGGCCGGAGTTGATGTACCAGACGCCCGCGCCGACCCCGAGGATCAGCAGCAGCGCGGCCACGACGGCGATCAGGCCGCGCCGGTTGTTGACCCGGCTGCGCTGCCTGCGGGGCGCAGGCTCCGGCTCGTCCTCGATGCGCTGCGGCATGATCAGCCGGCTGGTGCGGTTGACGGGCTCGTCGCGGACGGACTCCGCGGGCATCGGCCCGGCCGCCGGGGTGACCGGCGTCGTCAGGGCCCGCGGGATCACGCTCGTACGGTCGTCGGCGCCGCTCTGCCCGGCCGCGGAGCGCGCGCCCGGCGGGACCGCGTCCAGCTGCTCTTCGCCGAGGGCCGCGCGGGCGGTACGGGTCTGCGCGAGCAGGGCCACCGCGTCGTGCGGGCGGACGTCGGGGTTGCGGGCGGTCGCCGAGGCGACCAGCTCGTCCAGCTCCAGGGCGAGGCCGGGCACGGCCGCGGACGGTGCGGGCACGCCCTCGTGGAGGTGGGCGTACAGGATCTGGGCGGGGGTGTCCCCGTGGTGCGGCTTGGCGCCGGTGAGCATCTCGTACAGGACGACACCGCACGCGTACACGTCGGCGCGGGTGTCCGCGGTGCCGTGCTCGATCTGCTCGGGGGCCAGGTAGGAGACGGTGCCGAGGATCGAGCCGGTGGTGCTGGTCACCGAGTCCACGGCCCTGACCAGGCCGAAGTCGGCGACCTTGACCCGGCCGTCGTCCCCGATCAGGACGTTCTCGGGCTTCATGTCCCGGTGGACGAAACCGGCCCGGTGGGCGGCGCCGAGGGCCGCGAGCACGGGCTCCAGGATGTCGAGGGCCGCGCGCGGCTGGAGCGCGCCGCGCTCGCGCAGCACGTCGCGCAGGGTGCAGCCCGCGACGTACTCCATCGCGAGGTAGACGTACTGGTCCTGCGCGCCCTGGTCGAAGACGCCGACCACATTGGGGTGCGCGAGCCGGGCCACCGACTTGGCCTCGCGGATGAAGCGCTCCACGAAGGAGGCGTCCGCGGCGAGGCTCGGGTGCATCACCTTGAGGGCGAGCACGCGGTCGAGGCGGGTGTCGACGGCCCGGTAGACCGTGGCCATACCGCCGACGGCGATGCGCGCGTCGACGCGGTAGCGGCCGTCGAGCACCTGCCCGACGAGGGGGTCATGAAGGGTCGTATCCACGGGGGAGAGTTTACGAGCGCCGTCCGGCCCCCTTCACGCCGCGGGCGTTGCGGGGGCCGGACTGAAGCCGAGCTGTGACGCGGACCCGACCGGAAAGGGCCGGGAAAGGCCAGGTGGGGCTAGAACGCGGGGCGCTCGGGGTCGAGCGCGGCCCGGCCCGCCATCGTCGAGGACGCCTCGGCGAAGTGGCGGCGCGGGATGCGGCCCGCGCGGTGGGCCAGGCGGCCCGCCTCCACCGCGTGCCGCATCGCCTCCGCCATCAGGACCGGCTCCTGGGCCCGCGTCACCGCCGAGGCCAGCAGCACCGCCGAGCAGCCGAGCTCCATCGCGAGCGCCGCGTCGGAGGCGGTGCCCGCGCCCGCGTCGAGGATCACCGGGACGCTCGCCCGGTCCACGATCAGCTCGAAGTTGTGCGGGTTGCGGATGCCGAGGCCGGAGCCGATGGGGGAGCCGAGCGGCATGATCGCCGCGCACCCGACGTCCTCCAGCTTGTGCGCGAGGACCGGGTCGTCGTTGGTGTAGGGCAGCACGGTGAACCCGTCGTCGACCAACACCTCGGCGGCGTCGAGCAGTTCGATCGGGTCGGGCAGCAGGGTGCGCTCGTCGGCGACCACCTCCAGCTTCACCCAGTGCGTGCCGAGCGCCTCGCGGGCGAGCCGCGCGGTAAGGACGGCCTCGCCCGCGGTGAAGCAGCCCGCGGTGTTGGGCAGCACCCGGATGCCGAGCCGGTCAAGGACGGACAGGACCGAGCCCTGCACGGTCGGGTCGAGGCGGCGCATCGCGACGGTGGTGAGCTCGGTGCCGGAGACGGCGAGCGCCCGCTCCAGCGTGTCGAGGCTGGGCGCCCCGCCGGTGCCCATGATCAGGCGGGAGCCGAAGGTGGTGTCGGCGATGGTCAGCAGGTCGTCGGCCATGGGTCAGCCCCCCTGCACGGCGGTGAGGACCTCGACGCGGTCGCCGTCGCCGAGCGTGGTGGTGGGCCAGGCGCTGCGCGGCACGACCGCCTCGTTGACGGCGGCGGCGACCCCGGAGCGGGACGGGGTGAGGGTGGCGACGAGGGCGTCGAGGGTGGTCCCGGAGGCGAGCGCGCGGGGCTCGCCGTTGACGGAGATGGTCATGCGGTCGTCAGCTCCCAAGGTGCGGAGGTGAAGCGTCGGGGGGTGAACGGGCGTGCCTCGTCGGGCAGTTCACCGGTGGTCAGGACGTGCGCCATGACATCGCCGGTGACCGCGGTGAGCAGCACGCCGTTGCGGTAGTGGCCGGTCGCGAGCAGCAGCCCTGGCAGCGCGGTCGGGCCGAGCAGGGGCGCGTTGTCGGGGGAGGCGGGGCGCAGCCCGGCCCGGGTCTCGGTGAGTGGCAGCTCGGTGATCCCGGGCACCAACTCGTGGGCGTCCCGCAGCAGTTCGTAGACCCCGCCCGCGGTGACCGTCGTGTCCCAGCCGAGCTCCTCGCTGGTGGCGCCGACGACGAGCTCGCCGTTCTCGCGCGGTACGAGATAGACCTCGCTGCCCCGCACCACCGCCCGCACGGTCCGGGACAGGAAGGGCGCGTAGGCGGGCGGCACGGTCAGCCGCAGGACCTGGCCCTTCACGGGACGTACGGGAGGCAGGAGCTCTTCCGGAACGCCCGCGAGGCGGCCGCTGAGGCTGCCCGCGGCGAGTACGACCTGGTCGGCGGCGAGCTCGGTGCCGTCCGCCAGGACGACTCCGGCGGCCCGCTCCCGTACGACGGAAAGCCGCTCGACCCAGCCGTGCGCGAACCGCACCCCGGCCTGTGTGCACGCGCTGACCAGCGCCTTCGCCAGCCTTCTCGGGTCGATCTGGTGGTCGCCGTCGACCCGGAGGCCGCCGCGCACGCCGGGCGCCAGCATGGGCTCAAGGCGGCGGCAGTCGCGCCCGGACAGCCACTCGGACTCCAGGCCGCAGCGGACCTGGAGCGCGTGCAGGTCACGCAGGTGGGCGCGGTCGTCGGAGTCGAGCGCCACGGCCAGGGTGCCGCAGGCGCGGTAGCCGGTGTCGAGGCCGGTGACCTCCGTCAGCTCGGCCGCGAAGGCCGGGTAGCGGCGGGCGGACTCGACGTTGAGGGCGAGCAGGGTCTGCTCGCCGTAGTGGAGTTCGGTGACGGCGGCGAGCATCCCGGCCGCGACCTGGGCGGCGCCGCCGCCCGGCTCGGGGTCGGCGAGCACGACACCGAGGCCGCGCTGGGCGGCCCGCCAGGCGGTGACGAGCCCGATGATGCCGCCCCCGACCACGAGGACGTCGGACCCGTTCCCGGACCCGTTGTGTGAAGAACGCATGGGCGTCCAGCCCCTCCCTTCGCCGGCATGACCCGGATCAGGTTCGTACGGTCGGAGGCCGCCAGCCTCCCTCTCAGCCCGGTGCGTCCGGGCTCCCGCGAGTGCTTTACGCCTGCCACCATAGCCCGAGCCTCCGGCCCCGAGTAAGGGAGCGTCCGGGCGACCCAGGGGCGTCCGCGTTGACCGGACCCCTTACCTGACGAATAGTCAGCTGTTTATGGTGATCGGGTGAGCGAACAGCAGACGCATTCCGAAGCGCGGCACGTGGTCGTCGTCGGCGCGGGCATGGCCGGCGTGCAGACCGCGGTGGCCCTGCGCGAACAGGGCTTCGCCGGAGCCATCACCCTCATCGGCGCCGAACCCCACCAGCCCTACGACCGGCCCCCGCTGTCCAAGGCGGTCCTGCTCGGCAAGGCCGAGGGCTCGGCCTTCGAGGTGGACTTCGAAGCACTCGGCGTCGACCTGCGCCTGGGCCTCGAAGTCACCGGGGTGCGGCCCGCCGAGCACGTGGTGGTCACCGAGGCGGGCGAGGTCGGCTACGACACCCTGGTCATCGCCACCGGCGCCGAACCGCTCACCCTGCCCGGCAGCGGGGGAGTGCCCGGCGTCCACCTGCTGCGCACCCTCGACGACGCGCGGCGCCTTCGCCCGGTCCTCGACCAGCGGCACCGGATCGTGGTGGTGGGCGCCGGGTGGATCGGCGCGGAGTTCGCCACCGCCGCGCGCGACGCGGGCTGCGAGGTCACCGTCGTGGAGGCCGCCGACCGCCCGCTGGCCGGGGTGCTCCCCGCCGAGGTCGCCGCCCCGATGGCCGGCTGGTACGCCGAATCCGGCGCCGAACTCCTCACCGGCGCCCGGGTCCAGGCGGTCGTGCCGGGCGAGGTGCTGCTCGCCGACGGCCGCCGGCTGCCCGCCGACGCCGTGGTCATCGGCATCGGCGCCCGCCCCGCGACCGGCTGGCTGACCGGCTCGGACATCGCGCTCGGCCCCGAGGGCGCGATCACCGCGGACGCCCGCCTGCGCACCTCGCTCCCCGACGTGTACGCGGTCGGCGACTGCGCCTCGTTCCCCTCGGCCCGCTTCGGCGAACGCCTGCTGGTCCACCACTGGGACAACGCGCTCCAGGGCCCGCGCACGGTGGCCGCCGACATCGTGGGCGAGGCCGCCGTCGACTACGACCCGGTCCCGTACTTCTGGTCCGAGCAGTTCGGCCGCTTCGTCCAGTACGCGGGCCACCACACGGACGCGGACGACGTGGTCTGGCGCGGCGACCCGTCCTCGGCCCCGTGGTCGGTCTGCTGGCTCAGGGACGGGGCGTTGGTGGCGGTACTGGCAGTGGGCCGCCCAAGGGACCTGGCCCAGGGCCGCAAACTCATCGAATCGGCGCTGCCCCTCGACCCGACGAAGACGGCGGACCCGTCGGTGCCGCTGAAATCGGCGGTGCGCTAGCGATCCGGCTCAGCTGGGTGCCCCTGAGGGACGCGATACGGCCCTGATCAGCCAAGCCTTTCAGGGGCGCGGGGAACTGCGCGACCAGCCACGAACGACCCGCAGCCGAATTCAAATCCAGCCCCTCCGGCGTTTGAGGAGAAGGGGGTCGGAGGGGGCGCGGAGCCCCCATGACACGCCCCGGAGGGGGCCGGGGCACAGCCCCCGAGGGACCACCCCGGTACCGAGTGTCAGTGCGAGGTGGCACGCTTGTGACCGTGACCGAGATTGACGCAAAGATTGATGCTCTCGTCCCCGCCTGGCTCTACCTCCCCGACATCGCGGAGATGCTGGACGTGGAGGTGACGCGCGTACGGCAGCTGGTCAAGGAGGGCCAGCTCATCGCCGTACGCCGCGGTGAGAACAGGGCGCTGCAGGTGCCCGCCGCCTTCATCGACACCGACAAGGTGGTGAAGGGCCTGGTCGGGACGCTGACGCTGCTGAGGGACGACGGCTTCTCCGACGAGGAGATGCTGGAGTGGCTCTTCACTCCCGACCCGAGCCTGCCCGGCACCCCCGCGCAGGCCCTCAGTGAGAATCGCGGCACGGAGGTGAAGCGCCGCGCCCAGGCGCTCGCCCTCTGAGCCGAGAGCCCACCCGACAGCGCCGACAAGCCCGCGGTGTACGGTCCGGTCCACCCGGCCCGTACACCGCGCGGCCCGGCCGAAGACGAACACAACGGGGGACCTTCCATGCCCACGGCCCGTGAGCAGCTCGCCGACGCCCGCCTCTACCTGTGCACCGACGCCCGTAAGCGCCAGGGTGATCTGCCCGAGTTCCTGGACGCCGTCCTTGCTTCGGGCGTGGACATCGTGCAGCTGCGGGACAAGGGCATGGAGGCCGCCGAAGAGCTGGAGCACCTGGCCGTCTTCGCGGACGCCTGCCGCCGGCACGGCAAGCTGCTCGCGGTCAACGACCGGGCCGACGTGGCGCACGCCGTCGGCGCCGACGTGCTGCACCTGGGCCAGGGCGACCTGCCGGTGCCCGCCGCCCGGGCGATCCTGGGCCGGACGGTGCTGATCGGCCGCTCCACGCACGCGAACGAGGAGGCCGCCGCGGCCGCCGCCGAGCCGGGCGTGGACTACTTCTGCACGGGCCCCTGCTGGCCCACCCCCACCAAGCCGGGCCGGTACGCGCCGGGTCTCGACCTGGTGCGGTACACCGCCTCGCTCGGCACCGACCGGCCGTGGTTCGCGATCGGCGGGATCGACGCGGGCAACCTGGACGAGGTCCTGGACGCGGGCGCGGACCGCGTCGTCGTCGTACGGGCGATCACCGAGGCCGCCGACCCGGCCGCGGCCACCGCCGACCTCGCCAAGCGGGTCCGGGAGCGGCTCGCGTAGCTCGGGGCCGGTCAACGGCGCTGGTCACCGGGGGTGTCAACCGTGATCAAAAACCCCGGGCGAGGAGTCCGCTGTCCGAGGGGTGGACAGAAGTCCGGCAATCGAGACAATTAACCCCCGTTTGGTTGGGGGTCAAGGCACCCGTGGCTAACCTGCGAGTATGGCCCTTGGCACAGCTTCCACCAGGACTGATCGCGCGCGAACCGTGCGCGACATGCTCGCGACCGGCGAGACCACGTACTCCTTCGAGTTCTACGCGCCCAAAACCGAGAAGGGCGAGCGGAACCTCTGGAACGCGCTGCGCCGGGTCGAAGCGGTCGCCCCCGACTTCGTCTCCGTGACGTACGGGGCCGGCGGCACCACCCGTACCGGAACCGTCGAGGCCACCCAGCAGATCACCGAGGACACCACCCTCACCCCGGTCGCCCACCTCACCGCCGTCGGCCACTCGGTCGCCGAGCTGCGCCACACGGTGGGCCAGTACGCCGACGCCGGGATCCGCAACATCCTCGCGGTGCGCGGCGACCCGAAGGGCGACCCCATGGGCGAGTGGGTCAAGCACCCCCAGGGTGTGACCTACGCGGCCGAACTCGTCGCGCTCATCCGGGAGTCGGGCGACTTCTGCGTCGGCGTCGCGGCCTTCCCGGAGATGCACCCCCGCTCCGTGGACTGGGATTCCGACATCCGGCACTTCGTGGACAAGTGCCGCGCGGGCGCCGACTATGCCATCACCCAGATGTTCTTCGAGCCCGAGAACTATTCGCGGCTGCGCGACCGGGTCTCGGCGGCTGGCTGCGAGACCCCGATCATCCCCGAGGTCATGCCCGTGACCAGCGTGAAGCAGCTGGAACGACTGCCCCAACTCAGCACCGCGGCCTTCCCGGAGGACCTGCGGGACCGGATGCTTGCCGTCAAGGACGATCCGGCCGCTGTACGCTCCATTGGCATCGAGTTCGCCACGGAGTTCTGCTCACGGCTGCTCGCCGATGGCGTACCCGGGTTGCACTTCATTACCCTCAACAACTCCACGGCGACGCTCGAAATCTACGAGAATCTCGGCCTGCACCAGCAGGCGTAGCCGAAAACCGGCCCGGGTCAGGGGACAGCTGCACCCGGGACAGGAGAATGAGGGGCGTACATGGGCTGGACGGTCCTCTACATCGCGTTCGGAATCGTCGCACTGTGGCTGCTCGGCGAGGTGCTGCTGCAGTACAAGGCGCGGCTGCGCTGGCGGTTGCTCGCCTTCACCGGATTCGTGGGCGTGGTCCTCGGCGTCCTCATCCCGTCCGTCTTCGTGATCATCCTGGGCGCGATCGCCTTCGCCGTTGGCCAGGTGTACGTCACGCTCTCCTTCCGGCGCGGCTTCTCCACCGGCTGGGCGCTCGGCGGCAGGCCGGGCGCGAGCCGCCGCCGCAGGGCGAGCCGCGGCAAGAGCGCCCCCGCCGCGGAACCCGTACTCGAAGTCTCCGACCTCCAGTACGAGGACGCGGCCGCCGTCGGCTCCCCGGACGCGAACGGCGAGCCGCCGCACGCCGATTCGGCCCACGCCGACTCGGTCTACGAGCCGCAGCCGATGCCCGACGAGACCGGCCAGTACGGCATCTACACCCCCGCCCAGCAGCCCGAGGCACAGCCCCAGTACGGCGCGTACGACCCGCAGCAGCCCTACGCCGACCCCTACGCCCCGCAGTACGACGACGCGGGCGCCGGGCAGCAGCAGTACGCCGCCTACTCGGACCCGTACATCGGCAACGGCGGCCAGGCATACGGCACGTACAGCGGCTACGACAGCTTCGGCGGCCAGCAGTCCTACCCCGACCCGCTCACCGCCCAGTACGCGACGGACACCCCGCCCGGCGGTGTCTGGGTGCCGCAACAGCGCGACGGCGAGTACATCCCGTACGAGCAGCAGCAGGTCCAGCAGCCGCAGCAGCCGTACGACCCGAACCACCCGGACCAGCCGCACCACCCCGAGCAGCAGCCCTACCGCTACTGACCGATCCCCGGGCCGGGTCCCCGGCCGGGGCTCACTGCGAGCCCCGGAAGTCGTCCCCCTCCACGATCAGCCCGGTCACCAGCGCGCCCGACATCCCGGCGTGCGCGAGCCCGCCGCCGGGGTGCGCCCAACCGCCCGCCAGATAGAGGCCCGGCAGAGCGGTGGTGTTGGACGGGTGCAGGAGCGCGGCCTCGGCCGCGGCCAGTGAGGGCGCGGGCACCGAACCGCCCCCGGCGCCGGTTGCCTCCGCTATGTGGACCGGGGTGCGGGACTCGTGCCACAGCAGCCGCTCCCGCAGCTCGGGCACGGCCCGCGCGGCGGCCGTGATCAGCTCGTCGGCGTACCGCTGGACCAGCGCCTCGTCCGTCCAGTCGACCGGGCCGTCGGGCGCGACCGTCGCCGTCAGCGTCACCGCCTCGTGGCCGTCGTCGGGCCGCACCGCCGGATCGTCGGGCCGCAGCACCGTGACCGTAGGCGGTGCGTTGTGCGTTCCCGCGAAGGCCGTGCGCGCCTCGGCCGTGGCACTGGGGGAGTGCACCACCGTGCGGTGCGCGGCGTCCGAGGGGCGGGCGCCGCGCAGTGCGAGCAGCACCGTGAAGCGGCTCGGCCGGGCCGTGGCGGCGGGCCGGACCGTGCCGGGCGCCCACAACTCCCGGCCGGGCAGCATCCGTTCGAGACCGCGCGGGTCCGCGCCGCACACCACGTGGTCCGCCTCCACGGCCGTGCCGTCGGCCAGCTCGACGCCGGCCGCCCTGCCGTCCTTCTCGTTGACCCGCGTCACCTCGGCGTCGAAGACGAACTCGACCTTCCTCGCCAGACAGCGCTCGTACACCGCGCGCGCCAGCTCCCGCATGCCACCGCGGACGTACCAACTGCCGAAGGTCTGCTCCATGTACGGCAGCACCGCCGCCGAGGCGGGGGCCGTGCTCGGGTCCAGGCCGTACTCCAGGGCGTAGTTCTCCAGGAGCGCGCCCAGGTGCCCGCCGCCCAGCTCCCACGCGGCGACCTCGCCCAGGGTGGCCGCCTGCCGGGGTGCGCGGAGCAGCCGGCGCTGCTTCGGCGCGGGGTACGGCTCGCGGGCGAGGACCTGCCAGTTGGGCCACAAGGGCTCCTCCAACAGCGGTCGGCGCGTGCGGTCCCAGGCCTCCCTGGCCCGGATCAGAAACGCGCCCCAGCGCTCGCCCGCGCCCGCCCCCAGAGCCGCGTCGAGGGCCGACATCACGCCCGCGCGCGAGGCGTTGGGCAGCGACACCTGCGTACCGTCGGCGAAGAGATGGCGCGAGGCGGGGTCGACCGGGGCGAGCTCCACGCGGCTCTCCAGGGGCTCCTTGCCGGTCTTCACGAACAGGTCGCGGTAGACGGCGGGCAGCCGCAGCAGACCGGGGCCGGTGTCGAAGACGAACCCGTCCCGCTCGAACCGCCCCAGTGCGCCGCCGTACGTCGACGAGCGCTCGTACACCGTCACCCGGTGGCCTGCCACGGCCAGCCGGGCAGCAGCCGCCATGGCGCCCACACCAGCGCCGATCACCGCAATCCGTGCCATGTCTGCGACTGTATCCGCCGCCACTGACAACTCAGTCCGGCGGCTCGTGGACCCCCGCCGCGGCCAGCCGCTTCTCCTCCCGGCGCTGCGCCCTGCGCCGCCGGAAACGGCGGATCTTGCGCCACAGCACGACCAGTATCACGATGCCGAGCACCAGCAGCGTGCCCGCGATCACGGCCGCCGCGAGCGGATGGAAGATCGCGAAACTTATGATCCCGGCGACGCCCAGGTCCTCCGCCGTGCTCAGCGCGATGTTGCTGAACGGCTCGGGCGAGGTGTTCACCGCCATCCGCGTTCCGGCCTTGACCAGATGGCTCATCAGCGCCGTCGAACCGCCCACCGCGCCCGCCGCGAGATCCGGCAGCGAACCGTTCTGCCCGGCAAGGAGCGCCCCGACGACCGCGCCCGCGATCGGCCGGATCACCGTGTGCACGGAGTCCCAGACCGAGTCGACGTACGGGATCTTGTCCGCGACCGCCTCGCAGAGGAACAGGACGCCGGCGGCGATCAGGACGTCGGGACGCTGGAGCGCGTCGGGCACGTCGTCGGTGAGGCCGGTGGCGCCGAAGATGCCGAGCAGCAGGACCACCGCGTACGCGTTGACCCCGCTCGCCCAGCCGCTGGTGAACACGAGGGGGAGTACGGACACGGTCGCGATGTTAACCAGATCCGGCCGTTCACGACTGGGGTTGAGCACGGACGTCTGAGTATCCGTACCTAGGAGGTGAGATGAGTACCTGCACGGATGGGCTCCCACCTGCGCGGACGGGAAGGTGGAGACCACGGAAGGGGCGCGGCGCCGGCACCGCCGACACGGGGCGGCGGAACCGGCGCGGCTCCCTGGACGCAACGGGGTACGGGGGAGACCCGGGGGGACGTTCGGGGGAAACGCCGGGCCGGTGCGGTTCATGGGGGATTGAACCGCACCGGCCCGGCGTATTTCCGTGTCCGGGGTCAGGGGCTAACGGCCGCTGACTCTGCCGTGCAACAGCCTTGACAGCGCCGCGTGGACGTCGTCCAGGGAGCGCTCGCTCTGGAAGGCCTGCCAGTCCAGCGCGGCCACGAGCACCATGCCGACCAGGGCCGCCGCCGTGAGCGGGATGTCGATCTCCTCGCTCAGCTCGCCCGCCGCCACCGCGTCCCGAAGCACCGTCTCGACGACGGCCACCGCCTCCCGGCGCACCACCAGGAGCGTCGACTGCCAGGCACGGTTGGTGCGCCACAGCTCGGCGACGTACAGCTGGGTGAAGGCCGGGTAGCGGTGGATGAAGTCCAGGCCGGCCCGGATCATCGCGTCAAGCGCCTCGACCTTGGTTCCACCCCGCCCGGCGGTTTCGTCCGCGGCCGCCTGCAAAGACGCGGTCAGCAGGCCCACGCCGTGCCGCAGCAGCTCCTCGAACAGCTCGGTCTTGCTCTTGAAGTTGTAGTAGACCGTGCCCTTGGCGACGCCGGCCCGCTCGGCGATCTCGTCGACCGTGGTGGCCGAGAACCCCTGTTCGGCGATGAGCGTCACGGCGGCCTCGTAGAGCTTCTGCCGGGTCGCCTGCCGTCTGGTGCTGCTGCTGTCCATGGCGTCGATTCTCACAGGCTCAGCTCGGGGTGCAGCCGGTCGAGCGACCACACCTGCTTCTGCCGGGCGGACAGTGCCGTCAGCGCGAGGGCGCCCACGGTGAAGGCCGCCAGGACCGCACAGCCCTGCCACACCACGCCCAGGTCGCCGCCGGTGATCAGCCTGCGCAGCCCGTCCACGACGTAACTCATGGGCAGGTAGGGGTGGACGGCGTTGAAGAACGCCGGGCTCGTCTGGACGGGGTAGGTGCCGCCCGCCGAGGTCAGCTGGAGCATCAGGACGGCGAGCACCAGGATGCGCCCGGCCGCCCCGAACTTGGCGTTGAGCCACTGCACGATCGCGGCGAAGCAGCAGGAGGTCAGAGCCAGATAGCCCAGCGTGCCGGCCGTCCGCTGCATTTCGAGCCCGAGCCCGAAGTGCAGCACCGACATCAGCGCGGCGATCTGGAGCACCCCGACGGCCGCCACCGGCAGCCAGCCCGCGAACGCGATCCGCCAGGCCGAGGCCCCGGCGGCCAGGGCGCGCCGGTTGAGCGGCTGGATCAGCATGTACGCGACCATCGCGCCCACCCACAGGGAGAGCGGGATGAAGTACGGGGCGAACCCGGTGCCGTAGTTGGGCGCCTTGTGCATCGCCTGCGAGGCCAGCTTGACCGGGTCGGCCATCACGTCGGTGCGCTGGTCGCGCTGCTGCTTGTCGTAGTCGGGGATCTTGCCGACGCCGTCGTGCAGGCCGGTCGCCAACTGCACGGAGCCGTCGGAGAGCTTGACGATCCCGCCGTCCAGGGCGCTCGCGCCCTTCTTCAGCTTGCCGACGCCCGTGTCGAGGTCGGTGGAACCCGTCTTGGCGCTGCCCAGACCGGCGTGGATGCCGGCCGCGCCCTTGGCGACGTCGTGCGCGCCCTTGTTGAGCTTGTTGATGTCGGCGACCTTCGTCTCCAGGTCGGTGGAGAGCTGCGGCGCCTTCGCGGCCAGGTCCTTGGCCTTGGTCTGGAGGTCTTCGAGGCTCTTGTCGAGCTTCTTGAAGTCGCCGCCCTGGTCCTTGACGAGGTTGTTGACGTCCGCGGTAAGGGTCGCGGCGGTGGCCGTCGCCTTCTTGGCCCTGTCCAGCGTCGGGCACACCTGTCCCTCGGTGGACTTGTCCACGCAGAGCTGCTGGTAGACCGCGTTGACGTCCTGGGAGGCCTTGCGGGTGCCGGTCGCCGCCTCGGGGGCGAGGTCGATGATCTTCTTGAGGTTGTCGCGCACCGGCGGGATCGAGTCGGCGAGGAGCTTGGCGGAGTCCCCGACGGTCTTGCCGTTGTCCTTGAGGTACGGCCGCGCCTTGCCGGCCGCTCCGTTGGCCTCGTCCGCGATCCGCTGGGTGCCGTCGGCGACCTGCTGGGCGCCGCTCGCCAGGGTGCCCGCGGCCGTGTCGAGCTTGGTGATGCCGCCGGCCAGCTTGCCGCTGCCGTCCTTGGCGTCGTCGAGCCCGTCGGCCAGATTCTTGGAGCCGTCCTTGGCCTTGCCGAGCCCGTCCTTGAGGTCGCCCGCGCCCTTGGCGGCCTTCTCGGTGGCGTCGTGGAGATCGCCGAACGAGATGAAGATCTTGTCGAGGAAGGACCGCGAGGCCTTGCTGGAGGCGGCGGCGCGGACCTCGGAGAACACCGTCTTGGAGATCGACCCCACGATGTAGTTGTTCGCGTCGTTGGTCCGCACCTGGAGCGCGCCCGTCTCGGGGGTGTCCCCGGAGCTGGACGCGATCCTCTTGCTGAAGTCGGCCGGCATCGTCAGCGACAGGTAGTAGGTGCCCTTCTCCAGGCCCTTGCGCGCCTCCGCGCCGCTGACCTCGTGCCACTCGAAGGTCTTGCTGTCGAGCAGCTTCTTGCTGAGGTCGTCACCCACGTGGAGCTTCTGCCCGGCGGCGTCGGCTCCCTCGTCGTCGTTGACGAGCGCCACCGGAATCCGGTCGAGGCGGCTGTAGGGGTCCCAGAACGAGCACAGGTAGAGCGCGCCGTAGAGCAGCGGCAGCAGGAGCAGCGCGACCAGCGCGGCCCGCGGCAGCTTCCCCCTGCCGAACCGCTTCAGCTCAAGCGCTGCCAGTCGTGGCGAACGCATCCGCCGCCCCCTCCTCGCTCGTGGCCCCGTCCTCGGCGCCGGCTTCGGTCGTCACTACGGTGATGTCGGCCCCGGCGGGCGCCTCGCTGCAGACCGCGAGCACGGTGGTGCCGGCGTCCGCGACCGAGCGCAGCAGCGCCCAGGCGGCGGCCCGTTCGGCGTCCGACAGCTTCAGGTCGGTGTCGTCGACCGCGAGCAGCCGGGGCCGCTGGATCAGCGCGAGCGCGACCGTGAGCCGCAGCGCCTCAAGGCGTTCGAGATCGCGTACGGAGGTGTGGTCGCGCTTGGGCAGCGAGGCGAGGTCGAGGCCCGCGGCAGCCAGCGCCTCGTCGATCCGGGCGCGGGACTCGGCCCTGCGCTGGGCGGGGGAGCGCAGCAGCGCCCGCACCGAACCGTCGTAGCGGCGCTGCAGCATCACGCGCTCGCGCAGGTGCTCGGCGACGGTGAACGCCGGGTCGAGCTCGCTGACCCCGGGCACATGGCCGAGCGCGCTGATCCGCCGCACGGCGGCCATCTTGCGCGGCAGCTGATGGCCGGCCACCCGCGCCCAGCCCTCGGCCGGCTTCATCCGGCCGGTGAGGGCGAGCAGCAGGCAGGTCCGGCCGGAACCGGAGGGCCCCGCGACCGCGACGAGCGAGCCGGGGGCCGCGTCGATGGCGACCCCTCTGAAGGCCCAGCCGCGCGGTCCCTTGAGCCCGAAGCCCTCGGCGCGGATCGCCGCGCCGGTCACTTCCGAGTGCGGGCTGTCCACATTCCCCCCTGCTCTGCGCGTCCCCCGGGCCGGAACTCCGGCCGCATTCTTTGAACTGACTGGTCAGTACAAAAGATAGCCCGAACCTGTATGCGAGGCAAAGTGGCAGGTCGGGGGGTGATTCGGGTCGATTGTCAGTGGTGGGCCTCACGATGGACACATACGGCCACTGTGCCGTCACACGACGACAGGAGGTTCGTCATGGCCAGCTCGCCCGCAGCAGCCGCACCCCGGCGCCGCGCCAGCAGCCCTGCCCCCTCACTGAACGGCGCCCCGAACGACGTCCACCCCGTACTGCGCCGGGCCGGCGCGCCACCCGCCGCGCTCGACCTGCTCGCCCAGGCCCGCGGCGGCCTGGACGAGGCGGCCGTCCTCGACGCCCCCAACGAGCGGTACGCGACGGCCCATCTGGCCGCCCTGCGCACCGCGGCCGCCGTCCTCGCCGCGCGCGGCCGGCCCGAGACCAACCCGCGCCGCAGGCAGCGGATCCGCAGTGCCTGGGAAGTGCTGCCGGAAATAGCGCCCGAACTGACCGAGTGGAGCGCCCTGTTCGCCTCGGGGGCGGACCGGCGGGCTCGCGCCGAGGCCGGTATCCAGGGCGCCGCCACCACCCGGGACGCCGACGACCTGCTCCGCGACGCGGCGATGTTCCTGCGCCTGGTCGAGCGGCTCCTCGTCCTCCAGCCCGTGCTGCCCCAGCCCAGGACCCGCGAGCCGGAGGCGGAGCCGGAACGGGGGGCCGGCTGACGGCGCCCGGCCCGCCCCCGCCACGGTCGGCCCGCGGCCGGCCCGGAGCGGCCCGGGGACGCAACGAGGGATGACGGGCCGCCGCTTCACCTCCCATTAGGGTGGACGCGTCGCAACCCCTTCCCACGCCGCGTCCGCGGCGGCACCGCGCCGAGGAGTCAACTGCCGTGTCGGACCCCATGCGCCCCCGCGCCTCCCTCCGTACCGCCGTGGTCTGGGAGGTCCTCAAGGAAGCGCTCGACCGCCGGGTCAAGGCGACCGGTCGCGAGGCCCTGGACGTGCTCGACACCGGTGGCGGCTCCGGCAACTTCGCGGTGCCGCTGGCCGCCCTCGGGCACCGGGTCACCGTGGTCGACCCCAGCCCCAACGCGCTCTTCGCACTGGAGCGCAGGGCCGCCGAGGCCGGGGTGGCCGAGCGGGTCCAGGGCGTCCAGGGCGACGTGCTCGGCCTCTTCGACGTGGTCGAGCGCGGCGGCTACGACGCGGTGCTGTGCCACGGGGTCCTGGAGTACGTCGAGGACCCGGCGGAAGGCGTGCGCAACGCGGTGGGCGCGCTGCGTCCCGAAGGCGCGCTGAGCCTGCTCGCCGCGGGCGTCGGCGGCGCCGTGCTCTCCCGCGCGCTCGCCGGGCACTTCACCGAGGCTCGCCACGCGCTCTCCGACCCGGCGGGCCGCTGGGGCGCGGGCGACCCGGTCCCGCACCGGTTCACCGCCGAGCAGCTCGTCGAGCTCGTCGGCGGCGCCGGGGCCACGGCCGGGTCGGTGCACGGCGTGCGGGTCTTCGCCGACCTCGTCCCCGGCGTCCTGGTGGACACCGAGCCGGGCGCCCTGGACGCGCTCCTCAAGCTGGAGGCCGCGGCTGCCGAACTGCCCGCCTTCCACGCCGTCGCCACCCAGCTGCACGTACTGGGCGAGAAGCACGGCTGACTCCGCTCCGGCCGTCCCGGGCGGGCTGATCAGCGACGCTGTGCCGCATGGAGTACGCCACAGGCCCCCCGATCGGCGGCTTCGCCCCGTATGATCGGGGGACACCGTCCGGCATGACGGATCGGCTCTTGGGGAATTGAATCTCCACAGCCGAGCCGCCGTGGCGGCCCGGCTGGCGATTTGGCGTAGAGGGCGGGTTTCACGGGGGCGATTCCCTGCCTATCCTGAAGGGGCCGCATCCGGTCGCCCCCCGCGACCGACGAGTAGGAGGACTCCGTGCCGCTCTCGGAGCACGAGCAGCGCATGCTCGAGCAGATGGAGCGAGCGCTGTACGCCGAAGATCCCAAGTTCGCGACAGCGCTTGAGGGAAGCGGGCTGCGTACGTACACCCGGCGACGGGTCTACCAGGCGGTCGCCGGCTTCCTGGTGGGTATCGCGCTCCTCATGGCAGGAATGGTCGCGCAGCAGATCTGGATCAGTGTGGTGGGATTCCTCGTCATGCTCGGATGTGCGGTGCTCGCGGTCACCGGCTGGCGCAAGGCGCCGCGTCCCGGTGAACAGGCACGTGCGGGCGGTTCCGCCGCGCCGCGGCAGGCCCGGCAGCGGCGCTCGATGATGGACCGGATCGAGCAGCGCTGGCAGCGGCGCCGCGATGAGGGGCGCTAGCCCCGCCCTGTTCTGACCTGTACCGAGGGGCGGTCACCTTCTTGAGGTGGCCGCCCCTTTGGCGTGCTCCCGCTTTCTGGGGTTCCGCCCCAGACCCCGGTCGCGCCGCGAACCCGCTTTCGTCTGCGGACCGTGCGTGGCCGGTCGCGCAGTTCCCCGCGCCCCTAGCGGGATGCACCCTGACAGGGTGCATCCCCAGCCCGTCCGGCGTTTCAGGCGGAGCCCCAGGGGGTGCTCAGGTGCCGGGCGCGGGTTCCGGCGGGGCCTCCTTGCGGCGGCCGGGTCGCAGGCGTTCGGCCAGGGCTCGCGTGCGTACCGCCACCCCCGCCCTCGTCCGTTCCCAGCGCTGCGAAAGTGACCAGATCACCCTGACGGCTGAGCGCGGGGCGAGAATCGCTCGCAGGGACAGCCAGCGGCCCGCCGCCGCTCGTAGGCCGGCTGCCACCCGGGTCACATCGTCCGCGAGACCCGGCGTGGGCCGGGGCTCGGGTGCGTACAGGACCTGTTCCACCGCGCCCGCCGCGCGGTGGACGGACTCGGCCGCCGGGCCGTCCAAGCGGCCGAGGCGGACCACCCGGGCCGCCGCCTTGCGGGGCGTCTGCGAGTCGTCGGGCGGGATGCCGTAGTCCCAGGCCGTGTCGGTGATCTCCTGCCAGGCCGCGAGCGTACGGGCCACCGCGTCGGCCGGGGTGCGCCCGCCGGAGCCGAGCCGCCGGGCCCGGACCCGCCTGCGCCACAGCAGGGGCAGCAGCGGAAGCACCAGCAGCGCGGCCACTCCCAGGGCCGTACCGACCAGGGCCGAGGCCGAGGGGCCGCTGTCCGTCGGGCCCGCGACGCCCGCCGCGGCCGAGGGGCCGCAGTCGCCCAGGCGCCGTGCGCTGGGCGGGCAGGAGTCCGGGGCGGACGGCGCCGCCGAGGGCTGGGCCGAGGCTCTCGTGGACGGCGCGGCCGGGCTGCTCGGGCCGCCCGCCGGGGCCTGCTGCCGGGTGTAGTCGGGGACGGAGCCCCGCGTCGGCGTCGGTTCGAAGCGGGTCCAGCCCACGCCCTCGAAGTACAGCTCGGGCCAGGCGTGCGCGTCGCGCAGGCCCACCGACATGGTGCCGTCCGGGCGCGCCGCGCCGGGCGTGAAGCCCACCGCGACCCGGGCCGGGATGCCCAGCGTGCGGGCCATCGCGGCCATCGAGAAGGAGAAGTGGACGCAGAAGCCCTCTTTTTCCTTGAGGAAGTTGGCGATCGCCTCGGTGCCGCTGCCCGACTGGACATGGGTGTTGTACGTGAAGCCGCCGCTGGTGGAGAACCAGTCCTGGAGCTTGACGGCCTTCTCGTAGTAGTTCGCGGCGCCGCTGGTGACCTCCCGCGCGGTCGCGCTCACCACGGAAGGCAGCGAGTCGGGGACCCGGGTGTACTCCTTCAGGAGGTCCGCGGACGGGCGCGGGGCATCCGCCAACTGGGCCGCCGTCGGCCGCACCAGGAGGCTGGAGACCGTGTACTGCGCGCCGCGGGTCGTCTGCTTGCGGTCGCCGACCAGGGTCCGCCCGACCGGCTCGAACCGCCAGTCGCCCTTGATGTTCACCCGGGTCGCGGGGAACGGCATCGGCAGCCAGCTCTGCGCGTACCAGCCGGCCGCCGAAATGCTGGTCTGCACCTCGGTGGTCGCGACCGCCGGGCTCAGCCCGTCCGGCCTCGGCAGCGGATCCGGTACGTCCTTGATGTGGCGCTCCGAGGACTTCCAGGAGGCTCCGTCGAACTCGTCGAGCGCGACGATCCGCAGGTACATCTCCTTGGTGTCCTGGGCGTTGGTGTTGTACCGCATCACCTCGCGGTCCTCGGGCTGGTTCAGGCTGTTCTGCAGCGACACCAGCGGGTTGACCGCGGAGATGGTCCCTCCGGCTCCGTCCCCGCCCCCACCGCCGCCGGCCCCGCCGAGCAGCCCGCTGTCCAGCGCGGGCAGCATCGCCGGGATCACCAGCGCGATGCCGAGCGCGAGCACCCCGATGCGCCGCCCGGTACGGACCGGGGCCAGCGGCGCGTTGTTCTCGAACACGCTCTGCTGGGGCCGGCCGGGCGCCCGCGCGGCGCCGCCGAAGACCCGCCCCCACTGCGAGAGCCGGTCGCGGCCCTCGGCGAGCAGGAGCAGCAGGTAGCCGGCGGCCGCGAGCACGAACCAGAGCCAGCTCGCGCCGCCCGCGGAGAGCCCCGCGGCCACCGAGTACAGCGCGAGCAGCGGCAGGCCCGCCGGGGCCGCGCTGCGGAACGTCACCGCGAGCGCGTCCACCGCGAGGCCGATGATCAGCACCCCGCCGACCATCATCAGCCGGATCCCCGGGGTGGCCGGCGCCGGGATCGCGTACTGCCCGACGTCCGAAGCGCCTTGCTGCAGAAGGGAGTTGAGCTGCTCGAACGCCTCGGGGCCGGGCAGCACCCCGCCGATCGCCTGCTGGCGCGCGAACACCAGGGTCAGCACCAACAGGGCCACCACGGCCTGGGCGAGCACGGTCAGCGGCCGGGCCAGCGGCACTCGCCGGGCCAGCGCGCCGACGCCGCTCAGGATCGCGAGCAGGAACGCGGCCTGGAGGATCCAGCTCGCCGGGTCGACCAGCGGCAGCATCGAGCACGCCGCCATCACCGTGGCCGCGTAGGCGCACAGCGCCAGCCGTCCGCGCCCGCTCATGACCATCCCCCTGCCGTGCCGGCCGCGCCGCCGGGCGCCGCTCCCGCGTTCGTACGTTCCTGGCCCGCCAGGCGCCACAGCTCGGGCAGGGCCGCGCCCGGCCGCACCGCGAGCGCCGTCCAGCCCGCCTCGCGCAGCAGCCGCAGCCGCTCCTCGACGGGGCCGCGCTCCTCGGAGCCGTGCATCCAAAGACCGCTGTCGAGCACGAAGGCGACCGCCGCCCCGCTGCGTCGGCGCATCTTCGCCGCGACCGCCGCCTGCTCCTCGTCGAGGTCGCCGAAGAACCCGATGAGCAGCCCTTCGTTGCCGCCGCGCAGCACGTCGTACGCGCGCGAGAGGCCGCCGCCGTCGGAGTGGTCGACGACCGCCAGGGTGTCCATCATCAGCCCGGCCGAGTCCGAGGAGTCCTGGGTCGAGCCCGCGAACCCGCCCGCGCCCTCGCCGGGCACCGAACTGCCGGTGTCGGTCAGAAGCCGTACGGAGAAGCCCCGTTCCAGCATGTGCACCAGGGCGGAGGCCGCGCCCGAGACCGCCCACTCGAAGGCCGAGTCGGGGCCCGCGCCCGCGTACGCGATGTCCCGGGTGTCGAGCAGCACCGTGCAGCGGGCCCGCTGCGGCTGCTCCTCGCGGCGCACCATCAGCTCGCCGTAGCGCGCGGTGGAGCGCCAGTGCACCCGGCGCAGGTCGTCGCCGTGGCGGTATTCGCGCGGAATGACGTCGTCCTCACCGGCGAGCGCGAGCGAGCGGTGCCGCCCGTCGCCGTATCCGGCGGCCTCGCCGGACAGCCGCACCGGCGGCAGCGGTTCGGTCCTGGGGATGACGGTCAGCGTGTCGTACGCGCTGAAGGCGCGGGTCAGCTCGCACATCCCGAAGGGGTCGGTGAGCCGCAGCTGCAACGGCCCCAGCGGATAGCGCCCGCGCAGGTCGGAGCGCACCCGGTAGGACACTTCGCGCTTGCCGCCCGCCTCGACCCGGTCCAGTACGAAGCGGGGGCGCGGGCCGAGCACGTACGGCACCCGGTCCTGGAGCATGAGCAGGCCGGTGGGCAGCCGCGAGACGTTGTCGATCCGCAGCTGGACGCGGGCCTCGGAGCCGGCCGGGACCCGGCCGGGGGCGAGCCCCCGGCTGCCCGCGACGCGGTAGCGGGTGCGGTAGAGCACGACCGTGCAGACCAGCGGCAGCACGGCGAGCAGCAGCCCGACCCGCAGCAGGTCCTCCTGGCCGAGCACGAAGGCGCAGATCGCGGCGGCGATGCCGGCCGCGAGGAAGGAGCGACCGCGGGTGGTCAGGCCGGACAGGGCGGCCCACAGCCCGCCCTTGGCCTGTTCCTCGGCGGGCTCCGCGGGGAGCCCCCCGGCCGCCATCACAGCCGCCGGGCGCCGGGCGGCTGCTGGCCGTACAGCGGATTCCCGGCCTGCGGAACGGGCGTGTGCTGGAGGATCTCCAGGACGACCTGCTCGGCGGTGCGCCGGTTGAGCTGGGCCTGTGCGGTGGGCAGCAGCCGGTGTGCGAGGACGGCGACCGCCAGGGCCTGCACGTCGTCGGGGAGCGCGTACTCCCGGCCGCTGAGGGCGGCGGACGCCTTCGCCGCGCGCAGCAGATGGAGCGTGGCGCGCGGCGAGGCGCCGAGTCTGAGATCCGGGTGGTTGCGGGTCGCGCCGACCAGCTGCACCGCGTACCGCCGCACCGAGTCCGCCACGTGCACCTTGCGGACCGCGTCGATCAGCTTGGCGATGTCGTGGGCGTGCGCCACCGGCTGGAGGTCGTCGAGCGGGGAGACCGCGCCGTGCACGTCGAGCATCTGGAGCTCGGCCTCGGGCGTCGGGTATCCCATCGAGACGCGGGCCATGAACCGGTCGCGCTGGGCCTCGGGCAGCGGGTAGGTGCCCTCCATCTCGACCGGGTTCTGGGTGGCCACGACCATGAAGGGGCTGGGCAGTTCGTAGGTCTGCCCGTCGATGGTGACCTGCCGCTCCTCCATGGACTCCAGGAGCGCGGACTGGGTCTTGGGCGAGGCGCGGTTGATCTCGTCGCCGATCACGATCTGGGCGAAGATCGCGCCGGGCTTGAACTCGAAGTCCCGCCGCTGCTGGTCGTAGATCGACACACCGGTGATGTCCGAGGGCAGCAGGTCCGGCGTGAACTGAATGCGCCGGACCGAGCAGTCGATGGACCGGGCCAGCGTCTTGGCCAGCATGGTCTTGCCCACGCCGGGCACGTCCTCGATCAGGAGGTGCCCCTCCGCGAGCAGTACGGTCAGCGAAAGCCGTACGACCTCGGGCTTGCCCTCGATCACACTCTCCACCGACCTGCGGACTCGCTCCGCTGTGGCGGTCAGATCTGTGAGGCTCGCTCGATCGTCATAGGTCGTCACCCGGCCCTCCTCGGCCCTTTCATACGGGCCGGTGCACTGCGAACGGCCCGGCCCACCCCGGAATACGGACAGCGCGGCCGAACGGTTCGGACCGGTGTCACTTCCGCATTCTTGTTGCCGTTACCGCGTCGTGTCACTCGCCTGTGGACAACTGCGGGGGATTGATTGTGAGTTGTCCCCCTATTTCCGTTCCTGTGATTCTCAGCCGGCCGGATCGATTTCCCGCAGCAGGCCCGTCGTCACATCGAAGACGAATCCGCGGACGTCATCGATGTGCGGCAGGAACGGAGAGGTCCGCACTCGCTGCATGGACTGGCGTACGTCCTGGTCGACATCGCGGAACGACTCGACCGCCCAGGCCGGCCGCTGCCCGACCTCGTCCTCCAGCTCGTGCCGGAAGTCCTCGGTGAGCGCTTCGAGGCCGCAGCCGGTGTGGTGCACGAGCATGACGCTCGTCGTGCCGAGGGCCCGCTGGCTGATGGTGAGGGAGCGGATCACGTCATCGGTGACCACACCGCCCGCGTTGCGGATGGTGTGGCAGTCGCCGAGTTCGAGACCGAGCGCCGCGTGCAGGTCGAGCCGGGCATCCATGCAGGCCACGACGGCGACGTGGAGGACGGGGCGGGCATCCATGCCGGGGTCGTCGAACGCGGCGGCGTACCGGCGGTTCGCCTCGACGAGCCGGTCGGTCACCGTCCCTCCGCTCTGGACGGTCAGGCGCGGACGGCGGGCAGGAGGCTCTGCGGGTATGTGCGCAGGAGTCGACATGTATACGACGGTAGCCGCCACTGATCGTCCGGTCGCGTCATGGGGGCGGAAAAAGACTGTCAACTCGGACGTCTGTGAGGTAACCCACAGGCCCTGTCAGGCGTAACCCGAACGAGTGAAAAAAGTGCTCGGCGGCGCGCTGGAGGGTTGATTGACCCGAAGGACGAGTGGACTAAAGTGGCGCGAAGTGGGAGGCGTGACACACGGTCTCCCCCTTTACGGAATCCCAAGCTTCCGGGAACCACTGTCTCCCGGACCTACGTTTACCCGCGTGCGCGGCGCACGTACGGCTCGGCCTCCTCCCGCCCTCCGGTCGGCTGACGCCCCTTCCCCGGCGCCACCGTTCGTCCCCCCACCCCGGGGGAGCGGGGATCCGGCACGTATGCGCGACGCTGCGCCGGATCCTTGAGAGGGCGGCTTTGAGCCAGCGACACGTCCCGGTGATGCTCCAGCGATGCTTGGACATGTTGGCCCCGGCCCTGGCCCAGCCGGGTGCGGTCGTCGTCGACTGCACCCTCGGCCTCGGCGGCCACAGCGAGGCACTCCTGACCCAGTTCCCCGAGGCGCGCCTGATCGCCCTCGACCGGGACAAGGAGGCGCTGCGCCTGTCCGGCGAGCGCCTGGCCCCCTTCGGGGAGCGCGCCACCTTGGTGCACGCCGTCTACGACGAGCTGCCCGAGGTGCTCGAACGTCTCGGCACCCCCCGCGTCCAGGGCGTCCTGTTCGACCTGGGCGTCTCCTCCATGCAGCTCGACGAGGCCGACCGGGGCTTCGCCTACGCCCAGGACGCGCCCCTGGACATGCGCATGGACCAGTCGACCGGGATGAGCGCCGCCGAGGTGCTCAACACCTACCCGGCCGGTGAACTCGTGCGGATCCTGCGGGCGTACGGCGAGGAGAAGCAGGCCAAGCGGATCGTCTCGGCGATCGTCCGCGAGCGCGAGAAGGAGCCCTTCAGCAACAGCGCCCGGCTCGTCGAGCTGATCCGCGACTCGCTGCCGCAGGCCGCCAAGCGCACCGGCGGCAACCCCTCCAAGCGCACCTTCCAGGCGCTGCGCATCGAGGTCAACGGCGAACTCGCCAGCGTCGAGCGGGCGATCCCCGCCGCCGTCGAGGCCATCGCGGTCGGCGGCCGGGTCGCGGTGCTCTCCTACCAGTCCCTCGAAGACCGCATCGTCAAGCAGGTCTTCGCGGCCGGCGCAGCCAACACCGCGCCGCCCGGGCTTCCGGTGGTGCCCGAGCGTTACCAGCCGCGGCTCAAGCTCCTCACCCGCGGTGCCGAACTCCCCACGGAGGAGGAGGTCGCCGAGAACCGGCGCGCGGCCCCCGCCCGGCTCCGGGGGGTCCAGCGGATCAGGGAGGACGTGTGAGCAAACCGGCCAGGCAGCTGCGCGGCACGGCCGCGCGGCTCGGCAGGCTGATGCCTTCGCAGGGGGCCAACAGCGCCGCCCGCACCCCGTTCGTACTCCTCGTCGTCGCCCTCCTCGGCGGCGGGCTCATCGCACTCCTGGTGCTGAACTCGGCGCTGAACGCGGGCTCGTTCAAGCTCAGCGAGTACCACAGACAGACCACCGAACGCACCGACGAACAGCAGGCGCTGCAACGGGACGTGGACGACCTGTCCGCCCCCGACGCGCTGTCCCGCCGGGCCGCCGACCTCGGCATGGTCCCCGGCGGCACCCCCGTCTTCCTCGGCCCGGACGGCACCGTCAAGGGCGTCCTCGCCTCGGCCGGCGACGCTTCCCCGGCCGAGGCCGCCGAGCCCACGCCGCTGCCCCTGGCGCAGAGCCCGGCCTCCGCAGGCCCCAAGCACCACACCCCGGCCCCCCGGCCCCGGCAGCCCGCGAAGACCTCCCCGACCCCGGCCCCCGGCAGGTGACGCAGTGAGCCCCAAGGAACCCCCGCGCCGCCGGGTCCCCCCGCCCGCGCGCTCCCGGCCGGCGGCCCGCCGCCCCGCGCCCGCCAAGAAGCTCAAGCTCGGCAGCCCCCGGCCCCGGCTGCGCCTGGTCAGCCTCGGGCTCACCCTGGTCATGCTGGCCTTCGTCGTACGGCTGCTCCAGGTGCAGGCCGTCGACGCCAGCGCGTACGCCGCCAAGGCCGACAAGAACCGGTACGCCAGCTACGCGCTGCCCGCGGAGCGCGGCCGGATCACCGACCGGGCCGGCATCGCCCTCGCCACCAGCGTCGACGCGTACGACATCACCGCCGACCCCACGCTCTTCACCCCCGAGGCCACCAAGATCCCCGACGCCGCCGCGCAGGCGGCCGCGCTGCTCGCGCCGCTGATCGGCAAGGGCCAGGCGGACCTCACCAAGAAGCTCAAGACGCCCAAGACCCGCTACGTGGTGCTCGCCCGCCGGCAGACCCCGCAGGTCTGGAACCAGATCAAGGACCTGAAGAAGGTGCTCGGCGAGAAGGCGTCCGCCGACCGCGCCAAGGGTGGCCCCGGCGCCAATGTGCTGGCCGGCGTCCTCAACGAGTCCAGCACCAAGCGCGTGTACCCCAACGGCGACCTCGCCGCCGGGATACTGGGGTACGTCAACGCCGAGGGCAAGGGCGCCGGCGGCCTGGAGTCGTCCCTGAACAAGGAGCTGGCCGGCACCGACGGCAAGATCTCCTACGCCCAGTCCGGGGGGCGCCGGGTGCCCACCGCCGGCACCCACGAGACCCCGGCCGTGCCCGGCTCCGACGTCGAGCTGACCATCGACCGGGACATCCAGTGGATGGCGCAGAAGGCGATCTCGGACCAGGTCGCCACGTCCGGGGCCGACCGGGGCTACGTCATAGTGCAACGGTCCGACACCGGCGAGGTCCTGGCCATGGCGAACGCGCCCGGCTTCGACCCGAACAACATCGCCCAGGCCAACTCGGCCGCCATGGGCAACGCCGCGCTCCAGGACGCCTTCGAGCCCGGATCCACCGCCAAGGTCATGTCCATGGCGGCGGTCCTGGAGCAGGGCGTCGCCACGCCCGGGACCCATGTGGTGGTGCCCAACCGGCTCCAGCGCGGCGACCGCCTCTTCAAGGACGACATCGACCACCCCACCTGGAACCTGACGCTGAACGGCGTGCTCGCCAAGTCCAGCAACATCGGCACCATCCTCGCCGTCGAGCAGCTGGGCAAGACCGACGCCGAGGCCGACAACGTCCTGTACTCCTACCTGCGCAAGTTCGGCATCGGCTCGCCCAGCGGGCTCAACTTCCCCGGCGAGACCCCGGGCATCCTGGCCCCCGCGAGCAAGTGGTCGACCTCGCAGCAGTACACGGTCCGGTTCGGCCAGGGCCTCTCGCTCAACGCGATGCAGGCCGCCTCGGTGTACTCGACCATCGCCAACGGCGGCGTACGGGTGGAGCCGACCCTGGTGCGCGGCACCAAGGGCCCGGACGGGCGGTTCACCCCCGCTCCCGCGCCCAAGCAGTCCCGGGTGGTCAGCGAGAAGACCGCCAAGACGCTGGCCCAGATGCTCGAATCGGTCGTCGGCGACGCCGAGGGCACCGGAACCAAGGCCGCCATCCCCGGCTACCGGGTCGCGGGCAAGACCGGCACGGCCAACCGCATCGACCCCAAGACCGGCACCTACCGGGGCTACACCGCGTCCTTCGCGGGCTTCGCCCCCGCCGACAACCCCAAGATCACCGTCTACTGCGCCATCCAGAACCCCACCAGGGGCAGCTACTTCGGCGGCCAGATCTGCGGACCCATCTACAAGCAGGTCATGGAGTTCGCCCTCAAGACCCTCCAGATCCCGCCGACCGGAGCCCAGCCTCCCAACCTGCCCGTCACCTTCGGCGGCAACGACTGAATCCGGAAGCCTCAGTGACAACCATCACCCAGGGCCCTGGGAACCAGGACGGGACCCAGGACGCCGTGCCCCCCTCTTTTGGCGACCCGGCGGGTGCGCCCGGTACGCTCACCGCCGTGCCACACGCTGATCAGTACCGAACCGCCCAGCAGGACGCCCCCGCGAAACAGCCGGGAGCGCCCCGACCGGAACAGGCCCGTCCGACCTCGCTCGGCGCGCTGGCCGAGCGACTGGGGACGAGCAACCCCGGATCGGGAGAGGTCACCGGCATCACGCACGACTCCCGGGCGGTACGCCCCGGAGACCTGTACGCCGCACTGCCGGGCGCCAACGCGCACGGCGCCGACTTCGCCGCCCAGGCCGCGAGCCTCGGGGCCGTCGCGATCCTCACCGACCCGGCGGGCCGCGAGCGCGCCGCCGCGACCGGCCTGCCGGTCCTGGTCGCGGGCGACCCGCGCGGCCGGATGGGCGAGCTCGCCGCCGAGATCTACGGACACCCCGGGCGAGAGCTGCTCCAGCTCGGCATCACCGGAACCTCCGGCAAGACCACGACCGCCTACCTCGTCGAGGGCGGCCTGCGCGGCGCCGGACACGCCACCGGCCTGATCGGCACGGTCGAGATGCGGATCGGCGACGAGCGCATCAAGTCGGAGCGCACCACCCCCGAGGCCACCGACCTCCAGGCGCTGTTCGCGGTCATGCGCGAGCGCGGCGTCGACTCGGTCGCCATGGAGGTCTCCAGCCACGCCCTCGTGCTCGGCCGGGTCGACGGCTGCGTCTTCGACGTCGCCGTCTTCAACAACCTCAGCCCGGAACACATGGAGTTCCACTCCGACATGGAGGACTACTTCCGGGCCAAGGCGCAGCTGTTCACCCCCGAGCGGGCCAAGCGCGGCGTCGTCAACTTCGACGACGAGTACGGCCGCCGCCTCGTGACGGAGGCGGGGATCGAGATCACCACGTTCTCCGCCGAGGGCCACCCCGACGCCGACTGGCGCGCCGAGGACGTCCAGATCCGCCAGGACAGCAGCACCTTCACCGTCGTCGGCCCCAAGGGCGAGCGGATCTCGGCCACCGCCCCGCTGCCGGGCCCGTTCAACGTGGCGAACACCCTCGCCGCCATCGTCACGCTGGCCGTCGCCGGCCTCGATGCGCAGACCGCCGCCGACGGAGTGGCCGCCGTACCCGGCGTGCCCGGCCGCCTGGAGCGCGTGGACGCGGGCCAGCCCTACCTCGCCGTCGTCGACTACGCCCACAAGACGGACGCCGTCGAGTCGGTCCTGCGCTCGCTGCGCAAGGTCACCGAGGGCAAGCTGCACATCGTGCTCGGCTGCGGCGGCGACCGCGACCAGACCAAGCGGGCCCCGATGGGGGCCGCCGCCGCCCGGCTCGCCGACACCGCCGTACTGACCTCCGACAACCCCCGCTCCGAGGACCCCCTCGCGATCCTCGCCGCGATGCTGGCGGGCGCCGCCGAGGTGCCCGCGCACGAGCGCGGCGAGGTCCAGGTCTTCGAGGACCGTGCCGCCGCCATCGCGTCGGCCGTCGCCCGCGCCGAACCCGGCGACACCGTGCTGGTCGCGGGCAAGGGCCATGAACAGGGCCAGGACATCCACGGAGTGGTCCGCCCCTTCGACGACCGACTGGTGCTCCGCGCCGCCATCCAGAAAAGTCAGGGATGAAGTAGTGATCGCCCTCTCCCTCGCCGAGATCGCCGAAATCGTCGGCGGGCAGCCGCACGACATACCGGATCCGTCCGTCACGGTCACCGGACCCGTCGTCATCGACTCCCGCCAGGTGGCGGCCGGTTCGCTCTTCGTGGCCTTCGCCGGCGAACACGTCGACGGCCACGACTACGCGCGGCGCGCCTTCGAGGCGGGCTGCGCGGCGGTCCTGGCGGCCCGCCCGGTCGGCGTGCCCGCGATCGTCGTCGACGACGTACAGGCCGCCCTCGGCGCCCTCGCCCGCGACGTCGTACGCCGCCTCGGCACCGAAGTCGTCGCCCTCACCGGCTCGTCCGGCAAGACCTCCACCAAGGACCTGATCGCGCAGGTGCTCCAGCGCCACGCGCCGACCGTGTTCACGCCGGGCTCCCTCAACAACGAGATCGGTCTGCCGCTGACCGCGCTCACCGCCTCCGCGGACACCAGACACCTGGTCCTGGAGATGGGCGCGCGCGGCGTCGGTCACATCCGCTACCTCACCGGCCTGACCCCGCCCAGGATCGGTCTCGTCCTCAACGTCGGGACCGCCCACATCGGCGAGTTCGGCGGCCGGGACCAGATCGCCCTGGCCAAGGGCGAGTTGGTGGAGGGCCTGCCCGAAGACGGCTGCGCCGTCCTGAACGCGGACGACCCCCTGGTGCGGGCCATGGCGTCCCGCACCAAGGCGCGCGTGCTGTTCTTCGGCGAGGCCAAGGACGCGGACGTACGTGCCGAGAATGTCCGGCTCACGGCGTCCGGACAGCCCTCCTTCAGCCTTCACACACCCTCCGGGTGCAGCGATGTGACGTTGCGCCTGTACGGTGAGCACCACGTGTCGAACGCGCTCGCCGCGGCCGCCGTCGCCCATGAGCTGGGCATGTCCGCAGACGAGATCGCCCGCGCGCTCTCCGAGGCGGGCACCCTCTCCCGCTGGCGTATGGAGGTCACCGAGCGTCCGGACGGTGTGACGGTCGTCAACGACGCCTACAACGCGAACCCCGAATCCATGCGAGCCGCCCTTCGCGCGCTCGCGGCCATGGGTACCGGGCGCCGCACGTGGGCGGTGCTCGGTCCGATGGCCGAGCTCGGCGACGACTCGCTCGCCGAGCACGACGCGGTCGGACGGCTCGCCGTCCGGCTCAACGTCAGCAAGCTCGTGGCAGTCGGGGGCCGGGAAGCGTCCTGGCTGCAACTGGGCGCATATAACGAGGGTTCGTGGGGTGAGGAGTCGGTGCACGTGTCCGACGCACAGGCGGCCGTCGACCTGCTGCGCAGTGAACTGCGGCCGGGAGACGTCGTGCTGGTGAAGGCATCCAGGTCGATCGGCCTGGAGCGGGTGGCACTGGCGCTGCTCGAAGGCGCCGTCGAGGGTGAGGTCGCCGCCCGATGAGGCAGATCCTCTTCGCGGGAGCCATCGGCCTGTTCCTGACCCTGGTCGGGACCCCGCTGCTCATCAAGCTGCTCGCCCGCAAGGGCTACGGCCAGTTCATCCGGGACGACGGCCCGCGCGGTCACGCCGGGAAGAAGGGCACACCCACCATGGGTGGCATCGCCTTCATCCTGGCCACGCTGATCGCGTACGCGCTGACCAAGGTGATCACCAGCGAGGACCCGACCTTCTCGGGCCTGCTCGTGCTCTTCCTGACCGCCGGCATGGGCATGGTCGGCTTCCTCGACGACTACATCAAGATCGTCAAGCAGCGTTCGCTCGGCCTGCGGGCCAAGGCCAAGATGGCCGGACAGCTGATCGTGGGCATCGCCTTCGCGGTGCTCGCCCTCCAGTTCGCGGACGCCCGGGGCAACACCCCGGCCTCCACCAGGCTGTCGTTCATCAACGACTTCGGCTGGTCCATCGGCCCGGTGATCTTCGTGGTCTGGGCGCTGTTCATGATCCTCGCGATGTCGAACGGCGTGAACCTGACGGACGGTCTGGACGGCCTGGCCACCGGCGCCTCCGTGATGGTCTTCGGCGCGTACACCTTCATCGGGCTCTGGCAGTTCCAGGAGTCCTGCGCCAACGCGCAGACCCTGACCAACCCCAACGCCTGCTTCGAGGTGCGAGATCCGCTCGACCTCGCGGTCGTCGCCTCGGCCCTGATGGGCTCCTGCTTCGGCTTCCTGTGGTGGAACACCTCGCCCGCCAAGATCTTCATGGGCGACACCGGTTCCCTCGCGCTCGGCGGCGCGCTCGCCGGCCTCGCGATCTGCTCCCGCACGGAGTTCCTGATCGCCCTGCTCGGCGGCCTGTTCGTACTGATCACGATGTCCGTGGTCATCCAGGTCGGCTCGTTCAAGATGACCGGCAAGCGGGTCTTCCGGATGGCGCCGCTCCAGCACCACTTCGAACTCAAGGGGTGGTCCGAAGTCCTTGTCGTGGTCCGGTTCTGGATCATCCAGGGCATGTGCGTGATCGTGGGTCTCGGACTCTTCTACGCGGGATGGGCAGCCGACAAGTGAGCACCACCTGGCAGGGCAAGCGCGTGACGGTGGCCGGTCTCGGTGTCTCCGGGATGCCGGTGGCCCGGGTCCTGAACGGGCTCGGCGCCGCCGTCACGGTCGTCAACGAGGGCGCCGACGAGCGCTCCCGCACGCAGGCCGCGGAGTTGGAGGCGCAGGGCATCACCGTGCGCCTCGGCGACGGGGCCACCCTGCCCGAGGGCACCGAGCTCATCGTCACCACGCCCGGCTGGCGGCCCGACAAGCCGCTGTTCGCGGCCGCCGCCGAGGCGGGCGTGCCGGTCTGGGGCGACGTGGAACTGGCCTGGCGGCTGCGCGACCTGGACGGCCGCGAGCCGGCCCCCTGGCTCGCGATCACCGGCACCAACGGCAAGACCACCACCACCCAGATGCTCGCCTCCATCCTGCGCGCGGCGGGCCTGCGTACCGCCGCCGTCGGCAACATCGGCGTCTCGCTGCTCGACGTGGTCCTCGGCGAGGAGCGGTACGACGTCCTGGCCGTCGAGCTCTCCAGCTACCAGCTGCACTGGGCGCCCTCGCTGCGCGCCCACTCGGCCGCCGTCCTCAACCTGGCGCCGGACCACCTCGACTGGCACGGCTCCATGGAGGCGTACGCCGCCGACAAGGGCCGCATCTACGAGGGCAACACCATCGCCTGCGTCTACAACGCGCAGGACAAGGCGACCGAGGACCTGGTGCGCGAGGCCGACGTGGAGGAGGGCTGCCGGGCGATCGGCTTCACCCTGGCCACGCCGGGCCCCTCGCAGCTCGGCGTGGTCGACGGCATCCTCGTCGACCGGGCCTTCGTGCAGAACCGGCAGAAGAACGCCCAGGAGCTCGCCGAGGTCGCCGACGTCTTCCCGCCGGCCCCGCACAACATCGCCAACGCCCTCGCGGCGGCCGCCCTGGCGCGCGCCTTCGGCGTCGAGCCCAAGGCCGTACGCGAGGGCCTGAAGGCCTTCCGCCCCGACGCGCACCGCATCGAACACGTCGCGGACGTCGCGGACGTCGCGTACATCGACGACTCCAAGGCCACCAACACCCATGCCGCCGAGGCCTCCTTGGCGGCGTACGACCCGATCGTCTGGATCGCCGGGGGACTGGCCAAGGGCGCGTCCTTCGACGAGCTCGTCCAGCGGTCGGCGAAGCGGCTGCGCGGAGTCGTCCTGATCGGCGCCGAGCGCCACCTGATCGCCGAAGCGCTGGCGCGACACGCGCCCGAGGTCCCGGTGGTCGACCTCGACCGGACCGACACTGGGGCGATGCCGGCGGCGGTCCGCGAGGCGGCGGGGCTCGCCCGGCCGGGAGACACCGTCCTGTTGGCCCCGGCCTGCGCCTCGATGGACATGTTCGCGAACTACAACAAGCGCGGCGAGGCCTTCGCGGAAGCGGTCCGCGAACTCGCCGCAGGGCGCGCCTAGCCGGACCACCCGTTCCACGGACCGGCGGCGCCGGGCACGACTGGAGGGGTCAGCACACATGGCGGCCGATGTTCTTGGCGGCTCCGGGGACGCCCCGCGCGGCGTCCCCGCACTCGCCGGTCTTCTCCTGCGCAGCCGCACCGCCGGACCCGTGCGCGGCCCGTCGGCCCGCGGCGGCCCCGCGGGCGCTCCCCGGCGGCCCGGACCGCGCGGCCCCGGGCGCCTGATCGAGCAGTTCAGGAGGGCCTGGGACCGCCCCCTGACGGCGTACTACCTGATCCTCGGCAGCGCCCTGCTCATCACCGTGCTCGGCCTGGTGATGGTCTACTCCGCCTCGATGATCAAGGCCCTCGAACTGTCGCTGCCGGGCTCGTACTTCTTCCGCAAGCAGTTCCTCGCGGCCCTCATCGGCGGCGGCCTGATGATCGCCGCGGCCCGGATGCCCGCCAAGCTGCACCGGGCGCTCGCCTACCCGATACTGGCCGGCACGGTCTTCCTGCTGATCCTCGTGCAGATCCCCGGGATAGGGAAGTCGGTCAACGGCAACCAGAACTGGATCTACCTCGGCGGCCCCTTCCAGCTCCAGCCCAGCGAGTTCGCCAAGCTGGCGCTGCTCCTGTGGGGCGCCGACCTGCTCTCCCGCAAGCAGGACAAGCGGTTGCTGACCGAGTGGAAGCACATGCTGGTGCCGCTCGTGCCGGTGGCCCTCCTGCTGCTCGGGCTCATCATGCTCGGCGGCGACATGGGCACCACGATCATCCTGACGGCGATCCTGTTCGGCCTGCTCTGGCTGGCCGGCGCCCCCACCCGGCTCTTCGCGGGCGTGCTCGCCGTCGCGGGCGCGCTGGCCGCCCTCTTCATCAAGATCAGCCCGCACCGGATGGGCCGGCTCAACTGCATCGGCGCCACCGACCCGGGCCCGCAGGACCAGTGCTGGCAGGCGGTGCACGGAATCTACGCGCTCGCCTCCGGCGGATGGTTCGGATCCGGCCTGGGCGCAAGTGTGGAGAAATGGGGTCAACTCCCCGAGCCCCACACCGACTTCATCTTCGCCGTCACCGGCGAGGAACTGGGTCTGGCAGGGACGCTGTCGGTCGTCGCCCTCTTCGCGGCTCTAGGCTATGCGGGTATCCGCGTGGCCGGACGCACGGAGGACCCCTTCGTGAGGTACGCCGCGGGAGGTGTGACCACCTGGATCGTGGCGCAGGCCGTGATCAACATCGGTGCGGTGCTCGGCCTGCTGCCGATCGCCGGTGTCCCGCTCCCGCTGTTCTCCTACGGAGGGTCCGCGCTGCTGCCGACCATGTTCGCCGTGGGGCTGCTGATCGCGTTCGCGCGGGACGACCCCGCTGCGCGGGCGGCCCTTGCCATGCGGCAGCCTCGGGTGAGTTGGAAGTCGATGAGACGGCGCGTCAAGAAGCGTCCGTCCGGAGAGCGGTGAATTTCGGTGCATGTCGTACTCGCCGGTGGGGGGACCGCCGGCCACATCGAGCCCGCGCTCGCCCTCGCGGACGCCCTGCGCAGGCAGGACCCCACCGTGGGGATCACGGCACTCGGTACGGAGAAGGGCCTGGAGACCCGGCTCGTGCCCGAGCGCGGCTACGAGCTCGCGCTCATCCCGGCCGTCCCGCTGCCCCGCAGGCCCACCCCTGAGCTGATCACCGTCCCCGGGCGGCTGCGCGGCACCATCAAGGCCGCCGAGCAGATCCTGGAGCGCACCAAGGCCGACTGCGTCGTCGGCTTCGGCGGCTACGTGGCGCTGCCCGGCTACCTCGCGGCCAAGCGGCTCGGGGTGCCGATCGTGGTCCACGAGGCCAACGCCCGGCCGGGCCTCGCCAACAAGATCGGCTCGCGGTACGCGGCCTCGGTGGCCGTCGCCACCCCGGACAGCAAGCTGCGCAACTCCCGCTACATCGGCATCCCGCTGCGCTACTCGATCGCGACCCTCGACCGGGCCCGGGTCCGCCCCGAGGCGCGCGCCGCGTTCGGGCTCGACCCCGGCCTTCCGACGCTGCTCGTCTCCGGCGGCTCGCAGGGCGCCCGGCGCCTGAACGAGGTCATCCAGCAGATCGCCCCGGTGCTCCAGCGCTCCGGAATCCAGATCCTGCACGCGGTCGGCCCGAAGAACGAACTGCCGCGTGTCGACAACATGCCCGGGATGCCGCCGTATGTCCCGGTACCGTACGTGGACCGGATGGATCTCGCGTACGCCGCGGCCGACATGATGCTCTGCCGCGCGGGCGCGATGACCGTCGCCGAACTCTCCGCCGTCGGGCTGCCCGCCGCCTACGTACCGTTGCCGATCGGCAACGGCGAACAGCGGCTGAACGCCCAGCCGGTGGTCAAGGCCGGCGGCGGCCTCCTCGTCGACGACGCCGAACTCACCCCGGAGTGGGTGCAGGGCAACGTCCTCCCGGTACTCGCCGACCCGCACCGGCTGTACGAGATGTCGCGCTCCGCCGCCGAGTTCGGGCGGCGCGACGCCGACCAACTCCTCGTGCAGATGGTGTACGAGGCCATCGCAGGACGCTGATCAACTGACGGAAGGCAGGGACCGTGGCCGGACAGGCGACCGCTCAGCGCGGTGGCGGACAGACCAAGAAGTCCGTGAAGTCCGGCTGGTCCGGCCCCCGTCCCCAGCGCGGCCGCCGCTTCCGGCTGCCCCGTCGTCGCGGCCTGATCGTCCTCGGCGTCGCCGCCGCGCTGCTCGGTGCGGGCGCCATCTGGGTGCTTTACGCCTCCACCTGGCTGCGCGTCGAGCACGTGAAGGCCACCGGGACGCAGGTTCTGACGCCCGATGAGGTGGAGGCGGCGGCCGCGGTGCCGATCGGTTCGCCGCTGATTTCCGTCGATACAGGCGCGATTGGGGCGCGATTGCGCCAGAAGCTGCCGCGTATCGACTCCGTCGAGGTGGTCCGTTCATGGCCGCACGGGATCGGTCTGAAAGTGACCGAACGCAAGCCCGCACTGGTCATGAAGAACGGCGCGAAGTTCGACGAAGTGGACGCGAAGGGTGTGCGTTTCGCCACCATCCAACAGCCCCTGGGCGGCGTCCCGCTGCTCGAATTGACCCCCTCGAAGTCCCCGAGCCAGCGGCGCTTCGGCACCGACCGGCTCGTCCTCGAAGCGGTACGCATCACGGGCGAACTCCCGCCCGCCGTCGCCAAGGAGACGCGTTCCGTCAAGATTTCCACGTACGACTCCGTCACGCTGGAGTTGACCGGCGGCCGCACCGTCCTGTGGGGAAGCGACGAGGAAGGTGAGCTGAAGGGACGTACCCTCAGTGCACTGATGAAAGCGCGGCCGAAGTCGGCCCGCTTCGATGTGAGCGCCCCCACCGCCCCTGCGGTATCGGGTAGTTGACGGACATATGCGCTGGCCAGCACCCTGGTTGGTCAGCGACACGGGTGATCACATAGGGTGAAAAGAAAAACGGGAGGTTCGGCGTGTTCGTTGAACGCGCGCCACTTGTCGACTTAGTGTCCTGTTCGGAAGAGTCCAGCGAACAGACACACTGGTAACCCTAAACTTCAACGTTAGGGTTCGGGCCGGCGATACGGACCGTCCCAATCGGCATTCGTCGTCACCTTGCGGCAACCGCGAAGTGACGACCCGTAACTCGAGGCGAGAGGCCTTCGACGTGGCAGCACCGCAGAACTACCTCGCAGTCATCAAGGTCATCGGTGTCGGCGGCGGTGGTGTCAATGCCATCAACCGAATGATCGAGGTCGGCCTCAAGGGCGTCGAGTTCATCGCGATCAACACTGACGCACAAGCACTGTTGATGAGCGACGCCGACGTCAAGCTCGACGTCGGCCGTGAACTCACCCGCGGTCTCGGGGCCGGAGCCAACCCGGCAGTCGGCCGCAAGGCGGCAGAGGACCACCGTGAGGAGATCGAGGAGGTCCTCAAGGGGGCCGACATGGTCTTCGTCACCGCCGGCGAAGGCGGCGGCACCGGCACCGGCGGCGCCCCCGTGGTCGCCAACATCGCGCGCTCCCTCGGCGCCCTGACGATCGGTGTGGTCACCCGCCCGTTCACCTTCGAGGGCCGGCGCCGGGCGAACCAGGCGGAGGACGGCATCGCCGAGCTCCGCGAAGAGGTCGACACCCTCATCGTCATCCCGAACGACCGGCTGCTCTCCATCTCCGACCGCCAGGTCAGCGTCCTGGACGCGTTCAAGTCCGCCGACCAGGTGCTGCTCAGCGGTGTCCAGGGCATCACGGACCTGATCACCACGCCGGGCCTGATCAACCTCGACTTCGCCGACGTCAAGTCGGTCATGTCGGAAGCCGGTTCGGCGCTCATGGGCATCGGCTCGGCCCGCGGCGACGACCGCGCGGTGGCTGCGGCCGAGATGGCGATCTCCTCGCCGCTCCTGGAAGCCTCCATCGACGGCGCCCGCGGCGTGCTCCTGTCCATCTCCGGCGGCTCGGACCTCGGCCTCTTCGAGATCAACGAGGCGGCCCAGCTGGTCAGCGAGGCCGCCCACCCCGAGGCCAACATCATCTTCGGCGCGGTCATCGACGATGCCCTCGGCGACGAGGTCCGCGTCACGGTCATCGCGGCCGGCTTCGACGGCGGACAGCCGCCGGCCCGCCGGGACAACGTGCTCAGCGCCTCCGCCGGCAAGCGCGACGAGCCCGCGCCTTCGCGCCCGTCCGAGGTGTCCCGCCCGCTCGGCGGACTCGGCACGGTCCGCGAGGAGCCGCCGGCCCCGGCCGCCCCGGTCGAGCCCGCCCCGGTCAACGAGGCCCCGGCCCCCTCGGCCATCCCGACGGCCCGCCCCTACCCGGACAGCCAGGCCGAAGAGCTGGACGTCCCGGACTTCCTCAAGTGACTGAAGTGACGTTTCGAAGCGATCTCTTGAAGTGATACGAGAGCAGGGCACTGTGAGCGGCGCGCACTTCGCCTTCACCGACCGGTGGGGCGGGGTGAGCGCCGTTCCGTACGAGGAGCTCAACCTCGGCGGCGCGGTCGGCGACGACCCCGCCTCGGTCCGCACCAACCGCGAGCTCGCCGCCGGGTCGCTCGGTCTTGACCCGGCCCGGGTGGTCTGGATGAACCAGGTGCACGGCCGCGAGGTCGCCGTCGTCGACGGCCCCTTCGGCCCGGGTGACGCGACCGCGGTGGACGCGGTGGTGACGGGCCGTCGCGACACCGCGCTCGCCGTACTCACCGCGGACTGCACCCCGGTCCTCCTCGCCGACCCGGTGGCGGGGGTCGCGGGCGCGGCCCACGCGGGCCGGCCGGGAATGGTGGCGGGCGTGGTGCCCGCCGCCGTCGAGGCGATGGTCTCGCTCGGCGCCGACCCGGCCCGGATCGTCGCCCGCACCGGCCCCGCCGTCTGCGGACGCTGTTACGAAGTGCCCGAGCGGATGCGGGCCGAGGTCGCCGAGGCCGAGCCCGCCGCCTGGTCCGAGACCAGCTGGGGCACGCCCGCCGTGGACGTCACCGCGGGGGTGCACGCACAACTGGCGGCCCTCGGCGTCACCGACGTCGAGGCCTCACCGGTCTGCACGCTCGAATCGCTCGACCACTTCTCGTACCGCCGCGACCGCACCACTGGGCGGCTCGCCGGATATGTCTGGCTGGACTGACGACTCATGACGGATCGCAAGACGGAACTCGCCGCGAACCTGGCACGGGTGGAGGAACGTATCGTCTCCGCCTGCGCCGCGGCCGGGCGCAAGCGGGCGGACGTGACCCTCATCGTGGTCACCAAGACCTACCCGGCGAGCGACGTGCGCCTGCTGCACGAGCTGGGCGTACGCCATGTCGCGGAGAACCGCGACCAGGACGCGGCCCCCAAGGCGGCGGCCTGTGCGGACCTCGACCTGACCTGGCACTTCGTGGGCCAGTTGCAGACCAACAAGGTTCGTTCTGTTGCTGGTTATGCCGATATGGTGCAGTCGATCGACCGGGCCAAGCTGATCGGCTCGCTCTCGACCGCGGCCGTCCGGGCCGGGCGGGAGCTGGGCTGCCTGATCCAGGTCGCCCTGGACGCCGAGTCCGGCGCGCGGGGCGAGCGCGGAGGCGTCGCCCCCGACGGAATCGAAGAGTTGGCCGCGCTGGTCGACCAGGCGCCCGGGCTCCGGCTCGACGGTCTGATGACGGTGGCGCCGCTGGCCGGTGAGTACGCCGGCCGGCAACGGGCCGCCTTCGAGCGGCTGCTGGAATTCTCATCCCGCCTGCGCGCGGACCATCCGGCTGCGAACATGGTGTCAGCAGGGATGAGTGCGGACCTCGAAGAGGCCGTTGCGGCCGGAGCGACACATGTACGCGTCGGAACGGCGGTACTCGGAGTCCGACCCCGGCTCGGGTAACGTCGCGAAGCAAGTCGGACCACAGCAGAAAATATGGTCATTCCCACTCTTCGGTGGGCAGACCGCGTGGATCGTGGGCCCTTGGTGACGCTGCCACTTGGCGACAGGAGCGATCCACCACAGAGCGGAGGAATCTGAGCATGGCCGGCGCGATGCGCAAGATGGCGGTCTACCTCGGCCTCGTGGAGGACGATGGGTACGACGGCCGGGGATTCGACCCCGACGACGATTTCGAGCCCGAGCCCGAACCGGAGCGCGACCGTCGGCGGCACCAGCCCCCGCACCAGTCCCCGCTCCAGGACGAACGGGACGAACCGGTACGAGCAACTCAGCCTCCGGCGCCGAGAGAACCGGTTCAGCTATCGGTAGAAAGCGGGCGTCCGGCGCGAATTGCACCCGTGGCGTCCATCACACCTGAACGTCCGAGCCTGGAGAAGAACGCACCGGTGATCATGCCCAAGGTCGTGTCCGAGCGGGAGCCGTACCGCATCACCACGCTGCACCCGCGGACCTACAACGAGGCCCGTACCATCGGGGAACACTTCCGCGAGGGCACCCCGGTGATCATGAATCTCACGGAGATGGACGACACCGACGCGAAGCGACTTGTCGACTTTGCCGCCGGACTCGTCTTCGGCCTGCACGGCAGCATTGAACGGGTGACGCAGAAGGTGTTCCTGCTGTCTCCTGCTAACGTCGATGTCACGGCGGAGGACAAGGCCCGCATCGCAGAGGGCGGATTCTTCAACCAGAGCTGAGACACGACACCGGGAACGAACCGGCCGGGAACGGGCCGGGGCTTGTGAAGCAAGGGGAGAGGGAAGCGCGAGATGGGCGTCGCACTACAGGTGGTCTACATCGCGCTGATGTGCTTCCTCATCGTGCTGATCTTCCGGCTCGTCATGGACTACGTCTTCCAGTTCGCCCGTTCATGGCAACCCGGCAAGGCGATGGTGGTCATTCTTGAGGCCACCTACACTGTCACCGATCCACCGCTCAAGCTTCTGCGGCGGTTCATTCCGCCGCTGCGTCTCGGGGGCGTGGCACTCGACCTGTCCTTCTTCGTTCTGATGATCATCGTCTACATCCTGATCAGCATCGTGGTCAGGTTGTGAACGATACGGTCCTGCCGACTGCCGACGACTACGTAGAGGTGAAGAAGAGATGCCGCTGACCCCCGAGGACGTGCGGAACAAGCAGTTCACGACGGTCCGCCTCCGAGAAGGCTATGACGAGGACGAGGTTGATGCCTTCCTCGACGAGGTCGAGTCGGAGCTGACGCGACTGCTGCGCGAGAACGAGGATCTGCGCGCCAAGCTGGCCGCCGCCACCCGCGCCGCCGCCCAGAACCAGCAGCAGGGCATGCGCAAGCAGGAGCCGCAGGACGGCCGAGGCCCGGGTGCCCCCGTGCCCGCCGCCATATCCGGTCCGCCGCAGGTCCAGCAGCAGCCGCAGATGGGTCCGCCCCAGCTGCCCAGCGGTGCGCCGCAGCTGCCCGCAGGACCTGGCGGCCACGGCCCGCAGGGCCAGCACGGCCCGGGCCAGATGGGCCAGGGCCCCATGGGTCAGGGTCCGATGGGCCAGAACCAGCTGGGTCAGGGCCCCATGGGCCAGAACCAGCTCGGTCAGGGCCCCATGGGCCAGATGGGTGGCCCCATGGGCGGCCACGGTCCGCAGATGGGACAGCCGGCCCAGGCTCCCGGTGGCGACAGCGCCGCCCGGGTGCTCTCGCTCGCGCAGCAGACCGCTGACCAGGCGATCGCGGAGGCCCGTTCCGAGGCCAACAAGATCGTCGGCGAGGCCCGGTCCCGTGCCGAGGGTCTGGAGCGCGACGCCCGTGCCAAGGCGGACGCCCTGGAGCGGGACGCGCAGGAAAAGCACCGCGTCGCGATGGGCTCCCTGGAGTCCGCCCGCGCCACGCTGGAGCGCAAGGTCGAGGACCTGCGCGGCTTCGAGCGCGAGTACCGCACGCGGCTGAAGTCCTACCTGGAGTCCCAGCTGCGTCAGCTGGAGACCCAGGCCGACGACTCGCTCGCGCCGCCGCGTACCCCGGCGACCGCGTCGCTGCCGCCGGCTCCGCAGATGAGCGGGTCCATGGCGTCGGCCGGTGCCGGTGCGATGGGGCACCCGATGGGTGGCCAGCCGTCCATGGGCGGCCAGCAGTCCATGCCGAGTGCGCCGTCCTACGGTGGTCAGCAGCAGATGTCGCCGGCGATGACACAGCCGATGGCGCCGGTGCGGCCGCAGGGGCCTTCGCCCATGCAGCAGGCTCCTTCGCCGATGCGCGGCTTCCTGATCGATGAGGACGACAACTGACGGGGTCTGCGCGCGTGACCCGCGCGTAGCCGTCGGCAGGCTGCGAGGGCCGGTACCGGGGTTTCCCCCTGGTACCGGCCCTTTGCCGTGCCCCTGGGCGGGGCGGCCGGCCGACTGCAGGTGGCGGGCGCTTGCGGCGGGCTTTGCCCCCACCCCGCCCCTTTCCGCTGTGACACTCTGCGGCTCCGCCGCGTGGCTCCGGGGGCGGGTTTGCGTCCGGGCAGGATGCGCCGGGGCTCCGCCCCGGACCCTGTTGGCCCCTCCCCGCCCCTTCCCTAAACCCTCCGGGGGAGAGTGCGTCGGCTGCGGGTCGTGCGTGGTTGCTCGCGCCCACGCGGCGGAGCCGCACAATGTCACAGCCTCGCGCCCCTGGGCAGAACCGGTGCGGGTCAGCATCAGCATCTTCAGCCCGTCCGGCGATCGAGGACGAGCGCCCTTCAGGCGCGAACGGGGTCCGGGGCGGAGCCCCGGAGCGGGGGCGCGGGGCGGCAGCCCCCGTCGGGGGTCTGGGGTCGCAGCCCCCAGGAAACGACCCTCCCCACCCCCACCCCCGGAGGGTCTCGGGAAGGGGCGGGGTGGGGGAGGCAAAACGCGACGGCCCGCCCCCGGGATTCCAGGGGCGGGCCGTCGGTGCGAGGGGGGCGCTACACCTTGCGCAGCCGGAAGGTCAGGGAGAGCGGCTCGTCCTTGAACTCCTCGCCGTACGTGGCGTCGGCAGACCCCGCCGCGTAGTCCGTCGCCAGGACCTCGTCCGCGATCAGGCCCGCGTGGGCCGTCAGGGCCGAGGTGACCTCCGGGTCTGTGGACTCCCAGCGCACCGCGATCCGGTCCGCCACGTCCAGGCCGCTGTTCTTGCGCGCCTCCTGGATCAGCCGGATCGCGTCACGGGCCAGGCCCGCAAGGCGCAGCTCCGGGGTGATCTCCAGGTCGAGGGCGACGGTCGCGCCGGAGTCCGAGGCCACCGACCAGCCCTCGCGGGGGGTCTCGGTGATGATGACCTCGTCGGGCGCCAGCGATACGGGCTCGCCGTTGACCTCGACCGACGCCGTGCCCGTGTCGCGCAGCGAGGCGGAAAGGGCCGCCGCGTCCGCCGCCGCCACCGCCTTCGCCACGTCCTGCACGCCCTTGCCGAACCGCTTGCCCAGGGCCCGGAAGTTGGCCTTCGCCGTGGTGTCGACCAGCGAGCCGCCGACCTCGGAGAGGGAGGCCAGGGAGGAGACGTTCAGTTCCTCCGTGATCTGTGCGTGCAGTTCGGTCGAGAGGGTCTCGAAGCCCGTCACCGCGACCAGGGCGCGCGAGAGCGGCTGGCGGGTCTTGACGCCCGACTCCGCGCGGGTGGCCCGGCCCAGCTCCACCAGGCGGCGTACCAGCGCCATCTGCTGTGAGAGGGCCGGGTCGATCGCCGCCGTGTCCGCCTTCGGCCAGGACGTGAGGTGGACGGACTCCGGGGCGTCCGGGGTCACCGGCACCACCATGTCCTGCCAGACGCGCTCGGTGATGAACGGCGTCAGCGGGGCCATCAGGCGGGTGACCGTCTCGACCACGTCGTGCAGGGTGCGAAGGGCCGCCTTGTCGCCCTGCCAGAAGCGGCGGCGCGAGCGGCGTACGTACCAGTTGGAGAGGTCGTCGACGAAGGAGGAGAGCAGCTTGCCCGCCTTCTGGGTGTCGTACGACTCCAGGGCCGAAGTGACGCCCTCCACAAGGGAGTTGAGCTCGCTCAGCAGCCAGCGGTCCAGGACCGTGCGGTCGGCCGGGGCCGGGTCCGCCGTGCTGGGCGCCCAGTTGGACGTACGGGCGTACAGGGCCTGGAAGGCGATCGTGTTCCAGTAGGTCAGGAGCGTCTTGCGGACGACCTCCTGGATCGTGCCGTGGCCCACCCGGCGCGCGGCCCACGGGGAGCCGCCGGCCGCCATGAACCAGCGCACCGCGTCGGCGCCGTGCTGGTCCATCAGCGGGATCGGCTGGAGGGTGTTGCCGAGGTGCTTGGACATCTTGCGGCCGTCCTCGGCCAGGATGTGGCCCAGGCACACGACGTTCTCGTAACTGGACTTGTCGAAGACCAGGGTGCCCACGGCCATCAGCGTGTAGAACCAGCCGCGGGTCTGGTCGATGGCCTCGCTGATGAACTGCGCCGGGTAGCGGGACTCGAAGAGCTCCTTGTTCCGGTGCGGGTAGCCGTACTGCGCGAACGGCATCGAACCCGAGTCGTACCAGGCGTCGATGACCTCCGGCACGCGCACCGCGGTCAGGGCGCAGCCTTCGTCGGTGCAGGGGAACGTCACGTCGTCGATGTACGGGCGGTGCGGGTCCAGGGCCGACTGGTCCGTGCCGGTCAGCTCGGTCAGCTCGGCGCGGGAGCCGACGCAGGTCAGGTGGCCCTCCTCGCAGCGCCAGATGGGCAGCGGGGTGCCCCAGTAGCGGTTGCGGGACAGCGCCCAGTCGATGTTGTTCTTCAGCCAGTCGCCGAAGCGGCCTTCCTTGACCGAGTCGGGGAACCAGTTGGTCTTCTCGTTCTCCCGCAGCATCGCGTCCTTGACGGCGGTGGTGCGGATGTACCAGGACGGCTGCGCGTAGTAGAGCAGCGCGGTGTGGCAGCGCCAGCAGTGCGGGTAGCTGTGCTCGTACGGGACGTGGCGGAAGAGGAGGCCGCGCTCCTTGAGGTCCTCCGTCAGCTTTTCGTCCGCCTTCTTGAAGAAGACGCCGCCGACCAGCGGGACGTCCTCCTCGAAGGTGCCGTCGGGGCGGACCGGGTTCACGACCGGAAGGCCGTACGCCTTGCAGACCAGGAGGTCGTCGGCGCCGAAGGCGGGGGACTGGTGGACCAGACCCGTACCGTCCTCGGTCGTGACGTAGTCGGCGTTCACCACGTAGTGGGCGGGCGCCGGGAACTCGACCAGCTCGAAGGGGCGCTGGTAGGTCCAGCGCTCCATCTCGGCGCCGGTGAACGACTGGCCGGTGGCCTCCCAGCCCTCGCCGAGCGCCTTCTCCAGGAGCGGCTCGGCCACGACCAGCTTCTCTTCGCCGTTCGTCGCGACGACGTACGTCACCTCGGGGTGGGCCGCGACCGCCGTGTTGGACACCAGGGTCCACGGGGTCGTCGTCCACACCAGGAGGGCCGCCTCGCCCGCGAGCGGGCCGCTGGTGAGGGGGAAGCGGACGAAGACGGAGGGGTCGACGACCGTCTCGTAGCCCTGCGCCAGCTCGTGGTCCGAGAGACCGGTGCCGCAGCGCGGGCACCAGGGGGCGACGCGGTGGTCCTGGGTGAGCAGGCCCTTGTTGAAGATCTCCTTCAGGGACCACCACACGGACTCGACGTACTGCGGGTCCATGGTGCGGTAGGCGTCGTCCAGGTCGACCCAGTAGCCCATCCGGGTCGTGAGGTCGGCGAAGGCGTCGGTGTGGCGGGTCACGGACTCGCGGCACTTGGCGTTGAACTCGGCGATGCCGTACGCCTCGATGTCCTTCTTGCCGTTGAAGCCGAGCTCCTTCTCGACCGCCAGCTCGACGGGCAGGCCGTGGCAGTCCCAGCCGGCCTTGCGGGCCACGTGGTAGCCCTGCATCGTGCGGAAGCGGGGGAAGACGTCCTTGAAGACGCGGGCCTCGATGTGGTGCGCGCCCGGCATGCCGTTGGCCGTGGGCGGGCCCTCGTAGAAGACCCACTCGGGGCGGCCCTCGGACTGTTCGAGGCTCTTGGCGAAGACCTTGGACCGCTCCCAGAAGTCGAGCACGGCGTGCTCAAGGGCGGGCAGGTCTACCTGGGCGGGCACCTGGCGGTACTGCGACATCCGTTCATCCTCCGGCGGATCGTCGTGCGGTTCCGTCGGAGGGACGAGAGGCGGCCCTCGTGGGGCGCTTCCCGCGGTACCACCCTCCTTGGCGGTGTGCGGAACACCGCCCCCTCATTGGGGTCGCGAAGCCGGTTCTACCGGACTCCCCGGTGGGGAGTCTTTCTTCCGGCGGCTCGGGGGTGATCTTCACCGCGCGCTCGCCTCCGGGCTCACACCGTCCCCGGATCGCTCTTGGCTGCGTACGCCGCTACTCGTCCCGTCCACGCCTCTCGCTGCGGCCAGTGTACGGGGCCCGGCGAAGGGCGGCCGACCGGTTTTCGCCGGACCGTGGCCGGGGGCGCGTACATGACCCGAATGGCCATACGGCTCCCGGCGGAGTCCGGCTCCGCCCGTCCGGCGGATTACCGGGCCGGGAGCTGGGCACAACGGATGCAGGTTCGTCTTGCCGCCGGTCCGGGGCGGGGCGAACCGGCGGCGTGCCCCGTTGCCGCGGGCCTGGGGTCGATTTATCGTCCCAGCACGATTCGCGTGCAAGATCACAATATGTGAAGGGGCCGCGGCCATGGTGGCGAAGAAGACCGCCGTAGAGACCACAACGGCGTCCAAGAGAGCCGGTGCCACACGTGCTGCCGCAGGTGCCACCACGGGCTCGGCGGCCAAGGACACGAACGGGAAGAAGAGCACCGCCGCCAAGAAGACGGCGGCGAAGAAGACCGCTGGTGCCAAGACCGCCAAGGCGGCCAAGGCTGCCGGGACCGCTTCGGCGAAGGCGGCCGAGGCCGAGGAGACGACGGCCGGGAAGGCAGCCGCCAAGGAGACGGCCGAGGCGGCGCCCGTCAAGAAGGCGGCCGACAAGACAGTCAAGAAGGCCGCGAAAAAGGCCGTCGCCAAGAAGGCCGCGGCCGGCAAGGCAACCGGGACGGCGCGGGCCGCGTCCGACAAGGCGACCGACAAGACGGCGCCGGCGAAGTCGGCCGGGGCGGGCGCCAAGAAGGCCGCGACCGCGGCCCAGAGGGCGGCTGCGGCCGCGGAAGAGACGGGAGCCAAAAAGGTGGTTGCGAAGAAGACTGCGGGAGGGGCAACGGCGGCCAGGGCCGCCGCGGCGTCGGCGGTGCCGGCGGCCCGTGCCGTCGCCACGACCGCCCCGGGGGAGCTTCCGGTCCGGCCCGGCGAGGACCCGTGGACCCCGGAGGAGGTCGCCGAGGCCCGTAACGAGCTGGCCAGTGAGGTGCTGCGGCTGCGCAGCGAGATCGCGGCCTCGGAGACGGCACTGAGCGGCCTGATGCGTGACTCGGGTGACGGGGCGGGCGACGACGACGCCGACACCGGGACCAAGAACATCACCCGCGAGCACGAGATGGCGCTCGCCGCCAACGCCCGCGAGACCCTGGAGCAGACCGAGCACGCCCTGGAGCGCCTGGACGCCGGGACGTACGGCTATTGCGAGGTCTGCGGGAAGCCGATCGGCAAGGCCCGGATGCAGGCGTTCCCGCGCGCCACCCTGTGCGTCGAGGACAAGCAGAAGCAGGAACGGCGGGGCTGACTCCGTACAGGTGTGCCGTACCCTCGTGCTCAGTCAGGCACCTAGTCGGTTGAGGGACTCACGTGGCAGAGGCGGAGCGCATCATCGGTACGCCGGATGTGGAAGGGGCCGACGAGCAGGCGGCCCCTGCCGAGCAGCCGAAGGGCAAGCGGAAGATCGCCGTGCTGTTCGCGGTGGCACTCTTCGCCTACCTTCTCGACCTCGGCAGCAAGATGCTCGTGGTGGCCAGGCTGGAGCACCACGAGCCGATCAAGGTCATCGGTGATCTGCTCCAGCTGAACGCGATCAGGAACGCGGGCGCCGCCTTCGGGATCGGCGAGGCGTTCACGGTGATCTTCACGATCATCGCGGCGACCGTGATCGTGGTGATCGCGCGGCTCGCGCGCAAGCTCTACAGCCTGCCGTGGGCGATCGCGCTCGGCCTGCTGCTCGGCGGTGCGCTCGGCAACCTCACCGACCGGATCTTCCGTTCGCCCGGCATCTTCGAGGGCGCGGTCGTCGACTTCATCGCCCCGAAGGGCTTCGCGGTCTTCAACCTCGCCGACTCGGCGATCGTGTGCGGCGGCATCCTGATCGTGATCCTCTCCTTCCGCGGCCTCGACCCGGACGGCACCGTCCACAAGGACTGAGCACCTCGCCCGGGGCCCCGGCGCCGGACGCGCGGCGGGGGATGTCGGTGGGGCAAGGCATACTCGACGGGTGAGCACGATTCCCGAGATCCGCACCCTGCCCGTTCCCGACGGCCTCGAAGGCGAGCGCGTCGACGCCGCCATCTCCCGCATGTTCGGGTTTTCCCGTACCAAGGCGGCCGAGCTTGCCGCGGCGGGGAAGGTCCAGGTCGACGGCGCCGTGGTCGGCAAGTCCGAGCGGGTGCACGGCGGGGCCTGGCTGGAGGTCGAGATGCCGCAGGCGGCGGCCCCCGTCCAGATCGTCGCAGAGCCCGTCGAGGGCATGGAGATCGTCCACGACGACGACGACATTGTCGTGATCATGAAGCCGGTGGGCGTCGCCGCCCACCCGAGCCCGGGCTGGACGGGCACCACGGTCATCGGCGGCCTCGCCGCGGCCGGTTACCGCATCTCCACCTCCGGCGCCGCCGAGCGTCAGGGCATCGTGCACCGCCTCGACGTCGGCACCTCCGGCCTGATGGTCGTCGCCAAGTCCGAGCGGGCCTACACCTCGCTCAAGGCGCAGTTCCGCGAGCGGGTCGTCGACAAGCGCTACCACGCGCTCGTGCAGGGCCACCCGGACCCGATGAGCGGCACCATCGACGCCCCGATCGGGCGCCACCCCAACCACGACTACAAGTGGGCCGTGACCGCCGAGGGCAAGCCGTCGGTCACGCACTACGACCTGATCGAGGCCTTCCGCGCCGCCTCGCTGCTCGACATCAAGCTGGAGACGGGCCGCACGCACCAGATCCGCGTGCACATGTCGGCCCACCGCCATCCCTGCGTCGGCGACCTCACCTACGGCGCCGACCCCACCATCGCCAAGCGCCTCAAGCTGACGCGCCAGTGGCTGCACGCGGTGCGCCTCGGCTTCGAGCACCCCTCCGACGGCCAGTGGGTCGAGTTCGAGAGCCAGTACCCGGAGGACCTCCAGTACGCCCTCGACGCGATCCGGGCCGAGAGCGAGTGACCGCCCACCGGGTCCGCATCGCCGAGGACGCCGCCGACCGGGAGGCCTGCTTCGCCGTTCGCAAGCAGGTGTTCGTGATCGAGCAGCAGGTCCCCGAGGACGTGGAGTACGACGCGTACGACGCGCGCGCCCTGCACGTCCTCGCCGAGGGAGACCAGGGGCCCCTCGGCACCGGGCGGCTCCTGTACGGGCCCGACGCGCTGCACAAGACCGGGGACGCGGGCGTCGGCTCGCTCGGCCGGCTCGCGGTCACCGCGGCGGCTCGCGGGCTCGGCGTGGGCGCGGCCCTGGTGCGCGCCATCGAGGACGCCGCCCGTGAGCGCGGCCTCACCGCGGTCGACCTGCACGCGCAGACGCAGGCGCTGGGCTTCTACGAGCGGCTCGGGTACGAGGCGTACGGCCCGGAGTTCCAGGACGCGGGGATCGAGCACCGCGCGATGCGGCGGGCGCTCCCGTAGCGCCGCTCTCCGAGCGCTTTGCCCCTCGGTGGGCGGTTCGGGCGGGTTGCGTGGCACGCTGGAGGCCTTGATCGTCCAGGCCGCCCAGGCCCGCACCGCCCCGGAGGGCATCCGTGGATCAGCTGGCCCTGCTGCTCGTGCTCCTTCTCGGCGCGGTGGTCACGGTCCCGTTGGGGGACCGCCTCGGGCTGCCCGCGCCGGTGCTCATGACGATCGGCGGGATCGTGATGGCGCTGCTGCCGTTCGTGCCGAACGTGGACGTCCCGCCGGAGTTCATCCTTCCGCTGGTGCTTCCGCCGCTGCTCTACGCCTCCGTGCAGCGCACTTCCTGGCGGCAGTTCACTGCCAACGTCCGGCCGATCCTCCTGCTCGCGGTGGCGCTGGTCTTCGTGACCACGGCCGCCGTCGCGGCCGTCGCCAGCTCCATCGTGCCGGGGCTGCCGATCGCCGCGGCCGTCGCGCTCGGCGCGCTCGTCGCACCGCCCGACCCGGTCGCCGCGACCGCGGTCGCGGGCTCGCTCGGGCTGCCGCGCCGCCTGGTGTCGATCCTGGAGGGCGAGGGCCTGTTCAACGACGTCACCGCGATCGTGCTCTACCACGTGGCGATCGCGGCGGCCGTGAGCGGGAGCTTCTCCTGGGCGTCGGCGGCCGGCGAACTGGTGCTGTCCGCCGTGGTCGCGGTCGTCGTCGGCCTCGCCCTCGGCTGGGCCGCCAACAAGCTGATGGGCCTGCTCGGCGACCCCACCCTCCAGATCGGGCTCACCCTCCTGGTCCCGTTCGTCGGCTACGTACTGGCCGAGGAGTTCGGCGGCTCCGGCGTGCTCGCCGTGCTGACCGTGGCGCTGTTCCTCGCCGAGCACACGATGGACGCCGACGACGTACAGGGCCGGCTCGCCGGGGCCACGTTCTGGCAGATCGTCGACACCCTGGTCACCGGCGTCGCGTTCGGCCTCATCGGGCTCGAACTCCACAACGTGTTCGGCACCGCGACCGGCCGCGAACTGCACATGTTCGGCTGGGCGGCGGCCGTGGTCGGCGTCGTCGTGGGCGTACGGCTGCTGTGGCTGCTGCCGGCGACCTGGCTCGCCAAGCGGCTGCACACCAAGCGCGACTACGACGAGGAGATCCCCACGTCCTGGCGGGAGACCATCGTCATGTGGTGGGCCGGGATGCGGGGCGTGGCCTCGGTGGCCCTCGCGCTCGCCATCCCGCTGAAGACGGACGACGGCTCGCCCTTCCCCGGCCGCGACGAGATCGTCTTCATCGCCTTCGCCGTGATCATGACCACCCTGGTCTTCCAGGGGCTCACCCTGCCCTGGCTGGTCAAGAAGCTGGGCGTACGGGCCGACACGGATGCCGAGCGCGTCCTGGAGCGGGACCTGGCGATCCGGGCCGCGAAGGCCGCGAAGCGGCGCCTGAAGGAGATCGAGGACGTCGAGGAGCTGCCCGAGGACGTCATGGAGCAGTTGCAGCGGCGGGCGTACGACGTGGGGGCGCGGATCAGTCCCGACATGATCGATGAAGAGCGGCGGGAGTCGTACGCCAAGCGGGTGGAGCGGCTCCGGGCCGTTCAGCGCATCCAGCGCGAGATGATGTCCGCGGCTCGGCACGAGGTGCTGTCCGCGCGCAGCGAGCCGGGAGCCGACCCGGAGATCGTGGACCGGGTGCTGCGGCAGCTGGACGTGCGCAGCCTGCGGTGACCCCGGGGGCGTGTCAGCCCGGCGGAGGGGACGGGGGCCGGTCCTGGGTCGTGATCCTCGGCAGCGCGTAGGGATGCTCCGCGTACAGCCACGCCACCATCTGCTCCCGGACCGTCACTCTCACCGTCCAGATGTCGTCCGCGTCCTTCGCCGTCACCGTCGCCCGCACCTGGATCGTGGACGGGGTCGTGTCCGTCACCGCGAGGGAGGAGTCGCGGCCGTCCCAGGCCGGGCACTCCTTCAGGATCAGGGCGAGGCGTTCGCGCATCAGGGGGAGCGGGGCCGAGTGGTCCAGGTGGAAGAAGACCGTGCCGGTCATCTGGGCGCCGCCGCGGGACCAGTTCTGGAAGGGCTTGCTGGTGAAGTACGAGACCGGCATGGTCAGGCGGCGCTCGTCCCAGGTGCGTACCGCGAGGAAGGTCAGCGTGATCTCCTCGACGACGCCCCACTCGCCGTCCACCACCACCGTGTCGCCGATCCGCACCATGTCGCCGAAGGCGATCTGGAGCCCCGCGAAGAGGTTGCCGAGCGTGGACTGCGCGGCCACACCGGCGACGATGCCCAGGATGCCCGCCGAGGCCAGCAGGGAGGTGCCCGCCGTGCGCATCGCGGGGAAGGTGAGCAGCATCGACGCGATGGCGACCACGGCGACGATCGCGCTGACCACCCGCTGGATCAGCGTGACCTGGGTGCGGACCCGGCGGACCCGGGCCGGATCGCGCGTCGAGGCCGCGTAACGGGTGTACGAGGACTCCACGACGGCCGTCGCGATCCGCACCACCAGCCAGGCGCTCGCGCCGATCAGGACCAGCGTCAGGGCCTGGCCGAGGCCCGCCTCGTGGTCCTGCACCGGCCGCCACTTGATCGCGTCGTACGAGCCGCGCAATATCGCGGTGAGCAGGACGAGGCGCAGCGGTATGCGGCAGCGCCGCAGCAGGCCCCACAGCGGGGTCTCGCGGTGCCGGGCGTCGGCTCTGCGCAGCAGCCGGTCGGCCAGCCACCCCACCACCAGCGTGAGCACGACCGAGCCGCCGATGACGATCAACGGACGCAGCACGTTCTCCATGCCTTCGACCGTAACTGGCACGATGGCCCCATGAACATCATGCTTTTCCATTCGGTCTACGGTCTGCGTCCCGCCGTACAGGAGGCGGCCGAGCGGCTGCGGGCCGCCGGCCACCAGGTGCACGTCCCCGACCTGTACGAAGGCCGCACCGTGGAGACCGTCGAGGAGGGCAGGGAGGTCAAGGACGAGATCGGCAAGGACGAGCTCCTGAAACGAGCCATTCTCGCCGCCGCCCCGTACTCCGAGCGCGGTCTCGTCTACGCCGGGTTCTCGCTCGGCGGTTCCATCGCGCAGACCCTGGCGCTCGGCGACGAGAGGGCCCGCGGCCTGCTGCTGCTCCACGGCACCTCGGACATGGCGGAGAACACGGCCGTGGACGAGCTGCCCGTCCAGCTGCACGTCGCCGACCCGGACCCGTTCGAGTCGGCGGACTGGCTCAATTCCTGGTACCTCCAGATGCAGCGGGCCGGCGCGGACGTGGAGATCTACCGCTACCCGGGCGCCGGTCACCTCTACACCGACCCGCAGCTCCCCGACTACGACGAGGCGGCCGCCGAGCTGACCTGGCGCACCGCCCTTGGCTTCCTCGACGGCCTGGCCGGCGAGTAGACGCGCGGAAACGCCGAACGGGCAGCGCGGACCCGGAGGTTCGCACTGCCCGTTCAACGGCTGTCGGGGGATCAGCCCTTGAGTGCCTTGTCGATCGCGGCCGTGAAGGAGGCCGGGTCGGACGGCGCGTTGTCCGAGCCGTCCGCGGTGATCTTCTTGCCGTCCATCTTCAGCGTGGGCGTGCCCTGGACGCCGCTCTTGTTGAACTTGTCCGACATGACCAGCGCCCACTTGTCGTAGGTGCCGTCCTTGACCGCCTTGTCGAAGGCCGCGTTGCCCTTGAGCGCCGGAACGGTGTCGGCGATCTGGATCAGGTAATCGCGGTCCTTGAACTTGTCGGTGGTCTCCTCGGGGTGGAACTTGGCCGAGTAGAGCGCCGACTTGTACTCCAGGAACGCCTCGGGGCTGACGTTCAGCGCGGCGCCGAGCGCGCTCAGCGCGGTCTTGGAGCCGGTGCCCGGGCTGCCGTTGTCGATGAACGTGGCACCGATGAACTGGATCTTGTACTTGCCCGCGTCGACGTCCTTCTTGATCGTCGGGCCGACGGCCTGCTCGAACTGCGAGCAGATCGGGCAGCGCGGGTCCTCGTACATCTCCAGGGTCTTCTTCGCGTCGGCCTTGCCGATGACGACGGTCGTGCCGTCGGTTCCCGAGTTGGCGGGCTTCACCAGCGTCTTGTCCTTGGCGGCCTCCCACGCGGTGGGCTTCATGGCCTGCATGATCGCGTAGCTGGCACCGCCCACGACGGCGAGGACGCCCACGGCGGACACGGCCACGATGATCTGCCGGCGGGTCTTGGCCTTCTTCGCCTCGCGCTCGCGCTCCGCTCGCAGCCGCTCGCGGGCGGCAGCCTTGTTGGCCTGGCTGTTGCGGGAACTCATGATCTTTTTCTCCGGATGGCAGGTGGGAAAGGTGACGGGGGACTGCTGTGCTCGGATCCCGGACCTCAGACGAGGCCGGGCGACGAGCAGGGCGGTCCCCTTCGTGCCACGGAGTGCACCAGGAGGCGAGTGCGCGACGGGCCGGGCCTGCCGTGCGCCGGGCGCGTGAGCGGGCGCTCGGCGCCGACAGCGGCGCGCACCACGGCGGCCGCGACGAGCAGCGGCCGGAACGCGAACGCGGCGACCGCGCGCAGCAGCCGGGCCAGCGCCGCCTCGCCCCGGCGCAGCCACAGGGCGGCGAGCAGTCCGACCGTCAGGTGGGCCGCGAGCAGCAGCCAGGGCACGGCCGGGCCCGGGTGGGTCAGCAGGGTGGCCGCATTCGCCGGGGCGCGCACCGCGCCCAGTGTGCCGCCGCCGCACAGCACGTCGAAGCCGACCGCGCGCAGGGCGCCCGCGACGGGCCCGCCGGCCGGGCCGTAACAGACGTGCTGGCCGGTGGTGAACAGGGTGTCGGCGGCCAGCTCCAGCGGGACGAGCGCCCCCGCGATCGCCCAGTAGCCGCGCTCGCGGCCGGCCAGCGCGTACGCGATGACGAACACCGCGCCGGCCGCCGCGGCCACCAGCGTGAGCGGCAGCGGGACCTGCGAGAGCAGCACGTGGGACGCGGCGGAGAGCGTCACGACGAGCGCCGTGAAAAGCGCCGCGCGTGCCGCTCTGAGCTGCGTCCCGGATATGTCCATCGCGGGTGAGTGTGCCATGTCCGGCCGTCTGCTGTGCCTAAGAGTTCGGTGAGACTGGGGACTGCTCGGCGGATCCCGCCCGGGGCGCGGGCACCCCGACGGCGAGCGGACCCGCCGGGCAGGCCCTAAAGACCCGGAATCCGACCGTTGCGGAACAGGTCGACGAAGATCTGGTGGTCGGCCCGGGCCCGCGCCCCGTAGGAGTGCGCGAAGTCGACGAGCAGGCCCGCGAAGCCCTCCTCGTCGGCGGCGATCGCCGCGTCGATGGCGCGCTCGGTGGAGAACGGCACCAGCTCGGAGTGGCCGCTCTCGTCGTCCGCCGCCGCGTGCATCGTGGCCGTGGCCCGGCCGAGGTCGGCGACGACCGCCGCGATCTCGTCGGGGTCGTCGACGTCCGACCAGTCCAGGTCCACCGCGTACGGCGAGACCTCGGCGACCAGCTGGCCCGCCCCGTCCAGCTCGGTCCAGCCCAGCCACGGGTCGGCGGCGGCCTGCAGCGCCCGCTGCGAGATCACCGTGCGGTGCCCCTCGTGCTCGAAGTAGCCGCGCACCGCCGGGTCCGTGATGTGCCGGGACACGGCCGGGGTCTGCGCCTGCTTGATGTAGATCACGACATCGTTCTCCAGGGCGTCGCTGTGCCCCTCCAGAAGGATGTTGTACGAGGGCAGACCGGCCGAGCCGATCCCGATCCCGCGGCGCCCGACGACGTCCTTCACGCGGTAGGAGTCGGGGCGGACCAGGCTCTCCTCGGGCAGCGTCTCCAGGTAGCCGTCGAAGGCGGCGAGGACCTTGTAGCGGGTCGCCGCGTCCAGCTCGATCGAGCCGTCTCCCTCGGTGAACCGGCGTTCGTACTCCCGGATCTCGGTCATCGAGTCGAGCAGCGCGAACCGGGTCCGGGCGCGGGCGTCGCGCAGCGCGCCGAGCAGCGGGCCCTCGGCCGTGTCCAGGGTGAACGGCGGCACCTCGTCGTCCTTGGCGCCCGAGGCGAGGGCGTGGATGCGCTCGCGGTAGGCGGCGGCGTAGGTGCGCACCAGGGAGGTGATCTGCTCGTCGCTGAACGCCTTGGTGTAGCCGATCAGGGCGAGCGAGGCGGCGAGCCGCTTGAGGTCCCAGGTGAAGGGGCCCACGTACGCCTCGTCGAAGTCGTTGACGTTGAAGATCAGGCGGCCGTTGGCGTCCATGTACGTGCCGAAGTTCTCGGCGTGCAGGTCGCCGTGGATCCAGACCCGGCCGGTGCGCTCGTCCAGGTAGGGGCCGCCGTGCTGTTCGCGCTCCAGGTCGGCGTAGAACAGGCAGGCCGTGCCCCGGTAGAAGGCGAACGCCGAGGCCGCCATCTTGCGGAACTTGACCCGGAAAGCGGCCGGGTCGGCGGCCAGCAGCTCGCCGAACGCGGTCTCGAAAACGGCGAGTATCTCTTCGCCGCGCGTCTCCGCGCTGGGCTGCGGGACCGACATCGCTGGGTGCCTCCTGGTGCGTACTGCCTGCGTCACGATCGGGACGGGGTGTGCCCCTTCCAACGCGCGACCGTACCTCGGAGTGCCCGCCCGCCGCCCGGCCACCGCCCCTCGTCGGGGCGCTTCGCGCCGCGGTTCCCCGCTCGGCTGTCAGCGGGGCGACGTAGACTCCAAGGCTGTCCCCCCGCTCCGCGAACCCCCTCTTGCCGTTGGAGGCCCCACCCGTGACTGGCACGTCCAAGACACCGTTCACGCACCTTCACGTCCACACCCAGTACTCGCTGCTGGACGGTGCCGCGCGGCTCAAGGACATGTTCGACGCCTGCAATGAGATGGGCATGACGCACATCGCCATGTCCGACCACGGCAACCTGCACGGTGCCTACGACTTCTTCCATTCGGCGAAGAAGGCGGGCGTCACGCCGATCATCGGCATCGAGGCGTACGTGGCCCCCGAGTCGCGGCGCAACAAGCGCAAGATCCAGTGGGGCCAGCCGCACCAGAAGCGCGACGACGTGTCCGGTTCGGGTGGTTATACGCACAAGACGATCTGGGCGCACAACAAGACGGGCCTGCACAACCTGTTCCGCCTGTCCTCGGACGCGTACGCCGAGGGCTGGCTGCAGAAGTGGCCGCGGATGGACAAGGAGACGATCTCGCAGTGGTCGGAGGGGCTGATCGCCTCCACCGGCTGCCCCTCCGGCGAGGTCCAGACGCGGCTGCGGCTCGGCCAGTTCGACGAGGCGGTGCAGGCGGCCTCCGACTACAAGGACATCTTCGGCGAGGGCAAGTACTTCCTGGAGCTGATGGACCACGGCATCGAGATCGAGCGCCGGGTCCGCGACGGGCTCCTGGAGATCGGCAAGAAGCTGGGCATCCCGCCGCTCGTCACCAACGACTCGCACTACACGTACGCCCACGAGGCGACCGCGCACGACGCCCTGCTCTGCATCCAGACCGGCAAGAACCTCTCGGACCCGGACCGCTTCCGCTTCGACGGCACGGGCTACTACCTCAAGTCCACCGAGGAGATGTACGCGGTGGACTCCTCGGACGCCTGGCAGGAAGGGTGCGCCAACACCCTCCTGGTCGCGCAGCAGATCGACACCGAGGGGATGTTCGCCGAGAAGAACCTGATGCCGAAGTTCGACATCCCCGAGGGATACACCGAGGTCACCTGGTTCCGCGAGGAGATCGCGCGCGGGATGAAGCGGCGCTACCCGTCAGGCGTCCCCGAGGACCGCCAGCGGCAGGTCGAGTACGAGATCGGGATCATCCTGGAGATGGGCTTCCCCGGGTACTTCCTCGTGGTCGCCGACTTCATCATGTGGGCCAAGAACAACGGCATCGCGGTCGGCCCCGGCCGCGGCTCCGCCGCCGGTTCGATCGTCGCGTACGCCATGGGCATCACCGACCTCGACCCGATCACGCACGGCCTGATCTTCGAGCGGTTCCTCAACCCCGAGCGCGTCTCCATGCCCGATGTCGACATCGACTTCGACGAGCGCAGGCGCGTCGAAGTGATCAGGTACGTGACGGAGAAGTACGGCTCCGACAAGGTCGCCATGATCGGCACCTACGGAAAGATCAAGGCGAAGAACGCCATCAAGGACTCCGCGCGGGTGCTCGGCTACCCGTACGCGATGGGCGACCGCCTCACCAAGGCGATGCCCGCCGACGTCCTCGGCAAGGGCATCGACCTCTCCGGCATCACCGACCCCAAGCACCCGCGCTACAGCGAGGCGGGCGAGATCCGGGCGATGTACGAGAACGAGCCGGACGTGAAGAAGGTCATCGACACCGCCAAGGGCGTCGAGGGCCTGGTCCGGCAGATGGGTGTGCACGCGGCCGGCGTGATCATGTCCAGCGAGCCGATCGTCGACCACGCCCCGATCTGGGTGCGGCACACCGACGGCGTCACCATCACGCAGTGGGACTACCCCCAGTGCGAGGCGCTCGGCCTGATCAAGATGGACTTCCTGGGCCTGCGCAACCTGACGATCATGGACGACGCCGTCAAGATGGTGAAGTCCAACAAGGGCATCGACCTGGAGCTCCTGGAGCTGCCGCTGGACGACCCGAAGACGTACCAGCTGCTCTGCCGCGGTGACACGCTGGGCGTGTTCCAGTTCGACGGCGGCCCGATGCGCTCGCTGCTCCGCCAGATGCAGCCCGACAACTTCGAGGACATTTCCGCCGTTTCGGCCCTGTACCGGCCGGGCCCGATGGGCATGAACTCGCATACGAACTATGCCGAGCGCAAGAACGGCCGCCAGGAGATCACGCCGATCCACCCGGAGCTCGAAGAGCCCCTGAAGGAGACGCTCGGTCTGACCTACGGCCTCATCGTGTACCAGGAGCAGGTACAGAAGGCCGCCCAGATCATCGCCGGGTACTCGCTCGGCGAGGCCGACATCCTGCGCCGCGTGATGGGCAAGAAGAAGCCCGAGGAGCTGGCGAAGAACTTCACCATCTTCCAGGCGGGCGCCAAGAAGAACGGCTTCTCGGACCAGGCGATCCAGGCCCTGTGGGACGTCCTGGTGCCGTTCGCCGGCTACGCGTTCAACAAGGCGCACTCCTCGGCGTACGGCCTGGTCACCTACTGGACCGCGTACCTGAAGGCCAACTACCCGGCCGAGTACATGGCAGCGCTGCTCACCTCGGTGAAGGACGACAAGGACAAGTCGGCCGTCTACCTCAACGAGTGCCGGCGCATGGGCATCAAGGTGCTGCCGCCGAACGTGAACGAGTCGGTGCACAACTTCGCCGCCCAGGGCGACGACGTGATCCTGTTCGGCCTGGAGGCCGTCCGCAACGTCGGTACGAACGTGGTCGACTCGATCATCCGCTCCCGCAAGGCGAAGGGGAAGTTCGCCTCCTTCCCCGACTACCTGGACAAGGTCGAGGCCGCCGCCTGCAACAAGCGCACCACGGAATCGCTCATCAAGGCGGGCGCCTTCGACACGATGGGCCACACCCGCAAGGGCCTGACCGCCCAGTTCGAGCCCATGATCGACAACGTGGTGCAGGTCAAGCGCAAGGAGGCCGAGGGCCAGTTCGACCTCTTCGGCGGCATGGACGAGGACAGCAGCGAGCCGGGCTTCGGCCTCGACGTCGAGTTCGGCGACGTGGAGTGGGAGAAGTCCTACCTGCTCGCCCAGGAGCGCGAGATGCTCGGCCTGTACGTCTCCGACCATCCGCTCTTCGGCCTGGAGCACGTCCTGTCCGACAAGGCGGACGCGGGCATCGGCCAGCTCACCGGCGGGGACTACGCGGACGGCTCGATCGTCACCATCGGCGGCATCATCTCGGGCCTCCAGCGCAAGATGACCAAGCAGGGCAACGCCTGGGCGATCGCCACCGTCGAAGACCTGGCCGGTTCCATCGAGTGCATGTTCTTCCCGGCCACCTACCAACTGGTCTCGACCCAGCTCGTCGAGGACGCCGTGGTGTTCGTCAAGGGACGCCTCGACAAGCGCGAGGACATTCCGCGCCTGGTCGCGATGGAGCTGATGGTCCCCGACCTGTCGTCGGCGGGCACCAACGCGCCGGTCGTCCTGACCATCCCCACGGTGAAGGTCACCCCGCCGATGGTCAGCAGGCTCGGCGAGATCCTGGGGCACCACAAGGGCAACACCGAGGTGCGGATCAAGCTCCAGGGGCCGCGCTCGACGACGGTGCTGCGGCTCGACCGGCACCGGGTCCAGCCGGATCCGGCCCTTTTCGGTGACCTGAAGGTGCTGCTCGGCCCGTCCTGCCTGGCCGGCTGACCTCCGAAGACGTTTCCGGTACGGGAAAGGGGCGCACCCATCGGTGCGCCCCTTCTTCTCGCAATGGCGGCTAGTTATGACCGAAGCGACGCTGGTGCTTACGGGCAACATCTGCCGGGCTGCCCTGGGCCTGCGACTGCGGCACGGCCTGGGACTCGAAGGCGGCGGACTTCGACTGCTCCTGTCCGCGCTCGGCGGCCTGGGAACGGTCCTGCTGACTGCCCGACTTGCGGTTCTTGTTCTTGGCCATGGTGCTGCCTCCTGTGGGGGAACTCGGGGCCAGGGCCGCTGTCAGACTCACACAGATGAACAAAGGGCGCATTTCGGATCATTACCGTGTGTGACGGAGAAGTGACCCGCCAATCCGCCACGCCGATGATCGAGTTCCGGTGCTCAACCCTTGCGCGGTCGGGCAGACTCGAAGGAAACCCGAAGTTCATTGGGTGATCTCCCGTACCCCCGCTCCTGTTATTTCTTTTTCTTCGGCTTTTCCGTTCCCGAAAGAGGGTGGAACGCATGGACCGCTGCGTCGTCCTGGTGGATGCCGGTTACCTGCTCGGTGCCGCCGCGAGTCTGCTGGCCGGGGAACCGGCCCGTTCCCGCATCACCGTCGACCATGCCGCCCTGATCCAGGGGCTGCGCGAGCGCGCTGAGGCCGACACCCAGCAGCCCTTGCTCCGCATCTACTGGTTCGACGGCGCCCCCGACCGGGTCCCGCAGCCCGAGCACCGCCGGCTGCGCGTGATGCCCAGGGTGACGGTCCGGCTCGGCGCGCTGACCCGCAGCGACGGCCGCTGGGCGCAGAAGGGCGTGGACGCCGCGATGCACGCAGAGCTGACCGAACTCGCCCGCAACCGCGCCTGCTCGGACGTGGTCCTGGTGACCGGCGACGGCGACCTGCTGCCGGGTCTGATGTCCGCGAAGGAACACGGTGTCGCCGTCCACCTGTGGGCCGTGCAGGCCGCCGACGGCGACTACAACCAGTCCGAGGACCTGGTCGCCGAGGCCGACGAGCGCCGGGTGCTCGACCGCGCCTGGATCACCCAGGCCGTCCGCGCCAGGGACCTCACCGGCATCTGCTCCCCGGCCCCCGCGCCCCGCCCCGAGATCGCCGCGATCCTCTCCGCGCCGCTGCCCGAATCCGCCCTCGCCGCCTCCGCCGAGCGGGCCGCCGAAGCCCAGGCCCCCTCCGTGCGCAACGGCACCGCGCCCCCCGAGGCCCCCGGTGAGAACGGCGCGGCGGTGCCCGCCCCGAGCGGCGTCAAGGGCGTACCGACGCCGAAGGACCTGGCCTCGCTGCGCGGGCCCGGCAGCGCCCCGGCCGCCCCCGCGCCCGCCTCGGCCGCCACCCTGCGCTGGTCGTCCGACAAAGGGTGGGTCGAGCGCCCCGGCGCGGCCCTCGGCGAGTCCCCCGAGACCGCCTCCCTGCCGACCCTGGCCCAGCTGACCAGCGCCGAGCAGCGCTGGGCCGACCGCGAGGAGGACATCACCACCGTCGGCGGCGACCCCTACGAAGTCGGCCAGGTCTTCGCCCGGCGCTGGATGGAACGCCTCCCCGAGCCCTCGCACGTACAGAAGCTCTCCACCATGTACCCGCGCATCCCGCACCGCATCGACGGTGAACTCCTGCGCTACGCCGCCCGGTTCGGCCTCCTCGCGCACAAGGACGACCAGATCGACGAGCACGACCGGTACGCGATCCGGGCCGGCTTCTGGCGCGAGATCGACGTCCGGGCCGCCGCCGAACGCCAGCCGGCCGGCGAGTAGCCCACGACAAGGGGGCGGCTTATGACCGCCCCCGGGGCCGGGTGGGTCCTTCGACCCCTTAGGCTCGTTCCCCGTGAGTACCGGCACAGCAGCGGCGCGGGCCGGCACCGTTTGCGCGGTGCGGGGCCTGGTCAAGACGTACCCCGCGACCAGGGGCCGCCGAGGTGCGCCCGGTACGCCCGAGGTCCGGGCCACCGACGGAATCAGCCTCGACGTGCGGCGCGGCGAGATCTTCGGACTGCTCGGGCCCAACGGCGCCGGCAAGTCCACCCTGGTACGCCAGCTGACCGGGCTCCTGCGGCCCGACTCCGGCTCCGTGGAGGTGCTCGGCCACGACCTGGTGCGCCACCCCGAACGGGCCGCCCGCCTCATCGCCCACCTCGGCCAGGAATCCACCGCGCTCGACGAGCTGACCGTCGCGCTCGCCGCCGAGACCACCGGCCGGCTGCGCGGACTCACCCTGCGCGACGCCCGCGCCGAACGCGACGCGGTGCTGGCCGAACTCGGTCTTGACGAGATCGCCGGGCGGCCGCTCAAGAAGCTCTCCGGCGGCCAGCGGCGTCTCGCGTGCCTCGCCGCCGCCCTCGTCGGCGAGCGCCCCGTCCTCGTCCTCGACGAGCCCACCACCGGCATGGACCCGGTCGCCCGGCGCGCCGTGTGGGCCGCCGTCGACCGGCGGCGGGCCGAGCGCGGCGCGACCGTCCTGCTCGTCACCCACAACGTCATCGAGGCCGAGACCGTGCTCGACCGGGTCGCCGTGATCGAACGCGGCAAGGTCATCGCCTGCGACACCCCCGCCGGGCTCAAGGCCCGGGTCGCCGACGAGGTGCGGGTCGAGCTCGTGTGGCGCGACCGCGCCCCCGTCGAGGTCCCCGAGGTCGCCGCGCTGCGCGCCGAGGCCCAGGAGGCCGGCCGGCGCTGGACGCTGCGGCTCAGCCCCGAGCGGGCCCGCGCCGCCGTGGCCACCGTCACCGGCGGCCCCGCCTTCGCCGCCCTCGACGACTTCACCCTGGCCACGCCGAGCCTGGAAGACGTCTACCTCGCGCTCGGCGGCCGCACGGAAGGCCTGGTGAAGGCGTGAGCGCCATTCCTCTGGAGAGCAGCGTGGAGGCCGTGGCCGGCCGGGCTCCGGCCGGCGGCGCCGCCCAGCGCCCCGGCGCCGCGGACGCCGCCCCGCTCGCTCCCCGCGCCCGGCTGCTGCCCGCGCTCGCCGCCGTCTACCGCGCCCAGCTCTCGCGGGCCCGCGTCGCGCGGATCCCGCTGCTCTTCGTCGCGACCTTCCAGTCGGTCGGCATCATGATCCTGATGCGCGGGGTGGTGGACGGCGGGAGCGAGGCCCGCGCGGTGGTCGCCGGATCGAGCGTGCTCGTCGTCGCCTTCGTCGCGCTCAACCTGCTCGCCCAGTACTTCGGCCAGCTGCGGGCCGGCGGCGGCCTCGACCACTACGCGACGCTGCCCGTGCCGCCCGCGTCCGTGGTGCTCGGGACGGCCGCCGCGTACGCCTCCTTCACGGTGCCCGGCGTCGCCGTCACGGCCGTGTTCGGCTGTGTCCTGTTCGGGCTTCCGATGGCGCACCTGTGGATCCTCGCCGCGGTGATCCCGCTCGCCGGAGCCGCGCTCGCCGGACTCGGCGCGGCCCTCGGGCTGCTCGCGCCGCGGCAGGAACTCGCCACGCTGTTCGGCCAGTTGGGGATGTCGGCGGCGCTGCTCCTCGGCGTGCTCCCGGCCGGCCGAATGCCGGGACCCATCGCGTACGCCCGTGATCTGCTGCCCTCCACGTACGGCGTCGAGGCGTTCGCGCACAGCTTCGACGCGCACCCCGACTGGTCTCTCGTGGGGCTCGACCTCGGGGTGTGCGTGGCCGTCGGCGTCGTCTCGCTGGCCGTGGCCGCGTGGGCCTACCGCCGGGCGGCGGTCCGGTGAGGCAACGCACAGACACGCCTGGCACGATGTCAGGGTGACCGCACCTCTGACACCGCCCCATCAGCAGCCCCCGGGCAACGACCCGTGGCAGACGAACACCGGGGGATCGCATCCCGGGCCCGTCGAGGAGGCGCCCGCGATGAAGAAGGACCTGCGGGACGCGGTGCTCGTCGCCCTCGCCGTGACGCTGGCCGGGGTGGCGCTCGGGCTGCTGTGGCTGTGGCTGGCGCCGAAGGTGCCGCTGATCGCCGACGACAAGGCCGTCTTCCTCAAGGACACCGAGGGGGAGGAGGCGATCGGCGGTGACGGAACGTTCATCTTGCTCGCGCTCGGACTCGGCGCGCTCAGCGCGGCCGCGGTCTTCCTGTTCCGCAAGAAGGGCGGCATCGCCCTGGTCGTCGGCCTCGCGGTCGGCGCGCTGCTCGGCTCGGTGCTCGCCTGGCGCCTCGGCATCTGGCTCGGCCCGAACCAGGACGTGGTGGCCGCGGCGAAGGCGGCCGGCAAGGGCGTCACGTTCGACGCCCCGCTGAAGCTCGACGCGAAGGGCGCGCTGCTCGCCTGGCCGATCGCCGCCATGGCCGTCCACCTGGGCCTCACGGCGCTGTTCGGGCCCCGGGACCCGGATCCGGTGTGGCAGGTGCCGCCGCTGGAGGACCCGGGACCGGGAAGGCCGGACTCGGCCGGCCTCTGACGGTGCGTCAGGCCGGGCGCCTCCCGTGGTTGGCCCGGCCCTTCTTGATGCGCCACTTCCGCTTGCGGGTCCGCTTCGACATGGGCGTACCTCCCGCCCTCGGGTTCTAGTCGAGGACGAGGGGCGCGTCGAGCCCTTAAACACGCCCGATCGGGGCGAGCAGTGCCCCCGTGAGGGCCGCCAGGTCGGTCGGGGACAGCTCGACCTCCAGGCCGCGGCGGCCCGCCGAGACGCAGATCGTGGCGTGCCCGGACGCCGAGTCGTCCAGGACCGTGCGCAGCCTCTTGCGCTGGCCGAGCGGCGAGATGCCGCCGCGCACATAGCCGGTGGAGCGCTCGGCGGCCGCAGGGTCCGCCATCGCGGCCCGCTTGCCGCCGACCGCCGAGGCCAGCGCCTTCAGGTCGAGCGATCCGGCCACCGGGACCACCGCGACGGTCAGCTCGCCGTCCACGTCGGCGACCAGCGTCTTGAACACCCGGTCCGGGGTGACCCCCAGAGCCTGCGCCGCCTCCTCGCCGTACGAGGCGGCGGACGGGTCGTGCTCGTAGGCGTGCACGGTGAACGCGGTGCCCGCCTTCGTCAGGGCCACCGTCGCCGGAGTCCCCCCGCTCTGCTGCTTCTTCTTGGCCAACTCGGCTCTCCGGTACGTCAGTTGGGGCTGGTCGGGGCGCGCGTCAGGTCCACCGCCGGGAGCGAGGGCAGGTGGCGGATGACCGCGGTCTCCGCGCGAAGGAGCTGGAGCTCCTCGCGCAGCCGGGTCGCGGTGTCGGGCGCCTGGAGCAGGCGCTGCTTGGCCGGCACGTCCAGGACCGCGGCCGCGGCGACCAGATAGGACACCACCGACGGCTCGTCGGGCAGGTCCGCGGTGCCGGCCAGGGAGCGCTCCCTGGCCCCCGCGAGCCGCTTCTGGTACGAGCGGAAGGCGCGAAGCACGCCCTCGGCGAGCGCGCCCGCCTCCTCGCCCGGCTCCTCGGGGATCTCCTCGTACTCGGCCGTCAGATACGGCCCGCTCGTGTCCACCGACAGGATGCGGATCCGGGTCGTACCGGTGGCGAGCACCTCGAAGCTGCCGTCCGAGCGCTCCCGGATGGTGGCCGCGTCCGCGACGCAGCCGACCCGGTGGAAGGCCTGGATCGGGTCGGACCCGAAGCCCGCCGCCGGGCCCTTCTCGGGCTGCGCGGTCTGGTCGGGCAGCCCGGGGGCGGTCGGCGCGACCTCCCGGCCGTCGCGGATCGCCACGACGGCGAAGCGGCGCGGCTCGTCGCCGGCCTCGTCGCCGGAGCCGGAGGGGCCGGAAGCGTCGGTGCCGGTCTTCAGCAGATCGCGCATCATGGCGCGATAACGCTCCTCGAAGATGTTCAGCGGCAGGACGAGCCCGGGGAACAGCACCGAGTTGAGCGGGAAGAGCGGAAGGCGTGCGGTGGTCACAACGCTCAAGCGTAATGGCCGTCGGACCGGGCTCGTCCGGGCTTCTGACGGTCCCGTCCCCACGGCATGCCCGCGGCGACCTCGGTTCCCACGAACTCGCGCAGTTCGAGGAACTGCCCCAGCGGGTCGGCGGCGAGATGCAGCCACGGGAAAGACGTGGCATACGGCCCGATACGCCGGAATTCCTCCAGTGTCTCCGGCCAGCGTCTGCGCACGACGAGCACATAGGCGAGCAGATTGCGGACCTCGGCCGGCCACGGGTCGCCCGGCTCGTAGGCGGCGGACAGCTCGATGCCGAGGTCGGCCGCCGCGTCGATCCGCTCGTACGGGATGGCCCGGCCCGCGCCGCCCACGAGGTAGGCGAAGGCCGCGCGGGCCGGGAGCGCGCGGATCAGGGAGCCCGGCAGGGAGTCCTCGGCGGCCCGCTCGGCGAAGTCGAAGCACTCGCGGTGCGAGCCGTACCACTGGGCGGAGAGGTACTGGAGCGCCGCCACATGACAGCCGTAGTGGTGCGAGGAACGGCGTATGGCCTCGCCCCACAGTTCCTCGAAAACGGTGTGCGGCGCATGGGTGCCGCGGGCGTGGTCGAGCGCGATCCGCCAGGGCACCGGGTCCGCCGGGTCGCCCTCGGCCGCCGAGTGGATCAGCGGCGCCACCTCGCGCAGCCGCTCGGCCCGGGCCGGCGAGCCCCAGGCCTGGACGATCGCGAGCTCCGCCTTGACGAGCAGCGCGTCGGGGTCGCGGGGCGCGTCGGCCAGCCAGTTGGCGAGCCAGTCCGGTCTGCCGACCGCGAAGGCCGCGAGCCGGACCGTGTAGCGGTCCCGGTTCTCCCACTCGGCCAGCTCGCGGGTGGTGGCGAGGAGTTCGGCCGCTGCCTCGTACTCGCCGAGCGCGGCCGAGACCAGCGCGGGAGCGAGCCGGGCGTCGGGGGCGTCGAGCAGCACTTCCCGGCCATCGGGCAGGCCCGTGGCGAGAACAGGCGTATGCCTGGCCCGCCGTGCGGTGCGGATCAGCGCGGATACGAAAGTCATGGTGCGGACCATTGAAATCCGCAGGTGGGGGCGGCGCCAGGGGGGCCACTGTGAAGCTTCTGTATCGGTGGTGAGGGTTGTACGGCACGGGGTCAAGGCCCGGCAAATTCAGTCAGCGCGGGCTCGCGCGGAGCGCGTGAAGACCCTGCGCGGAGCCCGCGAAAACCCTGCGGCCCGCGTACGGGAACCGTCGGCTCGGCCCGCCCGGAACTCACCCCCTCCGCAGCAGCCGGGAGGCGCCCGCCGCCACCGTCGTCGCCAGGATCCAGCCCAGCATGATCAGCAGGGCCGCCCCCCACTGCCAGGCGCCGGTGAGTTTCCAGTAGCCGTCCTGGCCCAGGTTGACCACCGGGATGAGGAGGTCGAGCGCGTACAGCGACGCGTTCCACTCGGGGTGTTCGTCGGCCTTGATCGGCTGGGGGTCGTAGTGCGAGAAGGCGAGGGTGCCGGCCGCCCACAGGACGGCCATCCACAGCGCGGCCCGGCCCGGCCGGTAGCCGTACGCCACCGTCAGGTCCTGGAGCACGCCCCATGCCTTGGCGGCCAGCGGCAGCGTCTCGCGGCGCCTGCGCTGCTTGGCGAGCAGCACCTCGCGGGCGTCCGCGTCCTCGCCGCTGCCCCGCAGCACGGCCGCGAGCCGCTCGTACGGTTCGGGCGCGTACTCGGGGGTCGCCGCCGTCACCCAGTCCAGGCGCTGGGCCAGCGTGAAGGTGCCGATCGGGATGAGGTTCTCGTAGGCGAAACCGTTCATCGTCAGGTGGCCGGGACCGGGCCAGCTGTCCGCCATGTCGACCAGGTTGCCGACCCGGGCCCCGGAGAGCACGACCTTGCCGCGCTCGGGACGCTGCCCGGTGAAGCGCAGCTCCGGCGTCTGGATGCGGCGCAGCGACAGCTCCTGTGCGTCGGTCATGACGACCCGGGACTGCGCCAGGTCCACCGCGTCCCCGAACCGCCCGTCGTCGAGCCGTAGCCCGCCCCGGCATTCGAACGGCTGGATCAGGGTGCCCCGCACGGGCGTGTTGGTGTAGTTCGTCCCGTACGGGGGAGTGGTGCCCGCCTGGTTGCCGCTCGGGTAGACGGCCGCCGAGGTGAGATACAGGGTGCGCTCGACGATCAGCTGCGGGGCGTTCAGCGCCCGCTGGCCGTCCGGGTTGATCAGCCTGCTGCCGCGCAGGCTCAGCGTCACGCCGACCTTCGCGGCCCGCAGGCTCAGCTCCCCGTACGACTCGATCAGATCGGCCTGGAGGTCCTGCGCGACCGATAGCCCGTCGGCGGCGATCGAGCGGCCGTTGCGGTCGCTGTGCACCACGGCCTGGCTGATCAGGAGGTCGGTGCCGATGTGCGCGTCGGTCAGCCGGATGCCGCCCGCGACCCGGCAGCGCGGCAGGTGCAGATCGCCCTCGGTGGTCAGCCGGGCCGCCTCGATCCGCGGAATCGAGCAGCTCACCATGCGTACGGTCGTGAAGTGGGCCTCGGGGAGCAGGAGTTCGTTCTCGAAGCGGCAGTTGTTCAGCTCGACGTACGGGGTGATCGTGCCGCCCGACAGGTTGAGCGTGCCGGTGATCTGCACCCCGTTCAGCTTCAGCGCCGCGACCCGCCCGGGCAGCGCGGGCGGACCGCTGAGCAGGAGCAGCGCCACCACCCGGGCCCGCACGCTGCGCTCGGGCCCCCAGGGGCGCGCCGCGAACGGATCGTCGCGTACCGGATTGCGGGTGCGCAGATCGTAGGTACTGCCGTTGCGGAAGGCCTGCCACATGCCCAGCTCCGCCGGGCTGAGCCAGTCCGGAGCCTCACCAAGATCGGGCGCCTCGGTCAATGCCGTCCCCCTCGCCGTCCACCCTGACAGGAGGAACGCTAGTGGCCACGGGTGACAGCGGGTGACCTCCGGGTTGCGTATCAGCCACTGATACAGGCGTCCAGTGCTCCGGAGCCGTCTGAGAGAATTGGATACGTGATCTCCCGAATCGATCTGCGCGGCAACACCCTCCCCGAGGGTGGCGCCCTGCGCGACCTGCTGCCCCGTGCCGAGTTCGACGTGGAAGCCGCCCTGGAGAAGGTGCGGCCCATCTGCGAGGACGTGCATCATCGCGGCACGGCGGCGCTGATCGAGTACGCGGAGAAGTTCGACGGCGTGAGGCTTGACCGGGTCCGGGTGCCCGCCGAGGCGCTCAAGGAAGCCCTGGCGGAACTCGACCCGCAGGTCAGGGCCGCTCTGGAGGAGTCCATCCGGCGGGCCCGCATCGTCCACCGCGAGCAGCGCCGCGACCCGCACACCACCCAGGTCGTACCCGGCGGCACCGTCACCGAGAAGTGGGTGCCGGTCGAGCGCGTGGGCCTGTACGCGCCCGGCGGCCGCTCGGTCTACCCGTCCTCCGTGATCATGAACGTGGTCCCGGCGCAGGAGGCGGGCGTCACCTCCATCGCGCTCGCGTCGCCGCCGCAGGCGGACTTCGGCGGCCTGCCGCACCCGACGATCCTTGCGGCGTGCGCGCTGCTCGGCGTCGACGAGGTGTACGCGGCGGGCGGCGCCCAGGCCGTCGCGATGTTCGCGTACGGGACCTCGGGTGCCGACGGATGTGCACCCGCGAACATGGTGACCGGCCCCGGCAACATCTGGGTCGCCGCCGCCAAGCGCTACTTCACCGGCCGCATCGGCATCGACACCGAGGCCGGCCCGACCGAGATCGCCGTCCTCGCCGACGACACCGCCGACCCGGTGCACGTCGCCGCCGACCTGATCAGCCAGGCCGAGCACGACCCGCTCGCGGCCGCCGTCCTGGTCACCGACTCCCTCGCGCTCGCCGAAGCGGTCGAGAAGGAGCTTGAGCCGCAGGTCGCGGCCACCAAGCACATCGAGGACCGGATCAAGCCGGCGCTCGCCGGGCGCCAGTCCGCGATCGTCCTGGTCGACTCCCTCGAAGACGGCCTCAAGGTCGTCGACGCCTACGGCGCCGAGCACCTGGAGATCCAGACCGCCGACGCCGCGGCCGTGGCCGACCGGGTCCGCAACGCGGGCGCGATCTTCGTCGGCCCCTGGGCCCCGGTCTCGCTCGGCGACTACTGCGCCGGCTCCAACCACGTGCTGCCCACCGGCGGCTGCGCCTGCCACTCCTCGGGCCTGTCCGTCCAGTCCTTCCTGCGCGGCATCCACATCGTCGACTACACGCGCGACGCGCTCGCCGAGGTCACCCACCACGTGGTGACCCTGGCCGAAGCAGAGGACCTGCCGGCGCACGGGGCTGCCCTGAAGGCCCGCTTCGGTTGGAAGGTGCCGCAGAAGTGACCACGTTCGGAATCGACGACCTCCCCGTACGGGACGAGCTGCGCGGCAAGTCCCCTTACGGCGCGCCCCAGTTGGACACTCCCGTCCAGCTGAACACCAACGAGAACCCGTACCCGCTCCCCGAGCCGCTGGTCGAACGGATCGCGGAGCGGGTCGCCGAGGCGGCCCGGGGCCTCAACCGCTACCCCGACCGCGACGCGGTCGAGCTGCGCACCGAGCTCGCCAAGTACCTCACCCGGACCGGCAAGCACCCGGTCGCGGTCGAGAACGTGTGGGCGGCCAACGGGTCCAACGAGGTCATCCAGCAGCTGCTCCAGACCTTCGGCGGCCCCGGCCGCACCGCGATCGGCTTCGAGCCCTCGTACTCGATGCACGCCCTGATCGCCCGTGGCACCGGCACCGGCTGGATCTCCGGGCCCCGCAACGACGACTTCACCATCGACCTCGCCGCCGCCGAGCAGGCCATCGCCGAGCACGCGCCGGACGTCGTCTTCATCACCTCGCCCAACAACCCCACGGGCACCGCGGTCGCCGCCGAGACGGTCCTCGCGCTGTACGAGGCCGCCCAGGCCGCGAAGCCGTCGATCGTGATCGTGGACGAGGCGTACGTCGAGTTCAGCCACCGCGACTCGCTGCTCCCGCTCATCGAGGGCCGCCCGAACCTGGTGGTCTCGCGGACCATGTCGAAGGCCTTCGGCGCGGCCGGGCTGCGCCTGGGCTACCTCGCCGCGCACCCCGCGGTGGTCGACGCCGTCCAGCTCGTCCGCCTGCCCTACCACCTGTCCGCCGTCACCCAGGCGACCGCGCTCGCGGCCCTGGAGCACACGGACACCCTGCTCGGCTACGTCGAGCAGCTCAAGCGGGAGCGGGACCGGCTGGTCGGCGAGCTGCGCGCGATCGGCTACGAAGTGACCGAATCGGACGCCAACTTCGTCCAGTTCGGCCGCTTCGACGACAGCCACACCGTCTGGCAGCAGATCCTCGACCGGGGCGTCCTGGTCCGGGACAACGGGGTACCGGGATGGCTGCGGGTCACCGCGGGCACCCCGGCCGAGAACGACGCGTTCCTCGACGCGGTCCGTCAACTCAAGAAGGAGCAGAGCGCATGAGCCGCGTTGGCAGAGTGGAACGCACCACCAAGGAGACGTCCGTCCTCGTCGAGATCGATCTCGACGGCAGCGGAAAGGTCGACGTGTCGACAGGCGTCGGCTTCTACGACCACATGCTCGACCAGCTCGGCCGGCACGGCCTGTTCGACCTCACGGTCAAGACCGACGGCGATCTGCACATCGACACCCACCACACCATCGAGGACACCGCGCTCGCGCTCGGCGCCGCCTTCAAGCAGGCGCTCGGTGACAAGGTCGGCATCTACCGCTTCGGCAACTGCACCGTCCCGCTCGACGAGTCGCTCGCCCAGGTGACCGTCGACCTGTCGGGCCGCCCCTACCTCGTGCACACCGAGCCCGAGAACATGGCGCCGATGATCGGCGAGTACGACACGACGATGACCCGGCACATCTTCGAGTCCTTCGTCGCCCAGGCCCAGGTCGCGCTCCACATCCACGTACCGTACGGGCGCAACGCGCACCACATCGTGGAGTGCCAGTTCAAGGCGCTCGCCCGGGCGCTGCGCTATGCCTCCGAGCGTGACCCGCGCGCTGCCGGAATCCTTCCTTCCACCAAGGGTGCCCTGTAAGCATGAACGGTCTCAACACCATCCTGATCGTGGTCGGCCTCTTCCTGATCGGCGGAATCATCTCCTTCGTCAAGCAGGGGATGCCGAAGAGCCTGATCGTGCTCCTGTCCATCGGCGCCGTGATGTGCCTGGCCGCGGGCATCCTGCGACTGGACGTCTGGTCATGAGTTCCCTGAGTCAACCTCTATGGCGCTTGGGGCGGGTCGGCGGGCGTATTGATCTTCCCGTTGGTTCGGTGGATGGCGGGGTCGTAGCAGGC